>NZ_JBPULG010000010.1:0-665 GCF_051550705.1 Sphingopyxis selenitireducens
GGCTTCGCCACCGGAACATCGTCGACGATGTCGATCCGCAGCGTCGCGGTCGCATCATCGGCGGCGTTGCCGTCGCTGTCCGCCACCACGATCACAAAGCTCTCGTAAGGCGTCAGGTCGGTCGCGTGGTTGACATTGTCGGTCAGCGTATAGCTGTAGTTCACCACATTGCCGACGATCGAGGTCACCGTCAGCGTGCCATAGTCGCCTGCATAGGTGCCGCCCACAACCGCAGGCTGTCCGCCGATCGTGACCGTCGAGGCCCCGTCGCCATTGGTGAAGCTGAACGACCCCGTCGTCGTCTCGCTGTTCGACGGCTCGTTCGAGCCGGCGGACTCACCCGCGCGAACCGGAAGACCCGCTTCGTCGACCGACGTGCCGGGCGTACCCACCGCCGGAACCGTCAGCGTCGGCGTGTCGTTCGCGCCGTTGATCGTGATCGTCAGCGTCGTCGTCGACGTATCATTGTCGCCGTCGGTGATCGTATAGGTGAACGTCTCGGTCAGCGTCTGACCCGTCGTCAGCGCCTGTACCGCCGGATCCATATTGTTCAGCGCATAGCTGTAGCTGCCGTCCGCATTCAGCGTCAGCGTGCCATGCGCACCCGCAACCCCTGCGCCCACCGCGCCGACGGTCGCGCCAAAGCTGACACCCGTCACGCTCGC
>NZ_JBPULG010000002.1:0-879879 GCF_051550705.1 Sphingopyxis selenitireducens
TTTCACAGCGTGCCCGCGTCAGCGGCGACTGGCTCGTGCGGCTTGCTGACGCGTTCAGCTCGTTTCAGGCGGCGGCGATCGGCACCGCAGGATATACTGCGATGCTCTTCGTTCTTCGCCTGGAACGGCTCGGGCTGCGGCCGGCAGATGGCGATATCCTCGTCACCGGTGCCAGCGGGGGTGTGGGCGGGGTCGCGGTATCGCTCCTCAGCAAGCCCGGCTATCGTGTTGTCGCCGCGACGGGACGACTGAACGAAGCGGATTATCTGACTGCTCTCGGTGCTGCGGAAATCCTTGACCGTGCCGAACTCGCCGAACCTGGGGAACCGATGCAAACTCAGCGCTGGGCTGGGGCGGTCGACACCAGTTGATAATTTCGCCAAGGCGGGCAGTGCCTCTCATTTCTACGGGTAATCAGCTACGATCAGCCTGTCATTCCGCCAGCTTTTCATAGAGCGGCGCGAACGTTTCAGGGCGCCCTGTTGCATCCAGACCCCTATTTTACATGGTTGGCGGGAAATAAAAAAGACGAGGTCATTTAGCCCCACCGCCGCCGCCCATGCCCGGTCGCAAGTCACACCATACAAGCGCGTGGCCTTTATCTGATCGCCGTCCCGGATGGATCGCTGCGCTGGCGATTCGACTATCGCTATGTGGATAAGCGCCGCACTCTGTCGCTTGCTCTCTCTCCCGACGTCACGGGCTCTCTTGCCGGTTGAAGCATGTAACGTCGCGGTAAAATTGCGATAACGATTGGTGTCGCTTTTTCGTAACCGCTCTTTTCAAGATGTCTGACGACTGAAACGAATATGGTTATTGTCCATTAACTTCCTTTTCTGAACGCAACGGACGAATTGCAATTGACAAGGCCTCCCTGCCTCTGCTCGTTTGACGAGCGACAAGAATTCTCACCCGCCGCTCTTTAATCGCGGCCTCGGACGAGCGCTGTCGGGGAAAGGCAACGCCTGCAGCTGGTCCGAGATCGTCCTTCGGTGGTGGGAATCAGCAGGGGTAATGCTGATGAACAAGCAGCTCGAGTCGATGCATGCATCTGCCATCATGGCGTTGGTTTCGTTGGGCTTCGCGTTCCCCGCATATGCACAATCCGAAACCGTTGGCGGCGGGACGACCGTGCAAATTACCCCCTATGTCTGGGCGTCGGGGTTCGGCGGGACGCTTCGCCCGGGACCGGGCGCGCCGACGGTAAATGTCGACAAGAGTTTCGGCGAATTGATGGAGGACGTGGACGCGGCCTTCTTCGTCAGCGGGCTGATCAAGCATGATCGCGTCGTGGTGGTTGCCGATGTCACCCATAGCTCGTCATCGCGTGAAGGACTGGTGCCGACCGGCAATCCGGCGCTCCCTGTGGTTCCTGCCGAAGGTAAGCTCAGCCAGACGTCGGCGACTGCGCTTGTCGGTTACCGGGCGGTCGAGCAGGAAGGGGCTTCGCTCGACGTCCTTGTGGGCGGACGCGCTTGGTGGATTCGTCCCAAGGCCGCGGTGCCAGCACTCAATGTGACAGCGAGCGCGAAGGCAAGCTTCATCGACCCGGTCTTTGCGACACGCCTCAACATCAAGGCATCGCCAGGCCTGTCGTTCCTGCTTTACGGTGATATCGGCGGCTTCGGCGCCGCGTCGGAAGTGACGGGGCAGGCCGTCGCTACGGCGAACCTGCGGGTTGCGAAGAATATCTGGCTCTCGGGTGGCTATCGTTACCTCTATGTCGATTACAAGAGCGGCAATGTCCGGACGAGCGCGGCGCTCGCCGGCCCGCTTCTTGGCGCGAGCTTCACTTTCTGACGGGCTGGAGAGCACCGACACGCCTTCGGCAGACACTTCAAACGGACAGGGGCAGGCGATGAACAAGATGGCTTTACGGTGGGGATGCGGCGTGGCGACGGCGGTCCTGATTTCGTCGCTCCCGGCGCAAGGCGCTCAGGCTCAGGCATCCCGAACACTGTTCCATAATGTTCGCATACTTGATGTGGTGAAGGGGCAATTGGGGGACCCCACCGATGTCCTTGTCGAAGGCGGAAGGATCGCGAAGATCGGCGACAGGGTCACGTCAAGCGGGCCGGTGAAAACCATCGAAGGCGGTGGCCGCACTTTGATGCCCGGCATGATCGACATGCATGTGCATCTGACCTTCAGCGCGTTGACGATGCCGCAGATGCTTTCGCCCGACCTCACGCCGGAGAAGGCCGAAGAGGCGGCTGGGCGCCAGGCGCATGACATGCTGCTGCGCGGTTTTACCGCAGTACGCGACGCCGGCGGGCCAATCTTCAACCTCAAGCGCCGGATCGACGCGGGCGATCTCGTCGGTCCCCGTGTCTGGCCGTCAGGCGCGGTGATTTCGCAGACGAGCGGGCATGGCGATTTCCGGTTGCCGACCGAACGGTCGCGCAAGTTCGGTGGCGGCGTCTCGCGCTCCGAGATGTTCGGCGCAAATTTCATCGCCGACGGAACCAGCGAAGTGCTGACCGCCACGCGCGAGAATTTGCGTTTCGGCGCCAGCCAGATCAAGCTGATGGCGGGCGGCGGCACCTCGTCCGATTATGACCCGATCGACGTCACCCAGTATACGTTCGAGGAGATGAAGGCCGCGGTCGATGCGGCGGAGGACTGGAACACCTATGTGATGGTCCACGCCTATACCCCGCGCGCCGTGCGCCGCGCGATTGATGCCGGCGTGAAGTGTATCGAGCATGGGCAGCTTCTCGACGAAGCGACGCTCCGAGTGATGGCGGACAAGGGCGTATGGCTTTCTACCCAGACGCTATCCGACGACAATCCGAACGTCGATCCCGCGCGCCGGGAGAAACGGCGTGAGATACTCGCCAACAATGCGGCGCTTTGGCAGAATGCGAAGAAGCTTGGTGTGAAGCTCGCCTGGGGCACCGATTTCCTGTTCGACCCGTCTCTCAATGCGGAACAAAACGACTATCTGGTGCGGTTGAAGAGCTGGTTTACGCCGGCTGAGCTTCTCAAGCTCGTGACCCATGACAATGCCGAACTTCTTGCGCTTTCGGGTCCGCGGTCGCCTTACAAGGGCCGGCTTGGAGTGGTCGAGGAAGGCGCGCTGGCCGACCTTCTTCTCGTCGACGGAAACCCGCTCGCACAGATCGACCTGCTTGGCGATCCTGCGAAGAATTTCACGGTCATCATGAAGGGCGGCAAGGTTTACAAGGGCGGGCAATGAGCATGCGGGCCGGGGCGCTGTGTGACGGCTCGGCTAACGGTACCAAAGGCAATGGTTTTCAGCCATTGTTCCGCCAATTGAGTTGCGGGTTTGTGAATTTTTGGATCTGGTTCTGATGTCGCGCCGAGCTGCACTTTTCGTCTTGGCGGCCACGACCGTCGGAGTGGTTCTGGCTGTGGTTTATTGGAGTCGCGAAGCGGCCTGCCAACGGATGCTTCAGACCGCAGAATTGGCTTCCGGCACACAGGTCCGCTCAGGCGTGCTTGGAGGATGCTATATAGTCGGGCCCGACGATGAGACGCATGAAACGCCTCACCGATAACCGCGCGCCAGCAATGACGGCAGGTCAAGGACGCGTGGTGCGGACGTAAGGGACTCAGCCGGCCGTCAGGGTTGCTGCCCTACCCGCAAGCTGTAGCCGCCGAAGCCATTATCTTCTCCCGAGCTGGTCGCGCGGACCAGATATTCGCCGCTTTCATCCGGCGTGAATATGAGGAGGGCGTTCGTCCCGTCACCACCATCGTCGTCGCGCGCAATGGGGTCGTCGCTATAGCGATCTGTGCCGGCGCGCACCTCAATCATTGGGTCGAGACTGTCGGTTTCGCGGTCCATGAAGATCATGACCTGCTTGCCGCCCTCGAAGCGGAACAGATAATCGTCGACACGACGGCCGCGGACCTCGCCGTCAGTTCGTGTGAGAGCCCCGACGTAATTCTTGAACGTGATTTGGCTGCTGCTCGCCGGGGTCGGTCGCTGCGGCGCCGGCAAAGGCGCAAGCTCTCGCACGTGGAGCGCATAGGCCCCCATGCTGTCGTCGACCGCAAGTACGCGGAGCCGATACTGGCCGCTCCGCTCCGGTGTAAATTCGAGATAGGCATTTCTGCCCTCTCCACCATCATCGTCCGTGGCAATTTCTTCGTCTTCCGCATTGGCAAAGGAGAGCCTGAGCGCCGGGTCAAATTCTTTCGATTCCGCACTGAACGCATATCGTTTGCCCGCCTCAAGCGTCATCTGGCGGACCTCATATGGGCGACCATCGCGGCGGCTGTTTTCATCGAGTTGGCCAGAGGATTGCTGATCGCGCGTCTGCGCGGCCGTAGGCCCTCCGAGGCCTAGTGCGCCAGCCACGACGGCAGCGGCAAGCCATTTTGTTCTGGTCCGTGGCATTCGCATCATATCCGTTTCCAAACCCGTAGAAAATCCGCCCGACCGCAAAGGTGCAAGCGATCAAATATCTGTTCCAGCAATGGGGTTAGCGAATGCAGCCGTTATCGACAACATCGATCTTGATTGGCCCGCCTGAGCAAGTCACTGATCATGGTTGATATTCCTTCAATCGGGGCCTCGGGCCGCAGACGAAACTGGCTGGCTTCCGGGCGGCCGGTAACCGCCCGAGGCCTGACACCATCGACGGCAAGAAGGAACGCTTCGAAACGTCGGCGGTTCTTTTCGGACGGAGCAGTTTCACCCCGCCACGGGAGCAAGATGAACGTGCCAGATTTTCAGAATATCCTGATCGTTGAAGACGACGCGATCATTGGCATGCTATTGGAGGAGTTCTTGTCGATGGCGGGCCGCCAGCCCGTTGCCGTTGTCGATTCCGTGGCACCCGCACTTGCGCGGCTCGCCGAAGGCGGGATCGATGCGGCCATCGTCGATCTCAACCTATGTTGTGGCGAGACGTCCGATCCGGTCGCTACCGCGCTGGCAGCTGCGAATATCCCGTTCATCGTTGCAACCGGTGCATTTATCGGTGATCTCGATCCGGTGTGGCGGGATCGACCGTTGCTCGAGAAGCCGTTCACGCTCGCCAGCGTGATGCGATCGCTTGAGGAACTGGGATAACTGGGGGATAGCGGGAACCTGTTCCGTGCTTCGGTCATTTTCAATCGACGGATGACGGCGCGATGTCGAACGCGAAACGAGGAGCGGACATGAGCTTGGATCGTAGAAGCAAGGCCGGGACAGGGGTCGAAGGCCTTGACGATATCATAGCCGGGGGGCTGGCGCGCGGGCGGATTTTCCTGATGGAGGGAGATCCGGGAACGGGCAAGACGACGATTGCAAATCAGTTCCTGCTTGCAGGAGCCGAGAAGGGCGAGCGCTGCCTTTACATCACGCTGTCGGAAACCGAAGAGGAGTTGCGCGAGACTGCCGCATCGCACGGATGGGAATTGCCTGCCAATTTCCACATCTTCGAACTGGTCCCGCCGGAGGCTCTGCTGAACGACGAGCAGCAGCAGAGCTTGCTGTATTCGTCGGACTTGGAGCTGGGCGAAACAACGAAGCGCATCCTCGAGAAATATGAGGAAGTGAAGCCCGATCGCGTCGTTCTGGACAGCCTCTCGGAAATTCGGCTCCTGGCACAAAGTTCGCTTCGCTATCGCCGCCAGATCCTGTCGCTCAAACATTATTTCGCGCGCCACGACGCGACGGTCCTGATGCTCGACGACATGACGTCGGAGAGCGCCGACAAGACGGTACATAGCGTCGCCCATGGTGTGATCCGGCTTGAGGAAATGTCGCCCGATTATGGCGCCGAACGGCGCCGGCTCCGCGTCCTCAAATATCGCGGCCAGCGGTTCCGCGGCGGCTATCATGATTTCGTGATCGAAAAGGGCGGCGTCCGGGCTTTCCCGCGCCTCGTCTCGCTCGAGCACAAGACCGATTTTGCGCGCGACGTGCTGGCGACCGACAATGCGGAACTCAACGCGTTGCTGGGTGGCGGATTCGACGCGGGGTCGAGCGCCCTGATCCTCGGGCCCGCAGGCACCGGCAAGTCGCTCTTCGCGCTCACCTTCGTCCAGAGCGCGATCCGTCGCGGCGGCAAGGCGGCGATGTTCGTGTTCGACGAGGAACTCGGGCTGTTGTTCGCGCGGGCGAAAAACATGGGGCTCAACCTGCAGGAGATGGTCGACAGCGGAAACCTGATCATCGAGCAGGTCGATGCCGCCGAACTCTCGCCCGGCGAATTTTCGCAGCGTGTGCGCCGCTGCGTCGAGAAGCATCATGTCAAGACCGTGGTGATCGACAGCCTCAATGGTTTTCAGGCGGCGATGCCCCAGGAATCGGCCCTCATTCTTCACATGCACGAGTTGCTGCAATATCTGAATCGCCAAGGCGCAATGACCTTTCTGACGGTTGCCCAGCATGGTCTTGTCGGGGACATGAAGGCGCCGGTCGATGTCACCTATCTGGCCGATACGGTCGTACTGCTCCGCTATTTCGAGGCGGCGGGCCGGGTCCGCCGCGCGATTTCGATCATGAAGAAGCGGACCGGGGCGCACGAGCATACGATCCGCGAATATCAGATCAGCGGCGGCGGCATCGCGCTCGGCGAACCGCTCGTCGGCTTTCAGGGCGTGCTACGCGGCGTTCCCGAAATCATCGGCGATACGAAACTGATGGACACGCCGCAGGTCTTGCCCGCCGGATGAACCGGACCTTTTCAGAGCGGGCGATTATTCTCGCGCCGCGAGGAAGGGACGCTGATATCGCGGCTTCGATGCTTCGCGAGGCCGGGATCGAAAGCGAGATCGCACGCGACCTGCCGGCCTTTGTCGATATCCTGCTTCACGGCGCGGGCTTCGCACTCATTACCGATGAAGCGCTGCGCGGTGCCGATCTTCGGGCACTCGACGGGTTCATCAAGGCGCAAGCCGAATGGTCGGATTTTCCGTTCATCCTGCTCACCGAGCGCGGGGGGAGCATCGAGCGCAATCCCGCCGCGGGTCGCTTTCTCGAACTGCTCGGCAATGTCACCTTTATCGAACGACCCTTTCACCCTACCTCGCTGATCAGCATCGCCAAGGCGGCCCTGCGGGGGCGGCGCCGTCAGTATGACGCGCGGGCGCGGCTCCAGTCGATCCATGAGGGCGAGCAGCAGCTGCGCATTGCGCTTTCCGCCGGCAGGCTCGGCGCCTGGACCTTTGACGTGGCTTCGATGAAGCTCGATGCCTCGGCTGACTGCAAGAGCCATTATGGCCGGGAGAGCAACGATCCCTTTCCCTATGAGGCACTCGTGGCAAGCGTACATGAGGAGGACCGCGCGACGATGCAGTCCGAAGTGCAGCGCGCGCTGACGACCGGGGCCGATTACGACATCGAGTATCGCTGTATATGGCCTGACAAGACGATCCACTGGGTGCAGGTGCGCGGCAAGCCCGCACTCGACTCTTCCGGCCGCGCAACGGGCATGACAGGCGTGAGCCAGGAGATCACGGAACGGCGGGCGGCGGAGGAGACGCTGCGGCACTTCGCCGTCGAACTCGAGGCGCGGGTCGAAGAGAGAACGCGCGAGCACGCCGAGGTGATGGCGCAGCTCCACGAAGCCCAGAAACTCGAAACGCTCGGGCAGCTGACTGGCGGCGTTGCGCATGATTTCAACAATCTCCTTACCCCGATCGTTGGCAGTCTCGACATATTGCGGACGAAAATAACGGAGCCTCGGCTTCAGAAACTTCTCGATGGGGCGCTGCAGTCGTCCGAACGCGCACGCACTTTGGTCGCGCGCCTGCTGGCCTTTGCGCGGCGGCAGAATCTCGAAACGCATCCCGTCGACGTGTCCGCGCTGATCGGCGGCATGGTCGAGCTGATCCAGCGGTCGATCGGGCCGACCATTGAGCTGTCCGTCGATCTGGGCGACGATATTCCAGCTGCGATGGTTGATCCGCATCAGCTTGAACTCGCCGTACTCAACCTCGCGGTCAATGCGCGCGACGCCATGTTAAAGGGCGGTCGTCTCTCCATTTCGGTACGCCGGACCGAATTGACGGGGCGGGGTCAGGATTTACCCGCCGGCGCCTACGTCCTCATTTCGGTCGCCGACAGCGGGACGGGAATGGATGCCGAGACGCTTCAACGGGCGGTCGAACCTTTTTACTCCACGAAGGGCGTGGGCAAGGGCACCGGTCTGGGGCTGTCGATGGTCCACGGTCTGGCGGCTCAGTCAGGCGGCCGGTTGACGCTCCGGAGCGAAAAGGGCTGCGGCACCAGCGCGGATATTCTGCTGCCCGCGGCCTCGTCGGCAGCGCTGGCGCATGTTTCGCCGGTCGAAATGCCGTTCGTGGCGTCGCTTCCCATGCGGATATTGCTGGTCGACGACGAGGATGCGGTTCGCGAAGGCACTGCGGCGATGCTGGAGGAAATGGGGCATGTCGTGCAGCAATTGCCCTCGGCAAAGGATGCGCTCGGCCAGATTCGCGCGCATCCGTTCGACGTTGTGGTGACCGATTATCTCATGCCCGGGATGAGTGGTCTCGAACTCGCTCGTGAAGCGCGGAAGATCCGTCCCGACATGCCCGTGCTCATGATAACGGGCTTTGCGGATATCGCGGATGATACCGCGAGCGACGTTCCGCGATTGCCGAAGCCGTTTCGGTCGGCCGAGATGGCGAGAGCCCTTCATGATGCCATCATGAGCAGAGAATTGGCGGACTAGGGAAACCGGAAATTCCGTTTAACGCAACGCTGCTGCCGACAACTCCCGGCAGTTGACCGAACCCGGTTTGGGTAGCGGTTCATCCTTCGCGGGGTCCTTCCGAAGGCCGAGAGCGGTCCCGATCGACCGTCCGACCGCGCCGATGATCCCGCCGCTGTTGCTCTTCTTGCTGGCAGGAGAAAAACTGATCGCGGGCTGCGACAGCGTTCCTTGCACCTTCAATGGATCGACGAGTTTCAGGGCAGCCTTCTCGCTCGCCGCGCCGTTCATCGTCAGGGCCACCGTCTCGCCGTCGAGATTGATCTGGCCGCGTCCGCGTGCGCGGGAAATGGCAGTGTCGATGACGAGCGGGGCGGGCGAGAGCCGTCCGCCCTTGGCCGTGAAAGAGAAAATCGCGCAGCGGATCGGCGTCATTTCATCGTCATCGCCGCCGATTTTCTGTCCGATGGCGCCGCCGAGATCTTGACCGATTACATAGGCGGCAGCGCGGTTGATTGCCCCGCCGTTCGCGACGAACGCGATTTTGCCGCCGCCGCTGGCAAAGGCCTCGCGGACTGTATCGCCGCGTCCTGTGACACGGATGAGGCCTTGCACCGGGCCGCGGATCATGTCGGGCTGACCGATAAAATCTTCTAGCATTGCTCCTTCCACCTTCAACTCAGTGGAAAGAATTGGCGTCGCCTCCCTGGAATCGACTTTGATCCTGCCGGTCATCTTGCCGCGCCCAAGGCCGGCAACGGCATTGTCGAGCCGGAGCACGCGATGATCGAGTTTGAGCGTACCGCTGAGGCTCTGAAAGATCGAACCACCCTTGACCAGCAGACGCTTGATCGACATGCGGATGACCCCGTCGGTTGGTCCCATTTTCGAGAGATTGATGCGCGTGTCGGGGATGATGCGGGGGCCGATGCGGGCCTGCTTTGCGCGGGCGGCTGCAAGCCCCGCATCGTCGGCGAGATCGTCGAAATCGAGTTGGGGTGCGTCAATCGTCGCGTCGATTTTGGTTCGACCCTCCTGCTTGCGGACAGTCGCCTTCGCGCGAATGATCGAGCGGCCGATGGTGCCGGCCAGCCGGTCGATATACCAATCCGCGCCGGCGCGGCGGACGTCTCCGGTAAGATCGATAGCCTGTGTTCCAAAGAGTCCGGCCTCGATGATATAATCGAGTTGCTTGAGGCTGGTGCCGCGCGCGGTGATCGTCATGCGGGCGTTCGCGACGTCGAGAGGGCGGGGCATCGAGCCCTGCGCGGAAAGATCGAGCAGGCCGGACGACAGGCTCGCCGAGAAGGGCCAGCCACGGCTTTTCTGTGCCGGGTCTCCGCCGCGGATCCGCAACCGCGCGGGCGATCCGTTGAAGCGGCCGGTGGCATCGGCGCTCAATCCCGTGGCCGGGTTGGCGTTGATCGTACCGGCTACGTCGAGCCGGCGCTTCGCGTCCTGAAGCGTGAAACGCGCGTTTGTGATCGTTAGCGTATCGAGGCGAAGCGGAGAGCTTTGCTTGCTGCTTTTCCGCTCGTCATTCCCGCCCCAATTGCTCTTTCCGTCAGCATCGCGGACGAGTGCCAGATCCAGACCGTTGATGTCGAGGCTGCGCGGGTCGAAGTTTCCCGTAAGGAGTGAGATAATGGGCACGCGTGTGCTGGCACGGCGCAGCTTCATCATATCGCCCGTGCCTGCCCACCTGGGCTGCCCTATGCGGACATCGCGCATGGTGATGAGCGGCGTAAAGGAGAAGAGGCCATCACGTTCCAGGGCGCCCAGCGCGACGGGTGCGCCAAATTCTGCGGACAATTTGCGTTCCGCTGTGCCGCGCAACAGCCCGACGGGAAAGGCGGCGAGAAGCATGGTTCCGCCGAGGACGAGCAGAAGGAGCGCGATTATCGCGATTTTGAGCTTGGGTGGGATGACGAGCCGGGTGTCGGGCATATGAATAAGCTATGCCGGGGATCGGGTAAGGTTCCGCCGGTGCCGGCTGGATATGGACTTGGCGGCGATTAATCGGGCGAGGTCGACGGTTTTCGACGTGCCATGAATGTGCCCGATAAGACCCATCCGCACAGCCGACTTCATTCGCCGAGCCGAGACCAGAATTCTTTTGCGCTCAGCGGCGGGCGTTCGTCAGGCTTCTTGTCCGGTTCGGTCTCGGCCCAACTCGGATGGGGGAGGGGCGGACTGAAATGCGGCAATTCACTTGCTTCCCGAGTCGATCGGATTGTCATCGTCTTGGTCCTCAGCAAAGAAACGGCCCGCCGGAGCGGGCCGAGGGCGCAGCGCGGGAGCGCTGCGAGGGGAAAGGATCAGTCTTCGGTGCCGGGCTTTCCGGTCTTCGGCGGCTTTCCGTCCTCGACGCGGCCCTCGTTCCTGAGGTCGCGGCCTTCCTGCGCCTTGCGCTGGCTTTCAGGGGAGTCGCCATTCTCATAGGCTTCTTCCTTCACATAGCCTGCGGCTTCTTTCGCTTTGCCTTTGATGCTCATGATAATCTCCTTGTAATGACATGGAGACAACCGCCGGGCCGCGCGCGAGTTGCGCGTTGGAACTCGCCGCGAGGACTATTTTCGCAATCGTCCTAACATGCATCAAGTCGATGATTTATTTAGGAACAACGGTAGTCCGCCGTGCGTCTCCCGAAAGCCTGATCCCCCAGGCAATTTCATCATGAGAGGATGATCGCAATGGCGCAGAACCAGAATCAGCCGGGTGGCAACCAGCCCGCCAAGAACCCTGGCCAGGATAGCCAGCAGGAACAGCAGGACGAAACCCGCCGCCAGCCGGGCACCGACGACGACCGCGAGCAGGCCGGCACCGACGATCAGGATCGTCAGAACCGCTAAGCGAAGCGAAGCGTTAAAATGACCGGGACGCGGAGATCGCGGCCCGGTCTTTTTATGGGGCGGGGCCGTATTAACCTGTGTTGTTTCGGCGGTCTCTCAGACTCGATAAAAGGCCTTTACTTCGACACTCCTTGCGACCCGGGAGCGAAAGTTGGGGGAGGCTGGCGTTCGTACCTTCGGGTGCAGCGAGGCCCGGAGGGCTCTGCCGTAAGGCGGGGCCCTTTTGCTTAACCGGCGCCTTTTGAAAGATCCGCGTCAAGCGCCAGCATGACGATTGAAAAGCGGAGCGCGCCGGCATCGTTGGCGACATGAACCCTCAGATCCTTATCGCGAAGGAGCAGGTCCGGGTCGTCGATGAGCAAACTTCCGCAATATCGAACCGCCTCGCGTCGCGCTGCCGCGTCGTCGGGCATGTCATGCCCCATCTCGTCGATATCGCTGGTGCCGTCGAGGATGTGAAAAAAATAGCGAGGCATAGTCGCCGTTCTCCTGCCGTGTCGCGCGCCCCGCTCTCTAAACCGACGAGATATTGTTTCGATGCAGGTAAAGATCGGAAAATTCGGCAATTTGGCGAAGTATTTTCACATCGCCGGCCGTGAGCTTGCGCGCGATGCGCCGAACCGCGCCGCGTTGTTCGAGAATCTTGATCGTCCGGTTGATATGGACGGGGGTCAGCCCGAGCAAATCTGCAAGCTGCTCCTGCGTCACCGGTATCTCGAAACCGTCGACATTCTCGATCGCGATCTGCTGGACGCGATAATAGAGCTCGCAGAGCAAATGGGCGAGCCGCGCGAGTGCGTTGCGCCGCCCGATGTTGAGAAGCCATTCCCGTCCAATCGAGGCCTCAATCAATATATCGACCAATACGGCGCGGGCGAGGTTGGGCCGGGGCGCGATGATCTTCTCGAAATCCTTGAGCGAGAAAATGGCCACTTCGACCGGCGTCAGCGCCTGGATATTATGGTCTGCCGTCGTGAGGTAGAGCGACTGGAAATCGAGGGCGTCGCCAGGAATCTTGAGTGACACGATCTGCCGCCCGCCGTCGGCAGCGGTTTTCTGTCGATAAGCGAAACCATGTAGAAGGACCGGGCATACCACCGCCCGGTCGCCTTCGCGCAATATATAGTCATTTGCCTCGAGACGGCGAAGCGTGAAGGGAAGCGAGCGAATAGCTTCCTGATCGTCGGCGGACAGGCGGCTGTGGCTCAGCAACTTGCGCAAGAAGATGCCAAGCCGCTCTTCCTTGCCGGCAGGCGCGTCGTCACCCATCCAACGTACCGACGACATAGTCAGGCTTGTACCAGTTCCAGTTCTGATCGTGTCGCATATCCACAGAACATCGGGGCATCCGATCGGTTCCGGCCTGCGAGCATGGAGCCATGCCGAGCCCTCTATGGCGGCGAATAACGCCGACTGTTCCAACATGGGTTAAGTCGGCTCGTCCATCGACGGGGTATGTCGCTTGATCGCGGCGCGGCCGGGAGAGGGATGGCATGGTGTTGATTTCGGAGAAGGTCTGGGCGGCGATGCTTGCGGCCGAAGATGCGCACGGCGAGGCGGCCGAGCGTCACGCACGATCCGAGGCGTCGCTGGCACGCGACGCCGGCGACGACGACCTTGCCCGCATTTGGGAAGATGCCGCGAGCGAGCTCCATACACTCCATACGATCAATCGAACCTGGGCGCGGCCCAAGACGCCGCCGCCGGCTCCTCCGGCCCAGTCGGAATGATGGTCGCGACGTCGGTGTCGATATTGTACGTAAGAGGCTTGTTAGCGATCGGCGCACGCCAGCGCGCCAACCAGATCGGCTTGCCGGCCCGTAAGCCGCGTTTACAGGTGAACGGCCCATTACCCACTGGCTGATTGTTTTGCATGGCGCGTCCAGACCACGCTTCGATCAGAGCTTGGCTTTACGGGGATCAGTTCTCGCGGCCTGCCAGCCATAATGTCTGGGTCAGCGGCTCCACCAGATAGGATAGCGCTGTGCGCTTGCGCAGCGGTATCACGATATCGACGGGAAGTCCCGCGCGCAGCCCGCCATCGCTGCGAACCTGACGAAGCTTTCCAAGCTCATCGGGGGGCACGAGCAGTTCCAGCTTGAAGAAATGCATCCCAGTCCGTTCGTCTTCGAAGCTGTCGGCCGAGACCTTCGAGATCCGGCCGACCAGGATTGGCAGGTTGCGCTCTTGCAATGCGGTGAAGCGGATTTGCGTCTCCATTCCGGGTGTCAGGTCGTCGGCATCGGTGGGCGATGCCTTGGCCTCAATAATCAGGGCGCGATCTTGCGGGACGATTTCCATCACCGTTTCTCCCGCCGAAACGACGCCGCCGACGGTGAATATCTTGAGGCCGACGACGCGGCCGCTGGCCGGGGCCCTGACCGTCGAGCGCACAAGCTGTTCGCGCACCGAGACCAGTTTGGGTTGCAGTTCGTCCAGACGAACCTGCCCTTCGCGCATCTGGGCCGCCACCTCTTCCATCATCTGTTTGTCGAGGCCGACGACCTGCATCCGCGCTTCCCCGATCGCTTCGGACGCGCGGGCGATGTCGGCGCGATAGGCGCCATAAGTCCCGTCGAGTTCGGCCGCCGTGCGTTCCATGCCGCGAATCCGATTGATGGAAACGAAGCCCTTGGGAAGCAGCGAACGCATCCCGTTGAGTTCCTCACCGATCAATCGTTGCTGTTCCAGATTGGACCGCATCTGATGGGCATAGCCGTTGATCTGTTCGGAATGCTGACGCATCCTTTGGCTGAGCACACTGCGTTCGGTCCGGATTGAACTGCGCCGAGCATCAAACAGCAGCCGCTGGCCGTGCAGAGCCTCGGCCGCAAGGGCTCGATCCTCGGGTGCGAGCGACGCGAATTCAGACGGTGCCGCAACCGATGACAGTCCGCCTTGCTCGGCCGTCAGCCGCGCGCGCTGCGCGAGAAGCGCGACGACTTCGCCGGTGAGCCCGCGTTCCGCCGCCACCAGTTCCGATGCCGATATCTTCAGCAATGCCTGCCCCTTGGTCACCGTTTGTCCCTCGACGACGTGAAGCGCGGTGACGATCCCGCCGTCGCGGTGCTGCACCGCCTGCCGGCTTCCCGACACGGCGACGACACCTTGCGCATAGGCTCCGGCATCGAGCGGCGTCATCGCGGCCCATCCAAGCAGGCCGACGAAAAACAGGGCCACAATCGTGCCGCCTATCCGCAATTCGCGATGGGGCTTGTCCACATTTTCATCGTTCGCCGGATCGGTGGTCTCAACCGGTGGGTTTTCCATCGCATCGCTCATGGCCGGGCTCCCTCGTTAATCGGAACGACATTCTGCTGCGCCGCCGATTGCTTCAATGCGGCGAGAATTTCATCGCGCGGCCCAACCGCCACGACCGCGCCGTCGGTGAGCACCGCCAGCCTTTCGGCGCTGGAAAGAATAGCGGCACGATGTGCCACGATCATGATCGCCGCGCTTTGCAACTTCGCTGCCGCGATCGCTCTCGACAGTGCGTCCTCGCCGTCGCTGTCGAGCGCCGAATTCGGCTCATCAAGCACTAGGATTCGCGGTTTTCCATAAAGCGCGCGCGCCAGTGCGATCCGCTGTGCCTGACCGGCGGACAAACGGTGTCCGCTGCCTTCGATGCATGTGTCATAGCCGCCCGGCAGGTGCAGGATCATCTCGTGGACGCCGGCCATCCGGGCGGCCTGGACGACTTCCAGGTCGATGATGGCCTGTTGAATTCCGCGCTCTCCGGCGAAGCGCGAGATATTTTCGGTGATCGTCCCCGGTAGAAGCGCACAATCCTGCGGCAGATAGCCGATATGTTGGGCGAGCTCTTCCGGATCCCAATCCCGCACGCTGGCCCCGTCGATGCGAATTTCGCCGAAATCGGGGGGCAGGGCGCCCGCAACGATGCGTGCCAGCGTCGTCTTGCCGGCACCGGATGGGCCGACAACGCCCAGCGCCTCGCCGGGGACGAGCTTCAGCGATACATTTTTGAGTAGAATTGCGCTGGCGTCGGGGTTGCGCACGACGACGCGGTCGAGTTCCACAAAGCCTTCGGGGTCGGGCAACGTCGTGCGCGTGAAGCTGCTCACCGGAGCGGTATCGAAAAGACGGCCAAGCGTTTGCAGCGCCTGGCGCGACTGGACGATGCTCGGCCACAGGCCCACCAATTGTTCAATCGGTTGCAGCGCGCGGCTCAGCAACACCGATGCAGCGATGATCGCACCGACCGAAATCTGGCCGTTGATGGCGAGCCACGCACCGATTCCCAGTGCGAAGGACTGCATGAACATGCGCACGAATTTGACCAGCCCGTTATAACGGCTGCTCGAAAATTGAAGCTCGGCGGTTGCGTCGAGCCCGACGCTGCGCTGCCGGATGTGCCGCGCCACGAGCGCGCGCCGCATTCCCAACGCCCGCACAAGCTCTGCCTTGCGGAGTGTCGCTTCGTGCGATTCATAGGCGAGGGCGGTGGCCTGATGCGCCTCGTCCGCCTTTGCCTTGCTGCGTTTTTCGTTGCTGATCGCCAGCGCGATCAGGACGCCGCCTGCTCCGAGCACCAGCACGCCCAAAAGCGGGTGGATCAGAAATGCGACCAACAGATAGAGCGGCGTCCACGGGACGTCGAACAGCGCGATCGCGGCGGGGCCGCCCAGCGACTGACGAAATATGTCGAATTCGCGCATCGCCTGTTGCGTCGATGGGTCGCCGGGAAGCGCGCGGCTTCGGGCAAGCAGCCGGTCCAGTATCTCGCCAGACAGCAACCGGTTGAGCCGTAGCGAAGCGCGCGCCATCAATCGGACGCGCATCGCGTCGAGCGCGGACAGTGTCGCAATGGCAACGCCAACGACCAATGTGATGAAGACCAGCGTCAAGACGCCGTTGGTCGGCACCACCCGGTCGTAAACCTGCATCATATAGATGGTCGGTGCGAGATAGAGGATATTGATCAGCGCGCTGAACGCTGCGGCGAGCAGAAAATGGGTCCGGCAGGCGCGGACGGCTTCGACCAATGCAGGCGGCACGGGCATCCAGAACAGGCGCATGAGAAACTCCCGGGAAGCTATTGGTGGATAAGTGGCGCCGGGCCCTTTCGGGGGCTTGGGACAGGCCCGGCGCCTAGGCTTCACGGGATCAGGAAATCAGACCCATGGCCTATAAAGTTCCTGAAGTGCGACACGTCGGAGAAGGCGTCGTGGAGCGCATCCCATATCGGCGAATGCCGCAGGGAATGGGTGTCGGGTCCCCGGGCGGACCCGCCTGAATCGCCGCGTCCGTTGCCCATATTTACGACATCCTGCGGACGAAGGTCGCCGATCACCTGATCGTTGCCACCGCCTGCATTGAACACCAGCCGGTGTTCGGACGTCAGGCCGGAGATATTGACCGTGTCGGCGCCCCGACCACCATTCACCGTGATGGTATTGAAGTTCAGGCTGGTGGGGTTGAAATCGCCGATCACCAAAATCGTGTCGCCGCCGTTGTTCCCCGTTCCGCCCGGCCCCACGCCGCCGGGTGACGAAACATTCAGGGCGTTGACGTTGATTTCCTCGATATTGTCGAGTTCCGCAATGATCTGGGCATTGCCTGTGCCGTTGCGGGTAACGACAATCTCGGTGGTCGCATCGAGGCCGGTCATGCCCGCCGCTTCTGCCGCGGCCCTGGCATAGATGCGGAAGGTTTCCGCACCGGCCACGCCGTTGAGAATGTAAGTGTCGGTACCGGCCCCGCCATTGACCAGATCGCGCCCGCCGGTTCCCCCGGTCTGCGTGATGGTGTCGGTCCCGTCGCCGGCGTGGATCACGTCGTTGCCACCGCCGCCATTGATCGTGTCATTGCCCGCAAATCCGAACACCGCCTGTGAACCGCCCGAACCGCCATTGCCGTTGAGGTTGGCGTTGTTACCGGTCGTTCCGGACACGACGTCATAATTGGCGCCATTGAACCGAAGCGTCTCGACGTTGTTGCTGACCGTGTCGACGCCTTCGGCGCCTGTATTGTCGGTGACGACAATCGATGTTCCGACGGTATTGAAGCTGAAGTTTCCGATCGGTCCGGCGAACACCGCAACGTCGTTGCCGCCATCGCCAACGACGCTGTCATTGCCCGCGCCGCCGGTGAGCGTGTCATTGCCGCCCCCGCCGGTCAGCGTATCGTTGCCAGCGCCGCCTGTGATGGTGTCGTTGCCGGCATCGCCATTCAGCGCATCGTTTCCACCATTGCCCGACAGCGTATCATTGCCGCCGCCGCCGTCCGCGATATCGTCGCCTTCTGTACCGATCAGGCTGTTGTTGTTGCCGTTACCGTCCCAATTGACTCCGGTCGGTCCCGTCGCAGCCGATATGACCTGTTCGGCCGAACCGCCACCATCGGTGAAGTTCACAACCACCCGGAGCCGCAACCCGGCCTGGGCGCCAAAGGTCGTCCCCCCCGGATTGGCGGGCGTGAAGGTCGCCGCCGTGGCCCCGCCGATATTGGCCCAGGTCACGCCATCGACCGACTGTTGCCATTGATAGTTGAAGGCGCCGAGCCCGTTTCCGTCAGCGATCCCGGCGGTATTCAATGTCAGTTGCTGGCCTTCGGTCGGTGTCAGGTCGCTGATGACGGGCTGACCCGTCGCCGGCTGATTGACCCCAATCTCGACATCGGAAAAGCGCATCCGTTCGATATTGCGCAGATTGTCCGTGCCATCGAGTTGCGTACCGCGATTGTGCGCTACGCTGATCGAGCCATTGGCATTGTAGGTGATGTCGTAATTGGCCCGGAGGTCGGAGAATATGGCGACGTCGGTGTCGGCCACATTATCCCCGGTGCTGAGGATTTCGCGGACGATGACAAGTTGTCCCGGGTTATACTCCCGGTTGAACATCTTGGTCACCAATTGCGTCATGCTGTTGGCGCTGAAGATTTCTGCGCCCGTGCCGCCGTTCGGGCCGACATTCTCCCGAACGCTGATCCTTACATTCAGCCATTTGTCGCCGTCGATGATATCGTCACCGGCATTGCCCCGGATCAGATCGCTGCCGTCGCCGCCAAGGATGATGTCGCCAGCGTTATAGGATGTAACGCCAGCGCCCACGACAGCCTGGAGCCCCGTGATGCGCGCGATGCCCGCTGCATCCAGATTGCTGCCCGTAAAGCCTTCCGATCCGGCGATGAGCGGATCGGGGTCGAAGGGCGCGCGCTCGGCTGCAGTGATGTCAGATCCCGACAGGACATCGTTGAAACGTGACCCCGACAGCCCCTCGACGCTTTCATAGGCGTCTTGCGTCGCATTTGGCGGAGGCGTCGGATTCTCGTCGAACACGATCCCGCGCGTCAGGTCGGCGTCGGTGCCGGCGATATTATCCTTATAGATCGCCCAGTCCCAACCCGACATGCCGGCCATCTTGGCGCGACCGGGGCTGCCGACCATGATGTCGTCGCCACCTTCGGCAATAAACTCGTCGAAACCGCCGAGGCCGAAGAACACATCATGGCCGACGACACCATCCTGCGCGAAAATTTCATCGAAATTGTCGCCGGGGGCGCCGTCGAAGGTGCCATGTTCGATCCAGTCGTCGCCCTCGTTGCCGAGGATGCGCTCTGCGGTGATGTTGCCGAGGATGAAGTCATTGCCTTCACCCGCAAAGACTTCCGACCCGGCATCGGTGCCGAGGACGATGAAGTCCTGACCGCGCCCACCCAGCACGAGGTCGAGACCCGGGCCGGTGTTGATCACATCATGGCCGTCGCCGAGCTTGATGTTGTCGTCGCCGCCGATATCGCGGACGACGTCGTCGCCCGCGCCGGCATTGATGATGTCGTTGCCCGCACCGCCCTCCAGCGTGTCGTTGCCGCCGTCGCCGAAGATCGTATCGTCGCCTTCGCTGCCGATGATGATATCGGCGCTTTCGGTACCGCCCAGCACCACATGCTCATCGCCGGTATAGCGGAGATAGTTGGTGTCGGGGCCGACCGTGGCCGGGTTGTTGCGGACGACGAGCGGGGTCAGAATGCCGCCGCCGGTCGGATCGGTGCTCTCAAGGTCGCCGTCGCCGTCCAGATCGTTGAACTGCCGCGTCCGGTCGACCTCCAGGATCAGTCCGGGCGTCGAGAAGACGTCGGAGGGAAGATGCGTCGCATTGGTGTTGCGCATGATCATCCCGGCGAAGCTGTTGCCTTCCATCTCGCTGAACAGATGCAGGCCGTCGAGGCGCTGGAGATAATAGAAGCGGTCGGCGTTTTGCAGTTGTTCCATCTGTACTTCGAAGACGAAGTTGAAGGTCGAACCGAGCATGCCGCCAAAGGGCAGAATCTTTTCGGCAAGACCGCCAATCCACAGGTCGACATTGTCGAGCCCCGTTATGGTCACGCCATTCGGGCCGCTCGTCCAGGCGCCCTCGCCATTGAGGAAGTCGACGGCGTCTGGCGGCGCGAGTATCACGCGATCGTCGAGCGGATCGTTCGGATCGCCGACCACGGTCTGGTCGACACCGAAGATGATCGCCATCGCCGCGGCGCGTTTGCCTTCTACCGTCGTTTCGCCGGTGATCAGCGAATGCGTACCATAAGCCGCGACGAAGTTGATGATCGACGCCTCATTCTTGAGATTTCCGGCGAAATCGACCCAGCTCTCATAGGGTTTCAGCCGCGCGTCATTGTTGGTTACGTCATAGAATTCGCGGCGCGCGGCATTCAGTGAAGGAACGCCGGTGTCGCGGCCGCGGGCAAGGTTGATCGTCGCGAGATCGAGCGGCAGGCCGAGCAGGTTGTTGCGCAGCGCGCTGGTAACAAATTCGTCGATCTCGTTACCGACCTGACGCGTCATGCCGCGGATAATATCGCCCGCCGCAAGGCCGTCGTCGATGACGCCGTCGACCCCGTTGAACGCCGTGGGGTTCAGGAAGCCGTCGATCAGGCTGATATCGTCTGGCGTGAAGGTCGGGCCGAACCGGGATATATCTTCCGTCAGCATCGAGTGGCCGAAGCGGTACACGACGTGGGCAAATTCGGCGACGATGTCCGGATTGATCGTCGTGTCGAACCCGTCAGGCACGATGAAGAAGTCGACCTGCGGCTGGATCTTTCGCGCGAACTCCTCGAACACGAGGTGCTGATATTGCATCTCGGTGCCGAATTTCGCGGCCTGGAACAGGCGTTCGCCGTCCCATACCAGCGCCGCGATTTGCGCCGGCGTGGTCGGAAGTGACGCCACGTCATCGGCCAGCCATTCGTTGAGGAACGCCAGGTCGCCCGAGGCAAGGACGACCTCCTTGGTATGTTCGACCAGCCGGTTATGTTCGGCATGGAACACATGATGGACCGCAGTCAGGCCGATATTCTCGTTCACCCGGCCATCGCCCGCCATGAAATGGGCGTCGAGCAGTTCATCGTCATAGACCAGCGGGTTGTTGCCCGGATTTTGCAAGCCAATGGTGATGTCGCCGTCTTCGATGCCGTTCGGCACCGCGGTGTGGGCGATATCGGCGAGGAAGGCGCTGTTGGTGCGGATCGCGGTCGCAAGACTCACCGGCGCCGTCGGCGTTCCCGAAATCACGATATCGTCGGCGGTGTTCGGAATCCCGTCGGCACCGATGCCGGTGATGACTTGCGCATAGCCGGCAGCGTTCGGAATGAAATTGCCATAGGCGTCGGTACGCAGCAGCGG
Source organism: Sphingopyxis selenitireducens (assembly GCF_051550705.1). Lineage (NCBI taxonomy): Bacteria > Pseudomonadati > Pseudomonadota > Alphaproteobacteria > Sphingomonadales > Sphingopyxidaceae > Sphingopyxis > Sphingopyxis selenitireducens. The sequence goes on from NZ_JBPULG010000002.1 coordinate 21,111, forward strand.
CACCTTGCCTACGTCCTGATCGGTCAGCAGGATGCCTAGCATCAGCGCCTGTTCCTTGACCTCGGCCCAGGTCGCCATGCCGCCGGGGGAGCCGCCGACACCCTCGATCAGCTTGCCGGTCGCGACGGGGTGGCCTGCCGCGTTCACCTCATACTGGCGCAGAAAGACCTGATGCGAAGAGTGCGAGGCATAGGTCTGGTTCTGATCGACATAGGAGGTGGTTGTGTTGACCGGCCGCACATCGTCGGCGGTGCCCATGATATTGTCTGCGCCGGCGGAAACCGTGGCACGGGTCAGCACCATGAAGTTGGTGTGGCTACCCTCGACATATAGCGGATCGTCGGGCTGAAGCGGGATGAAGACGGTGCCGCTGCCCCCCTTGTTGACCAGATCGAGACCGTGATCGAAGAATTGGCCGAACAGGGTGAACCACGAGTTGAACGACGCCGACAGGCCGCCGTCGGGTGAAATATTCGGCAGATGGACATTGTCGCCATCCATCTCGATTCCAAAGGGAACAAGCGCAGCGTCGCGAACGACACGCGCTGCCTCCAGATCGGCAACGGTTCCGTCATGCGCGGCGGTCGCTGCTGCGAGCGCGGCCTGCGCGGCGGTCTCGGCCGGTGTGTCGCCGGGCAGCCCATCGTCTGCGATGGTCGCATCCGTCTGCGCGGTCTGCTTGGCGACGCGTGCCTGATATTCGGCGTCGGATGCCGGTTTGAAGCTTTGATAGATCGCGGTGATCGCCGACAGTTCGGTCAGGGGATCGGCGCTGCCCGCGCGGGCCAGACCCTCGAGAATAGCGGCGGGGTTGCCCAGCGTCTGATCGACCAGCAGGTTGGAAATCGTCCGGAGGCTGCTGTCGAAGACGAGCGAGTTCGAGTTGTTCGACGGGTTATAATTGGGCGACGTCGGCATCGCCGGAGCAGGCCCGGGTCCGTCGGGGTCGAACAGCGTGCCATCCGCCGGCCGGTAGACCGGATCGAGCAGCGACGGGAACTGCACGTTGGACGCGCCCCATTGTTCCTGGCCTGGGAGCAGGTGGTTGTTACTTCCGTCAACGGCGCGCAGGCCGAACGAAAGATTGTAGGCGGGGACGAGGCCGCCCGGCCCGTAGAGCGGCTGGCCAGCGGCGTGCGCCTCTGCGATCTTGATCTGATCGAGAATGAATTCGAGATCGCTACGGATATAGGTAACCATGATTCCCTCCCTGCGGTTGATCTGGATCGAGCGACCGCCATTCGGTCACCTTCTACGCCCGACAGGCGTTCGGCTTGCAGATCACATGGGAGGGAGTTTATCGCTTGCCGGGCGCGGGCGTCGAGTTGGACTCGTGGACTATTACATTACCGCCACGCTCTATTCCTGGCGCCTGCAGGTCTATTACTTTTTATATAGAGGACTTGAGGTGGTCTGCGGGCGCGGCGAGCGCATGCCATCGGCACCGAGCAAGCCGGGCAGGTTTCAAGCAGTCTGGGAGCTATGGATTGGCTTGAGCCGTTAGCGTCTATACGAAACTTGCGGCATCCGGTCGTGGCCTGGACGAAAAATCGACGATCGACCGGCGTCATCGAGTAGCCCGGGCAGATATGTATCGACGCGTTCTTTGTGCGAGGTGCGCGCCCGCAAGGCGGCAGCTGCGCTGACCCGGTTGTGGACGCCGAGCATGCGAAATGCCGCAGCGATATGCACTTTCACCGTTCCCTCCGCGATGCACAGCAAGCGCGCGATTTCCTTGTTCGAGCGCCCCGCTGCCAGCAATTTCAGCACTTCATACTGGCGATCGGTGAGCACGGCGTCATGCGCCGGGCTATCCGTGGTGGCATCGTCGTTCCGCGCGTTCAAATCCGACAGAAGGAGGGGGACGTACATCTGCCCGGCGAGGACCATCCGCAATGCGGCAAGCATTTCATCGACGGGAGCATCCTTGGGAATATAGCCGTGAACGCCAGCGCAAAGTGCATCGAGCACCAGATCGCGGTCGCGGGTTGCCGCGACGACGACGACGCGGACTGCCGGGAATTTGATACGAAGATCGCGCAAGCCTTCATCCTTGCGCAATCCCGGGAGGCCGAGGTCGATAGTGACGAGTCCGATCGAGGGAGTCGCTGCTAGTCTGGTGAAAATAGTGGGGAAGTCATGCGCTTCATATATGTCAGAGAAGCCAAGGTTTCGTGCAAAAAGGGTGGTCAGTCCCTCGCGGCAAAGCGGATGGTCATCCGCCACCAAAACCTGTTCTATGTTGTTCGTCACGGACTTTCCCCCCCACGGGCCAATTCACCCCAGCGCACGTCGGCGATGAATCCTTACCGGCGTCCACCCCGGGCTCCGCGACCCGCCCGGAAAGGATTGTTTTGGGTAAGGTACGACTCGACAACTGTTAAACCGTAAGGGGTCAACCTGACGGCAACCTGACGGGATTAACTTCGTCTTCCGCATCATTGCTTCGGGATGCGTCATACACTTCGGAAAACGATAGGATAATTTCTTTTCGATCGGGTTTTGTGGTTAGTTTCGCATGGTGAATATTGACAATTCTGGCCACGATCGCGAGCCCGAGGCCAGCTCCGGCAGCGCTCGCATGATCGGCGCGCACGAACCGCTCGCTGAGCGCCCCGAGTTCCGTTGTTGTCAGGCCCGGCCCACCATCTCTGACGCTCATCCGCGCGCCCGGGCCTGCGGCGATGATAACCGTCCCGCCAACAGGCGTTACCCGCAGGCCATTGTCGGCCAGATTGCCAATCGCTGCGACAAGCATCTCCTTGATGCCGACGACCATCACCGGATCGTGGATTTCAAGTTCGATATGCTTATCCTGCATTGCCGCGATGGGTGCGAAGCGCGTCGTCACGTCCATGGCAATATCTTCGAGTGAAACAGGATCGCAGGGGGTCGGTGTCGCCTCGACCTGCGCCATCAGCAGGATCTGGCCGACGAGGCGGTTCATGGCCGTCACATCCTGTTTAAGCCTGAGGGCGTCGGATGACCCAAGCTTGTCCAGCTCGGCCATCAGGATGGCCAGTGGCGTCCTGAGTTCGTGGGCTATGTTTGCGGCAAAGGCTTCGCGTTGCTCCGCCACATCATCCAGGCGCTTCAGCAAATTGTTGAGCGCAGCGGCAAAAGGCTGCGCCTCGATCGGCAGATCTTCGAGTTCCAGCCGGAAACCGCGGTCGGTGCCCGACGCCGCATCCATGCGCGTTGCAGCCGCACCCAGCGGTGCGAGCGACGTTCGGATCACCCATCGCGCGGCAATGAACATCGGGGCCATCAGCACGACCAGCGGAAAGATCACATGCTCGGCGATCTCCAGCCACGCGCCGTGCCAGCCCACCGCAGTCGACTGTTGTTCGAGCATGACTTCGACATCGAAGCTGACAAAGATAATCAGGGCGAGCCCGCCGAGCAGGCCGATCCATGTGAACCCGCGCGTAAGGCGTCGCGATACAGAAAGCGGCGGTCTCAATCGCCGGGGTCCTTGAGCAAATACCCCATGCCGCGCACAGTGATCAACACGTCGGGGTGGCCGACCTCGCTCAGCTTGTGCCGCAGCCGCGAAACGATTGCCTCGACCGCATTCGGGGTGACCGGCTCGTCAAAGCGGTACAGCGCATCCTCGATTGTCGACCGACGCACCACCGTGCCTGTGCGGCGGATCAGCAATTCCAGCAAATCGGCTTCGCGGCGAGTCAGTTCCATCGACTGATCCCCACTTCGCGCGGAACGCGCCGCCACGTCGAACGCGAGCCTGCCTGCCCGGATGACAGGCAGACTGCGTGGGCCTGGTCTGCGCAAAAGCGCGCGCAGGCGCGCGGCCAGTTCCTCGATCTCGATCGGCTTGACCAGATAGTCGTCGGCCCCTGCATCGAGCCCGGCGACGCGATCCCCCAAGCCGTCTCGCGCAGTCAGGACGAGAACGGGGGGCAGCGGGGCCTTGGGGCGAGCCCGGCGCAGCCATGTCAGCCCGTCGCCATCCGGCAATCCCAGATCGAGGATCGCCGCGTCATAGCTTGCCCCGACCAGTGCGGCTTCGGCCTGATGAATGCTGCCCACAAGGTCGGGGCTGAAACCGCGCTGCGCAATCCCATGTCCCATGAGATCCGCCAGACGGGCGTTGTCCTCGACAATCAGGACGCGCATGAGGCAGTGACTGGAAGCATGTTCTCCCGCCAGTGGCATGGCCGATGTGACGTCTTGAACTCTACTCCAGTGGTCAGGCCGCGGCTAGCGCCGAAATAGCCAGCAATCCGAAGTAATGGGGGCATCCTGGCAGGAAAGGGCGGAGTGGGGCAGCGCGCTGCAAGTGCTCGCGCCTGCATAGTTTTTTCGCATTTCGCGGACGGCAATGTCATTTTTTGTTTGACATCAATGTTAATTAGAGAAATATTGCGTGCAGGGGAAACGTCCCCGCCAGTGGATGAAGAGCCTTCCGTTGCTGCCTTTTCGTGCATGGTCGCGAACGCGCAATCTGATGGGCTCGTCTACGACGGATTGTTTCCCTGACTCGCTTCTCCACCGGGGCCGGTGCTAGAACGGCTGCGGTGCTCCACTCATGGGCGCACGAAAACGTGCGCCCATATTTTTGATGGGCGAGGGACGTCTACAGACAGCGCAGCTCGTGGTTCAGGATATGGCGGGAGGGATTCCCGCAGGGAGCAGGAACAGCGGCAGGATACGCGCGATCAGATCGCGCATCGCATCATCCTTCTGATCCAGCATCTCGCGCACATGGGGGCCGATCATCGCATCGCCGAATGCAGTTACGGCCATCATCAGCACCGCCACGCGCACGCGCTCCGGGGCGTTGTCATCGGCGGACTGGCCCACGATCGCGTCGACCAGCGACTGCACAGCTTTGCGGACGGGCTCGAGATGCCCGACGTCGCCCGACAGGATGATCCACGCGGCGAGGGGGCCGGCGCCGCCCTTGTCAAACGCGTCGAACACCATATCGGCCACCGCGCGCGGCGCGGCAGCGTCGGTCTTGAGCAGTTCGACGACATGATCGAGCGCGACGGTCAAATCGTTGATCATCGAGCCCATCAAGGCCGACTGCAGGCTGGCTGCCGAACCGAAGTGATGCAGGACATTGGCATGCGACATGCCGATTTCGTCGCCGATATTTGCCAGTGTGACCGCCGAGGGGCCCCCCTTCAGCAAAAGTCCCCGGGCTGCCGCCAGACCTTCCTCGCGCACTTCCGGGCCCAGGCGCTTGCGCCGCTTGATGCGCGGTGGCGCTTGATTGTCCATTTTCTTCGTTCCTTGTCGCGGCCCCACCCCTGGGCCGTTTCGGGGGCTTTAGCGCAAAGCGCGCAAAAATCATAATGTGATGCTGTATCAAAATGGGTCTTGGAATGCTTTGAAAACCCAAAGAAATCACGGCTTGCATCGTTTGTCACGTCTTAATATATACATTGATGTTAATGTAATTGATTCGTTATGAGGTATGCCATGACCCATTCTCTTCCTACGCCCCACGACCTTAAAATCGAAAAGCGCGACATGAAGTTCGGGCGCGACATGCCGCCTCCGCGCTGGTGGCACGGCGGCGATCCAGGCCGCACGGCCTTTTTCAATGCGTTGTCCTCGACCTTTCCGGTGGGGGAGAAGTTTTTCATGACCGCCGTGCGACATTATCGCGACGGGACGCCCCAGCCGCTGCGCAGCCAGATCGACGATTTTCTTTATCAGGAATCGATGCACACGCGCGAGCATGTGGTGTTCAATCGTCAGGCGGAGGATGCCGGATTCGATATCGCTCCATTGGAAGAACGCGCCCGCCGTACCATCGCATGGGCCAAGCAGCGCTCACCGATCCAGCAACTCGCGGCGACCTGCGCCCTCGAACATTTTACTGCGACGCTGGCGCATGACCTGTTGGCCGACCCGCGCCAACTTGGTGGAGCCACGGAGGAAACTGCGCGCCTGTGGCAATGGCATGCGATCGAGGAGGTGGAACATAAGGCGGTGGCCTATGACACCTATCTCCATGCGACCCGCGACATGCTGCCGCTACGCCGCTGGCTCAAGCGTAGTTCCGTGATGTTGGTCACCTCGATCCGCTTTCACTATGTCCTGTTCCGCGGCATTGCGGACCTGTTGCGGCAGGACGGGCGGAACGATCTGGCGACGTGGCGCGGTTTGATGGCCTATCTTTACGGCCGTTCGGGGCTGATGCGGCCGCTGTTCCGGGAAATGTTCGCCTATATGCGGCCGGGCTTCCATCCGTGGGATACCGACGATCGGCCGTTGCTGGCCAAGGCGCTGGCGGCCTTTGAGAGCGCCGCGCCGCGGAGTCAGGCCGCATGAGCCGGTTTGTTCTGACATTCGCCGCTGCCGCCGGCCTGCTCGCCATGCCTGCGACCGCAAGCGCCGCCGATATCACCGGCATCTGGGCGACCGGCACCGAGGGAGGGCGCGTTCAAATCTATCGGTGCGGCGCCGCGCTGTGCGGAAAGATCGTCGGCGCCAGCCGGCTGCGCGCCAACCCTGATCTGCGCGATGAGCGCAATTCCGACGCCAAGCTGCGCACGCGCAAAATCAAGGGGCTGGTGGTGCTGAGGGGGTTCACCGGCGGCCCGCGTGAATGGAAGGGCGGGCCGGTCTATGACCCCGAAACGGGCGATGGGGCGCCGACAGGTCATTTGAAGCTGCTCGGCGGCGGCAAGCTGGAGCTCAAGGGCTGCGTTGCCGTGTTCTGCCGCACCAAGGTCTGGACGAAGGTCAGCTAATTGCTCGCCAGGCGGCGCGGGGCGGGATCGCTCCGCACCGCCTGAGGGCCTAAAGCGGCGTCGGGTCCAGCCCGAATTGTTCGAAGGTGAAGGCGTGGCGTTCGTCGGAGGGCAGGGCGGCAAAAGCCGTCATCTGCCCGCCTTCGAACCGGAAATGCCATGTCTGCTCGATTTTCGGCGCGGGCGCGGCAAAGCCCGACGGGTCGAACAGCGCGACATTGGCGCGGTGCGCGGGATCGCGAACCGACGCATAGCGGATAGCCTGCGCGGCGATGCCCCGCGCACGGCCGGCGAAATCCTGACACGGGTCATAATCCTGCGAGGCCATCCACAGCGCGGCGTGGTCAGACAGCGGCGGCCGGGTGAGGTCGATCAGTTGCGCGAGCTTGACCGGCACGCTGATCGCCGAATGTTCGACGACGGCTGACGGCGGCTGAAACCCCGGCGAGCGTGAAAAGAAGAGCAGGCGCCAATAGGCGGTTTCGGCGACCGCAATGGCGACCTGTTCCGACGCATAAAAAATGCCCGGCCGCTCGCCCGCGCGGCGAAACCGCGACGCCTTCATATGCCCATAGCGAAAGGGTGTCGCGAGCAGATAGTGGAGGTCGCGTGCCGCGGGCGGCAGCATCGGCTTCACTTCGTCGACCAGTTGCTCGAGGATCGCCTGATCGGCGGTGCCGCTGGCGAGCCGGTTGGTCGAGATGCGATGCTGCGCCTCTACGAGCCGCCACAGCTTTGCGTGATAGGGACGGAAATGCTCCGGCTGTGGCGCCGGGTCAGACTTGCGCGCGATAGTCATCGACATAATCCGTCACGTCGCCGAGGCCGCGAATGCTGCGGATGAGGTCGATCGGCCGCCCGCCGAGATCGAGGTTCGCGGTCTTGAGCCAGGATATCGCGGCGCGATCGTCGCTTCCCATCAAGGCATCGAGGCTGCGGAACAGGCGGATCAGATATTGGCCGAGCTCGAACGACTTGCCCGACCGGTCGAGCTGGAAGCCGCCCGAGCGCAGCCGCGATGCGGTCGCAGGCGACAGGCCCAATATCGCGCCAAGTTGTTCGTTGGTCAGTTGCCAGCAGCCTGCGACGCGTACCACAGCCTCCGAAAGAATACGGTTCTGGTCGGCCTCTGGCGCAAGTTGAACGGTTGCCATGGTCATTCCCTTGAATGAAATTTCTTCATATCATTCATAAGAATGATTGCGTGTTTTTGCAAGAGGCGACGCCTGCAGCCGCAGGCACTGGCGCCTTGAAATAATCAGTCGCCCCCACTGGCGCCTTTGGGCTCGACTGGTTACATGGGCCGCCACCAAACGAATCGCGTGTGCCGCCCCGAACGCCCGGGGCAGGCGCCGCCCGCACCAGAAAGTGGCCCACATGGAAATCATCACCGGTTTGACCTTCGACGACGTGCTGCTGGTGCCCGGCCCGTCGGACATGCTGCCGTCAGAAGCCAATTTGTCGACTCAGTTGACCAGCGAAATCAACCTCAACATCCCGATCCTGTCGTCGGCCATGGACACGGTGACCGAGGCGGACATGGCGATATTGATGGCGCAGATCGGCGGGATCGGCGTTCTCCACCGTAATCTGACGGTCGAGGAGCAGGCCGCGGCGGTGCGTCAGGTCAAGCGGTTCGAAAGCGGGATGATCGTCAACCCGATCACCATCACCCCCGACGCGCCCTTGTCCTATGCGACCGCGTTGATGGGCCAGCACAAGATTTCGGGCATTCCGGTTGTTGAAACCGGCGGCAAGCTGGTCGGCATCTTGACCAACCGCGACGTGCGCTTTGCCGCCAACCCCGACCAGCCGGTGCGTGAGTTGATGACCGCCGAGAATCTTGCGACCGTCCGCCCCGGCGTCGGTCAGGATGAAGCGCGCAAATTGCTGCACCAGCGCCGCATCGAAAAGCTGCTCGTCGTCGACGATGATTATCGCTGCATCGGCCTGATCACCGTCAAGGACATGGAAAAGGCCGTGAACTTCCCCGACGCGACCAAGGATGCTACCGGCCGCTTGCGCGTCGCCGCGGCGACCAACACCGGGGATTCGGGCGTCGAACGCGCCGAGGCGCTGCTCGATGCCGAATGCGACCTGATCGTCGTCGACACCGCGCACGGCCACAGCAAGATGGTCGCGCAGACGGTCGAGCGGATCAAGAAATTGTCGAACCGTGTCCAGATCCTCGCCGGCAATGTCGCCACGGGCGACGCGACCAAGGCGTTGATCGACGCGGGTGCCGACGGGATCAAGGTCGGCATCGGCCCCGGATCGATCTGCACCACCCGCATCGTGGCGGGCGTCGGCGTGCCGCAGCTCACCGCGATCCTCGGCAGTGTCGAAGCCGCCGCCAAGCTGAACATTCCGGTCATCGCCGACGGCGGTCTGCGCACTTCGGGCGATATCGCCAAGGCGCTGGCGGCGGGCGCGTCGAGCGTGATGGTCGGATCGCTGCTCGCCGGCACCGCCGAGGCGCCGGGCGAAACCTTCCTGTTCCAGGGCCGCACGTACAAAAGCTATCGCGGCATGGGCAGCGTCGGTGCAATGGCGCGCGGCTCGGCCGACCGCTATTTCCAGCAGGACATCAAGGACCAGATGAAGCTGGTCCCCGAAGGGATCGAAGGTCAGGTGCCGTTCAAGGGCCCCGCCAAGGATGTCATCCACCAGCTCGTCGGCGGCGTGAAGGCCGCGATGGGCTATACCGGCAGCCGCACCCTCAAGGATTTCCGCGAGCGCGCGAAGTTCGTCCGCATCACCAATGCGGGCCTGCGCGAAAGCCATGTTCACGACGTCGCGATCACCCGCGAGGCGCCGAATTACCCGGTTGGTTGACGGTTTCGTTATTGCGGGGACCGCAGCGACGAAGCCATCTCCAGCTATCGTAGCGCATTCCGATGGCGGGGAATTGCTTCGCCCGGCTTTCGCCGGGGTCGCAATGACGAAAAGAAAGAAACCGAATCTATGACTCCCGCTGCCCGCGTCCAAACCGCGATCGAAATCCTCGACAACATCGCCGCATCGGCGCGCGAAGGCGGTCCGCCCGCCGATGCGATCGTCGCGGAGGCGATGCGCCAGCGCCGCTATGCCGGGTCCAAGGACCGCCGCGCGATCCGCAACCTTGTCTATGACGCGATCCGCGCGATCCGTCTGGCCCCCAAGTCGGGCCGCGCCGCGATGTTGACGCTGGCCGCGGGCGATCCCGAACTCGCCGCGCTGTTCGACGGCACGCTTTATGGCCCGGCGAAAATTGTCGGGAACGAACCGCGCGCCGAACGCGGCCTTGTGGCGCCGCATCTGATTGAGATGTTCGACCCGTTGGTCGGCGCCGACGAAGCCGCCGCGATGCTCGCGCGTGCGCCGCTCGATTTGCGCGCCAACCGCCTGCTCAGCGATCGCGCGGCGGTGGCAGGGCTGTTCGCCGACGCCCAGCCGATCGCGGGGCTCGCCGATGCTGTCCGCCTGCCGTCCGAAACCGCCGCTGTGCAGGACGCGGCCTATTCCGCCGGGCTGTTCGAGGTACAGGACGCCGCGAGCCAGCACGCCGCGATCGCGCTTGACGCTGCGCCGCAGCACAATGTCATCGATCTGTGCGCAGGGGCGGGGGGCAAGACGCTCGCCATCGCGGCAGCAACTGGCGATCAGGCCGACATATTGGCCGCCGACACCAACCGCGCGCGGCTTCAGCAACTCGCGCCGCGTGCCCACCGCGCCGGGGCGACGCGGATCAAGACGCTGTTGCTGAACCCGGGGCAGGAGGCGGAGATGCTCGCCGACCGCATCGGCAGCGCCGACCGCGTCATCGTCGATGCGCCATGTTCGGGATCGGGTACCTGGCGCCGCAGCCCCGAACTGCGCTGGCGGCTCACCTCCGCGCGGCTCAGCCGGCATGTCGCCGATCAGGCGAAACTGTTTGACCTGGGCGCCGAACTGGTGGCGCCGGGCGGCAAACTCCTCTATGCTGTCTGTTCGATCATTGCACGCGAGGGGCGGGCTCAGGTGGACGAATTTTTGACCCGGCATCCGGGCTGGACCGTCGATGACGGCATCCTGCCCGATGGTATTGGACGGCCCGCGGGGGGCGGTTTTCTGCTGACTCCGGGGCATGATGGCTGCGACGGGTTTTTCCTCGCGCGGCTGACGGCGCCATGTTAGGCTTGGCCGAATGAAGCGATGGGAGAATGTGATGCGCGTCAGTTTTCTGGCCCTCGGTGCCGGTCTTGTTCTCGCCAGCATGCCCACGGCTTCCGACGCGCAGCGTGCCGACAATGACATTCTTCCGCGCTCGATCCTGCTTCAGGAACAAGGCGTGAAGGCGCAGCAAGCGGGCGAGCTCAACACGGCCATCGACTATTATGAATCGGCGCTCACCGCCGATCCCCGCAACCGGTCGGCGATCATCGCGCTAGCGCAGGTCGCGCGCGCGCAGGGTCTGCCGGGCAAGGCGATCGGCCTGTATCGCGAGGCGTTGCTGCTTGAACCCAATGATCTTGTCGCGCTGACCGGGCAGGGCGAAGCCCTCGCCGACAAGGGTGCACTCGAACTGGCGCGCGAGAAGCTGGCCGAGGCAAAGCGGGTTTGCGCATCGCAATGCCCGCAGGTCGCGGCGCTGGAAAAGAAGATTGCGACGAGTTCGGACAAAAAGGTCGTCGCGGCCGAGGCGTTGGTGCCCAAGACGGTCGTCACCACCGGGCAGAATTAATCCGGAGTTTGCGTTCCTGACCCGGATGAGGGGAGCGCCGTCGGCAATCGACCGATTGCGGACATTCATGATGCGGACTAGACTGGTGCGATGAATGTATCAGGCTTTGACGCGCTGATGCACGTGGCGTGCGTCAATTGGGGTTTTTGTGGATGTATGAAGCGCGGAGAACCGCTTCATGTCACTATGCTGATTCCACCGACCGGGCCAGTTCACGCGTCCCAGTTTGCCGAATGGCTTATCTTGGCTGACAATCTTAATCCTAACCTGCCTGATTTTGCATGCCACAAGGCCGCGCTGATGGAAGCGTTCGTGATCCACATGGGCGCGGAGACGGTGGATGCCTCATTATTACGCTGGAGCGATTGCGAGCCGGAAACCGATCAGCCGGAGCTCAAATACAGAGGTACGATAGACGATAATCTTGACGATTAGCGACGTCTGCTTCCGACCGAACTCCGTCATTCCCGCGAAGGCGGGAATCCCGCTTGTTCCTCACCGGCGTTAAGCGGGATCCCCGCCTTCGCGGGGATGACGACAATTGCCGGAAACGACCGCTTCCCACCCCAAAGCCGACATGGGCGATCAAACCGCGCAACCTCCTTATTTATACACGCACGCGTCCAGTCCGTCGCGTTTCACCACGCCGATGCGCGCCCGGATCGTGTTGCCGTAGCGGCGGGTGAAGCCCGACGGGGTGACCGCCTCGCGCTTCTTGGGCAGCGGCAGGATCGCGGCGATGCGTGCGGCCTCGGCGGGGGTCAGCTTGCCTGCGCCATGGTTGAAATAGCGCTGCGCGCCTGCTTCGACGCCATAGGTGCCGATGCCAGTCTCCGCGATGTTCAGATAGACTTCCATGATCCGCCGCTTGCCCCAGATTTTCTCGATCAGGAAGGTGAACCACACTTCGGGAACCTTGCGGACATAGCGGGTCCAGCCGGTGCCCTGCCACAGAAAGGCATTCTTTGCGGTCTGCTGGCTGATCGTCGATCCGCCGCGCATGCGCTTGCCCTTCGCGTTGCGCTCGATCGCCTGTTCGATCGCGTCGCGGTCGAACCCGTCGTGGCTGCAGAACTTCCCGTCCTCGGCGGCGATCACGGCGCGTACCATGTTGCGGTCGATGTCGGACAGGCTCGTCCAGTCCTTGGTCATTCCGTTGCTGTCCGCCAGCATGGTGAAGGTCGCGGGCGGCGGCACGACGGCATAGAGCAACACCCAGAGCACCGAGATCAGGACAAAGCCGATGACGGCTTTGACGGTGAATTTCAATATTCCCAACATCATCGGAGTCGTGCGCGCCATGCTTTGCTGTTGCAGTCGATTTGGCCTAGTCCAAGGATCGGAAAAGGAAAAGTGCGGATCGTGGAAGGCGGGTGACATGGTGATGTGGCGGACGTTCGGGATGGTGGCGGCGCTGATCGTCGGAGCTCCGGCCGGAGCGGAAGAGCGGCGCGATCTGTGTCCCGATCGGCCCGGGCTGGGAACCCCGGCCTGCACGGTCGATGAAGGCGATATGGTCCTCGAAGTCGGAATTGGCGACTGGACGCGCGATCGCGAGGGCGCGCTCAGGACCGACACCATTGTCGCGGGCGATGCCTTGTTGCGCGTCGGGCTGACGCCTTCGCTGGAGGCGCAGATCGGCTGGACCGCCGTGGGACGGGTTCGCGAGCGCGACCGGGCGTCGGGAACGGCCGCGACGCGGACCGACGTTGGCGATGTGATGATTGCGCTGCGTCAGAACTTCCGCACCCCCGATGGTTCGGGCTTCTCCGTGGCCGCGATGCCCTATGTCACCCTTCCTGTGGGCGGGTCAGCGATCGGTGCTGGCGATTGGGGCGCGGGTTTGCTGCTTCCCGCCAGCGTCGAGGTCGGCAATGTGTCGCTTGGCCTGACGCCGCAGGTCGCCGCTGCGACCGACGGCGACGGCAAAGGGCGGCACCTTGCCTATGGCGCGACCGCGGGGGTCGGCTTTGGCGTGACGGATAGCGTGTCGATGGCGCTCGAACTGGCGGCGGTGCGCGATCATGATCCCGAGGGGCACGCCACCGAATTGCTCGGCGGGGTTTCGGCAGGCTGGCAGCCCGATGAAGACAGCCAATGGGATATTGGCGCGAACATCGGCCTCAACCGCGATAGCCCCGATATGCAAATCTATATGGGGTTCGTGCAGCGTTACTGACGCGGCGGGTCAATCGACCGATATCTTCCCCTTCATGCCCAGGCTGCTGTGCATGAAGTGCGAACAATGGACCTTGTAGCTTCCCGCCGCCGGGGTCAGGGTGACGTCCAGGCTTTCACCCTTGCCCAGCGAGACGCGGCCTTTGGTTCCGCCTACTTTCGCACGGTTGCTGGCGTCCATCGTCGCGGCGGCGAAAAATTCGGGGGCGGTGAAATCATGTCCGCCAGACCCGTTGTTGACGAAATGGATTGTCGTGCTGCGCCCTGATTTCAGGTGCAGATCGGCTGGAGCATAATTGAAATTGGCCATCGCGACCGTCACCTTGTCCGTCTGCTCGGCGGCGGTGACGGGGATGGCGGCGGGGACGGCCAGCGTCAAGGCGACGGCGGCGAGCGACAGGAAACGCATGATATGCACTCCTTCTGCCGGACAATCCGGCTATGCCCGCCGCGCAGTCGAGCCCGTGGGCTCAGGCGTTGATCAGCCGCCGGTCGCCGGCGAGCTTCAGCATCGCCTTTTGCAGCTTTTCGAACGCGCGTACCTCGATCTGGCGGACGCGTTCGCGGCTGACGTCGTAAACCTGGCTCAGATCCTCGAGAGTCTTGGGATCGTCGGTCAGGCGTCGTTCGGTCAGGATGTGACGCTCCCGCTCGTTCAGTGTGTCGAGCGCTTCGTTGAGCAGCCCGTGGCGAACGTCGCGTTCCTGTGCTTCGGCAACGCGCTCGTCCTGAAGCGGACCTTCGTCGCCGAGAAGATCTTGCCACTGGCTGTCGCCATCCTCGCCCATCGGGACGTTCAGCGAGGTGTCGCCACCCATCGCCATGCGGCGATTCATGCTGACGACTTCGTCTTCGGTGACGCCGAGGTCGGTCGCGATCTTGGTCAGATGCTCGGGCGACAGGTCGCCATCCTCGAACGCTTCCAGATTATTCTTCATCCGGCGCAGGTTGAAGAACAGCTTCTTCTGCGCTGCGGTGGTGCCCATCTTCACGAGGCTCCACGACCGCAGGATAAACTCCTGGATCGACGCGCGGATCCACCACATCGCATAGGTGGCGAGGCGGAAACCGCGTTCGGGGTCGAATTTCTTCACCCCCTGCATCAGGCCGATATTGCCTTCGGAGATGAGTTCGCTGACCGGCAGGCCATAGCCGCGATAACCCATGGCAATCTTTGCCACGAGCCGAAGATGCGACGTCACGAGCTGTGCCGCAGCCTCGTTATCGCCATGCTCGTGAAAACGCTTCGCGAGCATATATTCCTGTTCGGGGGTGAGCAGGGGGAATTTGCGGATTTCCGACAGATAGCGATTCAGGCTGGCTTCGCCGCCAAGCGCTGGAACCGTGGCCGGAACATTGCTTTTATTCGCCATTTTCAGAGCGTCTTCCCTAATAATACTAGAGCCTAAATATGCCGCGGTTGCGTCCGGCGGTCGAGATAGATTTTCATTCGAAACTTAAACGCGCAGTTCGTCGATCAGTTCCCGCATGTCGGCGGGCATGTCACTGTCGAGCGCGATCCTGTTACCGGTCACCGGATGAATAAAGCCCAAACGGGCCGCGTGCAATGCTTGCCGCACGAAATTCCGCGCTTTCAGCACGTCCGACAGCGGCTTTCTGGCGCGTCCATAGACCGGATCGCCGAGCAATGGATGGCCGATATGCGCCATATGGACGCGCACCTGATGGGTTCGCCCGGTTTCGAGTCGGCATTCGACCAGCGTTGCCCCCTTCAGCGGTTCGACGGTGCGATAGTGGGTGATCGCATGCTTGCCGCGTCCTTCGGCGACGACAGCCATTTTCTTGCGGTTCGTGCTCGACCGGCCAAGCGACGCATCCACCGTGCCATTGGCGGGCATCGGGCGACCCGTTACGATCGCCAGATAGCGGCGGTCGATGCTGTGCGCGGCGAATTGCTTTGCCAGTCCTTCGTGCGCGCGGTCGTGCTTGGCGGCGACGATCAGCCCGCTGGTATCCTTGTCGATACGGTGGACGATCCCCGGCCGCGCGACACCGCCGACGCCCGAAAGCTGTCCGGCGCAATGGTGGAGCAGCGCGTTGACGAGGGTGCCGTCGAAATTGCCCGCCGCGGGATGGACGACCATTCCCGCAGGCTTATCGACCACGATCAGATGCTCGTCTTCATAGGCGATCGCCAGATCCAAATCCTGTGCGACATTGTGCGTCGGCGCAGGTTTGGGCATCCGCAGTTCTATCACACCGGCGGCGACGGTCTTGGCCGAGGGATCGAGCAACAGCGCGCCGCTGGCATCGGCGACATGTCCGCTCTTGATCAGGCTCTTGACCCGCTCGCGCGACAGGTCGGGCAAAGCCTCGGCAAGCGCCCGGTCCAGGCGCAGCCCGGCTGCGCTGTCGCCCAGCGCGACGGTCAATATGTCGTCATCCCCCTGCATCGGCTTCGATGTGGTTTTCGGGCGCCGAAATTCAAGGGGCGAGGCGTGTTGGCACCGCTTTCATCATGCCAGGCCGATCCGGCATCCATTGGGCGGCGGCATGGACCCCGGATCAAGTCGGGAGTGACCAAGGGGCGCGAAGGGTGACGAAGGCGCGTGAAGGAGAGAAGGGCAGGTGCTTCGGCGCATCGCGCTTGCCCTTCGGGGCATGCGTGCCCTAGGAGCGGGCTCATGCCGGGGACGTCCGGATACTGCGCTGGGGAGCCACTTCAATCATGACCGACGATCGCGTCGATTTCGCCTCTATGCTGGCTTCGCGCCTGTGCCATGATCTGCTCAGCCCGGTCGGCGCTTTCGCCAACGGCCTCGAACTGCTTGCCGACGAAAAAGACCCGGCGATGCGCGAGCGCTGCTTCGAACTGCTCGAACAAAGTGCGCGAACGTCGGCGAACAAACTGAAATTCTTTCGTCTTGCGTTCGGATCCGCTGGTGGCTTTGGCGAACTGGTCCCCGCTGACGAGGCCAAATCGGCTATTCAGGGGATCATCGGCGACCGCGCGATCGACCTTAACTGGATGATCGGGTCGGACCCGCTGCCCAAGCCGGCGGTGAAGATCATTCTGAACCTGTCGCTGCTGCTCGTCGATGCGCTGGTGCGGGGCGGTCGGCTCGATGTCGGGTGCGAAAAACAGGGCGATGCCATTGAAATCGCACTGCATGTGGAGGCAGAGCGCATGTTCCTGGATGCCGACGTCGAGCGCATTCTCGCCGAGGGAGAGGCCGCAACCCCAATGACTTCGCGCACTGCGCCAGCGGTATTGGTTCAGGCGGTTGCGGCGCAGAACAATGGCACGGTCATGCTGGCGCGCGAAACGCCGACGACCTTGCTGGTCGGTGCGGTGCTGCGCGGGCGGGAGTAAAGCCTCCTTTAACCATTGTCGTCCATGGTCTGACCTCAGTTTTTGGGGCGCACCGGTAACGCAATGGACGATCTGCTGAACGACTTTCTCGCTGAAACGGCGGAAATTCTTGCCGAAGCTGGCGGGGCGCTGGTGGCGTGGGAGGCCGATCCCGCTGATCGCGAGCGGCTGGACGCCATTTTTCGCCTTGTCCACACGATCAAGGGCAGCTCGGGTTTCCTGTCGCTGCCGCGCGTCACCGCATTATCGCACGCGGCCGAGGATGCGCTCGATCAGGTTCGTCGGGGCAACCGGCCGGCCGATGGCGCGCTGGTGAGCGCGGTGCTGGGCATTATCGATCGTCTCTCCGAATTGTGCGACAGTCTCGCCGCCACCGGAACCGAGCCTGCGGGCGATGACAGCGTCGTCATCGGCGCGCTGGCGACCATGGAGACGGTTCCGGCGACGGAACCCGCCGCCGTCGAAATCCAGCTGCGCCGCGAAGATGACCTCAGCGCCGAATTGCGGGGCTGGCGCTCAATCCGCGTGCCCTTGCCGCTGCTCGACAGCGTGATGACGGGGGTCACCGACATCGTTCTCGCGCGCAACGAATTTGCCCGGATGCTGCGCGAGTCAGGCGCCGACGCCTCGGTCATTTCTTCCTTTGAACGCCTCTCCGATTCGATCGCCGGCATGCGTCAGTCGGTCAGTCAGATGCGGATGCAGCGCATCGATAAATTGTTCGCCCCATTGCCGCGCATCGTTCGCGATCTCGCGCGCGATCTGGACAAAAAGGTGAAATTCGCGACCAGTGGCGGCGAAGTCGAACTGGATCGCGAGATGATGGAGAATATCCGCGACCCGCTGATCCACATCGTTCGCAACGCGATCGACCATGGCATCGAGGCAATCGATGGACGTGTCGCGGCGGGCAAGGATGTCACCGCGACGATTTTCGTTTCGGCGCGTCAGTCGGGCAATCAGATTGAAATCGCGATCCGCGACGATGGCCGCGGCCTGTCGCCCGACGCGTTGGTCGCCAAGGCGATCGCGGCGCGTGTCGTCACCGCGACCGAGGCGCGCGCGCTGAGTTCGCGTGAGAAGCTGGAGTTGGTCTTCCGGCCCGGATTTTCGACTGCGGCGGAGATTACCTCGATTTCGGGGCGCGGCGTGGGCATGGATATCGTCAA
This sequence comes from Sphingopyxis selenitireducens, assembly GCF_051550705.1. Taxonomy (NCBI): domain Bacteria; kingdom Pseudomonadati; phylum Pseudomonadota; class Alphaproteobacteria; order Sphingomonadales; family Sphingopyxidaceae; genus Sphingopyxis; species Sphingopyxis selenitireducens. The sequence goes on from NZ_JBPULG010000002.1 coordinate 39,222, forward strand.
ATCCAATGTCGAGAAGATCGGCGGCGTCGTCGAACTGCGCAACGAAGAGGGGCGCGGGCTGACCATATTGCTTCGCGTACCGATGACGCTGACGATTATTTCGGGGTTGATGGTGCGCGCGGCGGGTCATGAATTTGCCATTCCGCGCGGATCTGTGCGCGAAATCCTGCTCGAAAGCAGCGATACGGTGCGGATCGATCATATCGGCGGCGGCGAGATTGCGACGGTGCGCGGCGAGCCATTTCCGCTGTTGAGGCTTGAGTCCGTACTGGGGCGGGCGCGTGATCACCGCGACGACGTCGACGACCGCGCGCTGGTCATTGTCCGGCCGGGGCAGGGGCAAAGCTATGCGCTCAGCGTCGCGGCGATCCATGATCAGGAAGAATTGGTGATCAAGCCGGCCGCGCCAATGATCATGGCGACGGGCCTCTATGCCGGCACGACCTTGCCAGACAACGGCCGCCCGGTGCTGTTGCTGGATGTCCAAGGCATACTCGCCGTAGCGGGCATCGATGCGAGCGAGGCGGGACGCAATCAGGACCATGGGTCCGAAGCCGCGGCCGAGGCGATAGCGGCGCGCGACGCGGTACAGCTTTTGCTGTTCCGCGACGTGGGGGATCGCATTCGCGGCGTCCGCCTGTCGGTGATCGAGCGCGTCGAGGAAGTGCCCGTATCGGCGCTGTTCGAAAGCGCGGGCCACATCCAGGTGCAGATTGGCGGCGATATTTTCCCCGTCCACGCCGGAAAATTGCCCGACGAACAGGGCAGCGTGAAGCTGCTCCGCCTCTATGATGGCCGCGCCGTGCTTTGCTATCCGATCGCGGCTGTGATCGACATCGTCCGCCTGCCCGACGGTGTCCAGCCCGCCGCCGCGCCCGGCCTGATTGCCGGGGTCGCGCTCGTCGGCGGAAATCCGGTTGAATTGATCGATCCCTATTGGTTGATGGAACAGTATGCGTCGGGCGCGGCGGCGCCGGCGCTGCGTCAGCCGCTTTGCCATCTTGCCGATGATCATGACGGCTGGGGCGACAATTTCCTTGCACCGATCCTGCGTCACGCCGGTTATCGGGTCGCCAGCAGCGATGCGGAGGGGGACGAAACGCCCGATGTGCTGCTTTGTCTTTCGGGCGAAGAGGGCGCGCACGCCCACGCGGCCGGTGACGTGCCGGTGATCCGGCTGCGCACCGCCGCCGCCGCGACGGGCCCCGATGATCGGACCGTCTATCGTTACGACCGCCAGGCGTTGCTCGACGCACTGCATCATCATGTCATGGGAGGCCGCGCATGATGGACAAGCTTTATCTTGTCGCACGCATTGCCGACACGCGCGTCGCGCTGCGCAGCCGCGCGATCCATTCGGTGGTGACCGTCGGCGCGCCGGTCGAGGTGCCGGCCGCGCCGCCGCATGTCGCCGGGCTGTTCGCGTTGCGCAGCCGCGTCTTCACGCTGATCGACCCGCACGTCGTCATCGGTCTGCCGGCAGTCGCCGTTGCCGAGGGGCAGCGGGTCATCGTCGTTGACGTCGCCGATCATGGCTATGCGCTGCTCGCCGATGAAATCGAGGATGTATGTTTCATCGAAGCGCCCGAGACGCGCATCGCGGGCAAATTGCTGCCCGGCTGGGCGCGCGTCGCCGAAGCGATGATCGAACATGACGGCGCGGCGCTGCTCGTCGTCGACCCGTCGCATTTCATCACGTTACCGGTCGCAAAAGCGGCGTGAACATCCATGTCATTAACGGGCTGGATACTCCTTCACCGTAGATTGCAGGAAACCCCGGGGGGTCGGAGTATTAGAATGTCGAAATCTTGTTTGGTCGTCGACGACAGCAAAGTTATTCGCAAGGTCGCGCGCCATATCCTTGAAAGCATGTCCTTTGCGGTCGATGAGGCTGCTGACGGGCTGGAGGCGCTGACATTTTGTCGCGCCAATCGTCCCGATGTCATTCTGCTCGACTGGAATATGCCGGTGATGAGCGGGATGGAGTTTCTGGGCGCCTTCAACGACCTGGACTATGGGCATGAAGAGCGGCCGCGCGTCGTCTTTTGCACGACGGAGAACAGCATCGACCATATCCGGACCGCGATCGAAGCGGGAGCCGACGAATATGTGATGAAGCCGTTCGACCGCGAAACGCTCGAGGGGAAATTACAGCTCGTCGGCGTCGCCTGAGGCCGTCGCTATGGCCCGGCCGCAACCCCTGATTTCGGATCCTGCGCGATCTACGCGCACGATTCGGGTCATGTTGGTCGACGATAGTCTGGTCGTGCGCAGCATCCTCGAACGCATTGTCGATCAGCATCCGGCCTTGAAAATCTGCGCCTCGGTCGCCTCGGCGCACGACGCGCTCGCCTATCTGGCGTGCGAATCGGTCGATGTCGTCATCCTCGACATCGAAATGCCGGGGATGAACGGCATCGACGCGCTGCCGCATATCCTGGAACGCGCCGCGAAAGCGCGGGTGCTGATCCTGTCTTCCAACTGTGTCGAGGGCGGTCCCGCCGCGATTGAGGCGCTGTCGCTGGGTGCTAGCGACACTCTCGCCAAGCCGGGCCGCGGCAGCTTCTCCGGGCGCTTTGCCGAGGTGCTGACCGAACGTATCCTGACCTTGGGCGACCAGCCGCCGCTTACCGCGACGATCCGCGTTTTGCAGCGTCCCGTCCCGGCGTCCGCGCCGACCACTGTCAGCGTCGACATCGACCAGCCGATCGAATGTATCGCCGTGGCGGCCTCGACCGGCGGCATCCCGGCTTTCGCCAATTTTCTCGCCCATCTCGACACGCGCATTACCGCGCCGATCCTGCTGACGCAGCATCTGCCCGACGCCTTCATGGAATTTTACGCGAAGCAGATCGCGACGATGACCAGGCGGCAGGTCCATGTGGCCGAAGCCGGCATGGCGGTCGAGCGCGGTCATATCTATCTTGCGCCGGGCGATGCGCATCTGACGGTTGTCGCCAATGGCCGCCGGCGCGAAATCGCGCTGGCCCGCCACCCGGTCGAAAATGGCTGTTGTCCATCGGCCGATCCGATGCTGGATGCAGTCGCCGAAGTCTATGGCAAGCGCGGCGTCGCCGTGATCCTGAGCGGCATGGGGCGCGATGGGGTGCTGGGCGCGGCGCGATTAAAGGCTGTGGGGGGAATGATCTTTGCACAGGCACCGGAAAGCTGCGTCGTCTGGGGCATGCCAGGAGCGGTCGCCAAGGCGGGGCTGACCGCTGCCACGCTCAATCCCGACGCGATCGCGCTGACGCTCGGAGCCTTTCTGCCCGGACGCCGCAAGCCATGATGGACGGCACCGCCAGCGAATCGGCTTATCGCATCCTGATGGGCGTTCTTGAATCGCGGACGGGGCAGACGCTGTCGCCGAACCGCATCTGGCGTATCGAAATGTCGCTGAAGCCGGTGATGCAGCGCCATGGCATCGCCGATCTCGACGCGCTCGTCGCTGCGCTCGTCACCTCGAACAGCCGGCAGTTGCTCGACGATACGGTCGATGCGATGCTGAACAATGAGACGTTTTTTTATCGCGAACATAGTGTGTTCGATGATATTGCTGTCAACGCACTTGAGAAGCTTCGCGTCATCAATGCCGACAGGCGGCGCCTGACCGTCTGGCATTGCGGCGTGTCGACAGGGCAGGAGGCCTATTCGCTGGCGATGCTGATCGCCGAACAGGGCGAGAAATGGGCGGGATGGCAGGTCGATATCGTCGGCACCGACGTCAGCTATCACGCGATCGGCCGCGCGCGCATCGGGCTTTACAGCCAGTTTGAAATTCAGCGCGGCCTGCCGGTGCAGCGCATGGTGCGCTGGTTCGACCAGACCGAGACGGGATGGCTGGCGAAGGCGGATTTGCGCCGCCGGATCGATTTTTCGGTGCAGAATATGCTGACCGACCGGCCACCGCTGGGGCGTTCCGCCGATCTGATCTTTTGCCGCAACCTGCTGCTCTATTTCTCGGCATCGATGCGGCAAAAGGCTTTTGCCCGGTTGCGCGCGATGGCAGCGCCGCAGAGCTTCCTTGTGCTCGGGGCGGGGGAGACGGTGCTGGGACAGACCGACCAGTTTGTCGCCAGTCCGCGCTTGCGCGGCCTCTATGAGCCCGCCGATCAGCAGGTGCGCCGAGCCGTGGCCGCCTGAGCTTGCAATTTGCCCGGCGCTGGCGCAGGTCAGGCCTCTTCCCGCACCGGGGCGGGGCAAAACATGGGTCGCGAACCGCATGAGCGATTTTATTGAACGCTGGTCACCCAATTTCGACGAGCGCGGACTGCCCATTTCGATGATCGTGCTTCACTATACCGGTATGAAGACAGGCGCCGAAGCCATTGATCGGCTTACCGATCCCGATGCCAAAGTGTCTGCCCATTATTGCGTCAGCGAGGATGGCCAGATCACCTGGATGGTGCCCGAGGAAAAGCGCGCCTGGCACGCCGGCAAGTCGCACTGGCGCGGCATCAGCGACATTAATTCGGCGAGCGTCGGGATCGAGATCGTCAATCCGGGGCATGAATGGGGCTATGTTCCCTTTCCCGATCCGCAGGTCGCATCGGTCGTCCGACTGGTCCACCAGATCAAGGATCGCCACGCGATCACGCGCGGCAATGTCGTCGGCCATTCGGACATCGCACCCACGCGCAAGCAGGATCCGGGGGAGCTGTTCCCGTGGGAGGAACTGGCGCGCCGCCGTCTAGCGCTGCCGCGGCCGACCAAGAAACTGACCGATCCTTTGTGGACCGACGCGGGTTTTCTGCTCGCGCTCGAGCGCTTTGGATATGATGTGACCGACGGTTTCGCCGCGACGGTGGCCTTTCAGCGCCGCTTCCGTCCCGAGCTCATCGACGGCACAGTCGATGGCGAATGCCGTGCGATCCTGCTGGCGCTGTTGCTGCCCCAGCCCGAGGGCAATTGATTTCTCGTCAATCCGCCCAATCATCGCTATAATGGCGTGGCCAGAGGGTCGGGCGATCGCCGCCGGTGGGGTATCCCGCCGGGGGAGGAAAGTCCGGGCTCCACGGAAACCACGGTGCCGGATAACGTCCGGCGGATCGGGCTTCGGCCAGGTTCAGGGAAAGTGCCACAGAGAGTAGATCGCCAAAGGTTTCGGCCCGGCGAAAGGTGAAAGGGTGCGGTAAGAGCGCACCGCGCAGCTGGTAACAGATGCGGCACGGCAAACCCCACCGGGAGCAAGGTCGAATAGGGATGGTGCGGAGCAATCCAGGGTCGGTTCCGGCCCAGCCGTCCGGGTTGACTGCTTGAGCGTTCGGGTAACCGTTCGCCTAGAGGAATGATCGCCCATCCCCTGTCAAAAGGGGTGGACAGAACCCGGCTTACAGACCCTCTGGCAATACTCTCCCAAATTCTGCGCGGGAACCCCCCGTGGGTGGGCCGCGTTCTAAAGGGACCAGCACAAGGGAGGCGAGCCATGAAAGTCGTCGACGAACATATTGAAGTCACCGAGACCGAAGCGAGCAGCGGCGTCAAAGGACATAATGTCCGCTACGTGCTGGCAATCTCGTTACTGGCTGCGGTGCTCGTCCTGTCCGCAGTGTGGATTGTTCCCGCGCTGCTGAAATAGGTTCGAGGCAGGCGGGGGGCTTATTTGCCCTCCATGATCAGGTTTAGCTCGTCCTCGGGGTCCGGGGTGTTTTCCATATAGATGGGGCTCGCTGGCCGCCGTGCGCGTTTGGCGCCGACTTTGTCATAGCTGCGATCGCTGTCGTCCGGCTTGACCGCCAACTGCGCCGTGACGATGTCGCCGGTCAGCAGATTCCAGCTCATCTCGGCGCCGTCGTGCGAATAGGTCCGGCTATAGGCGGTCGCGTCGAGGCCGATCAGGCGCAGTTTCGGCGCGGCGTCATCGCCGCGAAAACGGTAGGTCGCCGATGTCGCGGATGTGCCGCCGGTCAAATCGCGGATGATCAGTACGCCCTTATCAACCGTCAGTTCGGCGGGCCCCAATGCCCCGGGCAGCAGGTTGAACGTGCCGGCTGCGACATGATGGATGCGGGCGCCATTACGCGCGGTAAAAAAGGCACGGACCGTGCGGAGGTCGTCCTTTGCCAGAACCACCACGGTGTCGACGTCGCCATCGCCGTTAAGGTCGCCGTCAACGCGCGCCTCCATCTCTTCGCCCGGCGTCATCAGGCGCGCTATTGCGGCCTCGCTCATCGCCGGTGCGGCGGGTGACGGGGATGCGGCATCGGCTCCGGCCGGTGCGAGCAGGATCGCAAGAAAAACCAGGCTTCGTTCCACGGCACCCCTCCTTTTGGCCGAATCCAAGTCCTTTTATGTCTATCGGGCCATCATGCCCGGCATTGTGATGATGATCACAGGGCAAAACGCGCTTTCCTACATGGCGCGGCTGACCTAACCCTTGTTGCGGCGGGGGGGGCATGGCGATGGCGCGAATAGGTGGTTTCAGAGTGAAGTTGCGCAGATTTCTGCGGATATTCAACGCGCGCCCGATCGCGTTTTCGGCCTTGCCATTCCTCGCTGTGCTGGCCGGGTCTCCCACGGCGCAGGCCCAGCCCGCGGCCGCATGCGGCACCGCACCGCTCGACGGTGATCGGGTCGCGCTGCTCATCGGTAACAGCGCCTATAATGACTGGGAATGGCCGTCGCTGAAGAACGCAGTCAACGATATCGATGTCGTGTGCGGAGCTTTCGCGCGTGCTGGAATTGCGCCCCGTATCGTTCGCAATGCCGACAAAAATACGCTCGACGCCGAACTGGCGCGTTTCGCGGCGGAGGCGAAGGGCGCGAAGTCGGTCCTGATCTATTATGCTGGCCATGGCTTTGAATATGGCGGGCGCAACTGGTTGGTGCCCATGGATGCCCCGCCCGCGACGCGCCGCGCCGATGTCGAAAAACGCTATCTTTCGATCGAGGCGCTGGTGAAACATGTCGTCCCGAGCGGCGCCTTCACGCTGTTGTTCGTCGATGCCTGCCGCACTGCAGAGCCGGTCGTGCGGGTCGAGGATGCGGACATAAAGAGCGGAGAGGCCGGATCGGCGCCGCTCGGCCTGCTTGATATCGGGCAGGGAGCGGTCTTCTATTCGACCGCGAAAGGGCGTCCAGCACTCGATTTTGCGCCGGTCGGATCGCCCGTCAGCCCCTTCGCTGCGGCAGTGGTCAAGGAACTGGCCATCCCCGGCCTCGAAATTTCCGACTATTTCAAGGTCGTATCGCGAGAGGTTTACAAGCGGACCTATGGCATGGAGTTGGGGCCACAACAGCCGTTCCATTATGGCAGCTGGTTCGACGATTATTATCTGGTGGCGCCGCCCGATGTCCCGGCCGCGCCAGAGGCACCCGCTGCCATTGCGACCCCGGTGCCCGGCGCCGTCGCGGTGCCGCCCGCGACCCGCGGCGCGCTCAAGCCCGCCGCCGACCCGCTGGCCGATGTCTCGCTCGACCGGCTGGCGATCGAGGATGAACCGATCATCGTGGCCGAGGTGCTATCGCGCCATCCGGCGGCGGAACTGATCGCGCTTGCGATGGCGGCCATCCGCTCGCGCAGCATCTCGCGGGCTATATGTTCTCGCTCGGTGTCGGGGTGAAGAAGGATGTGCCGCGCGCCCGGGCCTATCTGGAGCAATCAGCCGCGCGGAGCTTCGCCGCAGGGCAACAGGAACTGGCCTATCTTCTGCTCGAAACCGATCCGACGCCGGACAATGTGAAGCGTGCGTTCGACCTGCATACTGCGGCATCGAACGCCGGCTTTTCAAAGGCGAAGACGCATCTGGCCTATCGGCTGACGGCGGGCACCTTTGGAAGGCCCGACCTCGTCCGCTCGCAGGCGCTTTATATGGAAGCGGCGGAAAAGGGGCATCCTGCCGCCATCTTCGCGCTGACCTATTTCCCCGGCACGCGCCCCGCCAATCTGGCGCGGCTGCGGAGCATCGCCGATGGAGGTAATCCGGAGGGCAATCATTGGCTGTGCGAAGCGCATTTCGCCGACAAGACGCTGACAGCCGCGATCGAGGATTGCGGAGTCGCCGCGCGCGCAGGCTTTGCAGGCTCGCGTGCCATTCTCGCCAGTGCCTATGCCAAGGGAGCAGGCGTGGCGATCGACCCGAAGGAGGCCGTTCATTGGGCTAAGCTGGCGCGGGACCTGCCCGAACTGCGAAAGGATCAGCGCGACCTTATTGCCGGGATCGGCGAATAGCGATCAGGGGTAACTGACCGCCATCACCTCCCATTCCTTGGGCCCTGCGGGCAATTGCACGGTGCGCAAATCGCCCACCGCCGCGCCGCGCAGCGACCGGGCGAGGGGGCTGTTCCAGCCAATCCGGCCGGTGCCGGCGTCGGCTTCGTCATCGCCGACCAATGTGACGACCCGCCGGGCATCGTCATCATCGGCGAGTTCGACCGTGGCGCCGAACCAGATGCGGTTCTTGTCGGGCTGTTCGGCGGGGTCGACAACCCGCGCCGCCTTCATTCGCCGCGCGAGGAAGCTCAGCCGCCGGTCGATCTCGCGCAATCGCTTGCGGCCATAGATATAGTCGCCATTTTCGCTGCGGTCGCCATTGCCCGCGGCCCAGCTGATGACCTCGACCAGCTTTGGCCGTTCATCGCCGAACAGCACGTCATATTCTGCGCGCAGCGCGGCGAAGCCCGCCGGGCTGATGACGTTCGTCTTTTCCCCGGCCATGCCTGTCAGCCGGGCGTGCGCTTGCCGAGGTAGAAGCTGAGCGGCGCCTGCGACCGCGACCCGCCGCCTTCACGCAATGTGTCGTAAACGACCGCATTTTCCAGCACGCGCTGGACATAGTTTTTGGTCTCGAAGATCGGGATCGCCTCGATCCAGTCGAGCATCTCGATCCCGCCGCCGCGCGGATCGCCATTGGCGCGCAGCCATTTGTTCACATTGCCGGGCCCCGCATTATAGGCCGCGACCGCGAGCGGATAGCTGCCGCCGAAATAGCGCAGCATCTGCTGAAAATAGGTCGATCCCAGCATCATGTTATAATTGGTGTCGGCAGTCAGCGACCCGACGTCATAGCTCAGCCCCAGCTTGCCCGCGACTTCGCGCGCCGTTCCCGGCATCAACTGCATCATCCCGCGCGCGCCGGCATGGCTCACGGCCTGGCGATCGAACTGGCTTTCCTGCCGGGTGATCGCGTGGATGAAGGTCCAGTTGCTTTCATGCCCCGTGGGGACGCGAACGGTCGGGAAGCCCGACACTTCGACCGCGTCGAGGCTGTTCGCCTGCGCGCTGCGGCCGATCATAACGCCCAGGTCGGGGCGGCCGATCTGCGTGGAAAGCTGCCCCGCCAGCACATGGTCGGCAGGCGAGGTTGCCTTTTGCGCGATGGCGCGGAGGAACAGCGACTGTTCGCGCCACGCGCCGATTTCGCCGAGCGCGCGCGACGCGCGGACCAGCCGATCATCCTCGAACGCGCGCTTTTCGCTGCTCGCGACCTGGATATTCGGCATGGCGGCGGGCTTGGGTTGCGGGCGGTTGAGGCGCTCGAGCGACAATTGACCGTAAAATTGGTCATAATGCTGCGCGGCGTCGTTGAAATGTTCATTGGCGGTGGAGCGATCGCCGGCCGCCAGCGCGGCGCGGCCGGCCCAGTAAAATCCCTTGGTGCGTGTCTGCGCCGAGCGCGCGGCTTCGCCATAAGTGTGGAACAGGCGTACCGCTTCGGCCGGGCGGCGAAGATCCTTGAAGGCGAGCTGGCCGGCGAGCCAGGCGAGCGAGGTGTAATCGTCGCGGACGCTGAGGCCGGTCTCGCGGATGACGGTGCCGGGCGGGAACGCGTCGTCGAGCTGGCGCGCGATATTATAGGCGGTCTGCTTGTCGCCTGCGGCGTCGGCCTGACGCGCGTTGGTGAGCAGCGTTTCCAGCCATTCTTCGGTATCGGTCGGCGCTTTTGCGAGCGAGCGCGGCCCGGCGAGCAGCGCACGCGCTTCGCCGACGCGGCCGGCCTTGCGGAGCCATGTCGCCTTGTCGGTGATATAGCCTGCGTCGGTGCGGGTGAGCGACGGATTGGCGCTTTCGACCGCCGATGCCTGTAGCGCGGCGTCGACCGCGCCGCTGCGCATGGCAAGGCGCGCGGCAAAGACGCTCCGCTTGTCGGAAGAGGTATAGCCGAGCTGGCGGCTGGCGGCAGCGGTGGCGCCCGACCAGAGCAACCGGTCCATCCGCGCATCATGGTCGGCAAGGCTGATCGCGCCGGGGAACAGGCCGAGTACGCGGCTTGTTTCGGCTTCGTCGAGCGTGCCGCCCCGCCATGCGCGGCGAACCGCGACATTGGCTTCGTCGCGGCGGCCACTGGCATTGAGTGCCAGCGCATAGCGCAAATTCCCGCTCGCGGTTTGCGGAGGATAGGCTTGAAAATAAGCGAGGGTGCGGGCCGGGTCGAAGCTGTCGATCGCGATCGCCTTTTCGGCACGCGTCCGCATCTTGTCGGCGTCGGGCCAGCCCTTGTTGGTCATCAGGAAGCGCGACAGCTGATCGAAGGAAGCACCGGTGTTTGCCGTCAACCGGCGCCACTCCATCACCGCATCGCCGACCGAGCTGGTCGATGGCGGCGGCCCCGACGTGGCGGCAAGGCCCATCTGGGCGCGATACCAAGCCATTTGTTCGGGGGTCAGTTCGCTCGCCGTTGCGGCGGTCGGGATGAGAAGGGCCGCGGCAAGCGCGAGGCGGGAAATATGGGACAGCGAGATCATAGCGGCCATGCTAGTGCCAAACTCCTTGCGGGTCGCTGAATAGGCGTCCATTAGCGGGCGCGCTCGGCCGTCTTATCGGTCGTGGGCCTGTTTTTGTAAAGGAGTCCAGCATGTTTTCCGGGTCGATTCCCGCCTTGGTGACGCCATTTCGCGACGGGGCGTTTGACGCACCGGCGTTCAAACGGTTCGTCGACTGGCAGGTCGGTGAAGGAACAAGCGCGCTGGTTCCATGCGGCACAACGGGCGAAAGCGCGACGCTGGGCTTTGACGAACATTATCACGTGATCGATTGCTGCATCGAGGCGGCGGCGGGCCGGGTGCCGGTGATCGCCGGATGCGGATCGAACGACACCGCGACCGCGATTCGCCACATGCGCCATGCACAGGCAGCCGGCGCCACGGCTGCGCTGGTCGTCGCGCCCTATTATAATCGCCCGAGCCAAGACGGCATTCTTGCGCATTTCAAGGCGCTCGCGGATGCCAGCGACCTGCCGATCGTCGTCTATAATGTCCCGGGGCGCACCGTGACCGACATCAGTACCGAAGCGATGAGCAAGCTGAGCGAGATCGCATCGGTCGTCGCGATCAAGGACGCCAGCGGCGACCTCGCTCGCGTAACGGCGCTCCGTGCCGGGGCGGGGCATGATTTCTGCCAGCTCAGCGGCAATGACGATCTGTGGCTTCCGCACGCATCGCTGGGTGGCGTCGGCTGCATCTCCGTCACCGCGAATGTCGCGCCGCGCCTGTGCGCGCAGTTTGCGGCGGCTTGCGCCTCCGCCGACTGGGCGGCCGCGCTGGCGCTGCACGAACGGCTGTTCCCGCTACACAATGCAATGTTCTCCGACACGTCGCCGGCGCCTGTCAAATATGCGCTGTCGCGCGTGCACGACTGGTTCGATCCCGAAGTTCGCCTGCCGATCATTCCGGCGAACGACGCGGGGCGCAGTGCGATCGATGCTGCGCTGGCGTCGGCGGGAGTGCTATAGGCTTTCGTCATGGCCCGTCCGCAGTCCGCACCCGAATTCGATAAAAAGAAGGTCGTCGCCGAAAACCGGCGCGCGCGCTTCGACTTTGCCATCGAACAGGTGTTCGAGGCGGGGATCGCGCTGCAGGGCACCGAGGTGAAGGCGCTGCGTTTCGGGGAGGGGACGATCGCCGAAAGCTACGCCGAGGTGAAGGGGCATGAGGTGTGGCTGGTCAACAGCAATATCCCCGAATTCAGCCACGGCAACCGGCACAATCATGAGCCCAAGCGTCCGCGCAAATTGTTGCTCAGCGGGCGCGAAATCAACAAGATGCATGCGGCGGTGGCGCGGCAGGGCATGACGCTGGTCCCGCTGTCGGTCTATTTCAACAGCCGCGGCCGCGCCAAGGTCGAACTGGCGATCGCCAAGGGCAAGAAGGCGCACGACAAGCGCGAATCAATCAAAGAACGCGACTGGAAGCGCGACAAGCAGCGCTTGATGAAGGATCGCGGATGAGCGGCGGCAAGCCTCGCGACAAGGCGGCGGTGATGAACTGGATTCGCCGCAACTCGCCGACGCGCGAAGAGCTTCTCGCGAGCCGATTCGTTCGGCCTTTCGCGCATCGCGTCGCGCACAGCCATTTGTGGCGCTTCACCCGGACGTCGGTGCCGCGCGGCACGGCATTGGGGCTGTTCATCGGTATCTTTTTCTTGCTTCCCGGTGTGCAGATTTTGGGCGTCGCCTTGCTGGCGCTACCATTCCGCGCGAACATCCCGATCGGCGCGGCAATGACTTTCCTGTCGAACCCCGCGACGACGCCGTTCATCATCGCCGCATCGGTGTGGCTCGGCGACAGCATGTTCGGGCTTCACGCTAATGTCGCGACCTTCTCGATCATGCTCGAAAAGGGTGCGTCGGTTGGCGAATGGACCCGCTGGGTCGTGTCCGATGCCGCGCCGGCGCTGATCGCCGGGCTTTTCGTCATCTCGCTTGTTTCGGCGATCGTCGGCTACCTCCTTGCGACCTTGTTCTGGGACAATTGGATTCGCCTGCGTTGGCGGCGGAAATTGCGTCGGTCGCGCGACAAACGACTTGAGGCATCGACGAGCGACACGCCCGCCGGTTGAACCGCGGGGTCGCGCGGTTATAGCTGTTCCCATCGCAAAGTCTTGCCGTGCCGTTCGCGCGGCAAATTTCGTTTGTCTTGAAAATCCGGGGAATATCATGATCCGTTTGACTCATACTTCACATTTGATGGTGACCGCTGCGCTGGGCGCGTTGCTGCTGGGGATCGCTCCCGCGACCAGTGTCGCCGCCAAGGACAAGGCGGCTGCGCCTGTCGCCGAGGCCGCCGCGAAGCCTGCACTTGGCACGTTCGGTTTCGACGCCACGGGCATGGACAAGACGGTCCAGCCGGGCGACGATTTCTATGCCTTTGCCAACGGCACCTGGGCGAAGAACACCGCGATTCCGGCAGACAAGTCGAACTATGGCATGTTCACCGCGCTTGGCGATCTGTCGCAGGAACGCACCCGCGGCATATTGGAGGCCGCCAAGGGCGACGCCAATAGCATGATCGGCCGTGCCTATGCCGCCTATCTTGACGGGGCGACGGTCGAGGCGAAAGGGCTGGCGCCGATCCAGCCGTGGCTGAACAAAGTGCGCGCCGTCGACAAGGCGGGACTTCCCGCGCTGCTCGCCGAAGCCGATCGCAACGGCATCCAGCATTTCTTCGGCAGCTATGTCGGCCAGGACGACAAGAACCCCGACGTCTATATCTATTCGATGTATCAGGGCGGCTTGGGGATGCCCGATCGCGATTTCTATCTGAAGGACAATGAGCGCAACACCAAGCTGCAGGCGGCCTATCTCAAGCATGTGGAAAATGTGCTGACGTTGGCGGGTGAAAAGGACGCCGCAGCGCGGGCCAAGGCAATCTATGATTTCGAAAAGCAGATTGCGGCCGTCCATTGGGACAAGAATGACAGCAGCGACGCGACCAAAGTCTATAATAAGCTGACTATCGCCGAACTGACCAAGGCAGCGCCCGGCTTCGACTGGGCGACCTTCATCCGCGGTATCGGGGTCAAGGAAGATGCATTGCTGGTCGCGCAGCCGAGCGCCTTTACGGGCGAAGCCAAGCTGGTGGCCGACGCGCCGATCGGCGTGGTTCGCGACCTGCTGCTCGTGCGCAGCCTCGACAGCTTCGCCGACGTCCTGCCCGACGCGGTCGCGCAGGAGAGTTTCTCCTTTTACAGCACCGCGCTGTCGGGCACGCCGCAGATGCAGGAACGCTGGAAGCGCGCGGTCGACTTCACGAAGGACAATATGGGCGAAGCGGTCGGCAAGGACTATGTCGCGAAATATTTCCCGCCTGAAACCAAGGCGGCGATGGATGTGCTGGTCAAGAATGTTCTTGCGGCGCTCGACACCCGTATCGGCAACCTCAGCTGGATGCAGCCGCAGACCAAGGTGAAGGCGAAGAAGAAACTCGCCAATTTCACCACCAAGATCGGCTATCCCGACCGCTGGCAGGATTATAGCAAGCTGGAAATCCGGGCCGACGATCTGTTCGGCAACGCGCTGCGTTCGAACCAGTTCGCCCACGACGATAATATCAGCCGCCTCGGTGGCCCGATCCGTCGCTGGGAATGGGGAATGACCCCGATGGAGGTCAATGCTTACGCCAATTTCGGAATGAACGAGATTGTGTTCCCGGCTGCGATCCTGCAGCCGCCCTTCTTTGATCCCCATGCCGACGCTGCGATCAACTATGGCGGTATCGGCGCGGTGATCGGCCATGAGATCAGCCATCATTTCGACGATCAGGGCGCGAAATATGATGAAAATGGCCGGCTCGCCGACTGGTGGACCCCCGCCGACGTCGCGGCGTTCGAAGCCGCCGGCAAGGCACTGATCGCGCAATATGACGCCTATGAAATCCTGCCCGGCGAGCATCTGGACGGCACCTTCACGCTGGGCGAGAATATCGGCGATCTGGCCGGCCTGACCATCGCCTATGACGCCTATAAAAAATCGCTGGGCGGCAAGCCGGCGCCGGTGATCGACGGTCTGACCGGCGACCAGCGTTTCTTCTTGGGCTGGGCGCAGGTTTGGCGCCGCAACTATCGCGAACAGAATCTGTCGCAGCGTATCACGACCGATCCGCATTCGCCCTCGATCCAGCGGGCTTGGGTCTCGCGCAACCTTGACGCATGGTATAAGGCCTATCAGGTGAAGGAAGGTCAGAAGCTTTATCTGGCGCCGAAGGATCGTGTTCGCATCTGGTGATGCGCCAATAAGAAAGACTGTCATTGACCGCGCAAAGCCTGCCTTCCGCTGATACTGATTTCAGCAGGGGGGCAGGCTCTGCCGCGCCGCTGCTGGCGCCGCCGCGCCTTTCGCGTACCGACGCAGCGGCGCTCGGCGGGCTCGCCTTGCTGTCGGTGGCGCTGCTGTTCTGGGCCACCGACGATATGATTCTCGCGGCGGGGTTCCTCGCGGGGATCGCCGTCGCGGTTGGCGGCGTCTTGCTGGCGCGCCGGTTGTTTCCCGCCGCTGTGACCGGCGAGGCCGCGCTGCCCGACTGGACGATGTTGCGCGCCGCGGTCAATCACGACGATATCGCGATCGCAGTGACCGACCGCGCCGGCCGCCTCGTTTGTGCCAATGATCTGTTCGCGACCTGGATGGGCGGTTTCGTGACCCCGCCGGGCTTGCCGCTGGAGGGGCGCGGGCCCGACCTGCTAAAACATGCCGGACGCACCGCGTGGCGCGACGGCGAAGGCATAGTCGACGAGATCGCGATCGGCGCCCTGCGGATGCGTGCGCAGGTAGTGCGCACCGGACAGGCCGAAGATTATCTGGTTTGGCGCTTCTCCGCGCTCGAACGGCTCGACCTCGCGTCGGAAATCGTCCGCCATCTCGACGGCCCGGCGGGCCGGACGCTGGGGCAGGCGGGGGTGATGACCGCGCTGGTCAATGCCGAGGGGCGGCTACGCGTCGCCAATCAGGCCTTTCTGCTCCGCGCTCTGGGTGAGGGCGGCACGGCCCAATATACCGGGCGCGACGTCGCCGCGATGCTGCGGCTCGACGATTCGGGTTCCCTCTATTTCGCGCGCGAGGGCGATCGCGCGACCCCGGTGCGGATGCTGCAGATTCCGCTGGCTCCCGCAGACAGCAACGGTCCGATGTTGCTGGCGATGCTCGACGAAGAAATGGGGCCGGCCGATCGCGGCACGGCGCAGGCCTATGTCGAGACTTTGCTGTCGCTGCTTCCCTTTGGTCTCGCGATGGTCGATCGCGATGGCCGCTTTCTCTATATGAACCGCGCCTTCATTCGTGCCGCCGGGGTCGCCGAAGGCAAGACGCCGCGCTATCCCGGCGATATTGTCGTTGGCGAGGACAAGGGCGCGCTCTCCGATATGATCCGTCGGCACAGCAGCGGGCAGCAGGTCGGCGGCGATCTGTCGATCCGGCTTGCGGGGCAAAGCGACGAGCCCGTGTCGATCCGCGTCGTCGGGGTGCGCGGGCTGGGCGAGGCGGCGGTGCTGCTGAGCCTCAAGGATTCGAGCGAGGAATCGCGGCTCAAGCGCCAAGTCGCGCAGGCGTCGAAGATGCAGGCGGTGGGGCAGCTGGCGGGCGGCGTCGCGCACGACTTCAACAATATATTGACCGCGGTTCTCGGCAGCTGCGACCTGATGCTGATGCGGCATACGCCCGGCGACAGCGACTATGACGATATTCAGCAGATCCGCAGCAACGCCAATCGTGCCGCCAGCCTGACGCGGCAGTTGCTTGCCTTTTCGCGCCAACAGACGCTGCGCCCGCAAATCCTGCAACTGCCCGACGTGATTTCGGAGGTGTCGCATCTGTTGAAGCGGTTGATCAGCGACACGATCCAGCTGTCGGTGCATCATGGCCGCGGCTTGGGGGCGGTGCGCGCCGATCCCGGCCAGCTCGAACAGGTGATCGTCAATCTGGCGGTCAATGCGCGCGACGCGATGCTGGGCGGCGGCACGCTGACCATCGACACCTATCCGGTATCGGCGGCCGAAGCCCGGCTGCTAGGCAATGATATCATGCCGCCCGCTGATTATAGCGCCTTGAAGGTCAGCGACACCGGCACCGGTATTCCGGCCGACGTCCTGCCCAAGATTTTCGAGCCTTTTTTCACAACCAAGGACATCGGCAAGGGGACGGGGCTGGGACTGTCGACCGTTTACGGGATCATCAAGCAGTCGGCAGGCTTCATCTTTGCCGACAGCAAACCGGGGCAGGGGACCAGCTTCACCATCTATCTGCCTGTCCACCGTGCCGATGGCGATGCGCCCGCGGTGCCCGTGCCGCCGGTCAAACCCAAGAAGAGCCAGTGGGGAACCGGAACCATATTGCTGGTCGAGGATGAGGACATGGTGCGGGCGGTTGCCGAGCGCGCGCTGACGCGTGCCGGCTACACCGTCATCACCGCATCACAGGGTGAAGAAGGGCTCGAACGCTTTGCACAAATGGAGAAGGTCGATTTGATCATCACCGACGTCGTGATGCCGACAATGGACGGACCGGCGATGGTGCGTGCGCTGCGCGCCAAGCGTTCCGATCTGCCCGTGCTCTTTATGTCGGGCTACGCCGAGGAGCAGTTGCGGCAATCGATCGACATTGACGATGTTGCCTTCCTGCCCAAGCCCTTCTCTGTCGCACAGCTTACCGAAGCGACCTCGGTTGCACTCGATGAAGCCGCACGCCGGACATCGCATGATGGATAGTCGCCGTATTTTGCTCGTCGAGGACGATGTGCTGATCGGCATGATGCTTGTCGATATGTTCGACGCGCTCGATCTGCCCGAACCTGCGCAGGCGACCAGCAACGAAGAGGCGCTGGCGATCATCGCGGCCGAGCCGATCGCCGGGGCGCTGGTCGACATCAATCTGGGTGATGAAAAGGGGTGGCCGGTCGCCGACGCGCTGGCGGAGCGCGACATTCCTTTTGCCTTCACCTCGGGCGGAGGGGACGTCATACCCCCCGCGCATGTTCATCGGCGGTTGGTGAACAAGCCATTCCGGATCAATGATATCGAGCGCGCTCTGGATGAATTTTTTAGCAAATAGAGCGACTTATTCTTTAATTCCGCCGTTTATGTTCTACTCTTGTTCTCTTGGAACAAATGCCGTACAAAGGTCCGGCGTTGCGATGCTACTGCCTTCGCTCTAGAGCAGGAAAGGGACGGTTATGGCCGGACAATTATCACTCGTCGAATCGGGGAAATCAGTGAACAGCACGGATAGGCAGAAGGCGCTCGACGCCGCGCTCGCGCAAATCGATCGCGCGTTCGGCAAGGGCTCGGTAATGAAGCTGGGCTCGAAGGAGACGATGCAGGTCGAGGCGATCTCGACCGGCTCGCTCGGGCTCGACATCGCGCTTGGCGTCGGCGGTTTGCCGCGCGGCCGCGTCATCGAAATTTACGGTCCGGAAAGCTCGGGCAAGACCACGCTGGCGCTGCACACGCTCGCCGAGGCGCAGAAGACCGGCGGCACCGTCGCTTTCGTCGATGCCGAACATGCGCTCGACCCGGTCTATGCCAAGAAGCTCGGGGTCAATATTGACGAACTGATCGTATCGCAGCCCGACACCGGCGAACAGGCGCTCGAGATCGTCGATACGCTGGTGCGCTCGAACGCGATCGATGTGCTCGTCGTCGATTCGGTCGCCGCGCTTGTGCCGCGCGCCGAAATCGAAGGCGAGATGGGCGACAGCCACGTCGGCCTTCAGGCGCGCCTGATGTCGCAATCGCTGCGCAAGCTCACCGGCTCGATCAGCCGCTCGCGCTGCATGGTGATCTTCATCAACCAGCTGCGCATGAAAATCGGCGTGATGTACGGCAA
The DNA here is from genome assembly GCF_051550705.1 of Sphingopyxis selenitireducens. Classification (NCBI taxonomy): domain Bacteria; kingdom Pseudomonadati; phylum Pseudomonadota; class Alphaproteobacteria; order Sphingomonadales; family Sphingopyxidaceae; genus Sphingopyxis; species Sphingopyxis selenitireducens. Next base: position 57,752 of record NZ_JBPULG010000002.1, read on the forward strand.
CCCCGAAACGACGACGGGCGGCAATGCGCTGAAATTCTATGCCTCGGTTCGCCTTGACATCCGCCGCACCGGCCAGATCAAAAATGGTGACGAAATCGTCGGCAACACCACGCGCGTGAAAGTGGTGAAGAACAAGGTCGCGCCGCCGTTCAAGCAGGTTGAATTCGACATCATGTACGGGCAGGGCATTTCCAAGATCGGCGAAATTCTCGATCTGGGGGTCAAGGCGGGCATCGTTGAGAAGTCGGGTGCCTGGTTCAGCTATGATTCGATCCGCATCGGCCAGGGCCGCGAAAATTCCAAGACCTTCCTCAAAGGCAACCCCGAGTTGATGGAGCGGCTCGAAACCGCGATCCGCGGCAAAACCGACGAGGTCGCCGAAGAAATGATGATCGGCAGTGACGAGGCCGACACCGACGATTGATAGCCATCCGGCCGGTCCGTCTCCTTGCGGATCGGCTGGCGAACGGCGGCGGGCCCGAGCTCCTTGGACCTGCGCTTGCCCCTCACCGCAGGTTGGCCCGCCCGCCGTTGATTTTCCCGAATACCGCTTGATCCTTGTCTGAGGCCTTCCAGCAGGTACAAGCGGTGCATGCCCGCGATCCGCCTCTTCGGCCTGCCCACCGACATCAACAGCAGTTTCGAGCGTGGAGCAGCGGGCGGCCCCGCCGCGATCCGGGCGGCGTTGTGGAGTGATCGCGGTAACCTTGCGAGCGAAATGGGCGGCGAGATCGGCAGCGACATTGCCTTTATCGACGATGGGGACCTGCCGCTCAGTGAAAATGTGGTGCGCGACGATGCGGCGATCCACCGCCATGTCGTGATGCTGCACGAAAATGGCGAGGTGCCGCTTGCGCTTGGCGGCGATCATGCGGTGACCTTTCCGCTCGTTGCCGCAGCGGCGGCCTGTTTCGGCCCCGTTAACATATTGCACTTCGATGCGCACCCGGACCTGTACGATGATTTCAACGGCAATCCGCGCAGCCATGCCTCGCCCTTCGCGCGCATATGCGAAAACGGGCATGCAGCGCGGCTGGTACAGGTGGGCATTCGCACGCTGACGAACCATTGCCGCGATCAGGCGGCGCGCTTCGGGGTCGAAATCTTGCCGATGGCGGGTTTCGAGCCCGACAAAGTGCCGGTACTCGATGGCCCGCTCTATATTTCGATCGACCTCGACGGGCTCGATCCGTCGGCGGCGCCCGGTGTGGCGCATCCCGAGCCTGGCGGGCTGACGGTGCGCGAACTGCTGGCCGTGCTGGCGCGGCAAACGGCACCCATCGTCGGCGCCGATATCGTCGAACATCATCCCGGCCGCGACATCGGCGGCGTCACCGCGATCCTCGGTGCAAAGCTGGTCCGCGAACTCGCGGCGCTGATCGACCGCAACGGACCCTATCGTCCCTGATATGACAAGGAGAGAGCCATGAGCCTGATCGTCCATCATCTCAACAACAGCCGTTCGCAGCGCATATTGTGGCTGCTCGAGGAACTTGGCACGCCTTACGAAATCAAATTTTACGACCGCGACGCGACGACCAATCTTGCGCCGCCCGAGTTGCTGTCGGTTCACCCGCTCGGCAAATCGCCGCTGATCGAGGATGATGGCAGGGTGATCATCGAGTCGGGGGCGATCACCGAATATCTGTGCGAGCGGCACGGTGGCGGCCATCTTGTTCCCGAGCGCGGCACCGACGATCATGTCAGCCACCTCGAATGGATGCATTTTGCCGAAGGCTCCGCGATGACGCCTATCCTGCTGCGCATCTATACCGCCCGCCTCGGCGAAGCGGCTGCGCCGATCGAACCGCGGATCACGCAGCAACTCGATGCGCATTTCAGCTTCATGGAGAGCCGCGTCGGCGACACGGGCCATTTCATCGGCGACAGCCTGTCGGCGGCGGACATCATGCTGAGCTTCCCGGCCGAGATTGCGATCATGCAGGGCATGGCGCCGCGCTATCCCAAACTCGCCGAATTTGTGAACATGTGCCACGGGCGGCCTGCGTGGCAGCGCGCGCGTGAAAAGGGCGGCGCCTATTATGGCTATTGACCGGCGTTGGGGAATATTTGCGGCGGCCGCCCTGTTCATCGGCACCGGCGCGGCGGCGCAATCGCCGCTGTTGGGCACCGATGTCGAGCGAGTGACGGCTGACGCCGACGGCAAGGATTTGCAGCTGGAAGCGGGCGACGAGCGCGACGCGATGGACCGTTTCGCGGCCTATACGATGGCGCTTGCCCGCCGCGACTATGACGCCGCCTATGCGATGCTGCGCCTGTCGCTGCAGGCGGCGTCGCCGCGGCTCGAGTGGGAAATGAACCTTCGCAAGCGCCCGGTCCTGTGGGCGGATGGCACGATCCGCGTGCTGCGGCTGAGTTGGTATCGCGACCCGGCGGAACAGCCGCCGGGGCTGTATGCCGCCTTTGATTTTCGCGGCGATCGCAAGAACAAGACGATGGATTGCGGCTATGTCGTCGTCCACCGGACAGCGCCCGGCGCGGCTTTTTCGGTGGTTCGGACCGACATATCCGAAGTGCCCGCCGAGATGATGGAAGAGGGCGTCCCAAAGGCCGATGTGCTGCGCCAGCTGCCCTGTTATCTGGGCAAGGGAATCGCCACGGCCTTTTAATCCCGATCGAAATTTCGGCTTGTGTGTTGTCACCGACCTGCGCACGGTCACGAGCAGGGGCGCCGTGACCGAATCACGGCGCGAAACGCGGTGCCGGGGGGCGCCGCGTAACGGGGTGGGAAACAGACTATGGCGACGATATTCGTGGCTGCCTTGCTGGCAGCGGCATCGGCACCTCCTGAAATCAAGATCGAGGCGGTGCCGGGCCGCGGCTATGCCGCGACAACGCCGTTTATCGACGAGAATCAATATGATCCCGTGGTCGCGCGGGTAAAGGCGATGGCCGCTGCACGGTGCGGGCGGCTGAGCGTCAGGTTCGGACGCTATTATTTCGACAACCAGATTGATGTCGAACGCGGCGTCATGGTCATCAAGAACTTTCGTCAGAGTTTTTTCTGCTTCGATCCCGCGACCGACCCTTACAAGCCGGTACCGGCCGACTGGAAGGCAAGTGCGACCGAAATCGCGGCCGCGACACAATATGTGACGCGCTTCCTCAACAATCTCAATGCCGGCAACGGGCGCGCAATGGCCGCGATGACGGACCCGCTGCTCGAAACGACAACCGAAGAAATGAACCGCTTCAGCACCGAAGCAAAGGTGCACCAGACGGGCACGGGGAGCTTGACTCCGCGGCTGGACAGCTGGCTGGTCAACCCCGCAGACGCAGCCTATCCGGGCGCCTATGCCTTTTTCGCCGTCCTCAGTTCGCATCCGGGGATTGCCGGAACATGCGGCGGCGTGCTCCTCTATCGCGTTAGCGACGGCAAATATCAGGTTTCGCAATATGACGTGCGTTACATCTCGCAAAGGCTGATCGACGAGGAAGGCATGAGCGACGAGGAACTCGATCGCCTTTGCCGGCGCTAGGCGATGGGGAGCGGCATACGCATCAAGCTTGAGAAACGCAGCATACCGGACTAGATCGCGCCCATGACATCGACCAACGACATCCGCCGCTCGTTCCTCGACTATTTCGCCGGGGCAGGCCATCATATCGAACCTTCGGCACCCCTGGTGCCGCACAATGACCCGACGCTGATGTTCGTCAACGCGGGCATGGTGCCGTTCAAGAATGTCTTCACGGGGCTGGAAACGCGGCCGTACAGCACTGCCGTTTCGTCGCAGAAATGTGTGCGCGCCGGCGGCAAGCATAACGACCTCGACAATGTCGGCTTTACCGCGCGTCACCATACTTTCTTTGAAATGCTGGGGAATTTCTCCTTCGGCGATTATTTCAAGGAACAGGCGATCCACCATGCCTGGACGCTGATAACCAAGACCTGGGGGCTGGCGCCCGAACGGCTGACCGTCACAGTCTATCACACCGACGATGAAGCGTTCGACCTGTGGAAGAAGATCGCCGGCCTGCCCGACGAGCGCATCATCCGTATCGCGACCAACGACAATTTCTGGTCGATGGGTGACACCGGACCGTGCGGACCGTGCAGCGAAATCTTTTATGACCATGGCGATCATATCTGGGGCGGTCCGCCGGGATCGCCCGAAGAGGACGGCGACCGCTTCGTCGAAATCTGGAACCTGGTGTTCATGCAATATGATCAGCGCGGTCCGGGCGACCGCGTCGACCTGCCGCGGCCGAGCATCGACACCGGCATGGGGCTGGAGCGTATCGCCGCCGTCATGCAGGGCGTTCACGACAATTATGACACCGACACATTCAAGGCACTGATCGCCGCGTCGGTCGATCAGACCGGGGTTCCCGCCGAGGGCGCGACCCAGGCGAGCCACCGGGTGATCGCCGACCATCTTCGTGCATCGAGCTTCCTGATCGCCGACGGCGTGCTGCCGTCGAACGAGGGCCGCGGATATGTGCTGCGCCGGATCATGCGCCGCGCGATGCGTCATGCGCATCTGCTGGGCGCCAAGGACCCGTTGATGTACCGCTTGCTGCCGTCGCTGACCGCCGAGATGGGCGCCGCCTATCCCGAGTTGATCCGCGCGCAGCCGCTGATCGCCGAGACGCTGGAGCGCGAAGAAACCAAATTCCGTCAGACGCTCGATAAGGGCCTGCGCCTGCTTGACGAAGCGACGGTCGGCATGGGCGCAGGCGCGACGTTGCCCGGCGATGTCGCGTTTAAACTCTATGACACCTTTGGTTTCCCCTATGATCTGACCGAAGATGCGCTGCGCACGCAGGACATCGCGGTCGATCGCGCCGGTTTCGATGCGGCGATGGCGCAGCAGAAAGCCGCGGCGCGGGCGGCGTGGAAGGGCAGCGGCGAAAAGGCGTCGGACGAAATCTGGTACGACATCGCCGAAACCCACGGCAGCACCGAATTCACCGGCTATACCTCGACTGACGGCGAAGCCACGGTGATCGCGCTGGTCAAGGACGGCGCATCGGTGGCCGAAGCCAAGGCGGGCGACGAACTGATGGTGCTGACCAACCAGACGCCTTTCTATGGCGAGAGCGGCGGCCAGATGGGCGACGCGGGGACGATCACGACGCTGGAGGGCGCCAAGGCGTCGGTCAGCGACACCGGCAAGCCGCTCGGGCGGCTGCACACGCACCAGACGAAGCTGGAGGCGGGGACGCTGAAGGTTGGCGATACGGTGCGCCTGACTGTTGATGCCGCGCGGCGCGACCGCATTCGCGCCAACCATAGCGCGACGCACCTGCTGCACGCGGCGCTGCGCAACCGGCTGGGCGGCCATGTGACGCAGAAGGGCAGCCTGGTTGCCGAGGATCGCTTCCGTTTCGACTTCTCGCATCCCAAGGCGCTGACGCCCGAGGAAATAGCTGACGTCGAGACAGAGGTGAATGCCCAGATCCGCGGCAATGATGCGGTGACGACGCGGTTGATGACCCCCGACGATGCCGTCGCGGCGGGCGCACTGGCGCTGTTCGGCGAGAAATATGGCGACGAAGTGCGCGTGCTGAGCATGGGGCATGGCGACGATCATCATTATTCGGTCGAACTGTGCGGCGGCACGCATGTCCGCGCTTTGGGCGACATTGCGCTGCTGAAGATCGTCGGTGAGAGTGCGGTGTCTTCGGGCGTGCGGCGTATCGAGGCGCTGACCGGCGAGGCGGCGCGCCTGTGGCTGAACAGCCGCGACGAGGCGCTGAAGTCGGCGGCGGCGGCGCTCAAGACCTCGCCCGACGACGTGCCGGCACGCGTTGCGGCGATGGCCGACGCGCTGAAGAAGGCCGAACGCGAACTCGCCGATGCGAAGAAGGCGCTAGCGCTGGGCGGCGGCAGCAGCGGCGGTGGCGGTGCCTCCGGGCCGGCGGTCGAGCAGATCGGCGATACTGCGTTCATCGCGCAGGTCGTAGACGGGCTCGATCCCAAGGAATTGCGCGGCACCGTCGACGGGCTGAAGAAGCAGGTTGCGAGCGGCGTGGCAATGCTGGTCGCGGTCAATGACGGCCGCGCGTCGGTTGCGGTCGGCGTGACCGAAGATGTCGTGGCGAAGCATAGCGCGGTCGATCTGGTCAAATTGGCGGTTGCGGCGCTGGGCGGGCAGGGCGGCGGCGGCCGTCCCGACATGGCGCAGGGCGGCGGCCCCGACGGCGGCGCGGCCGATGCGGCGGTTGCCGCGGTCAAAGCCGCGCTGGCTTGAAACCGACCAAAAAGACGCGGCGCACCGACCATGCCGAACGGCTGATCGACGCGCCGCTGGTCGATGTGTTCGCGGCCTTTACCAGCGCCGACAAGCTGGCGCGCTGGTTGCCGCCCGAGGGGGCGACCGGGACGTTCGAGCATGTCGACCTGTCCGCGGGCGGCGGTTTCCTGATGCGGCTGACCTTCGACGATGCCGATGTCGAGACCAAGAGCGACGATGATAGCGACGTCGTGGAAGTCTATATTCCGACCCTCGACGACGGCCGACTGATTGTGTGGCAGGTCGAATTCGAGTCCGACGACCCGCGCTTTTCGGGAACGATGGCGATGCACTGGTATCTGTCGCGGCAGAGCGGCGGCACGCTGGTCACGATCGACGCGCACCATGTGCCGCCGGGGATTTCGGCGAAGGATCATCTGGAGGGGCTGAATTCGTCGCTGGCGAATTTGGCCACTGTGGTGGAGAACTGAGGCCGGTTCTGGATTGGGTTCGCGCAGAGATCGCAGAGATCGCAGGGATTTTGTTCACGCGGAGACGCGGAGACGCGGAGGAGTAAGAGATTGGCGGCTTTGCCGCCCTTTCTTTTTCTCTGCGTACTCCGCGATCTCTGCGCGAATATTTTCTTCTCCGCGCCTCCGCGTCTCCGCGTGAACATGGAAAGATCGTGTCCCCGCGAACGCGGGGACCCATCTTCTGCCGGTTCAACCTGGAGCCCGCCGGAGATGGGCCCCTGCCTTCGCAGGGGCGCGAAAAATGGGATGCGGGTGCGGCCTTAGCCCTCGCCCCTCGATTTTCCCCACGCCCGCGCGGCGGTGTAGCCGAGATAGCCTGTGCCGAAGAGCGCGTAGAGCGGTTCGGGGATGCCGGCGAGATAGGCGTTCATGCCCTCTGCAATCCCCTTTGCCATGTCGGGCCGCGCGGCGGCGATCAGGCCCATGGGGATCGCCCACAGCAGCAGCGCATAGATGACATAGAGGAAGCTGGGCCGGGCGCGGCTGGTCCACGGGTCGGCGCTGTTCGCTTCAGCGACGATCGCGGTCATCCGGGTGCGGATCGCCTCCATCTCCTGACTGCCCTCCATCTTCAAGAGTTCGAGCTTGGCGCGATCGCGGGCTTCGGGGTCGGGGATGATCTTGTCGATCAGCTTGGCAATGGGGCCGATCAGTCCTTCGATAATGCTCATTTCAACATCTCCTGCCGGGTTGGAAGTATAGTAAGTATCGTGCACGTCCCCCCTTCATCCGGCCCCGATGCGGTTGGCGAGCCAGCCGTAGAGAAAGGCTTCCTGACTGGGGCGGCGTTCGGCGAGCGCGATGTAGCGTTCGCCCTGCAGCGCCTCCATCGCGCGGAGGAGGACGGTTTCACCGGCATGGCCGCGCGTGCGCAGAAAGGCGTCGAGCGCCGACAGGGTGCGCGGGCCGATATGGCGGTCGACCGCAATGTCGGGATAGTCGCGGGCGGCGCGGTTGAGGGCGTTGAGCGCACGCTGGAGAAAGCCCGCCGCGGTGCCGGTGCCCATGTTGACGCCGGTGTCGAAGAGTTCGGCGGCGATTTTCCGCGCCCGCAGCGCGACCTTGTCGAAACCGGGACGCAGCCAATAGATACGGCGATAAATGGCCGCCGCTTCGGCGCGCGGCAGGTCGCGCATGTCGCCGTCATAGCCCTGCGCGCGCGCGACGGCTTCGGTAATGCCCCAACAGGTCGGGCCGCCACGGTCGGCGGGGTGGTTTACATATCGGCCTTCGCGGTCGATGACGGCGTCAATCAACGCTTCAGCTTCGGTAACCGAGGGATGGGGTCGTGGCATGAGTCGTTCCTTTGGTTTGTTGAACAAGATAAACGAACCATATTGGAATATTGTAGGAAAGGGTTTTTTCCATGCGCGCTTTGCAGGTCAGCGAATTACTGCCCGACCATCGCGGGGCTGCAGTGGCCGACCTGCCGGTTCCGGCGCCCGGCCCGGGCGAGGTGCGGGTGCGGGTGCGCGCGGCATCGGTGAATTTTCCCGACCTGTTGATGACGCGCGGCGCCTATCAATTGAAGCCCGACCTGCCGTTTGTTTCGGGGCTGGAATTTGCGGGCGAGGTCGATGCGGTTGGGGCGGGCGTTGACGGCTGGCAGGTCGGCGATGCGGTGGTTGGCGGCAACCGGTTCGGGGCGATGGCGGAATATTGCGTTGCGCCCGCGAGTGCGCTGCGCCGCAAGCCCGAGCGGCTGAACTGGGAGGAGGCGGCCGCCTATCCGGTTGCCTATCTGACCGCCTGGGTCGCGCTGGTCCGCTGTGCACGGGTCGAGGCGGGCGAGTGGGTGCTGGTGCATGGCGCGGCCGGCGGGGTCGGGCTGGCGACGGTCGATCTGGCGAAGGCGCTGGGCGCGCGGGTGATTGCGGCGGCGAGCAGCGAGGCGAAGCGCGACGCGATCGCGGGTCTTTATGCGCCCGATGCGTTGATCGCCGCCGATCCGGGGTTTCGCGAGCAGGTGAAGGCGTTGACCGGCGGGGCGGGGGCCGATGTGGTGTTCGACCCGGTCGGGGGCGATGTGTTCGACGAATCGACGCGCTGCATCGCCTTTGGCGGGCGTCTGCTGGTAGTCGGCTTTACCTCCGGCCGCATCCCCGAGGTGTCGGTGAATATGCCGCTGATCAAGGGCTTCTCGGTCGTCGGGGTGCGCGCGGGCGAATATGGCCGCCGCTTTCCCGAACGCGGCGCGGAGCATGTCGCGGCGATCGACGCGCTGGCGGCGGAAGGGCGGATTCGCCCGCATGTCCATGCCGCGCTGGACCTGTCCGACTGGCGCGAGGCGTTTGCGATGATCGAACGGCGCGAAGTCGTGGGAAAAGTCGTGCTGCGGCCCTAGAAGAGGTCCCAGATGGGGTTTGCGGGGTCGGCGAGCAGCTTGGCGGTGAGCGCGAGCGACATGATGACGAGCAGCGGGCGGACGCCGCGGCCGCCGAAACGGATCGCCAGCCGGGCGCCGATCTGATTGCCCGCGACATTGGCGGCGGCCATCGTCAGGCCGAGAATCCACAGCACATGGCCCCCGGCGATCATGGCGAGCAGCGCGGCGATATTGGTCGCAAGATTGAGCAGCTTGGTATTGCCGATCGCGCGGACGAGGCCGAGACCGCCGAGCGCGACGAGGGTCAGCGTCAGGAAGGAGCCGGTGCCGGGTCCGAAAAAGCCGTCGTAAAAGCCGATGGCCGAGATGATGAGGGTCAGGCCGACGGGGCCGAAACGCGCGTGGCGATCGACCTCGCTCATCGGCGGCGCGAGCAGGAAATAAGCGCCCATGGCGATCAGCAGGATCGGGACGAGCGCCGCCAGAAAGTCCGAACGGACAAATTGCACCGTAATGGCGCCGAGTGCCGATCCGACGAACGCGCCGATGGCGGGCAGGGCGAAGCGCCGAAGGTCGACATGGCCGCTACGCCAGAAGGTGAAAAAGGCCGACGAGGTTCCGACCGCAGCTTGCAGCTTGTTCGTCGCGAGCGCCGCGACCGGCGGGATGCCGGAGGCCATCAGTGCGGGGATGGTGAGGAGCCCGCCGCCGCCTGCCATCGCATCGATGCCGCCCGCCAGAAAGGCGACGGCAGCGAGGAAGGCGATGGTTTCGACGGCGAGTTCCATGGTGGCGGCGTGTAGATGGGTGCGGGGGGATTGGCCAGTGGGGGCGGGGCGGGGTGGCCGCACATGTGAAAAGTTGTCTTGATCTCCCGAGAATGCTTCTCGTCCATCCTCTCTTTCGCGAGCTATCTGGTTGAGATACTAAAGTGCGATGAGTGAAGCCGTCGAAATCTATTGCTCGTGCATGGAAGACGTCAAGGCGCGCCTCGCTCTCTTGAAATCCATTACTGGGGGACTTTCTCCGTTAGGAAGTGATGGGCTGGATGGGGAGGTCGTTTGCCTTTTGCTTCGCCGTGTTGTCGAGCAAATCGCATTCGGATCTCTAGTCGCGCACAAAGAAACCTATGAGTCGGCGCACAATGATTTGAATACGGTGTGGAGCGCGAAGCGGTTGGTTAAGCGGCTCGAAAAAATACACGCCGACTTCTTTCCTATGCCGGTAAAGCGTGGGGTTAGCCCGTACGTTGGGGTTGCTCACCATTTCGAGCCATTGAACGAAGGGTTTCTTACTCGCGATGAGCTTGAATTCCTCTACGACAAAACAAGTGATGGGATCCATACTTGGAACCCTTTCAAGGAGGCAGATCGTGTTCTCAACTTTGAGCGTAGCATTTCCGAATGGGTCGCTCGAATAGAGGCGTTGCTAGAACATCACTTTGTGCGTTTTGTGGGTACGAAGGATCTTTGGTTGATTCAGATGGACAGTCCTGAGGATCATCGGGTCCACGCATACATTGCACCCATGGTCGTAGAGCTCGCTTCACCGCCGAAGATCACTGTTACATTTGACTTCGCCCAATGGCCGTCGTCTGGCGGCTCATGAAATGCAAATCTAGTGCAGACCTCGCGCGAATCGCGCTTGCGGCAAAGCGGGCCGCTCTGGCCACCCGCTTTGCTGTTTTGTTAGAAATTAGTTGGTCGGGACGAGAGGATTCGAACCTCCGACCCCCACACCCCCAGTGTGATGCGCTACCAGGCTGCGCTACGTCCCGACCGGCCCTGTTGGGCAGGCGAGGCCCCTAGCGCGGCTTGGCGGACGATGCAAGCGGCGATGGACGGACAAAATGCCGATTGCGGTGGAAACTGTCATGCCGACGGTTTGGACGGCCTTGATCTGGCGGCCACTCTCCCCATTTCGGGCGCACTTGCCAAGGGGAGGGCGCGCAGCGATTGGTTGCGTCGAAATTCCCTGCGTGATAGGCGCCGCGGCATCATTTTGCGTGGCTATTCCCCGGGGGGATGGGTCGCGTTTTCTAACAGAAAGTCTTTCATCCATGTCGACCCAATTGCTTCTGACCCAGGCGGCCGGATCCGGGGGCGGGGCCGCCGGCTTCTTGATGCTGGTTCCCTATCTGCTGATCTTCGTCGTGTTCTGGTTCTTCCTCATCCGCCCGCAGCAGATGCGCGCGAAGGAGCATCGCAACAAGGTCGCGGCGGTGAAGCCGCGCGATCAGGTCGTCACCGGCGGCGGCATCGTCGGCAAGATCACGCGCGTCGACGATGATTTCGTCGATGTCGAAATCGCACAGGGCGTGAAGATCAAGGTTGTGAAATCGACCTTGGCCGACGTTCTCCAGCCCGGCGGCAAGCCCGCCAACGACTGACACGGCGCGGCCCGCACCCGCGGGTCGGCCCTGGCCAACCGGAATTTCCCATATGCTCGATTTCCCGCGCTGGAAAACCATCGGTATCAGCATCATCCTGCTGCTTGGTATCCTATTCTCGATCCCCAGTTTCCTGCCCGAAAAGACGTTCGAGAAACTGCCGTCCATCGCGCAGATCAAGGTCAATCTGGGTCTCGATCTGGCCGGCGGCAGCCACTTGCTGCTCGAAGCCGATCTCGCCGATCTTCAAAAGACGCAGCTGACCAATATGGAAAAGGCCGTGCGTACTGCGATGCGCGGCGAGCGGGGCGCCGATGACGATATCGCGATCGGCGAACTGTCGACCACGGGTGGCAAGATCAGCTTCCTCGTTCGCGACCAGACGCAGCTCGACGATGCGCGCGACCGGTTGTTCAAGGAAACGCAGGGCGCGGGGCTGACGGGTCAGCGCGACTGGAATATCAACATCGTCGATACGACGCGCATCGTGATGACGCCGACCAGCGCCGGGCGGACGCAGGCCGTGGCGCATGCCATGGACACCGCGCGCGACATCATCGACCGCCGCGTCAACGCGCTGGGCACGCGCGAACCGACGATCATCCGCGAAGGCAATGATCGCGTCGTCGTTCAGGTTCCCGGCTTGCAGGATCCGACCGCGCTCAAGGAACTGATCGGCAAGACCGCGCGGCTTGAATTCCGCATGGTCGACGAAAATGCCGATCCGAACGAAGCCATGGCCGGCCGCGTGCCGGTGGGCAGTGAAATCGTCCCCTATGGCGAAGGCGAGGGCAATGGCGCGCCATTCGAGGTGCTGCGCCGTCAGGTGATGATCAGCGGCGAACAGCTGATCAACGCGCAGCAAAGCTATGACCCGCAGAACAACCAGCCGGTCGTCTCGATCCGTTTCGATTCGGCCGGGTCGAGCACCTTTGCCAAGGTTACGGCGCAGAGCGTCGGCAAGCGTTTCGCGATGGTTCTCGACGGCAAGGTGCTGTCGGCACCGTCGATCAACGAACCGATTCTGGGCGGCAGCGCGCAGATTTCGGGAAGCTTCAGCGTGGCCAGCGCCAACGCACTTGCGATTTCGCTGCGCTCGGGCGCTTTGCCGGTGAAGATGACGGTCGTCGAAGAACGCACCGTGACGCCGGAACTGGGCGCCGATTCGATCCGCAAGGGCGCGATTGCCGGCATCATCGCAACGGTTGCGGTGCTGGTACTGATGGTCGTCGTTTACGGCCGGTTCGGCGTTTACGCCTGTATCGCGCTGGTCTTTAACGTCTTCCTGATCATTGCGGTGATGGCCGCGATCAATGCCACGCTGACCTTGCCCGGCATCGCCGGTTTCGTGCTGACGGTCGGCGCCGCGGTCGACGCCAACGTGCTGATCAACGAACGAATACGCGAAGAGCTGAAACGCGGGCGAAAAGTGTTCCAGGCCGTCGAGCTTGGCTATTCCGAAGCCAGCCGCGCGATTTTCGACGCCAACGTGACCAATGTGATCGCGGCATCGCTGATGTTCTGGTTCGGTTCGGGCCCGATCAAGGGCTTTGCGGTGGTGCTGACCATCGGCATCGTTACCAGCGTCTTCACCGCCGTCACCGTCACGCGCATGTTCGTCGCCCATTGGCTGCGGACGTCGCGTCCGACGTCGATCAATATTTAAGAAAGGAGCGAAACGATGCGCTTGCTGAAACTCGTTCCCGACGACACCAACATCGATTTCCTGCGCTGGCGAAAGTTCGCCTCGTTCATGAGCTTTTTCCTCGTCGCCGTGTCGATCGCGCTCGTTGCGGTGAAGGGCCTGAACTTTGGCGTCGACTTTGTCGGCGGCCAGTCGGTTCGCGTCGAATTTACGCAGGAAATGCCGCCGATCGACGAGATTCGCGAGAAGGTCGGCGATATCGGCCTGGGCGAAGCGACCATCCAGCAGTTCGGGTCGGACAAGGCGGTATCGATCCGCACCGCGCTGCCCGAAGGCGACAAGGCGGCGGCGGAACGCGCCGGTCAACAGCTGGTGGCCGGGATCGCGAAAGCCTTTCCCACCGCCAAGACCGGCGCGGTTGAAACCGTGTCGGGTAAGGTGTCGGAAGAGCTGATCCGGACGGGTGCTATCAGTCTGGGCCTCGCGATTCTGGGTATTTCCATCTACATCTGGATTCGCTTCGAATGGCAGTTCGGTGTCGGCGCGCTGGGACGCCTGTTCCACGAAGTGTCGCTGACCTTCGGACTTTTCGCGGTGACGCAGATCCAGTTCGACCTCAATAGTGTCGCGGCGCTGCTGACGATCGTCGGCTATTCACTGAACGATACGATCGTCGTTTATGACCGTATTCGCGAGAATCTGAAAAAATACCGCAAGATGGAGATCATCCCGCTGCTCAACCTCAGCATCAACGAAACGCTGTCGCGCACGGTGATGACCACCGTGGCCATGGTGCTGGCGCTCGGCGTGTTGCTGCTCTTTGGGCCGGATGTGATTTTCGGCTTTACCGCAGCGATGCTGTTCGGTGTGTTCATCGGCGGCTATTCTTCGGTGCTGATGTCGACGCCGGTCCTCGTATGGCTGAAGGTCGGACCCGGCAGCTTTGTTCCGCGCACGAGCGCGGCGGGCGAAGGGGCCGAGCGGGTGGCCAGCAAGAGCGACGACGGCGCGGTCGTCTGACCCTTTCCATCTGGAATGAAAACCGGCGCCGGCCCGCTCTGAGAGTGGGCCGGCGTTGCCGTATCTAGAGCCCGGCGCAGCGGCGGAGATGATCGGCGAGTTCGCGGCCGTTGCGGTCCCAGTCGAAGCGGCCCGCGAGGCTGGCCGCGACATCGGGCGGTGGCGGCGGTGCGGCGAGAATAGCGCGCACGGCGTCGGCAATGGCGTCCGGGGTGCGGGCGACGATGCGGCCGGCGACGGGTGTCGTCACCAGCTCGGCGGCGCCGCCCGCGTCGCTGATCACGATCGGCGTGCCGCAGGCGAGCGCCTCGACCCACGCATTGGCGAGGCCTTCGCTGACCGAGGGCATGACGACCGCGTCGACGGCGCGATAAAGCTGCGGCAGGTCGGCGTTGGCCACGGGCCCCATGAAATGGACGCGCGCGGCGACGCCCAGCCGGGCGGCGAGGGCGCGGTAGCGGGCCTCCTCTTCTCCGGCGCCCGCCAGCCAGTAATGGACGCCGGGCAAAGCAGGGAGCGCCGCGATCACGAGCGCCTGTCCCTTGCGCGCGATCAGCGCGCCGACGGTGAGGATCGCGGGTTCTTTTACCATGCCCAGCGCGGCGCGTGCGGCGGCGCGATCGCCGGGCGCAAAGCGGGCGCTGTCGATGCCGGTGTAATGGACGGCGGTTTTTCCGGCGTCGATGCCGATCGCGGCCATGTCGCGGCGCATGGCATCCGACACGGCGAGCAGGCCCGCGGCGCGATCGGCGGCGGCGAGAAGCTGCGGCGCGGTCGCGGGATCATGGCCGAAATGGCTGATGTCGGCGCCGCGCGCCTTGATCGAAAAGGGCAGGCCAAGGGCGTGAGCGACGCGCATCGCGGCGGGGCCGTCGGGGTAGAAGAATTGCGCGTCGATAACATCGAAATCGTCGCTGCGCGCGATCGGGAGCACCGCGCGTGCGATTGCGCCGGGATTGAAGCGCGCACCGAAGCGCGGGATCAGCGTGAAAGGCGGGCGATGGACGGTGAGGCCGTTCCATTTTTCTTCGCGTGGCAGCGCGCGTAGGGCGCGGTAGCGCGGGTGGAGCGACAGCGGGAAGGGCGGCAGCCCGACGGGGGCGACAAGTGTAAGGTCGATCCCACGCTGCTGGGCGAGCGCCCGCAGGCTCTTCTCGACGAACAGCCCGAAATTCGGGCGTGCGGCGTCGGGGAAGAGGGTGGCGATCGAGAGGACGCGCAGGGGGGCGGTCATGCCGATGCATCCGCCGGTGCGTTGCAATGACGAATCATTTGGCGGCCGTCGCACGAAGGCGATTGTTTTGATGGCAAATCCAGCAAGCGAAAGAGGGATTTACGCCGGTTACGGAACTTGCCCTTTTCGTCACCCCGGACTTGATCCGGGGTCCATGGCAATGCCCGTCGCCTGGACCCCGGATCAAGTCCGGGGTGACGAAGGTGGGGAGAGGAGGTCCACGCCAGAGCGGACAGTCCTTCCGGGTTTGCAATCGACATCGCCCCGATTTCTAAAGGCTGCGGATCAAGCGCACCGCGACCGCCGCCCATGGCGGATTGCTGACGACCTGTTGGCGCTGGCCTGAACCGAGGGGGAGCAGGTGCAGTTTCTCGCCGTCGACGTTGAGCAGGCGTGCGAAGAAGAAGCGGCCGGCGGGGCGCGGGACGAGCAGGTCGCGGTTGAGCGCGCTGGCCCAGTCGCCCTCGATACGGCGGCACCAGATTTCGTCGCCGGCGCGATAATCGCCGATCGACGAGGTGACGCGCACCGCGATCATATCCTCGCTGGGGCGCGCGGTCAGCGCCTGTTCGACGCGGGTCGGTGCGATCGCGCCGTCGGTGCCGAGGTGCGCGGTGATCGTCAGCTGAGTGTCCTGCGGGAGCTGGACGAGTTCGGCGGCATCGACCCCGAGCGCGGCGGCGATGCGGTTCATCCAGCCGAGCGACAGATTGCGGGTGCCGGTTTCGAGGCGGCCGATCGTCTGCGCGGTCGTCGGCGGATCGCAGCGTTGCCCGACTTCTTCCAAGGTCAGCCCCTTGGCGCGGCGGACGGAGCGGATGCTGTTGATCATGGCGGCACCTTCAAATAACCAAATCGGTTTCTTCTTTCCTACAAAATATCCTTATGTCAAGGCTGGTCTTCGCTCTCAGGAGATTGCCATGACCGCGCGCCAACTCGCCACCCGCCTCCACCCCGACGACCGCATCGATCCCGCCAAAGCGGGGCCACGGGTGATGCGCCATGTGACGGTCAATGTCGCCGAAAGCCCGATTGCCTGGCTTGCGGCGCGCGGACACCTGACCGAGGCGCAACTGCGCGCGGGCGAGCATCTGCGCGCCGATTATGAGCGGGCAGGGCTGGCGGCGCGGGTGACGATGCGCTGGGATGCCGCGCCACCGGGCAAGAGTCGCGGTGGGGCGCGGGCGTCGGATGCATCGCTGGCGCGGATTGACGCGCACCGGCGCTTTCATGGCGCGATCGAGGCGGCGGGGCCGGGGTTGGCGGATATTTGCTGGCGCGTAATCTGTGCTGGCGAGGGGATTGGGTGCGCCGAGAAGGGGCTGGGCTGGCCCGCGCGATCGGGGAAGCTGGTGCTGGGGTTGGCGTTGGACCGGCTGGCGCGGTTTTACGGGACGGGGTGAGGGCGCGCGCGTGTGAAGGGGCGTGTTGGCTTTGGGATGGGAAGCTGTCGCTCCCTCCCTTCGTCATCCCGGGCTCGACCCGGTATCCCGCTTTTTGAGGCATCGACCAGCGCTTGGTTTCAAGCGGGGCCCCGGATCAAGTCCGGGGTGACGATGATCAAGGCGGCGGAAATGGGGTGGCTAGCTGCCGTGGCTCTGACGCGAATTCCCTCTCTTAAACCACTCCCTTCCCGCACTCGCGATGAGCGCTACTGAGAGTATCACGCCCCCAGCGACAGCCGATGAGAGCGCCGTGAGCACGATTTCGTGAATCCAGCCTTCTTCCGCCGGGTGAGGTAAAAACTTCAAAGTGCTAAGAAAAACGAGAATTGATCCTACAAGCGAGGCGAGCCCGATACTGAATCGTTGAGTAGGCTCGGTCCGGCGCAGCTTCCTGCGCACCGCGCTGACCAAGAAGAGAATGGGCATAAGGAAGGCCAGTATCAGGAGGTATTTTGTGTCCATATTCAGTTGATACGCACAATCCGCTTATGTCTGCAATCGGTCGTTACCTGCCATCCCCACAATCGTTGTCCGGGTTTGATCCGGGGCCAAAAAGGCTGGACTGAGGCGGGGAAGGTACGGCTCTCGTTTACTGAAGCCCTTCGACCTCTTCCGCCAGTTCCAGCCAGCGGTCTTCGGCGGCCGCTTTTTCGTCGCGCAGCGTGTCGAGCTTCCCCGTCAATGCGGTGAATTTCGCGTGGTCGCGGGCGAAGAGTGTGCCGTCGGACAGTTGTTTTTCGATGTCCGTCATTTCGGCCTCGATCGCCTCGATCCGGCCGGGCAGCAGATCATAGTCGCGTTGATCCTTGTAGCTGAGTTTCTTGCGCGCGGTTGGCGGAGGCGGCGGGGCTGCGACCGATGCCTTGGTTTTGGCGGTGTTGGGCTTGACGCGCTTGGCTTCCCAATCGGCGTAGCCGCCCGCAACGATATCGACCTTGCCCGATCCGTCGAGGCCGAGGGTGACGGTGACGGTGCGGTCGAGGAAGTCGCGGTCGTGGCTGACGAGCAGGACGGTGCCGGCGTAGTCGGCGATAACTTCCTGCAGCAGGTCGAGCGTTTCAAGGTCGAGGTCGTTGGTCGGTTCGTCGAGGACGAGCAGGTTCGATTCGCGGGCGAATTCGCGCGCGAGGAGGAGGCGGGAGCGTTCGCCGCCCGACAGCGCGCCGACGCTGGCCTCGATGACGCCGGGGTCGAAGAGAAATTCCTTCAAATAGCCCTGAATATGTTTTTTGACCCCGCGCACCTCGATCCAGTCGCCGCCGTCGGAGAGGATGTCGCGGACGGTTTTCTCGGGCGAGAGCAGACTGCGCTGCTGGTCGATAATGATGCCGTCGAGGGTCGGGGCGAGGGTGATCTTGCCGCTGTCGGGCTGAATTTCACCGGTAAGCAGCTTGAGCAGGGTCGATTTGCCCGCACCATTGGCGCCGACGATGCCGATGCGGTCGCCGCGCTGGACGCGGAAATCGAAATTTTTGATGATCGTGCGGTCGCCGAAGCTGATCGAGACATTTTCGGCGACGATCACCGATTTCGACCGGACATCGTCATTGGCGAGGCCGAGTTTGGCGACGCCGGGGCCGCCGATCATCGCGGCGCGGGTCGCGCGCATTTCCTTGAGCTTTTCAAGCCGTCCCTGATTGCGCTTGCGGCGTGCGGTGACGCCGCGTTCGAGCCAGTGCGCCTCGAGCCGCAATTTCGAATCGAGGCGTTGTGCGGCGCGGACCTCTTCGGCTGCGACGGCGTCGCTCCATTCCTCGAAGCCGCCAAAACCGATTTCCTTGCGGCGGATGCTGCCGCGGTCGAGCCACAGGGTCTGGCGGGTCAGGCGGGTGAGGAAGGTGCGGTCGTGGCTGATCGCGACGAAGGCGCCGGTGTAGCGGGCGAGCCAGCTTTCGAGCCAGTCGATCGCGGCGAGGTCGAGGTGGTTGGTCGGCTCGTCGAGCAGCAGCACGTCGGGGTTCTGCGCGAGCGCGCGGGCGAGCGCGGCGCGGCGGCGTTCGCCGCCCGAGGCGCTGGCGGCGGTGCGGGTCATATCGATGCCGAGCTGGTCGGCGATCGTCGCGACCTCAAATTCCTCGGGCGCATGGGGGGCGGCGAGGGCGAAATCCATCAGCGTCGCAAAGCCTGAGAAATCGGGTTCCTGTTCGAGCATCACGACATGGGTGCCGGGGACGATGACGCGCTTGCCCTTGTCGGGATCGATCTGACCCGCGAGCAGTTTGAGCAAGGTCGTCTTGCCCGCGCCGTTGCGCCCGATCAGCGCGAGGCGGTCGCGTTCGCCGACATAGATGTCGAGATCCTGAAACAGCCAACCGCTGCCCTGGACGAGGCCGAGGCCTTCATATGATAAAATCGGTGCTGCCATTGGGTCAGGGTCTGCTTCTTGCACGTTCGAGGCGTCGAAATGGCGAAGGTAACGGCTTCGTGCGACCGCCGCGGATGGTGGTTCCATCTGCAAGGGCGCACGGAGCCGAGACCGAAGCCATTTCGACGTCCCTGCGGGATTTGATCGATTTCGTCCATGGCCGCGTCAGCGGGCCTTGGAATATAGTCATATGCCTGCGTCCCGCTTCCTCGCCCTGAACGAAATCGCTTCAAACCTCGGACGCGCAAGAAGCAAACCCTGACCCATATGAACGGCTCGCTACTGGCGCGTTCAGCATCATGCAAGCGCGCAGCGTACAAAGGCGGGAACGGGTCGGCTCCGTCAGCGTTACGGGGCCGGGTTCATGAAGAGCCGGGGCTCCGGCGACAGGAGAAGAATATGACGAAGCAGATGCTCACCGCTATGGCTACTGGATTGGCATTGCTGGTGGCAACGCCGGCACTCGCGCAGCAAGGAGGAACGACGGTGACGACAGCAACAGCGGGCGGCCCGATCCTCAGCTTCAGCGTCGACAAGGAAGTGCGTTCGCGTCCCGACCGCGCCAGCATCGGTGCGGGCGTGACGAGCGTTGCGCCGACCGCGGTCGAAGCCCTGCGCGCGAACAGCGCCGCGATGGAAAAGCTGGTCGCCGCCGCCAAGGCGCGCGGGATCAAGGCCGACGATATTCAGACGAGCGGCATCAACCTCTCACCGCAATATGATTATAACAATCAGGGCAATGGCCAGCCGCCGCGTTTCCTGGGCTATCAGGTCAGCAACACGGTGCGCGCGACGACTGACGATATCGGCAAGCTGGGCGAATTGCTCGACGCGCTGGTCGCGGCAGGCGGCACCAATGTCGATGGACCCTATTTCTCGATGAAGGATGCCGATGCGTTGCTGGTCCCGGCGCGCAAGGCGGTGTTCGACGAGGCGAATGCCAAGGCGGCCGATTATGCGCGGCTTGCAGGCTATCGCACCGCCGAGCTGGTATCGGTGAGCGAAGGCGGCGGCTATCAGGGCCCGCCGCGTCCGATGGCGTATGCGATGGATGCGCGGGTGCAGAGCGCCGGCAAGGCCGTGGTGGAGCCGGGTCAGGTTGCGAACACGCTGACGCTGAGCTTCCAGTACCGCCTGGTTCGCTAAGCGATCTAGCGATCCGTTCGTGTCGAGCGTAGTCGAGACACCCCAAAGGCGCGTGCGACCGATGGGCATCTCGACTGCGCTCGATGCGAACGGATCTTTTGTATCTGGCTTCTAGCCCAATTCCCCCTCCGCCCACGGCCAGGGCCGTTCGCGGAACCATTTGGTGATGATATATTTGCGCCCCTTGCGCACCTTCATCCCGTGGTGGAGCGTGTCGGGGTTGGGCTGGCCATTGCTGCGGACATTGTTCCACGCGAGCAGCTTGCCGGTTTCGGGCTGATGCATCTTGGCGGTGGCCATAAAGCGCGTCGCGCCGCCGGCGCCGGGTTCGTTGAGATAGATCATCAGCGTCCAGCTGCGCTGCCCCGGCACCGCGCAATAGGTTTCCCAGTCGGCGCCGTGCGGATCGAAATAATCGGTGTGCGCCTTGAACTGCTGACCCACCTCATATCGCTGTCCCTGCAAGGGCTCGCCATATTCCAGCGGAATGCCGGTGAGGTCATGAAGGCGTGTGTTTACGGTGTTAACTATGGCGTCGCGATGGTTAAGGTCGCAGGTCGTGCTGGTGCGAAAAGCGTCGTCGCCGTTCGGATCGGCGATCGTCGAGGGGCGCACGTCGCGGTCGATCTGCTCGACCAGCGCGGCGCAGGTAGCGGGGTCGAGGAAGCCCGCCAGCATATATTGTTCGAGCTTTGGCGTCGGCGCGCGGCGGATGCCGGGGACGGCGGCGAGCCGCGCTGCGGTGCGGTCGGCGCCCGATGTCGCCATGTCCACGATCTTGGTTTCGGTCATGCGGGCTTTTTAGTCGGCACATTGCCTGCGAACAATGCTTGACGAACGGGGGCACCCGCGCCTATTCGCCGCGCGCTGTCGAGGCGCGTTGTGCGCCCTCGTCGCTTATGTGGCGACCATAGCTCAGTTGGTTAGAGCGCCGGTTTGTGGTACCGGAGGTCGCGGGTTCGAGCCCCGTTGGTCGCCCCATTTTCCCATGATATCATGGATGATATTCCCCATGTGGAATCGGCGTGACTTCGCAGCATTGTTCTATTATTACTCTTTCACGTAATTTTTAAACGTGAGGATGAGTCCATGTCCGCAGTCTGGGATTTCGCCGATTTTGACGATCATGAGCATGTTCACATGTTCCGCGATCGGGCCAGCGGGTTGACGGCGGTCGTCGCCGTTCACTCGACTCACCTAGGCCCCGGCGCCGGCGGCGTCCGTTACTGGCATTATCCGCAGCGTGCGGCCGCGATCACCGACGCGCTGCGCCTGTCGCGCGGCATGAGCTATAAAAATGCGATGGCCGGGCTGCCGATGGGCGGCGGCAAGGGCGTGATTCTGGCCGAGGAGGGCGGGGTGAAGTCCCCCGAACTGCTCGCCGCGTTCGGCCGTGCGGTCGAATCGCTGGGCGGCGCCTATATCACCGCCGAAGATGTCGGGATCACCGACGTCGATATGGTCGAGATCGCCAAACAGACCAAGTATGTCAGCGGGCTTCCCGTGGCGAACGGCGTGGCTGTGGGCGGCAATCCGGGGCCGTACACCGCGTTGGGCGTCTATCTGGGCGTCAAGGCGGCGATCCTGAACGGGCTGGGCACCGACAGCGCCAAGGATGTGCGGGTTGCGATCCAGGGCGTCGGCAGCGTCGGCGGCGGGGTCGCGCGGCGGCTGGCGGCCGAGGGCGCGAAGCTGATCCTCGCCGACGTCGATCTGGGGCGCGCCAAGGCGCTCGCCGACGAACTGGGCGCCGATCTGGCCGATTCGGGTGCGATCATGGAGGTCGAGGCCGATGTGCTGAGCCCCAATGCGCTTGGCGCGATCCTGACCGAACAGAGCATCGAGAAGTTGCGCGTGCCGATCATCGCGGGCGGCGCGAACAATCAGCTTGCGACTGCGGCCGATGGTCAGCGCATCCACGATCGCGGCATCACCTATGCCCCCGATTATGTGATCAACGCCGGCGGCATCATCAATGTCGCGCTGGAATATCTGGGGCACGGCAGCCGCGAGGAAGTCGAAAGCCGCATCCACCTGATCCCCGGCCGGCTGGCCGACATCTGGGCCGAGAGTAAGGCGAGCGGCACGCCGGCGTCGATGGTCGCCGACCGGATGGCGCAGAAGCTGATCGGGCGGGGGTAAAAAGGCGTCGCCCCCGCGAAGGCGGGGGTCGCTGGCAACCTTATGCAAGGCCGATGGCGGCCCCCGCCTGCGCGGGGGCGACGGAAGTGGTTCGGGGCTGGCGCGACGGCGGATTTCCGCTAAGCCCTTCCCAATGAAGCGGCATTTCTTTTTCGTCAGCGGCTGGCTGTCGCTGGGGTTGGGCGCGATTGGCGCCGTTTTGCCGCTGTTGCCGACCGTCCCTTTCGTGATTCTGGCGGCCTTTTGCTTTGCGCGTTCGTCGCCGCGGCTGGAGGCGTGGCTGGTCCATCACCCGATCTTTGGTCAGCATATTGTCGCATGGCGCGAAAAGGGCGCGATCAGCCGCAAGGGCAAGATCGCGGCGAGCGTCGCCTTTGCCGTCAGCATCGCCGCGGCGCTGATTTTCGCGCCCTGGCCCTGGTCGATGGCGCCGGTCGTCGCGGCGGCGGTCACCGGCAGCTGGATATGGACACGGCCGGAGAAATGACCGAGCCGCGCGGGCAGCCAAAAGGGGCGGGAAGGGCTGTGCCGGGCAAATTGCTGGACCCACCCAAGCTGCTCGCCTAAGGACGACGCCAATCCGATGCACGCTTATGCCAACCCCACCCGTTTTCTTGCGATCGCCAGGCCGCTGACGCCGTGGCTGCTGGGCGCCGGTCTGTTGCTTTTGCTCGTCGGAGCCTGGGCCGGGCTGACGCAGGTGCCGGGCGACTATAAGCAGGGCGAGACCGCACGCATTCTTTATGTCCATGTTCCGTCGGCATGGCTGGGCATGGGCGGCTGGACCGCGCTGGCGATCACCGGGCTGGTTCAACTGGTCTGGCGGCACCCGCTGGCGGGAATCGCCGCACGCGCCGTCGCGGTGCCGGGGATGCTGTTCACCGCGTTGTGCCTTGCGACCGGATCGATCTGGGGCAAGCCGACGTGGGGCACCTGGTGGGAATGGGATGGGCGGATGACGTCGATGCTGGTCCTGTTGTTCCTGTATGCCGGTTTCATTGCACTGACGAGCGGCGATGAGGGGCAGCGGCAGGGCGGTTCGCTGTCACGCGGCGCCGCCATTTATGCGCTGGTCGGCGCGATCAATATTCCGATTATCAACCGCAGCGTCGTCTGGTGGAACAGCCTGCATCAGGGGCCGAGCATCACGTTGCGCGGATCGAGCATCGACGGCGCGTTGCTGTGGCCGCTGGGGCTGACCCTGCTGGGCTTTTCATGTCTGTTCGGTGCCATCGTGTTGATGCGGATGCGCCGAATCATTGCCGATAACCGCGTGGCCGCGCGGTTGCGACGGCTGGCCGACGACGAGGGGATTTAGAACGTGACGGGGGTCATCAGCGGGGGCGGGCAATGGGCCTATGTGGCGGCAGCCTATATTTTGACGGCTGTTTTGACCGGCGCGGTGCTGCTGCATAGCTGGCGCGCGATGGCGAAAGCCGAGGGGCGCAGCGACGCGCTGCGCGCCAGCAATCGGCGCGGTGAAACGCCGCGCGGGGACGGGAAATGAAAGCGAAACATCAAAGGCTGGTGCTGGCGCTGGTGGCGCTTGTCGGCGTCGGGGGCGCGGGCGTCCTCGCGGCGAGCGCGCTGCGCGACGAAGCCGCCTATTTCCGCACGCCCGTTGAAATTCAGGACGGCAAGGCGACGGTCGGCGAAGCGATGCGGCTGGGGGGCATGGTCGCCGCGGGCAGCATCAAGCGCCAAAGCGACGGCCTGACCATCCGTTTCGTCGCGACCGACGGAAAAGCGTCGGTCCCGGTCGAATATACGGGCATCGTCCCCGACCTGTTCGGCGAAGAATCGGGCATGGTCGCCGACGGCCGGATGCGCGCCGACGGCACATTCGTCGCCGACCGCATCCTCGCCAAGCATGACGAACGTTATATGCCGCCGCAGATGGGCGAGATGCCCGAGGGCGTAGCGAAAGCGCAGCAAACGACATGATCGCCGAACTTGGACTAGCCCTGCTCTGGATCGCGGCGGCGCTCGCCTGTTTGTCGCTGGTCGCGGGAACGCTGTATCTGCGCGGGGGCGCGAAGGATCTGGGAGCGCTGGTGCGGCCGGCGAGCGTCGCGCAAGGCGTGCTGACCGCGGTTGCCTTTGCCTTGCTGATCGCGCTGTTCGTGCGTTCCGACATGTCGGTCGAACTGGTTGCGCGGAACAGCAACAGTTTGAAGCCGATGATGTTCAAGATCGCGGGGACGTGGGGCAATCATGAAGGGTCGATGCTGTTGTGGCTGACGATCCTTGGCCTGTCGGGCGCGCTGGTCGCGATTTTCGAGAAGCGACTGCGCGAGGATACGCTGATCGCGACACTGGCGGCGCAGGCCGCATTGAGTATCGGTTTCTTTGCCTTTCTGATCTTTTCGTCGAACCCCTTCAAGCGCCTGCCCGTGGCGCCGCCCGACGGACAGGGGCTCAACCCGCTGCTCCAGGACCCGGGGCTCGCCTTTCATCCGCCGACGCTTTACATCGGCTATGTCGGCCTGTCGGTCGCCTTCAGCTTTGCCGTCGGTGCGCTGATTACGCGCGAGATTGGCCCGGCCTTCGCCCGCGCGATGCGCCCATGGGTGCTGGGAAGCTGGATATTCCTGACGATCGGGATCACGGCGGGCAGTTACTGGGCCTATTATGAGCTTGGCTGGGGCGGCTGGTGGTTCTGGGACCCGGTCGAGAATGTCTCGCTGATCCCCTGGCTAGCCGGTGCGGCGCTGCTCCATTCGGTGGCGGTGACGGCGATACGCAACGCACTGCGCGCCTGGACGGTGATGCTGGCGGTGATCGGCTTTTCGATGTCGATGGTCGGCACCTTCATCGTACGTTCGGGGTTGCTGACCAGCGTTCACAGCTTTGCCGTCGATCCCGAGCGCGGGACGTTCCTGCTCATCCTGATGGCGGTCTATATCGGCGGCGCGCTGACCTTGTTCGCGCTGCGCGCCAATACCGTCGCCGAGGGCAAGAAATTCGCGCTGCTGAGCCGCGAAGGTTCGCTGGTGATCAACAATTTGCTGCTCACGACGATCCTTGCGCTCGTCCTGCTGGGCACGCTCTATCCGATCGTTGCCGAGGCGATGGGGGAGAAGATTTCGGTTGGCCCGCCCTATTATAACAGGGTCGCGGGGCCGCTGGCGCTGATCCTCTGCCTCGTCATGGTCGCGGGGCCGCTGCTGAGCTGGCGCAAGGACGATGGCAAGAAATTATGGTCGCGCTTGCCGCTTGCGGTGTTCGCCGGGGCACTGGTGCTGGTGCTGCTCGTCATTTTCGGCGGCACGGTCGGGATATTGCCCCTGCTGGGGATGACCGTCGCGGGCGTGGTCGCTGTCGCGAGCCTCGCGCCCCTGTGGGGCCGCAATCTGCGGCGCACCCCGCTGCCGACATGGGGCATGGTGATCGCCCATTTCGGGGTCGCGGTGACGCTGGCCGGGATGGGCGCCGAAAGCGCGTTCATCAAGGAGCGGCTGGTTGCAGCGGCGCCGGGGGATGTCGTGAAGGTGGGCGAGTTCGAAGTGAAGTTCGTCGGGGTGAAGCCCGTCGCGGGACCCAATTTCACGTCGATCGAGGGGACGCTGATCGCGTCGACACCCGGCGGTGCGTCCTTCATGCTGCGGCCCGAATCGCGGATGTTCCCCGGCCTGATGGGCACGGCGCCGACCGAGACGAATGAAGCCGCGCTGCTGACGCGGCCGGGCGGGCAGCTTTATGCGGTGCTCGGTCAGCCCGTGGTGAGCGAGGATGGCAGCGCCGACCGTTATCAGCTGCGCCTGTGGTGGAAGCCGCTGGTGTGGTGGATCTGGCTTGGCGGGGGATTGATTGCGCTTGGCGCGGTGCTGTCGATGCTCGGCCGCGCCCAGTTGCTGGCACTATGGCGCGCACGCCGGTCGCGCAAATCACAGGAGCGTTTCGCACCATGAAGAATCGTTGGGTTCTTTTCGTCCCGCTGGCGATCATGGGGCTGTTGTTCGGCGCCTTCATCTATCGGCTGGTGACGCCGCCCGATACGCTGATCCAGTCGCAATGGATCGACAAGCCGATGCCGCTGTTCGACCTGCCGCCCGCGACGACCGGGGTCGAGGGACTGAAAAGCAGCCAGCTTGCCGACGGCCGTCCGCGGCTGGTCAATGTCTTTGCGAGCTGGTGCATCCCGTGCCGCGCGGAGGCGCCGCAGCTTGAGGCGCTGAAGGCCGCAGGCGTGCCGATCGACGGCATTGCGATCCGCGACCGTCCCGACGATGTCGCGATGTTCCTGCGCGAATATGGCAATCCGTTCGACCGCATCGGGGCCGATATGCAGAGCAGCGTCCAGA
The DNA here is from genome assembly GCF_051550705.1 of Sphingopyxis selenitireducens. Lineage (NCBI taxonomy): Bacteria > Pseudomonadati > Pseudomonadota > Alphaproteobacteria > Sphingomonadales > Sphingopyxidaceae > Sphingopyxis > Sphingopyxis selenitireducens. Next base: position 84,501 of record NZ_JBPULG010000002.1, read on the forward strand.
TCGCGCTGGGGTCGTCGGGTGTTCCCGAAACCTTCCTGATCGACGGCAAGGGCATTATTCGCGAGCAGATTCAGGGCGTGATCCTGGCGGAACATGTTCCCGAGATCGTCGCCAAGCTGGAAGCGATGAAGTGAGCATGCGCTTTGCCGCCCTGGTGCTGCTCGGTGCGATGGCGATGGCGATGCCGCTGGCGGCGCAGGACCGCCTGCCGCCCGCGCCCTATGCCTATCAGCAGCTTGCCGACCCCGCCAAGGAGGCGAAGGCGAAGGCGTTGATGGAGGAACTGCGTTGCCTCGTCTGTCAGGGGCAGTCGATCGCAGACAGCGATGCGCCGCTGGCCGGCGACATGCGGCACGAGGTGCGCAGCAAGATCGCAGCGGGCGAAAGCCCCGGTGAAATCCGCAAATGGCTGGTCGCGCGCTATGGCAATTGGGTGACTTATGATCCGCCGTTCGACATGGCGACGGCGTTGCTGTGGCTGGGGCCGTTGATCTTTCTCGGCCTTGGCGGCTTGCTGGCCTTCGGCCGTTTCCGCCGTGGCGACAGCGAAGGCGAGGGTGAAGCATGATCTGGCTGTGGGTGATATTGGCCGCGGCGCTGACGATCGGCGGGATATTCTGGCTGGGCAAGCTGCCCGCAGCGGCGCGCCCGCTGGCGGCGGCGGCCGTGATGCTGGGCCTTGCGGGCTATGCGCTGGAGGGGAGCCCCTCGCTGCCCGGCAAGCCAGTTGCGGCGGCTGCCGAACCCGAAGGTTTCGGGGAAGCAATTACCGACCAGCGAAAGGGCATGGCCGACCGTTTTGGTCCGGCGGCGCAGTGGCTGGGCATGTCCGACGGGTTCGCCCGCACCGGCAAGACCGGGCTCGCCGCCCAGACGTTGCAAAAGGGGCTCGAGAAATATCCCGACAATGTCGACCTGTGGGTGGGGCTGGGCAATGCGCTTGTCGCGCATGGCGGCGGCGCGATGTCGCCCGCGGCGGCACTGGCATTTGACGAGGCGGCGCGCCGCGATCCGACGCACCCCGCGCCGCCCTTTTTCGCCGGGCTGGCACTGGCGCAGGGCGGCGACCTCAAAGGCGCCGAGGCGGTGTGGAGCCAATTGCTCTCGCGCAGCCCCGCCGACGCACCCTGGCGGGCCGATCTGGAAATGCGGCTGGCGCAGCTGCATCAGGCACTTGGCCCGCAACTGCCGCCCGCCGCGCCGGCAGAGCCCTGATTTGAGTGCTATTCCATCATCGCGGACTGGTCTAAAGGCGCGCGATGACTGCTGAGTCGCAACAGGTGGCCGGTGGGGCTTCGAGCCCCGCCCTGACTGCCGCCGATACGGGCCATTACGGCCATGGCCATCAGGGTGACGGCAAGCTGAAGCTGGCCGTCGGCGCGGTGGGCGTCGTCTTTGGCGATATCGGCACCAGCCCGCTCTATGCCTTTCGCGAAACCTTTTCGGGCCATCACCGGATCGAGGCGGACACGCTGCACATCTATGGCGTGCTGAGTCTGGTGTTCTGGTCGATGATGCTGGTCGTCACGTTCAAATATGTGCTGACGATCATGAAGGCCGACAACAAGGGCGAGGGCGGCAGCCTGGCGCTGCTCGCGCTGATCAGCCGCCAGTCGGAAGGCAAGCGCTGGACTTGGCCGCTGGTGCTGCTCGGGGTGTTTGCGACCGCGCTTTTCTATGGCGACAGCATGATCACCCCCGCGATGTCGGTCCTCTCTGCGACCGAGGGGCTGAGTTATGTCAACAAGGGGTTCGAGCCCTATATCGTGCCGATCGCGCTCACGATCCTGATCGGCATCTTCGCGATCCAGTCGCGCGGAACGGCGAAGGTCGGGGCGCTCTTTGGCCCGATCATGCTGGCCTATTTCCTGATGCTCGCGACGCTGGGCATCATGCATATTGTCGATCACCCGGGGATCATCATTGAGACGCTGAATCCGCTAAACGCGCTCAACTTCTTTTATGTCGATGGTTTCACCGCCTTTATCGCACTGGGCGCGGTGGTGCTGGCGGTGACGGGGGCCGAGGCGCTTTATGCCGATATGGGCCATTTCGGACGCAAGCCGATCGGCCTTTCGTGGCTGTGCTTCGTGCTGCCGGCGTTGATGCTGAACTATATGGGGCAGGGCGCGATGGTGCTTGCCGCCGAAGCGGGGCCGCGCGCCGAACTGATCCAGGACCCCTTCTTTCAGATGATGCCCGACGCCTGGCGAATTCCGGTCGTCATCCTGGCGATGCTGGCGACGATCATCGCCAGTCAGGCCGTGATTTCGGGCGCCTTCTCGCTGACCCAGCAGGCGATCCAGCTGGGCTTTATTCCGCGCCTGCGCGTCGAGCATACGAGCGCGTCGGCCGCCGGGCAGATCTATATCCCGATGGTCAATTGGGCGCTGATGGTGATGGTGATCATCCTCGTCCTCTTCTTCGGGTCGTCGAGCAATCTGGCCGCCGCCTATGGTATTGCGGTGACGGGGGCGATGTTCATCGACACCTGTCTGATGAGCGTCGTGCTGTTCAGCCTGTGGCGCTGGCCGGCGTGGAAGGCGCTGCCGGTCCTTGCGGTCTTTTTCATCGTCGATATCGCCTATTTCGGCGCGAACCTGATCAAGGTGCCCGACGGCGGCTGGGTGCCGCTGGCGATCGGCCTGACCATCTTCACCCTGCTCACGACATGGTCGCGGGGGCGCAAATTGATGCAGCAGCAGATGGCCGAAGGCGCGATGCCGATCCCGGTGTTCGTGAAATCGGCGGCGAACAGCGCGACCCGCGTGCCCGGAACCGCGGTGTTCATGACGTCGAGTTCCGACGGTGTGCCGCACGCGCTGCTCCACAATCTGAAGCACAACAAGGTGCTGCACGAACGCATCATCCTGTTGACGATCAAGATCGCCGATGTCCCCTTTGTGCGCGAGGAAAACCATTGCGCGCTTGAGGATCTGGGGCAGGGGTTCCACCGGCTGGTGCTGAATTACGGCTTCATGCAGCCGGTCCATGTCCCCGAGGCGCTGAAGCGCGTCACCGGATGCGGCGCCGAATTCAAGATGATCGAGACCAGCTTCTTCCTGTCGCGGCAGACGCTGATCGCCGCAGCGACGCCCGGGATGCCGATCTGGCGCGAAAAGCTGTTCGCGTGGATGCTGCGCAATTCGGAAAGCGCGATGGAATATTTCCGCCTGCCGACCAATCGCGTCGTCGAGCTGGGCAGCCAGGTCGCGATCTGAGACCCGACCATTTCGGACCCATTGCCGCAATAAGCGTTTGAACATTGCCGGCAGGCTTGCGATGCAGGCGCGAACGGACGGGGGGCAGCGACCAGCATGGCAGTCGGCAAAAGCGATGGACTGATCCTGCCGGTTCCCCCGGCGCCTTTTGCGCTGATCATCGGGTCCGCAATGCGGCGCGCGTCGCCCGACGAAATGGAACAGGCGATCCGGCAAATGGGGCTGATGCCCGAGCGGATCGACCGCAGCGACCCCGCACGGGGGGTGCCGACATTCCGCCTGCGCTTCGGGGCCTTGCGGTGGATTGCGGGACCGGCCGATGCGTCCGCGCTCGACGAGGTCGATCCGGAGCAGCCGTCGATCAGCCAACTCGCCGCCAGCCTGCCGCACGACTGGCGCGACGGCGGGCACTGCTGGACCTTCGTTCCGGAAGATATCCGGGCGCCGGGGGCCGCGACGAAGCCGTCGGTGGAAGGCCGCGATTATTTCAAGGCCATGCTGTTGCTGGTCGACCTGTTCGACGCGAGCCATTTTTTCTGGTCGCCCGCGCGCCTGTGGTCCGACGCGCCGCAATTTCGCGCATCGGTTGCGGAGATGCTGACGAGCGGGATGCCGCCGGTTCTGCACATGGTGGCCTTTCGGTGTCAGGACGGCGACGAAGGCGAAGCGGTTGTCACGCGCGGGCTGGCATGGTTTGCGGGGCAGGAGCTGGAGGCCCGAATCCCGGCCGGTTGGACGGTGGCGAAGATGGTCCGGCGGCTGGCGCGGCTCTCACTCGACATGATGCTCCATGGGCGGTTCAGTGGCAGCCGTGAGTTGCAGGGCCTTGCGCCGGGTGAACGGATACGGCTGGCGGCGGCCGGTGAAGGGCGGCGCGTGGTGCGCGTCGAGTTCGGCCCCGAAAGCTGATGCCGCGGCGCCGCTGGCAAGGGGCGCCGGCGCCGCGCAGCGGATATCAACGTCATCATCTCATCCCCATTTCCCTGCTGAAACGGCCCCAGATGGCGTCGATGTTCGTCCTTCTGGAAGGCGAGGGGTTTGCGTTGCGGCATTTTGGCTGCAACGGCTTGGTGCTGCCTGCGTCCGAGGTTGCGGCGCTGTCGTCGGGCTATGCGATGCACCGCGGACCGCATCATGGTTACAGCGATGTCGTGACCGCCCGGGTCGAGCAGGTGCGGGTGCATTTTTGCCTGCACGCGCCGGCGGATCTGCGCTCGGCGCGGCGGACGGCGGTGATGCGGCTTGGGCTGTTGCAGGATGCAACGCGCCGCGCGCTGACCGACCGGCATGGTACCGGATTCTGGCTCAACCGGCGCGACCCGATGCGGCTGTTCGCCGACCGCCCTTATCTGGACGAGGCGATCGAGCGGCTGTTCGGCGGGTAGGGCAGTCGTCATCCCGAACGCTTCGGCAAGCTCAGGACAGGTTTGGTCCGGGATTCATCGCAGCGTTGAAGTCATGGACCCCGGATCAAGTCGGCAATTATCCCTTTGCGACAAGTAAAGGATTCGGCTAGACAATCGGCATGAGCAAAGCACCGACCCTTCGCCAGTTTCAGGACCGCTTCCCTACCGAGGAAAGTTGCCTCGATCATCTGATGCGCGTTCGCTACGGCGAGCGTCACGACTGCGAAAAGTGCGGCAAGAGCGCGAAATTCTACCGCGTCGCCAAGCGTCGCAGCTACGCTTGTGAATGGTGCGGCCATCAAGTCTATCCGACCGCTGGCACCCCGTTCGACCGGACGCGCACGAGCCTTCGCGACTGGTTCTTTGTGATGTTCCAGTTCTGCTCGACCCGTAGCGGCGTGGCGGCAAAGGAAATCGAGCGCCAGATCGGCGTCACCTACAAAACGGCTTGGCGCATGTGCCACGAAATCCGCAAGTATATGGCGATGCTCGACAGCGACGATCCGCTTGGCGGCGTAGGTGAAGTCGTTGAGATCGACGAAACGATCATCGGTGGTTCGGTGTCGGGCAAAGGTAACGGCTACATGGGCAACAAAACCGTCGTTGTTGGAATGCTGGAACGCGGTGGCGAGCTAGTCACCCGCGTGACGCAAAGCCGCACGAAGTTTCACATGCACGGCATGATCCAGCACCATGTTCTGCCGGGAACGACGATCAGCACGGACGAAATGGGCGGCTACAAGGACATTGACCAGAAGGGCTATCGCCACATCAAGGTGAACCACAATCGCGGGCAGTATGCGACGAAGGATGGCGCTGGCGTGAATGCGCTGGAAGGCTTCTGGGCGCAGCTAAAGCGGTCGATCAACGGCACTCACATTCATGTTAGCCGTCAGCATCTGTCGAAGTATCTGGGTGAGTTTGAATTTCGTCACAATCGCCGTCATCGCCCTTCGACGATGCTGAACGAGTTGCTGACTTCTTTTGTGCGCTAGGGGCTTCGCCCTGCACCATTGCCCCTAATAGGGCGTCGAAGCGGGTCGTGGGGCCGTCCGCCATCAAGTTCTCCATACTCTCAAAAGTTCTATGTCCCCCGGCGGGACGTAGGCTCGCTGATAGTTCGACTTAAACGCATCCGTGAAAGCTCGGTCGAGATAGTATTGCTTCTTTTCTGCGCCGCTTTTCCACCGATCCTCCTCGCCCTCCAACAGAACGACATATTGGTTCTGGGTGTTTATTTCCTCGAGCCTCTGCTCGTATGTATAACCATTTCCTGAACTCATATCACGACCAAGCAACGCCAGCTTATCTTGTATCGTAGAAATATGGAGGTCGCGAGCATGGTCACGACCAATGGTTGTGACGCTGTCCATTGCGTCGATGGCTTGCCAGATTTCATCCCACACAACGGCTCGCAGTCGTCCAATGTAGTGGTCTGCGACATATCTGAGCTTTTTCACCCCAGCCAGCGTTTGACTCCATCCGGCCAAGGTCTTGTCCATCTTTTCGATGCTTTGAAGCATGTCTGTGATGGAGCCGGCAGTCATGTTGGCGCCGGCACGAACGCTCTGCAGTTCGCTAGAGAGCTCAATTTTCAAGCGGTCCAGTTTACCCGAGAATCCTGCCTCATACCCCCGCATATTCTGGTAATCGACGATTACTGCTCGGACCGTTTCTGCAAGATCGGACACCTCTTGGCGAAGCTTACTTTCGTCATAAGGCGGCGTGGATTTGAGCGCCTGAGTCGCATTTCGCCGCACATATTCGAATAGAGCGACAACTATTAGTCCCTGGATCGCGATCAGCCATCCCCACCAAGGCAGCAAAGACCCGGTCATGCCCCATAGCTCGGGTATTTTAGGCCATCCAAATTGGTTGCAGCCCACATCGTAAGCGCCGACGCCTGCCAGCAATAAAGCGCCCCAACGCACGGCCTTTGGCCGCACAAGCTCACCCACGAACGCCTTTGTCCCCGCCATTCGCTTGTCATAGCAGGCGGAAAAGGAGGAGTCACGTTACTTGCCCTAAGGGGATAATCGCCGATCAAGTCCGGGGTGACGATGGGGAGTGGTAGCTAGCGACCCGTTGCGGACATTTCTTCTCCCCTCCCGCAGGCGGGAGGGGTTGGGGGTGGGCCAGCAGCGTTGCGGTTTTCCCACCCCGCTGCGGCTAGCCAGCAAGCTGGCAAGCCTCGCTGCCCCTCCCGCATGCGGGAGGGGAAAAGAAGCGTCCGCTTCCCACCCCAAAGCCGACATTGATGATCGGTGCGGGCAGCGGGCTGGTGTCTGGCTTAGAGGCGCACCTTGGCTTCGAGTTCGCGGCGGGCGGCGAGATATTGGGCTTCTAGTTCGGCGACGAATTCGGCGACGGGGCGGACCGCGGTGAGGGGGCCGATGCCCTGACCCGATCCCCAGATATCCTTCCACGCCTTGACCTTGGTGTTGCCGCCCGATCCGAAGTTCATCGTCTTGAGATCGCCTTCGGGCAGATTGTCGGGGTCCATGCCCGCGTCGATGATCGACTGGCGCAGATAATTGCCGTGAACGCCGGTGAACAGGTTCGAATAGACGATGTCGCTGGCACGGCCCGCGACGATACCGTCCTTATAGCCGTCGTCCGCATTGGCTTCGGCGGTGGCGATGAAGGCGCTGCCCATATAGGCGAGGTCGGCGCCGCATGCCTGCGCGGCGAGGATCGAGCGGCCGTGGCCGATGGCGCCGGACAATGCGACCGGGCCGTCGAACCATGTGCGGATTTCCTGCACCAGCGCGAAGGGCGACAGCACCCCGGCGTGGCCGCCGGCACCCGCCGCAACGGGGATCAGCCCGTCGGCGCCCTTTTCGACCGCCTTGCGCGCAAAGCGATCGTCGATGACGTCGTGGAGCGTGATGCCGCCCCAGCCATGGACGGCCTGATTAAGTTCTTCGCGCGCGCCGAGCGAGGTGATGGTGATCGGCACTTTCCATTTCGCGCACGTCGCGATGTCCTGTTCGAGCCGGTCGTTCGATTTATGGACGATCTGGTTGACCGCATAGGGCGCCGAAAGGCGGTCGGGATTGGCGCGGTCCCATGCCGCAAGTTCTTCGGTAATCTGGTGCAGCCATTCGTCGAGCAGGGTTTGCGGCCGGGCGTTGAGCGCCGGGAAGCTGCCGACGATGCCCGCCTTGCACTGGGCGATGACCAGCTCGGGGCCCGATACGATGAACAAGGGCGAGCCGATGACGGGCAGGCGCAGGCGGTCGAAAATCGGGGGAAGAGCCATGAATCATTCTCCGGTTGCGGTTTGAAACTGACCTTAACGTAAACGGAAAGCCGCGCAAGAGGGTTGGCGCGCTGTCGAGGGCGCGTCATTTTGATAGCTGACACGGCTCGGGAATTTTTTTGCTGCCCCTGTCGATTTTCCCGATGCCCGTTCGTCGTGTAGATACTGAGGCCGATGGCGGCCCGGAAAAAGAAGGAGACGGACGATGCGTGTAATGGTTTTTGTGAAGGCGACCGAAGACAGCGAGCGCGGCCTTCCGCCCACGGCCGAGATGACCGAAATGTTCGAGGCGATGGGGCGGTTCAACGAGGAGCTGGTGAACGCCGGTGTGATGGTCGAGGGTGACGGGCTGAAGCCATCGTCGGCGGGCAAGCGGATCGCGTTCGATGGCGCGAACCGGACCGTGATCGACGGCCCCTTTGCCGAAGCGCGCGAACTGGTCGCAGGCTACTGGATCTGGGAGGTCAAGGATATGGATGAGGCGGTCGCCTGGGCGAAGCGTTGTCCCAACCCGATGCCCGGGCCGAGCGAGCTGGAAATTCGCCCCTTTTACCAGCCGGAAGATTTCGGTGACGCGATGACGCCCGAGATTGCCGAGCGCGAACAGCGGCTGCGTGATCGACTGGCCGGGGAATGATCGATCGCCGCCGTCATGCTTGCCTCCACGCTCGTCGTGGCGGGCATGGCGGGCAGTCGAAGCGGTGTACCGGATCGAACGCGCCCGCCTGATCGCCGGGCTGGCCGCAGAAGCGGTTATAGCGCCGCGAAAATGACGGCGCCGGTTGCGGCGGCGAGGGTCAGGAACAGCGCGGCTTTCGGACCATAGTTGCGAAGGGCGCGCACCATGCGCGGCTCGGGCACCTCGTCGGCCGGGGGCCAGTCGATGTCGGGGGCCGGTACGCCGATCGGGCTTGGCTGGGGCAGGGACGTGGGCGGCGAGGCGATGCCGGGGCCGCTGATCCCGCTGGCGAGGACGAGTTTCTCGAACGCCACCGCCATTTTTTCGCGGCCCAGATGCTCGTTGAGCCCTTCCGCTCCGACCGGTGCAGGCAGGCTTGCGACCTTGCGCTCGATTTCGCTGTCGAGGGCGTGGAGCCGGTCCATCGCCTCGATAATCCGTTGGCGGTCGCGGCTTTCGAGCGCGAGTTCGAGCCGGGTCAGCGACAAGGTGCTGGCGCGGCAATATTGCAGGCCCCAGAAGAGCCCGGTCGCTTCATTGTCAGCGATATCCGCCGGATGCGGCTGGCCGGTATCGCCGACGGTCGTCGGATAAGCGTTCACGATCCTACTCCTCTGCGCCGCCCCCCCCCCTTGCCCGTGGCTTAAGGGCAAAGACGCGGCGGAAGAAATGGCGATCCGGCCAGCCGTGACGGGCTTGCGGCGGGGCGGTCGCGGCTAGCTGAGCAGCGGTTCAAGCGCCTTCCATTCGCGCTCGACCGCGGCGCGGCCGGCGTCGATCGCCTTGCGGATCTTTGCGGGGCTGAACTCCAGCGTTTCCGACACCTCCTGTTCGGGTTCGATGATGCGGATCGGCGCGAAGCGGTAACGCGAGATTTGCAGGTCGAGCGGGCGGAGGATGCGCGCCGCCGCTGCGCCACCGACCCCCGCTGCCTGCAGTGCGCGCGCCTGCGCCTCGCGCGCGGCGATGATGTCGTTGATCAGTGCGGCATTTTTGGTGTCGTTCGCCGACACTTCGGATTGCAGGATATCGACCGCGCGCAGCCCGATCTTGATCAGATCGGGAAAGAGCCGGACCTTGCCCGGGCGCGGCGGGGGCGAGGCGCGGACGACGATCACCCCGCGTGGATTGAGTTCGAGCGCATCGTCGAGCGGGGTCACGTTGCGCACCCCGCCGTCGACCCATTGTTCCTCGGTCCCGTCGGCGGCGGTGGTTTTGAGCGGGTCGAAGAAGACCGGCATCGCCGAACTGGCATAGACCCAATTGTGGATGCCGGGGACGCTTTCGTCGATGCCGCGATAATCGCCGGTGCCGAGGTTGACGACGCCCAGCCGCAGCTTGCGCCCGCTGGCCTTCAGCTTGCGGTCGTCGGCGAAGCTTTTGAGCATCCGGCGCAGCGGCGCGGTGTCGTAGATCGCATCCTCGCCCAATATGCCGCCGGCAATCCCGAGCGGGCGTTCCTTGTAGATATCGCCATTGCCGCGAATGCCGAGCCAGCGGTCGAGCAGCCCCGGCACATCGTCCTGCGCCACCCCCAGCGCCTGGATCGCGCCTGTCGATACGCCCGCGACGATATCGAGGCGGACGCCGCGATTGACGACAAGTTCATGGACGACGCCGACCTGAAAGGCGCCCTTGGCACCGCCGCCGCTGAGTACGATCGCAAGGTCACCCGCCATGGCTATCCTCCTTCGTTCGGGGGCGAACATAGCATGGATTGCGCCCGAGGGAGATGGTGAAGCGAAGGGGGAGCCGTCGGCCTGTGATCGCGCGCATCGCCGGGCCGCGGCGGCGGCCGCTATGCAGCGAGGGCCAACGTCGAAGCTGGCTGGCCCGCGCCTTGCCCGACGCTTCGAAACATGGAAGATGGCGGGAATATAAGGAGATGACATGGTACGGAAATCGATTTTGGCGGCCGGCGTAGCGGCGCTGGGCGTTGCCACCCCGGCGGCCGCCAACCGGCTGGTGATCGACCTTCAGGGCGTCTCGCCCAATCGCGTCATCGTCTATGCCGACACCTATTCGTCCAACCGGACCCCGGTGGGCGAGATGGGGCCGGTCGATATCAAGGAGATCGAGCTGGTCACCGTCTATGAAGCGGCGGACAAGCCCTATTGGACCGAAACCGATATCCAGTTTCAATGCCCCAATCCCTATTCCGCCGCGCATGGCCGCAAGCGGGTGAAGCCGGGCGACAAATGGGTCCTGCCCGCCGCGACGTCGGTCCAGTTCCGGCTGGCGGCGGGCCGGACGCGGTCGAAGCAGAAGGATGACAGCGATGCGTTGCAGCCGACCGACTGGCAGTCGACGTCGAGTTACCCGATGCTGCGCGCCTATCGGCTGGCGTGCCAGGAAGCCGAACTGAGCCAGGCGATCGCGGCGTCGGGCAAGGACGGCAAGGTCGTGCAGGATCTGGTGAGCCGAAATCTGGCCGCGCTGGGAGTCGAGGGCGTGCTGATGACGCCGGTCGGGTATAATTGGGTCGAGGCGGCCGAGTTCAGCTGGACGCATTTCTGGAAGGACGCGAAGAAGCCGCCGGTGATGGCGAGCCGCAAGCTGACGCCCGCCGAACAGGCCGAGTTCGAAGCCCGGATGCGCAGTTTCGAGACCGCGCTGCCCGCCGCGCGGCAGCGGGCGATGGGCATCATCGACAATTTCCAGAGCGAAAGCGCCTTTGTCGCCAAGGCGGCGGAATTGCGCGGCAAGCGCAAGCTGTCGCGCAGCGAAAGCCTGCTCCTTGGCGTATGGATGTCCAAGACCGAGCAGGATGTCGTCGCGGCGAACGGCCCGCCGGCGGTGGACAATGCCGGCGGCCTGCGTTTCCTGTCCTATGGCCGCTCCTATGACAATCGCGTCCTGTGGCAGAATGTCGTGAGCGGAGGGACGCGGGTCACCGGCGGATATGACAGCTGCAATGTCCGTTACGTCCTGCTTCCCGATGACAAGGGCGTGCCAAGGGTTGCCGATGTGACGGTCAGCCGCGATCGCGACGGCGCTATCGCCGGTACCAATGCCTGCGCCGATATCATGAATGTTCCCGGCGGATAGCGCCGGGATGGGGCCGCCCTTTCGCGTCTTTACCAAGAGCGCGAAGGGGCGGGGTGTATGATGGCTAGCCGGCCGGTTTTGCCGCGGTGCATTCGCCGAGCCGGCGATAGGCTTCCTGCAGGCGGATGGGCTGGGCGCTGAAAACCTGTTTGCCGCCGAAATCGACCGCAATATCATCGCTCTCGTTCTTCTCGGCGAGCAGGGCCTTCATGTCGACGATCAGGATGAAAACGCCGTTGGTCGCACTCTGCCCCAGCGTCGTGTGGATGGCGGGATAGATTTGGGTCGGATCCTTGCTGCGCACCGTGATTTTGGTGGCGGCCGTCTGGGCGACTTTCGGAATATCCTTGCCGTCGAACCAGATCATGCCGACGCCCTTTTTAGCCATTTCGGCATCCCAGGGACCGTGGATGGCGAACAGTCCGTTGGTCGTGATGAAATTCACCGAGCAGCGAAGGCCGTCATTTGCGGGTTTGCGCATCTGCACCCAAAACCCCTCGGCCCCCTTGTAGAATGGCTCGCTGTGCAGGCCTTTCGAGGGATCGCCGCCGCTGTCGCCGCCGAGCAATTCCGGGGGCAGCTGCGCCGCGGCCGGGTGGGAAAGGCCGGACAGGATCAGCGCGCCGAGGGCGAGATAGGTGTTTCGCATCGAAACCGAGCTCCTTGAAGGTGAAATCAAAGCCTTATCAGCGGCTTCTATATCATCTCTGTGATGCCCGTCACTGCGAAGATAAGGCTGGCGCCCCGTTCCTTGCCATTCCAGCCGAAGCGGGAATGGCAAGGGGTGGAGGGTCCCGGGCGATGGGGCTAGGTCAGGCTTTTTACCGCCCTTGGCCGCCTGTCCGGTCCCACCGCGACGAAGATGAACACCGCCTGCGTGACCTTATTATCCTCATCAGCGTGACGGTCGCGCGCCCAGGCCTCGACCTCGACATGCATCGAGGTGCGGCCGACTTTGACGAGGCGCCCGAATACGGACACCTCGTCGCCGACGAAGACGGGGCGGTGGAAGGTCATCCCTTCGACCGAGATCGTCACCGCGCGGCCGCGTGCGTGGCGCGAGGCCACCGACGAGGCGGCAAGGTCCATTTGTGCCATCAGCCAGCCGCCGAAGATGTCGCCATAGACATTGGCGTTGGCGGGCATGGCGGTGACGCGGACGGCGGGCTGTCCGTCGGGCATGCCCGTGGGCGCACTGGCCTTAGTTGGCATCATAGGCCTCCTTGATCCGGGCTTTGGTGCGCATCGCCTGTGCGGCCGCGACCATCGCTGTCAGGGCCGGGCGCACCTCGTCCCATTTGCGCGTCTTGAGCCCGCAATCGGGGTTCACCCAGATTTGCCCCGGCGGGACATGTTTGCCGGCAAGGGTGAGGAGGTCGGTCATCTCACGTTCGGCCGGGATGCGCGGGCTGTGGATGTCGTACACGCCGGGGCCGACCTCGTTCGGATAGGCGTAGCTGGCGAAGGCGTCGAGCAACTCCATCTGCGACCTTGCGGTCTCGATCGAGATGACGTCGGCGTCCATCGCGCCGATCGCGCGGATGATGTCGTTGAACTCCGAATAGCACATATGGGTGTGAATCTGGGTGTCGTCGCGGACGCCCGACGATGTGATGCGGAAGCTTTCGACGGCCCAGTCGAGATAATGCTGCCGCCACTCCGAGCGACGAAGCGGCAGGCCTTCGCGCAGCGCCGCTTCGTCGATCTGGATGATCGCGGCGCCGGCCGCCTCCAGATCCTGCACCTCGTCGCGGATCGCGAGCGCGATCTGGCGGCAGCTGGTCTCGCGCGGCTGGTCGTCGCGGACGAAGGACCAGTTGAGGATGGTGACGGGGCCGGTGAGCATGCCCTTCATCGGGCGGTCGGTCTGGTCCTGCGCATAGCGCCACCAGTCCACGGTCATCGGCGCGGGGCGCGAGACGTCGCCGTAGAGGATGGGCGGGCGGACGCAGCGCGAGCCATAGCTTTGCACCCAGCCGGCGCGGGTGAAGGCGAAGCCCGCGAGCTGCTCGCCGAAATATTGCACCATGTCGTTGCGCTCGAACTCGCCGTGGACGAGGACGTCGAGGCCGATCTCCTCCTGCCATTTGACCGCGGCACGGGTTTCGACCTTCAGATAGCGGTCATAGGCGGCATCGTCGATTTCCCCCCTGATATGCGCGGCGCGCGCCTTGCGGACCTCGTGGGTCTGCGGGAAGCTGCCGATCGTGGTGGTCGGGAAGGCGGGAAGGGCGAGGCGCTTTTGCTGGGCCTCGCGGCGGGCGGCGAAGGGCGCGGTGCGTTTGGTGGCGCTTTCGTCGAGGGCGGCGAGGCGGGCGGCGACGGCGGGGTTATGGATTTTCGGTGAGGTCCGGCGGGCGACCGCGGCGATGCGTGAGGCCGAGAAGGCGGCGAAGCTCGCGTCTTCGCCTTCGTTCAGCGCTTTGGCGAGCGCGGCGAGTTCCTCGATCTTTTGCACCGCAAAGCTCAGCCATTGTGCGATTTCTGGGTCGAGCGAGGTTTCGAGCGCGAGGTCGACGGGGGTGTGGAGCAAGGAGCAGGAGGGGGCGAGGATGAAGTCGCGCGTGCCCGCCAGTTCCTTGAGGCGCCAGTAAAGGTCGGGCAGATTGGCGCGCCAGATGTTGCGGCCGTCGATGACGCCGAGCGAGAGCAGGACGTGCGGCTGGAGTTTTTCGAGCGCGGGTTCGAGCTGACCCGGGGCGCGGACGAGGTCGAGGTGGAGCCCGTGGACGGGGAGGTCGGCGACGAGATCGAGATTGTCGCCGAGGCCGCCGAAGTAAGTGGTGAGCATGAGTTTCGGACCGCGAGTGGCGAGGCGGGCGTAGGCGCGCTCGAACGCGGTGCGCTGTTCGGCGCTGAGGTCGAGGACGAGGCAGGGCTCGTCGATCTGGACCCATTCGGCACCGGCCTTGGCAAGGCGCGCGAGGATTTCGGCATAGATATCGAGAAGCTGCGGCAAGAGCGCGAGCGGTTCGACCGCCTTGCCCTTGGCGAGCATCAGATAGCTGACGGGGCCGAGGAGGACGGGGCGGGTGGTGTAACCGAGCGCTTTGGCTTCCTCAAACTCGTCGAAAATCTTGGTCGAGGCGATCCTGAAGATCTGCCCTGCGGTGAGTTCGGGGACCATGAAATGATAATTGGTGTCGAACCATTTTGTCATTTCCTGCGCGGTGGTGTCGTGGGTGTGGCCGCAGGCGGCCGGTCCCGCCGGGTCATCCTGAACCCCGCGCGCCATGGCGAAATAGAGGTCCGGATCGACCGTCTCGCCCGCCCAGTCGTAGCGCGGGGGGATCGCGCCGATCAGCGAGCTGGTGTCGAGAACATGGTCATAGAGCGAGAAGTCGTTCGAGGGGAGGATGTCGGCGCCGAGCGCCTTTTGCCGCGCCCAATTGAGGGCGCGAAGGCCCGATGCCGCGATCTGGAGATCGGCGAGGCTGGTCTTGCCCGACCAATAGCTTTCGAGCGCATGCTTGAGCTCGCGGCGAAGGCCGATGCGGGGAAAGCCGAGGGTGGCGACGCTGACAGTCATGTTTCAAACACCTTGCAAGGGGGCAAGGGCCGGACAGACGGACACGCAAGGGTCCACGCCCGCAAAGCAAGGATCGGGCGCAGTCAAGCATGCGGCCTGACCGGACACCCCGCCGGAGGACGTTATCTGACGAGGCAGGTCTCCTGGCTCACGGATCAGCGCGGGGGTCTGGCCTTCCCGGTTCCTTGCGAACCAGTGACACGTATCGACCACCGCTCACCGCTTACAGTTGCGGGGGCAGCGCCGGTTTTGAACCGGCTTCCCGTCTTAGCTCCACACCGCGCAAGCGATGTGGAGAACCTCGACAGTTTGGAGAATAGGCGGCGCAGATTGGAAGTCAAGGCGCACATAAAGAAATCTTTATATGCGCCTTACTTATACGCTCGGTGGGCGGTAGAATCGGTAGCGGGTGACAGCGCCGTCGATCAGGTTCTTTTTCAAGCGCTTGCGCATCTTGTCGGCGTCGTCGAGGGTGACGCAGACGAGGCGGGTGCCGCCCGACGGGAGGGGCTCGATCGCGCTGATTGCGACGCCCGCGGTCTTGCAGGATTTGGTGACGTCGCTTTCGGGCAGCGTAACGTTCATCGCGCGGGTCATGGCGTGACCGGCGCGGCGGCTTGGGCGCGGATGGCGGCGGCAACCCGGGCATAGCCTTCGTCGCTCGCGGTCGCGATGGCGAGCGGGCGGCCGCCGAGTGCGGGGTTCTCGGTGTTGAGGAAGCCGATCGCGTTTTGGGGGCCGCTTTCGGTTTTAGTTCCGCCGAGGGTCAGCCAGGCGAGCTGGCTGATATTGCCTTGGCGCCGCGCATCGTCGCGGGGGAGCGGGGTGCGGGCCTTGCGGACAAAGCCGTTCGAGCGCGTCCTTGCGGGGGCGGCGGTCTCTGTACCGGATTGGGGCTCAGGGTGAGTCTCGGAATTCATAGGCGGCGCGGCTCCTCTTGCGTAAGCGGGAGCACAGCCTGTCTCTCGGTCGCGGCGGCTTACGAGAATGCGTGCCGCGATAGTCTGTATATGGGGTCCCGGAGGCGGATTGTAAGCACCCGCCGCCCGGGATCGATTGGTTTACGCGCCGTTGGCGGCGGAAAGAATCGCCCGCACACTCGCGGTCGCGACGTCGGTATCCAGCCCACAGCCGAACAGGCTTTTTCCATCCGCCGTGCGGCATTCGACATAGGCGGCGGCTTGCACGGTGCTGCCCTGACCGATGGCGTGTTCGCTATAGTCGATGATGTCCATCACCGGGCCGCCGCTTTCGCTGAGCGCGGCGATGACGCTGCTCATCAGGCCGTTGCCGCGGCCGCTGACGGTGCGCGGGGTGCCGTCGATCATGAGCTTGCCGGCGAAGATGCGGTCGGGACCGCTGTGGGTTTCGGACCAGTCGACGAGCTGGAAACGCTTGCCAGTCGTGGCGAGATACTTACCCTCGAAGGCGCCCCAGATATCCTCGGCGCCGAGTTCGCGGCTGGTCTCGTCGGCCAGCGCCTGTACAACGTGGCTGAAGCTCGCCTGCATTTTCTTGGGCAGTTTCAGACCCTTGTCCTGTTCGAGGACCCAGGCGACGCCGCCCTTGCCCGACTGGCTGTTGACGCGGATCACCGCTTCATAGCTGCGGCCGAGGTCGGCGGGATCGATGGGGAGGTAAGGGACTTCCCATGTCTCGTCATTCTGGCGTTCGCGTGCGGCGAAGCCCTTTTTGATCGCGTCCTGATGGCTGCCCGAAAAGGCGGTATAGACCAGTTCGCCGCCATAGGGGTGGCGCGGGTGGACGGGGAGCTGGTTGCAATATTCGACCGTCTGGATGACCTCGTCGATATTCGAGAAATCCAGTTCGGGGTCGACGCCCTGCGTGTACATGTTGAGCGCGATGGTGACGAGGCAGGTGTTGCCGGTGCGCTCGCCATTGCCGAACAGGCAACCCTCGACGCGGTCGGCGCCCGCGAGCAGGCCGAGTTCGGCCGCCGCGACGCCGGTGCCGCGGTCGTTGTGGGTGTGCAGGCTGATCAGCGCGCGGTCGCGGTTCGGCAGATTCTTGGCGAAATATTCGATCTGGTCTGCGTAGATATTCGCCGTCGAGGCCTCGACCGTCGCGGGGAGGTTGAGGATGATCGGATTTTCGGCGGTCGGTTGCAGCACTTCCATGACCGCTTCACACACCTCGATCGAGAAATCGATTTCGGCGGTCGAGAAGGTTTCGGGGCTGTATTCGAAGCGCCAGTTGGTCTGCGGCAGGCGCGCGGCATTGTCGCGCAGCTGCTTGGCGCCGTCGATCGCGATCTGTTTGATTTCGGGCATGTCCATGCCGAAGACGATCTTGCGCCACGCGGGGCTGACCGCGTTGTAGAGGTGGACGATCGCGGTCTTTGCGCCCGCGAGGCTGTCGAAGCTGGTGCGGATGAGGTCGGCGCGGCTCTGGGTCAGCACCTGCACGGTGACATCGTCGGGGATGCGGCCGTTCTGGACGAGGCCGGAGATGAAATCGAACTCGGTCGCGCCCGCGCTGGGGAAGCCGACTTCGATTTCTTTCAGACCGACGCGGCAGAGCAGGTCGAAGAAGCGCGCCTTTTTCTCGGCGTCCATCGGGTCGATCAGCGCCTGATTGCCGTCGCGCATGTCGGTGGAAAGCCAGATCGGCGCCTTGGTCGTGACGCGGCCGGGCCATTCGCGGTTCGTCAAGGGAACCTGCGGAAAGGGGCGATATTTGACCGAAGGGTCGCGGAGCATGGTCATGGTCTTTTGGTTCTTCTGCGAAAGGGTGGTTTTGGTCGAGTTACCCTTGGGCGATCGCGCGCCACCGTGGGCGCAGCGTTATCGTCACGCCCAAGGGCGTGTAAGTCGCAGAAGTAGGAGCCCGTTGTGGCGCATGGCCACGCTCTGACATGAAAATGTCGTGTTTGGCAAGGGGCAACACAGGAAAATTGCGCGGAGGGCTGCGCTGCGCCACCTCCGCGAAGGCGGAGATGGCGCTGGCAGGCTGTCAGGCGGCCTTGCTTTCCGGCGCGTCCGCGTCGTCTTCGTCGTCGTCCTCTTCCTCCCAGGGGGTGAAGATTTCATCCTCGATCATATTGGCGATCGCGTGGACGCGGATGCCGATGACCCAATCCTCGAGCGGGCCTTCCCACGCGGCCTCGACTGTGGTCGGCGTGTCGGCGCTGCCACCGGCCGGGCGATCGCCGACGAGATCGAAGTCCTGCACACCGTCGGCGGGCGGGTTGATATAGACGTGGGGGTCGAGCAGGACGCTCGTCCAGCCCGCGGTGGAGGCAATGCCCTCTGCCTCGACGGTCAGCAGGGCATGTTCTTCGTCGCCGCCGATAAAGGCGTTCACTTCGATAATTTCGCGTACCAGTTCGCTCATCACACGGAACTCCCTGTCAGGGCCGGGGACTGGCCCGGACGCCTGTCTAGCGGAGTCGTGTGACAGATTGGCGCGCGGTCAGTTTTTCACCCACCCCACTGCGGGATCGTTGAAGTCGATCACGTCGGCGAGTTCGCGGACATTGGGGTAGCCATAGCCGACGAGGTTGATGAAGGTCTGGATGTTGAGCGCGAGCGCGGCCGATTTCATCGGCACGGGCGCGGCGTTGTTACGGAAATTATTGTTGCAATAGATGAGGATGGGGCGGTCCGGGTTGACGCCGATCACCGCGGCGAGGCTGTCGGCGGTGAAATCGGTCAGCGGCAGGTTGACCGCGCCCGCGATATGGCCGCGCGCAAAGGCGTCCTTTGAGCGCGCGTCGAGGAGGAGGGTTTCGGGTTTGGCCGCCTCGGCCTTGAAGGCGTCGAAAGGGAGGAGGCGCGTGGCGCGTTCTGGCGCGACGCTGGCGGTGAGCGCCTGGAAAGCCGGATAGTCGATTTGCGGATTGCTCTGCGCGAATGCGGGCGCTGCCGGGAGCGACAGGGCGAGAGCGAGTAGCAGGGTTTTGCGCATGATGATCCTCCCTTGAATGACGGGAGGTTAGGCGCGGGTTGCTGGATGCGCGATGAATGCGGAGTGGCCCGCCCCCGCGCCTTCCCATGAGCGGGAGGGGCGGGGGCGGGCCGGCGCGCTTACTGCTTTTCGAACGCGGCGTGGATTTCGAGTTCGACGATATCGCTGACCACCGGGATGCCGTAATTGACGCCAAAATCGCTGCGACGGATTTTGGTTTCCGCGTTGAAGCCGATGGTGGCTTTCTTGTTGAACGGATTGGCGCCCGCGCCGTGGAAATCGACGTCGAGCGTGACCGGGCGGGTCACGCCATTGAGGGTGAGGTTGCCGGTGACCTTGGCTTCGTCGCCGTCATCGTCGAGGACGACGCGGGTCGAGACGAATTTGGCGTCAGCGGGCGCGGGGCCGAAGAAATCGGCCTTGCCGCCGTCCTTGCCCGCGCGCAGCAGATGGTCGGTGAGGCCGGCGCTGGCGGTCGTGACCTTCGACACCGGGATCGTCACATCGACCTTTGACGCGGCAGGATTGGCGGGGTCGATGACGAGGGTGCCGGTGACGTCGCCGAAGATGCCCGAATATTTGCTGAAGCCGAAATGATCGACTTCCCAGACGACCATCGTGTGTCCGGCATCGGCGGCGTAGGTGCCGGCGGTGACGCGCGTTTTGTCGGGCGCGCCGGGGACGCCCGAGGGGGCCTGCGCGATGACGGCGGGGACGGCGACGACGGCGAGCGCGACGGCGGCAATGGGAAGAATGCGGCGCATGTGGAAGGCTCCTGTTTCGGGGGAGGCCAAAGGCTAAGCGACAGGAGGGGCCGGCGTCAATCGCACGGCATCGAAACGCTGCGTTTCGCGGCGGTCGCTTCAGTCGGCGGCGCGGCGTTCCTCGAACCATTGGCGCAGCATCGCCGAGGTGCAGCCGGTGAAGCCATAGCTGCCGACGGGCGAGCAGCTGTTGGGGCGAGTGGCGCGAGCGACATTGTCATAACCCTCGACCGCCGAGGCCCATGAACCGCCGCCGACGGGTGCGTCGTCCTTCAGCTCCTCACGCAAATCCTTGGGGACGCGGTAGCGTTCGCTTTCGGGTTGCTGCGCGCAGACGATGATCTCGTCCCCCACCGGTGCGGGGCAGGGTTCGTCGCCATAGGTGTAGAGAATCGAGGTTTTCTGCGGCGGCGTGGCGGTTTGCGCGAGGCTTTGGTCGAACGCATGCGCGGGCGCTGCGAAGATGAGCGTGGCAATCAGGGGGAGGAGGAGGGCAGGCTTCGTCATTGCAATCAGGCATTCCCTTTGCGACCATCCCCTGCATGCCACGCTAGCGCGCCGAGATGAACCTAAGCCGAACTGCGCCTGCCGCCCTGTGCGATGGCGGCGATGGGGCGCCCGCGGTTCAGTTCAGGGCGCGGCATTTCGACTTGGCATCGTTCATCGCCGGACTGACGATAAAGCAAATGACATATTTGCCGCCGTTCGACAGCGTGAAGGTATAGGAGGAGAAATTGTCGGAGAACATCTCCGTCTGATAATCGTTGAACCCGATGATCCGCCACCCTGCATTGAGAAGGTCGGTCATCGACTGGGTGAGCGGCACCCAGTCGGTCGGGCGTTCATAGGTGTCGACCGGTTCCTCTTTTTTGCGCGCTTCGGCGCTGCCGAGGGGAAAGAGCATCAGAAGCAGCGCGAGAAACAGGCCGGGCTTTTGCATTATTTCATTCTCCGGGAAGGAGTTAGGGGGATATCCGGTGTATCCGGATATCAGCCCGGCACGTCAAGCGAGGCTGCGATGGAATTCCAGACCTGCGCCAGTTCATCGGGCGCGATGCAATAGGGCGGCATGACATAGACGGTGTTGCCGAGCGGACGCAGCAGGACGCCGCGATCGCGATAGAAGGCGATGAGGCGCGGCGCGAGGTTCGAGAGATAGCCGCCGTCGGGGACCTGGATATCGAAGGCCGCGATGGTGCCGAGGCGGCGGGCATTGGCGACGCGCGGGTCGTGAGCGAGCATCGACAGGTGCGCGCCTTGCGCGACCGCGAGCGCGTCGATGCGCTGCTGAACCGGCTCGTCGCGCCAGATGGCGAGATTTGCGTTGGCGGCGGCGCAGGCGATCGGGTTCGCGGTGTAGCTGGACGAATGATAGAAGGTTTTGCTGCGGTCGGTGGAGAAATGCGCTTCGAAGATCGGTTCGATGCACAGCGTCACCGCGAGCGGCAGCGCGCCGCCGGTCAGGCCCTTCGACAGGCAGACGATATCGGGGATGACGCCCGCCTGATCGCACGCAAAGCGGGTGCCGGTTCGGCCCCAGCCGGTCATCACTTCGTCGGCGATGAAGAGGACATTGTGGCGCGCGCAGATGGCGCGCATTTCGGCGAGCACCCATGCGGGATAGATGAGCATGCCGCCCGCGCCGAGGATCAAGGGTTCGACGATGAAGGCGGCGGGCGCGCTGCCCGTTTCTTGGCTTGCGCAAGCGGCTTCGAGCGCGTCGAGTGTTTCCTGTTCGCGGCCTTCGTGCGGGAAGGGGATGGTGTTGACGTCGAAGAGCAGGGGCTGCCAGGCGCGGTTGTAGACGCCGCGCTCGCCGACCGACATCGTGCCGATCGTATCGCCGTGATAGCTATGTTCGAGGACGAGAATGCGGCTGCGCGGCTCGCCGATGTTATACCAGTAGCCGAGCGCCATTTTGAGCGCGACCTCGACGCTGGTTGAACCTGAATCCGAAAAAAAGACGCGGGTAAGCGGGTCGGGGGTGATGCGGATGAGTTCGGCAGCCAGCGTTTCGGCGGGTTCGTGGGTCCAGCCCGCGAAGATGAGCTGATCGAGCTTTTCCGACTGGTCGCGGATCGCGGCCATGATGCGCGAGTGGGCGTGGCCGTGGGTGGTAACCCACCAGCTGGAGATGGCATCGATCCAGCTCTGGCCGTCGGGGCCGTGGAGGCGCGCGCCTTCTCCGCGGGTGATCAGCGGCACGGGGTCGCCAAGGCCGTGCTGGGTGAAGGGGTGCCAGATGGGGGAATCGAGAGAGGTCATGGCGTGTCCCTATACGCCTTCGTCATTCCCGCGAAGGCGGGAATCCCGCTTTTCCTTTTTGCTTTCCGAGGCAGAGAAAGCTGGATCCTCGCCTTCGCGAGGATGACGAAGAGGGGAGGGGATGACGAGATTTAGCGGAAGTCGGCGAGGTCGAAGTTCGCGCGGAACGCGGCGGCGAGGGTTTCGCTGGTCAGCGGGGCGACGATCGGCAAGCGGCCCAGGCGGCGGACGCCGCTGACCTCGGCGATTGTGTTTTCGCTGTCTAGCACGGGGTCGCCGAGGAAGGCGAGGCCGTGGATCGGGACATGGCGCGACCGAAGCGCCTCGATCGTCAGCAGGCTGTGGTTGATCGTGCCGAGCATCGTGCGGGCGCAGACGATCACCGGGATTTGCCATTTCGCGAAGAGATCGGCGTAAAGGGTGGTGCGGGTGACGGGGACGAGCGCGCCGCCCGCGCCCTCGACGATGAGGTCGCCGGGCGGCGGGGCGAGTGTTTCGGTGTCGATGGTAACGCCGTCAACTTCGGCGGCATAATGCGGCGAAGCGGGGGTGATCAGGCGGTGCGCCTCGGGATGGATCGCGACCTCGGCGAGGCGCGCGACGACCTGGCTGTCGCTTTCTTCTTCGAGGCCCGCCTGAATCGGTTTCCAGTAGGACGCGCTGGTCGCCTGCGCCAAGGCGGCGGAAAAGATGGTTTTTCCGATGCCGGTATCGGTCCCGGTGACGACGAAACGGGTCATGCGTCGGCCATGGCGGCGGCGAGGGCGTCGGTCATCGCGTCAATGTTATCCTCGTCAACATTGAGCGTGATGGCGATGCGGAGGCGGGCGGTTCCCTGTGCCACCGTCGGCGGGCGAATGCCGCGAATGTCGAAGCCCGCGCCTTGCAGCGCGGTCGCGATGCGCATCGTGCGATCATTTTCGCCGATGATCACGGGCTGGATCTGAGTGCCGCTGGCCGTGATGCCGAGCGGGGCGAGGCGCGCCTCGGTATGGCGGACGAGCGCGGCGAGGCGTGCCTGACGCTCGGGCTGGGTCGCGACGATTTCGAGGCTCTGGCGGACGAGCCACGCCATCAGCGGCGACGGCGCGGTCGAGAAGATGAAGGGGCGGCCGCGATTGACGAGGAAGTCGGTGACGACGCGCGGCGCGCAGACCAGCGCGCCTTCGCAGCCCAATGCCTTGCCGCAGGTGTGGAGGGTGATCAGATTGTCGCGGCGCACGAGGTCGCTGGCGAGCCCCGCGCCATTGGCGCCGTAGACGCCGGTCGCATGGGCTTCGTCAACGACAAGCACGGCGTCGAAGCGATCGGCGACGGCGGCGAGGTCGGCGAGCGGGGCGCGGTCGCCGTCCATGCTGTAGAGGCTTTCGACCGCGATCCATGGGGTGCCCGAACCGCCGCCGGCGCGCCAGCGGGCGATGATGTCGGCGAACGCCTGCGGATCATTATGCGCGGCGGCGATGCTGCCGGCGCGGGCGAGGCGCATGCCGTCGTGCGCGCTGGCGTGGATCAGTTCGTCGTGGACGATCAGGTCGCCGCGCTGCGGCAGCGTCGCGAACAGCGCGGCGTTGGCGGCGAAGCCGGTCGAGAAATAGAGCGCCGCTTCGCTGTCATAATGGCGCGCGGCATGCGCTTCGAGCGCTTCATGTTCGGCGTGGTTGCCGCGCAGCAGGCGCGATCCGCCCGATCCGGCGGGGATGCCCTGTGCGATGCCGGCGGTCAGCGCGTCGCGCAGCGCGTCGGAATCGGCGAGGCCGAGATAGTCGTTCGAGGCGAAATCGACCCCGGTGCGGGGGGCGAGCGCACGGAGGCGGGTCTCGGCGGCGAGAGCGCGAAGATCGCGGCTGTGGGCGGAGAAGGGGGAGGCGCGGCCCGGCATCGGGGTTCCTTAGAATATCGGGGTGAAATGGCAAACCCGCGGTGCGGTTCAACCGGCTTTTTCGGTGAGCCCTTTTTCGCTCGCCAGCCGATGGGGTGTGACGATGGGTTCGAGGGTTTTGCTGTCGAAAAGCGCGCATCTCCGGCGATCGCCCGACAGGAGGTCCTTGATCATGCGGGGAAAGAAGCGGCGCATCAATGCGCCCATGCTCATTTTGGGCAGAAGGCTGGTGTCGCCGACGCCGTCCTCTGTGAAGAGATGTCCGCGCGGCGGGCCGACCAGTCGTTCGCGCGCAGCGGGGTCGCAGGCGCGGAGCTGGGTCGTGATGTACGGGATTTTGCCATTGGCATAGGTGTTGAACAGCGGGGTACGGCAGCATTTGGCATACCAGCGCAACGTCGGCTTATCGGTCAGGTGGAGGCAGGCGAGCTGGTCGCGACCGGAGGCGATGTGCATGCGCGCGCATCGCGATTGATAGAGCGATGCGCCGCCATGTTCGTCGAGCATTTGCGCCGCATGACCGAGATAATGAGCGAGATATTGGCAGTCGGTGCAATGGCAGACGACATGGTCGCCCTGGTCCGGACCGACGCGCAGAAGTGTCCCCGAAACCGTTCCGCATTCGCAGGCAAAGGGGAGGTCGGATGTCATTGCCCGGCCTTAATCCTTTGCCCGCGATTGCGAAAGCGGTTGCCGTAGGGACCCCGGCTTTCGCCGGGGTGACGGCCTGTCGGGGAGCCTGCCCCGGCGTAGGCCGGGTCAGTTCTTCGTCTTGTCGACCAGCTGGTTCTTGGCGATCCACGGCATCATCGCGCGCAGTTCGCCGCCGACCTGTTCGATCTGGTGCGCGGCGGCGGCCTTGCGGCTGGCCTTCAGCTCGGGCTGGCCGGCCTGGTTGTCGAGGACGAAATCCTTGACGAAGCGGCCCGACTGAATGTCCTCCAGCACGCGCTTCATTTCGGCCTTGGTCTCGGCGGTGATGATGCGCGGGCCGGTCTTGATGTCACCATATTCGGCGGTGTTCGAGATCGAGTAGCGCATATTGGCGATGCCGCCTTCATAGAGAAGGTCGACGATCAGCTTGGTTTCGTGGAGGCACTCGAAATAGGCCATTTCGGGCGCGTAACCCGCTTCGACCAGCGTTTCGAACCCGGCCTGGATCAGGTGGGTGACGCCGCCGCACAGCACGGCCTGCTCACCGAACAGATCGGTTTCGCACTCTTCCTTGAAGGTCGTCTCGATGATCCCGCTGCGCCCACCGCCGACGGCCGAGGCATAGGAGAGGGCGAGCGCCTTGGCGTGGCCGTTGCCGCTGTTGCCGTTCGCTTCCTGTGCGACCGCGATCAGGCAGGGGACGCCGCCGCCCTTCTGATATTCGCTGCGCACGGTGTGGCCGGGGCCCTTGGGAGCGACCATGAAGACGTCGATGTCGGCGCGCGCTTCGATCAGGCCGAAGTGGATGTTGAGGCCGTGGGCGAAGGCGAGCGCCGCGCCGGGCTTCATGTTCGGGCCGATATCGTCGGCATAGATTTTCGCCTGATGCTCGTCAGGAGCGGCGATCATGATCACGTCGGCCCATGCAGCGGCTTCCTTGTTCGTCATGACCTGGAAGCCCGCAGCTTCGGCCTTCTTTGCGGTTGCCGAACCGGCGCGCAGCGCGATTGCGACATCCTTGACGCCGCTGTCGCGCATATTCTGTGCGTGGGCGTGGCCTTGGCTGCCGTAACCGACAACGGCGACCTTCTTGCCCTTGATCAGATCCTGGTCGGCGTCGCGATCATAATAAACTTGCATGTCATTCTTTCCTGTCTTGTTGTGCGTCATGCCGGAATTCATCCGGCATCCTTGGCCCCCGGATCAGGTCCGGGGCGACGCGTGTTGGAAACGCAATCTGTAAATTCTTCAGGCCGCCTCCGCCCCGCGGGCGATGGCGACGACGCCGGTGCGGCCGACTTCGACGAGGCCGCATTCGCGCATCAGGGCGATGAAGCGGTCGATTTTCTCGCTGGCGCCGGTGATTTCGAAAATGAAGCTGGTGATCGTCGTGTCGACGACCTTCGCGCGGAAGACGTCGGCGAGGCGCAGCGCCTCGATCCGTTTGTCGCCGGTGCCCGCGACCTTGACCAGCGCGATCTCGCGCTCGACATGCGCGCCCGCGTCGGTGAGGTCGGTGACCTTGTGGACGGGGACGAGCCGGTCGAGCTGGGCGATGATCTGGTCGATGATCTGCGGCGGGCCATTGGTGACGATGGTGATCCGCGACAGCGCATGGTCGGAGCTGATGTCCGCGACGGTCAGGCTTTCAATATTATAGCCGCGCGCGGTGAACAGCCCGGTGATCTTGGCGAGCACCCCGGCTTCGTTGTCGACGGTGATGGCGAGCACATGGCGCTCGCCCGCTTCGGTTGTGATTTTCATGTCAGTGCCTCGGAAGGTCTATTTTTACGGCATGGGTTTTGACGGGCGTCAGCAGAATCGTGCCCGCTACCCAGAACAGCGCCACCGAAACGACACCGCCGACCGTCCCCCAAAGCGAGTTTTTGCGTTGAAAGTCGCGGACGGTTTGCGCGCCGGCATAAAGCGCCGCTGCGAAAGCGATGCCCGCGACGGGCAAAAGATACGCCAGAGACTCCATCACACCAGTGCCTTGGCTTCGTCGTCCATCGTGCCGGTGACGTCGCTCGGCTGGAGGATCATATCGGTGTGGGCGGCTCCCGACGGGATCATCGGGAAGCAGTTGGCGAGTTGGGCAACGCGGCAGTCGACGATCACCGGACCCGGGGTGTTGATCATCGTCTGGATGCCGTCCTCCAGCTCACCGAAATTGTCGATGCGCAGGCCGGTCCAGCCATAGGCGTCGGCAAGCTTCACGAAATCGGGCAGGCTGTCCGAATAACTGTTCGAATAGCGGCTTTCATAGGTGAGTTCCTGCCACTGGCGGACCATCCCCATCCACTGATTGTTGAGGATGAAGATCTTCACCGGCAGACGATACTGGCTGACCGTGCCCATTTCCTGAATGTTCATCTGCAGGCTGGCTTCGCCCGCGATGCAGATGACGAGGCGGTCGGGGTGCGCGATCTGCGCGCCGACGGCGGCGGGAAAGCCGTAACCCATCGTGCCGAGGCCGCCGCTGGTGAGCCAGCGGTTGGGGCCGCGGAAGCCGAAATGCTGCGCCGCCCACATCTGGTGCTGGCCAACCTCGGTCGTGATGATCGGGTCGCGCGCATGGGTGGCGTCGTACAGCGCCTTGACCGCGCGCTGCGGCATGATTTCGGCGGCATCCTCTTTCTTTTCGGGGAAGTCGAGACAGCGCGTCGCGCGCCAGCCGTCGATGCGCCGCCACCATTCGCCGAGGTCGCGCGCCTTGTGGCCCGCCGCCTGCCAGCCCGCGATGATCGCGTCGAGCGCGCGGCCGGCATCGCCGACGATCGCGAGGTCGACGGGAACGATCTTGTTCACCGAGCTGCGGTCGATGTCGATGTGGATCTTTTTCGCTTCAGGCGCGAAGGCGTCGAGGCGGCCGGTCACCCGGTCGTCGAAGCGCGCGCCGACCGCGATGATCAGATCGGCGCGGTTCATCGCCATGTTGGACTCATAGGTCCCGTGCATGCCGAGCATGCCGAGCCATTTGTCGTCGTCGCACGGGAAGGCGCCGAGCCCCATCAGGGTCGAGGTGATCGGCGCGCCGGTGAGCGCGACAAGCTGACGCAGCGCCGCGCTGGCATCGGGGCCCGCATTGATCACGCCGCCGCCGGTGTAGAAGACCGGGCGTTCTGCGGCGGCGATCATCGCGACGGCTTCGGCGATCGCCGCGCTGTCAGGTTCGACCTGCGGGCGATAGCTTTTGTGGTCGATCATGTCGGGCACGATATATTTGCCGGTCGCGACCTGAACATTTTTCGGAATGTCGATCACCACCGGGCCGGGGCGGCCGTGGGTCGCGATGTAAAAAGCCTCATGCATGATCGGGCCGAGCCGCGCCGGGTCCATCACCAGATAATTATGCTTGGTGCAGTGGCGGGTGATGCCGACCGTGTCGCATTCCTGGAACGCGTCGGTACCGATCAGCGTCGTCGGAACCTGACCGGTCAGCACGACCATCGGGATCGAATCCATCAGCGCGTCGGTGATGCCGGTGACCGCGTTGGTCGCGCCGGGGCCCGAGGTCACGAGCACGACGCCGGGCTTGCCGGTCGAACGTGCATAACCTTCGGCCGCATGGGTCGCCGCCTGTTCGTGGCGGACGAGAATATGCTGGATCGTCGGATGCTTGAAGAGCGCGTCATAGATGGGAAGGACCGCGCCGCCCGGATAGCCGAACACCGTATCGACCCCGAGGTCGACCAGCGCCTGAACCACCATGTCGGCACCACTCATTTCCGTCACGACTATGCTCCTTCCATCTTGTGCAGGCGCGCGAACTTGCACGCCCAAGCCGCGCGCTTGTGCGCTGCAACAGGAGGCGGGGAATAGGTATATGATTCTATCTTGTCAACAGGCTATCGCGTAATATTATTGCTAATTCTGCGAGGTTGTCGATTGATAATGACTCTGCGTGGCGGGGCCATTCGGCGGGGAGCTGGTTGCGAAACCACGTATATTGGCGCTTGAGATACTGGCGCGTCGCCGCCTGCGCGAGGTCGAGCGCCTCGGCGCGGTCGATTTCGCCCGCCAGGTGGCGCGCAATCTGCGGCACGCCGATGGCGCGCATCGCGGGCAGGTCGGGGTTGAGGCCGCGTGCGAGAAGAGCCTCGGTTTCCTCGATCGCGCCGCGCTCGAACATCGTCACCAGCCGCCGGTCGCAGCGGTCGCGCAGCCAGTCGCGCGGCGGCAGGAGGATCATCGGCGCGACGCTGATGGCATCCGCTATCCCGCCCTCGCGCGCCTGTTGCCAGTCGGCGAGCGGGCGGCCGGTCGAGCGGACGACCTCGAGCGCGCGGGCGACGCGGGTGGCGTCGGCAGGGTGGAGCCGCGCGGCGGCGGCGGGGTCGTCGCGGGAGAGAGCGGCGTGCGCGTCGGCGACCTCCATCGCGCGGATCGCAGTGCGAATATCGGGGTCGATTTCGGGCACGGGGGCGATGCCGAAGAGCAGGGTGTTGAGATAGAGCCCGGTGCCGCCGACGAGGATGGGGAGCGCGCCGGCGGCGTGCGCCTTGGCGATTTCCGCGGTCGCGTCGGCCGCCCAGCGCGCGGCATTATACGCCTCGGCGCCGTCGATGCAGCCGAACAGGCGGTGCGGGATGCCCGCCATTTCATCGACCGTCGGGCGCGCCGACAGGATGGCAAGATCGGTATAGACCTGACTGGCGTCGGAATTGATCACGACCGCATTCGGGACAATTTGGGCGAGCGCGACCGCCAATGCGCTCTTGCCGCTGGCGGTGGGTCCGGCGATAAGCGCGACAGGAGGACTGGCCTGTGAGGGCTGGGGCCGGAAAGATGATGAAGGAGATGCCATGTTCGTCGCAACGCTGATAGCAGCAGGGAAGCTGACGGGCGAGGTGGTCCGCGAAGCCATCGACCGGCTCGACGCGACGGGCCATGATGTCGGCGCGCCGCACTGGCTGGACGAGGGCGATGCCGCCGATATCGTCTTTCACGGCAGCCTTGTCAGCGCCCGCGCCGAACTCGCGAAAATGGACCATGGTGCGCTGGATGTCGTCGTTCAGCCGCTGGGTGACCGCACCAAGAAATTGATCATCGCCGACATGGATTCGACGATGATCACGGTCGAATGCATCGACGAACTCGCCGATTATGCCGGGCTGAAGCCGCAGATCGCGGCGATCACCGAACGCGCGATGCGCGGCGAACTGGATTTTCGCGCCGCGCTGACCGAGCGCGTCGGACTGCTCGCCGGGATGCCCGAATCGGTGCTGGCCGAATGCCGGATGGAGCGGGTGCGACTGACGCGCGGCGCGCGGACTCTGGTGCAGACGATGAAGGCGCATGGCGCGCATTCGGTGCTGATTTCGGGCGGCTTCACCGCCTTTGCCCGCCCGGTGGGCGAGGCGATCGGGTTCGACAAGGTGATCGCAAACGAGCTGGAGATTGCGAACGGCAAGCTGACCGGGCGCGTTCTGGAGCCCATCGTCGATGCGAGCACCAAGCTGGAAACGCTGAAGACCGAGGCCGCGGCGCACGGCCTGCCGCTGGCCGAGACGCTGGCGGTGGGTGACGGCGCGAACGATATTCCCATGATCACCGCCGCGGGGCTGGGGATCGGTTATCACCCGCATCCGGCGGCAGCGGAAGCCGCGGCGGCGGTGGTGCGGCACCATGACCTGTCGGCGCTGCTGTGGGCGCAGGGCTATCCGCGGCGGAGCTGGGTGCTGGGGTAGGGCGAGCACAGCTGGCGAGCGTGAAAAACTTCCTGTTCGTGTGTAGCCAGAACAAGCTGCGCAGCCCGACCGCCGAGCAGATATTTGCGCAATATCCGGGGATCGAGACCGCGTCGGCGGGAACCAATAATGACGCCGAAAATCCGCTGACGTCCGAGCTGATCCGCTGGGCGGACATGATTTTCGTGATGGAAAAGACGCATCGCAGCAAATTGCAGCGGCGCTATCGCGCGGCGCTCAAGGATGCGCGGATCATCTGTCTCGACATTCCGGATGACTATGAATTTATGGACGAAGCGCTGGTGGGGATTTTGAAGACCAGAATGTCGCGGTATCTGCCGACCTGACTCGCGCTGCGATCGGCGGGAGAGCGGGAAGAGCGGCTTGCAACCGTGAAGTTGACCTCGCCATCCTCGTCATCCCGGACCCTTCGACACGCTCAGGACAGGCTTGATCCGGGATCCACAGCAGCGTCGAAGTCATGGACCCCGGATCAAGCCCGTCCTGAGCGTGTCGAAGGGTCCGGGTGACGAAGCGGGAATGGCGGGTCGCGACCGGTTGCAGTTCCCACTTGCGGGAGGAAATGGGCATTATGCCCTTGCCACCCAAGGTCGACGTGGCGGCCGAAAATGCCGGCTGCTAGGACTCTGTCGATCAATCGACTCGCTCCGCCGCAAAATGCCGTCTGGTCGCTTGCGAGCGCTGGATCGCGTTCATAGGGTCGCCTGATCCATCCAACCACGGGGAATAAATTGCCAGTTTTCAAATCCTCTGCGCTGCTCGGCGCACTGTTCGTCCTGACCCTTCCGGCGGCTGCCAGCGCCCAGGGCGTGGTAGTCGAAGGCAATCTTGCGCGTGCGCAGGGGCATTGGGGCGGCGAACTGGGGGCGGGCGTTGGCTTCCGCGCCGGGCCGATCACGTTGCGGCCGATCGGCGGGCTGCTGATCCATTCGGACAACGACGAGCGCGAGGTGAAACCTTATGCCAAGGCTGAGGCGACAGTGACGATTCCGGCGCTCGCCGAACTCGGCGCGGGCGCGCGCATTAGCAGCGGTCGGACGCGAATTTACGGAACCGCAGCGTTCGATCTGCTCCCGAAGCTGAAGCTGAAAGGCAATTTGGGTGACGGCTATGCGGCGATCGGCGTCATGGGGCAGTTTTGACCGGTCCGGACGGGTTTAGGGTGACTTGAAAGGGGCCGATGGCGGCCGCTTCTTCTCCCCTCCCGCAGGCGGGAGGGGTTGGGGGTGTGCCAGCAGCGTTGCGTTTTGCCCACCCCGCTGCGGCTAACCAGCAAGCTGGCAAGCCTCGCTGCCCCTCCCGCCTGCGGGAGGGGAGAAGCGTCGGCTTCCCATCTCATTGCCCCTCCGTCGTCGTCGCCCCGGACCCTTCGACAAGCTCAGGACAGGCTTGATCCGGGGGCCATGAATTCGGCGCTGCGGTGGATCCCGGATCAAGTCCGGGATGACGAATGTCAGGAAGGCACCTCAAGGCAGATCCTGTTCGTACACCCCGGACCAGCGCGGCGATGGCCAGCACATTGTAAAGACGGGCTACCTTCAAAGCCATTTGCCTAGGCTGTGTTGTGATTGTAATACGCGAACCAAGCATGAGATGGTTCCGTAAAGCCCAAGCCCCCGATCCGGTCCCCGCGGCGATGCCGGGCGCGCCTCTGGCCGAGCCGGCGGCAGCGCCCGTTCCCGAATCGCGCCGGCGCAAATGGGCTCGCCGTATCGCGCGCGGCTTTGCGGTTTTCTGTGTTGCTTTCATCCTGCTCGTCGGCTGGCTCGCGCTCACCGCGCCCCTGTCGAAGTCGCTTGAGCCGATCGCGCCGCCGCAGATTACCTTGCTGGCGTCGAACGGGTCGCCGATCGCGCGCATCGGGGCGATCGTCGATACGCCGGTGAAGACGGCGGCGCTGCCGAAGCATGTTACCGGCGCCTTCCTCGCGATCGAGGACCGGCGTTTCTACAGCCATTGGGGCATCGACCCGCGCAGCATCGCTCGCGCGGTGTGGAGCAATGTCACCGGCGGACGGACGCAGGGCGGCAGCACGATCACCCAGCAGCTCGCGAAATTCACCTTCCTGACGCCCAAACGCACGCTCGGCCGCAAGGCGCGCGAGGCGCTGATTGCTTTCTGGCTGGAGGCGTGGCTGACCAAGGACGAGATTCTCGAACGCTATCTGTCGAACGCCTATTTCGGCGACAACACTTACGGGCTGCGCGCCGCGTCGATGCATTATTTCTATCGCCAGCCCGAAAAGCTGACCCCGGCGCAAGCGGCGATGCTGGCGGGGCTGGTGCAGGCGCCCTCGCGCCTCGCGCCGACCAAAAACCCCGACCTTGCCGAAAAGCGAATGCGGCTGGTGCTGAAGGCGATGGCCGCCACCGGATATCTCACCGAGGGTGAAGCGAAGTCGTTGCGCGCGCCTAGGATCGATGTGCGGAGCCGCAATACGCTGCCAACCGGCACTTATTTTGCCGACTGGGCGCTGCCCGAGGCACGCAAGCTCAGCGATGTCGGATATTCGCGCGAGACGATCACCACGACGCTCGACGCGCGGCTTCAGGGCGTCGCGCGGCGGGTGACCGGCCACGCCGGGCTGGGCAAGGCGCAGGTCGCGCTGGTTGCGATGCGCCCGAATGGCGAGGTGGTGGCGATGGTCGGCGGGCGCGACTATGCCGCATCGCCCTTTAACCGCGTGACGCAGGCGCGGCGGCAGCCGGGGTCGACCTTCAAATTATTCGTCTATCTCGCGGCGCTTCGCGATGGTTGGAAACCCGACGACCGGATCGGCAACGAGGCGATCGAAACCGGGTCGTACCGGCCGAAAAATGCAGGCGGTTCCTATTCGCCGTCGCTCACGCTCGAGGATGCGTTTGCGACGTCGAGCAATGTCGCCGCGGTGCGGTTGCTGCGCGAAGTCGGCGACGACAAGGTGATCCGCATGGCGCGCGACCTGGGCGTCACCGCGCCGATGGCCGAGGGCGATCCCAGCCTGGCCCTGGGCACGTCGAGCATGACTTTGCTGGAACTCACCGCCGCCTATGCCGCGGTCGCGGCGAACAGCTATCCGGTCGAGCCGCATGCCTTTGAGGCGGCGGAGATGGGCTGGTTCGAAAAACTGTTCCGCGGGCCAAGCCGCTTTGGGTCCCGGGAGCATGAGGCAATCGAACAGATGTTGCGCGCCGCTGTTAACCGCGGCACCGGCCGCGCCGCCCGGCTTCCGCAGGCCAATTTCGGCAAGACCGGGACGAGTCAGGACAATCGCGACGCGTTGTTCGTCGGCTATGCCAACGGGCTGGTGGTCGGGGTATGGATCGGCAATGACGATAATTCGCCGCTTCAGGGCATTTCTGGCGGCGGCCTTCCCGCGCGCATCTGGCGCGATTTCATGGTCGAAGCGCGCGGGCAGAAGCAGCAGCGCAAGGCGCCTGCGCCGGCGGCCGATCCGCGCGGGCCTGTTCAGCCGCTCGACATTCCCGACGTGGGCGCGATTCCGGTCGGGGATAGAACCCGCGTCGGGATCGAGGATGGCAATGCGGTGATCACGACCGAAATCGGCGGCAATCGCATCGATTTGCGCCTGCCGATCGACCGGCCTCCGCCCGCCGCTGAACCCGCGCCGCCCCCACCGTAGCGAAGGCCGGAGAAATTTTCGCTGTCCACCATCGGCGCGCCGCGATAGCGTCACCGCGATGATCGATCCCTGTTCCAACGCGCCTGCGCCTTTCCATATCCGGACCGCCATATGCTGATCGTCGAATCCCATGAAGCCCAGCCCTGGCCCGATGTCGTCGACTGGGAAGCGCGGGCCGGGGAGGCTGTCGCGGCGGCGCTCAAGCTGACGCCCTTTGCCAGCCTTGCCGATGCGGCGCCGATGGTCGAGGTCGCCGTGCGGCTGACCGACGATGCCGAGGTTCAGACACTCAACCGCGATTTTCGCGGGAAGGACAAGCCGACCAATGTCCTGTCCTTTCCGCAGGTACAGGCCGACCTGCTGGAAAGCCTGTCGAACAGCGACGATGGCGAAATATTGCTCGGCGATATCGTGCTCGCGCGCGAAACCTGCGCGCGCGAGGCGGAGGAGAAGGGGGTGTCGCTGGCCGATCATGCGACCCATTTGATGGTCCATGGCACGCTGCATCTGGTCGGTTACGACCATATCGACGACCCCGAAGCATCGGCGATGGAGGCGCTGGAGGTGAAAGCGCTTGCATCGCTGGGCATCGCCAATCCATATGCGTGAGCTGGATTAACATAGGAAACCAAGACCACATGCCCGACGACCAGGGATCTTCGACCCGATCGGAAGAGGACAGTAGATCCGGCCTTTGGGCCGGCATCCGGACATTGTTGTTCGGCGGCGCGAACGAGCCCTCGCTGCGCGAGCAGATTGAGGATGTCATCGACGAGGCCGAGGAAGAGGGGCAGGAGCGGCGCGGTAGCAGCGTCGTCGGCGATTTGTCGCCGATCGAGCGCAAGATGCTACGCAATCTTCTGCATTTTGGCGAGCAGACGGTCGACGATGTGGCTGTGCCGCGCGCCGACATCATCGCGATTTCGGAAAGCGCGAGTTTTGCCGACATTATCGCGCTGTTTGTCGAGGCGGGGCACAGCCGCCTGCCGGTCTATCGCGAAACGCTCGACGAGGTTGTCGGGATGATCCACGTCAAGGATGTGTTCGCGGTCCTCGCCGAAGGCCGCCCGCCGCCGCCGCTGATCGACCTGCTGCGCCAGCCGCTGTATGTCCCGCAATCGATGGGGGTTCTGGACCTGCTGGCCGATATGCGGGCGCAGCGCACCCACCTTGCGATCGTCATCGACGAATATTCGGGGACCGAGGGACTGGTGACGATCGAGGATCTGGTCGAGGAAATCGTCGGCGAGATCGAGGACGAGCATGACGACGAGCCTGTGCTGCTGTTCTCGCCAGGCGAGAATGGTTGCTGGGAGGCCGATGCGCGCGCCGAACTTGACGATGTGGGCGAGGCGATCGATCCGCGGCTGGTCGAGGTCGAGGAAGATGTCGACACGCTGGGCGGGCTTGCCGCGGTGCTGGCGGGCCATGTGCCCGAAGTCGGCGAAATCCTGTTGCACCCCAGCGGCTGGCGCATCGAGGTGACCGAGGCCGACGAGCGCCGGGTCCACCGCCTGCGCCTTCATCCGCCGGTCGAAATCGACCTGGAGGCGCCGCTGGAACGTCCCGACGACTATTGAGGGCGATGGCCGACACAATTGCCTTTGCGCCGCGATGGGACTAGCGGAACGCGATGGACGTTTCGGACCTGCGCATCGCTCTTTTCAGCGGCAATTACAATATGACGGTCGACGGCGCCAACAAGGCGCTGAACCGGCTGGTCGGCTATCTGCTGGAGCAGGGGGCGGCGGTGCGCGTCTATTCGCCGACCGTCGCCAACCCCGATTTCGAACCGACCGGCGATCTGGTCAGCGTGCCGTCCTTTGCGATTCCGGGGCGTAGCGAATATCGCATTCCGGTGTCCTTTTCGTCGCGGGTACGCGAGGATATAGCCGCGTTCGCGCCCAATATCCTGCACATTTCCAGCCCCGACCGCGTGTCGCGGCAGGCGGCGGCGTGGGCGCGGCGGCGCAAGCTGCCGGTTGCCTGTTCGGTGCACACGCGTTTCGAAACCTATTTCCGCTATTATAATCTTTCCTTCGTCGAACCGCTGATGGTCGCCTGGCTGCGCAAGCTGTACCGCAAGTGCGACGCGTTGATCGCGCCGTCCGAAAGCTTTGCTCAAGTGCTGCGCGAACAGCGGATGAACTATGATATCGGCATCTGGACCCGCGGCGTCGAGCGCGACATTTTCCACCCCGGCCGGCGTGATATGGCGTGGCGCCAGTCGCTGGGCATCGCCGACGAGACCCCGGTCATCGCCTTTCTGGGCCGGCTGGTGATGGAAAAGGGGCTCGACGTCTTTGCCGACGCCATCGATCAGCTCGCGCGGCGCGGCGTGCCGCACGAAGTAGTCGTGATCGGCGAGGGGCCGGCCGGCGAATGGTTCGAATCGCGGTTGCCCAATGCGAAGTTCGTCGGCTTTCAGGCCGGTGAGGATCTCGCCCGCGCGCTGGCGTCGTGCGACATGTTCTTCAACCCGTCGGTCACCGAGACCTTTGGCAATGTGACGCTGGAAGCGATGGCGTGCGGGCTGCCCGTGGTCGCGGCGCGCGCAACGGGCAGCGCGAGCATCGTCAAGCATGGCATCACCGGTTTTCTGGTGTCGCCGGGGTCGATCGGCAGCTTCGCCGACGATCTGGAGCTTTATTGCCGTGATTGGGCCCTGCGCGCGATGCATGGCGCGGCGGCGCTGAACGAAAGCGGCGCCTATCAGTGGGATGCGATCAACAAGTCGGTCGCCGATACCTATTTGCGCCTGATCCGTCAGAAACAGCGGCACCGGGGCTGAGGCGGTCGTGGCCGGGGATTTGTTCGGCGACGATGCGCCCATGGGCGATGGCGCGGCGACCGGTCCGGTTCCGCTTGCCGAACGGCTGCGCCCCCGGGTGCTGTCCGACGTCGTGGGACAGGAGCATCTGACCGGCGCCGAAGGCGCGATCGGGCGGATGGTCGCGGCGGGGCAATTGTCGTCGATCATCCTTTGGGGACCGCCGGGCACCGGCAAAACGACGATCGCGCGGCTGCTCGCCGAAGCGGTCGGGATGCGCTTTGCCGCACTGTCGGCGGTGTTTTCGGGCGTCGCCGATCTGAAAAAGGCGTTTGCCGAGGCCGAAAAGATGGCGAGCGCGGGCAAGCGAACCCTGCTTTTCGTGGACGAGATTCACCGCTTCAACCGCGCGCAGCAGGATGGCTTCCTGCCTTATGTCGAGCGTGGGACGGTGGTGCTTGTCGGTGCGACGACCGAGAATCCCAGCTTCGCGCTCAACGCGGCGCTGCTGTCGCGGGCGCAGGTGCTGGTGCTCCAGCGGCTGGACGAAGCCGCGCTCGCGACGCTGATCGAACGCGCCGAGGCCGAGGTCGGGCGCCGCTTGCCGGTGACCGACGATGCGCGCGGCGCATTGATTTCCAGCGCCGATGGCGACGGCCGTTTCCTGCTCAATCAGGTCGAGACGCTGTTCGCGGCAGTCCTCGACGCCCCGCTCGATCCCGCCGAGCTGGCGCAATTCCTGCACCGGCGCATGCCCGTCTATGACAAGGATCGCGACGGCCATTATAATCTGATTTCGGCGCTGCATAAGGCGATGCGCGGGTCCGATCCGCAGGCGTCGCTCTATTGGCTCGCGCGGATGCTGGTGGCGGGGGAGGAGCCGCTTTACGTCCTGCGCCGTATCGTCCGCTTCGCGAGTGAGGATATCGGGCTGGCCGATCCGCAGGCGCTGATCCAGTGCCTGGCCGCCAAGGATGCCTATCAGTTCCTGGGGTCGCCCGAGGGCGAACTCGCGATCGTTCAGGCGTGCCTTTATTGCGCGACCGCGCCCAAATCGAACGCCGCCTATGCGGCGCAGAAAGCGGCCTGGGCGGCGGCGCGCGAGACGGGATCGCTCGCGCCGCCCGCGAATATCCTGAACGCCCCGACCAAGCTGATGAAGGATCTGGGCTATGGCGCGGGTTATAGCTATGACCATGATGCGCCCGAGGGTTTTTCGGGCGATAATTACTGGCCCGATGCGATGGCGCCGGTGGATTTTTATCGCCCGGTCGATCGCGGGTTCGAAAAGCGGATCGGCGAGCGGCTGGCGTGGTGGGACGAGCAGCGCCGCCTGCGCGGAGAATAAAAGGAAGGGGAAGGGCGATGCCGCCGTCATTCGACGATTGGGACGATGTGATTGCCTTCACCTGCGGCCTTCCCGACGTCGAAATGGCGCCCTTTTACGGCACCCCCTGTCCCAAGCTCAACGGCAAGGCGCTGGTGTCGCCCGGGCGCGAGCCCGGCAGCTTCGTTGTCATGAGCAAGCCCGACGAAAAGGAAATTCTGCTTGAAACCGATCCCGAGACTTTCTGGCAGACCGCCCATTATGAAGGCTGGCACGCGCTGCTCGTGCGTTTCGGATCGGCCGATCCCGAACGCGTCGCCGACGTCATCCGCCGGGCCTGGTGGGACCGCGCCAAAAAGCCGCAGCGGCAGGCATTTGGCGAGCGGCCCTGAGATGTTGCGCGGTCTGGCCATTGGTGTCGCGTTCGCCGCATTCGCTCTACCCGCGCATGCAGCCGACGCCCAAGCGGAGATTAATCGGGCGTGGGCGGCGGGATATCGCGCCGGCGTCACCTGTTCGGCGCTGTGGAACGGCGCGGGCAAGTCGCTCGCCGATATCGAGCGCGACGAACTGACCCATATCTATCCCGAGATCGAGGCCGATGTCCGTGCGCTCAAGGCCGATATCGACGACAAGGCGAAGCGGGTCAGTGTGGCGTATCGCGACGATATGCCGCCGCGCATCGCGATATGGGGCAGCCGCGAGGGCTGCGTTACCCTGCCGATCGGTGCGGCGGTGAGGTCGCCGGGGCAGGCCGCCGCGGCGGCGCGGCCGAACCTCGACGATCAAAACTGGCCGCTGGGCGATCGGTCTGCGCGCGTCGGGGTGCCCGCAGGCGTCCCGCCCTTCGCAGGGGTTTCGATGGGCCTCGACGGTTTCGGCGGCCGCAGCAGCTCGCTGTTGATCGTCAAACAAGGGCGGATCGTGGCCGAATGGTATCAGCCGGGGCATGGTCCGCACACTGCGCAACGAACTTTCTCGGTCGCCAAGTCGATGGCGGCGACGCTGATCGGCCATGCGGCGTATCAGGGCCGGATCGACGTGACGAAGCCCGCGATGATCGCCGATTGGCAGGCCCCCGGCGATCCGCGCGCCGCGATCACGACCGAACAGCTGATGCGCATGGCGAGCGGGCTGACCAGCGATACCGCGGGCAACCGCACCGATGCCATTTATATGGGCGGTGCGTCGGTGCGCCAGTGGACGGTCCAATGGCCGCTGCTTCACCCGCCGGGCAGCCGCTATCGCTATGCCAACAACGACACGTTGCTTGCGGTGCAGTCGCTTCGGGCGGCGCAGCGAAAGGCATCGGGGTCCCTCGACCCTGCTGCCTTTTTCGACAAGATCGGTATGACGCGGACCTTCGCCGAACATGACGGGAATGGCGATTATATCCTGTCGAGCCAGGTCTCGACGACCGCGCGCGATCTCGCGCGTTTGGGGCTGCTCTATCAGAATGACGGACTATGGAAGGGCGAGCGCCTGCTCCCTGCCGACTGGCGCCGCTTTGTCACGACGCCGAGCGGGCCGCAGCCCGATGGTCCGTTCGGTTATGGTGCGGGTTTCTGGCTGTTCAACAAATCGGACGGCATTCCCGTCGACGCGTTCGGCGCCTTCGGCAATCGCGGCCAATATCTGGTCGTCATCCCGTCGCGCCAGTTGGTGATCGTTCGTCAGGGCTATGACGATGCCACCGAGCGCCTCGACATCGCGGCGCTGGTCAAGGCCGTCGTTGCAGCCGATGGCGCCCGCTGACCGCTTGCCTGGCGATCATAGGGTCTGAAAAACGAATGGCGGATAACGACCGGTTGTTGACGTAAAAGCCCTCTCCCTTTGGGCGAGGGTTGGGTGAGGGTGTGTGAGGTTTGGCAACCGGCAATTTCAGCAATCTACCGGTGATCCCCTCACCCAACTTCGGCTAGGGTTGCTACGCAACCAAGCCTGCGTATCCCTCTCCCGACGGGTGAGGGGAATTGCAGCTTCCCACCCCTAAGCCGACGTCTGTTGGCGTTGGCAGAGACACCTATTCGAAAGGCGGATAGCGTTCGAACGCGGGGAGGTCGTTCAGTCTTTCCATCCAGCCGATACGCTCGGCGGTCTGGATTTGTGCGCCGGCCGGGATCAGGTCGGGATCGTCGAGCGTTGCCGACTGGACGTCGATCTTGCCGGGGAAGATGGCTTCATTGGTATAGAAAAGCCCGGTCCCGCAGTCGGCGCAGAAATGGCGGCGGCCATGTTCCGACGACGCGTAGATTTTCGGCGTGCCGTTGAGGTCGAGTTCATCCTGTCCGACGAGTGCCCAGCCGACGAGCGGGGCGCCGGAATGGCGACGGCAATCCTGACAGTTGCACAGCGCATGATGCTCGACCGCGGTCGGCATGGAATAGCGAATGGCGCCGCAATGGCATTGGCCGCTGGCGCGCGGGCTCGAATCGGTCATATGGTTTCTCCTCACCTCGGAGGAGGGAACATATCATAAACATTGGCCGGTGCAATTGTGCGAAAGCTCAATCGCCGAGATCGACGCCATGTTTATCCGCCCACGCCTGATATTGGCCGCGCGGATTCTGTGCGGGCTGGGCAAGGATCGCGGGGATCGCAGCGCGCAGCGCGCCAAGATCGAGCGAGCGGATCATCGCCTTGACCGGCCCGACGCCAGCGGGCGTGATCGACAGGCGTTCGATCCCGATGCCGAGCAGCGCCATCGCCTCCAGCGGCCGGCCGCCCATTTCGCCGCAGACACCCAGCGCGACCTTCGATCCCGCGACGGTTTTCACGACGCGCGATAGGTAGCGCATGACCGTCGGCGACAGCCAGTCATAGCGTTCGGCCAGCCGGGGATGCGCGCGGTCGGCGGCGAACAGAAACTGGGTGAGGTCGTTCGTCCCGACCGACAGGAAATCGAGGTGCGGCAACATCAGGTCGAGCGTTTCGAGAAGGCCCGGAACCTCCAGCATCGCGCCGTAACGGATCGCGACCGGCAATTTCTTGTTGTGGCTGGCGAGCCAGGCACGCTGACCGACGAACAGGTTGCGCGCCGCCTCATATTCCCAGGGTTCCGACACCATCGGGAACATGACGTTGAGCGTTCGCCCGGCGGCCGCCTCCATCAACGCGCGCGCCTGCACCTTCAGCAAGCCTTCGCGTTCGAGCGCGAGACGCAGCGCACGCCACCCCATCGCGGGATTTTCCTCCTGCGCGGTGTCGCCGACGTTCATATAGGGCAGCGCCTTGTCGCCCCCGATGTCGACCGTGCGGAAAATCACCGGGCGGTCGCCTGCGGCGTCGAGCACGTCGCGATAGAGTCGCTGCTGGCGGTCGCGCGATGGAAGGGTTGCCGACACCAGAAACTGGAATTCCGTGCGGAACAGGCCGATGCCGTTTGCGCCCGTGAGGTCGAGCGCGGCGACATCCTCGCGCAGCCCGGCGTTGATCATCAACTCGATCGGCACGCCATCTTTGGTGACTGCGGGCAGGTCGCGGAGCGAGGCGAGGTTGGCGCGCCGTTTCTGCGAAATTTCCAGCCGCGCATCAAAGGCGTCCTGCACCGCCTGTGTCGGGCGAACGTGCAGCGCTCCGCTGGCGGTATCGAGCAGCAGCAGGTCGCCCTCGCGGATCGAGGTACGGACATCGCGCACGCGGCCCAGCACGGGCACACCCATCGCGCGCGCGACGATGATGACATGGGCCGTCAGAGACCCTTCCTCCAGCACGACGCCTTTCAGGCGGCGGCGGTCATATTCGA
This sequence comes from Sphingopyxis selenitireducens, assembly GCF_051550705.1. Classification (NCBI taxonomy): domain Bacteria; kingdom Pseudomonadati; phylum Pseudomonadota; class Alphaproteobacteria; order Sphingomonadales; family Sphingopyxidaceae; genus Sphingopyxis; species Sphingopyxis selenitireducens. The sequence goes on from NZ_JBPULG010000002.1 coordinate 126,310, forward strand.
GCAGTTCGGCAGGGCCGAGGTTGCGCGCGATCAGGATCGAATCCTGCCGAAGCCCCATTTGCGCCGCGGTGCCCATCTGGCCCGACACGATGCGGATCAGCCGGTTCGACAGATCCTCCAGATCGTGCATGCGGTCGCGCAGCAGCGCGTCGTCGATCTGGCGCATCCGCATCCGGGTGCGCTGCTGGACGCGCTCGATCGCCGCCTCGGCGGTCAGGCCGCTGTCGATCGCCTCGTTGATCCGTCGCGACCAGCCTTCGTCATAGGCGAACATCTTGTACGTCTCGAGCACCTCGTCATGCTCGCCGCCGACGCCGAATTCGGCCTGGCTGGTCATGCGGTCGATCTGTTCGCGCATCTTGTCGAACGCCGCGTAAACCCGGTGACGCTCGGCTTCGATATCGTCGGCGACGGTATGTTCGATGGTGATGCGCGGCTGGTGGAACACCGCGATCCCGGCGCCCATTCCGTCGACCAGCTTTTGCCCGTTCAATCGCTGTGCCGACTGGTCGGCCGTTGCGGCGTCGGTGCGCGCGGCGGTGTCGACGAGGTCGGCGTTGGAGATGAGTTCGGACAGGACCATGGCGACGGTCTGCAGCGTCTCGATCTCGATATCGGCGTAGCGGCGCGGGTCGCTGTGCTGGACGCACAGTACCCCGACCGCGCGCTCGCGGCGAATGATCGGGACGCCGGCAAAGCTGTGAAACAATTCCTCGCCGGTTTCGGGGCGATAGGAAAAGTCGGGGTGCGATGCCGCTTCGTCGAGGTTCAGCGTTTCGATCTGGTCGGCGATCATGCCGACCAGCCCTTCGCCAAGGCCGAGGCGGGTGACGTGAACCGCCTCCTGCTTCAGCCCGCGAGTGGCGTAGAGTTCCAGTGCGCCTTCGCGCAGCAGGTAGATGGAGCAGACTTCGCTGTCCAGGCACTCGCCGATGATCCCGACGACCTGATTGAGCTTGCCCTGCGCGTTGGTGCGCGATGCCATGACCTCGTGCAACCGGGTCAATATGGTGCGCGCCGATTGGGCGGCCGACGAGGGCGGGAGCGGGGCGTTGGTCATTACAGCCCTGCTAACAGATGCGCAGGCCGCGCGCCATTGCTGCGCGCGCGACCTTCGCCAATCTCTTCTTGGGCCGGATGAGGCGGCGCGTCAGTTGCTGTGTGTCGCGGTTGCCGGGACGACGCTCATCGTGCCCGCCGGATTTGTCGGGCCGACGGGGTTCATGGGCGCCGGGGCGCTCATGATCGGCGGCGGCGGCGCATATTTGGCGTCCCAAGCCACGACATCCGACTGATATTTGGCATAGGCCTCATAAAAGTCGAGGAAGGGCTGGTCGAGGCGGGCGAGATGCGTCGGGGCGTCCGCCACGACCTGCGCGGCCGGGGTGCTCGACACCAGTTGCGCAATCTCGTTGGCACGCGGGCAGAAGGAGCGTTGCGCCGGCGGCTGGGCGAAATAGTTGAACAGCTGGGTCGACAATTTGTCGCGCGCGGCGGTTCCGTTGGTACGCATTTCCTTGCCGAGTTGTGCGATCACATTTTTCTCGGTCGTCCGGATCGCCTTGCCGTGGGTCTTGATGATATTGTTATAGGCCGAAACCAGTGTTGCTTCCTCGGGCCCGCGGCAACCGATCGCGGCGACGTTCAGCGCGATCTTCATCTGCCAGAAGGCACGATCCCCGGTGACATTGCTGTTCGCGGTCGTGAAACGGCCGTCCATTCCGCGCGCGGGCAGGATTTGCGTCAAGGCGGCGTTGCCCGGGGGCAGCGGCCGCGGCGGAATGACGATGGCAACCGGCGGGGGCGGCGGGGGCGGAGGCGGCGCGACGGGCTTGGGCGCGCACGCGGCTACGCTCGCGAGCAAACCGGCGACGATAATCTTACGCGACAAATTCATGATATTCTCCCCAGCCGCTCCATCATGCGGCTTCAACCCCGAGCATGCAACGCCGCTTCGGCCTGTTGCACCAGCGATGCGACGATTGACGCTACGCTCTCTTCTTCTGATACCATGCCGACAGATTGCCCTGCCATTAACGAGCCGTTTTCGACGTCCCCGTCGATCACGGCGCGGCGCAGGGCCCCGGCCCAATAATGTTCGATTTCCAACTGTGCGGCCGCCATGTCAACCTGTCCGCTGTCGAGCATGTTGGCGACTTCGCGCTGTTTGGCGGTGAACGCCTCGGTCCCCGCATTTTTGAGCGCGCGGACCGGGATGACGGGCAGGCGCGGGTCGATCTGGACGCTTGCGATCGCCTCGCGCGCCGACGCGCGCATGAAGGCTTTTTTGAAATTGGGATGCGCGATGCTTTCGGTTGCGCAGACGAAGCGGGTGCCGAGCTGGACGCCCGATGCGCCCATTTCGAGATAGGCGGCGATCGCCTCGCCGCGGCCGATGCCCCCGGCGACGAAGATCGGGACTTCTTCCGCCAGCGTCGGCAGGATTTCCTGTGCCAGCACGCTGGTCGACACCGGACCGATGTGGCCGCCGGCCTCCATCCCCTCGATCACCAGCGCATCGACGCCCGAACGCACGAGCTTTTTGCCCATCGCCAGCGTCGGCGCAAAGCAGATGACCTTCGCGCCCGACGCCTTGATCGCCTCCAGGCTGCCCTTTGGCGGCAAGCCGCCTGCGAGGACGACATGGCCGACGCCATGCTTTGCGCAGACGTCGATCAGCTCGAACAATTGCGGGTGCATGGTGATCAGGTTGACGCCGAAATTGCGTGTCGCGAGCGCCTTGGTCGCCGCAATCTCTGCATCGAGCTGATCGGGGTTCATCGCGCCGCACGCGATGACGCCGAAGCCGCCGGCATTGCTGATCGCGCTGACCAGATTGCGTTCCGAAACCCAGCTCATCGCGCCGCACAGGATGGCGTAGTCGCTGCCCAGAAGTTCGGTGCCGCGCGCCATCAGTTGTTGAATTTTATCCATCTCCGCGCCTTTGCCAGCACTGGGACTCGCGCGCAATCCCTGGCGTGGAGAAGGGGCATTTTGCTGGCGCGCGCCGGCAAACGACTGGGCGCGCCAACCCAACCTTTCGGCGCAGAAAGCAAATCAATCATTGTCAACTAAAACACTTGGCATATGCTTATGGGCGAATCCAAAGAGGGAAAGGGATCCTGATGACACAGCCGACAAATGCGGCGCAGAGCGAACGCGAAAGCGTTCCGCTTGCCGTGCAGACCGTGCTCGACGCACTCGACAAGCTGCGCTTTGGCGCCATCCAGCTGACTGTCCACGAGGGGCGGCTGGTGCAGGTCGATGTCACCGAGCGCCACCGCTACCCCAACTAGGGTCAATCACCATTCGACCCTGATTTAAACTCCCAACGGGGGACGCATCCCCCGGCCTTGCCGCAGACCGGACCACCGGATGTGGCGATTTTCTTTGCAACAGGAAATTGCCATGACTGCCAGATATCCTTCGCTTCGCCGACGCCTTCCGGCCGCCTCGCTGACGCTTTCGCTTCTGCTGGCCTTTGCCGCCACACCCGCCACCGCCAATGAAACGGCGGCCGATGCTGCCGCCGACGCGGCGACCTCCGCCGCCGATGACAGCGCCACCACGCAGGGCAGCTATGGCGGCGATATCGTCGTCACCGCGCGTCGCCGCCAGGAAACAGCCCAGGATGTGCCGATCGCCATCTCGGTCGTCGCGGGCGAGCAGATCGACAATACGGGCAGCTTTAACGTCGGCCGCCTGACGCAGCTGACCCCGACGCTGCAATATTATTCGTCGAACCCGCGCAACACGGCGGTCAATATCCGCGGCATCGGCGCGCCGTTCGGGCTGACCAACGACGGGATCGAGCAGGGCGTCGGCATTTATGTCGACGACGTCTATTATTCGCGCGTTGCTTCCTCGACCTTCGACTTCCTCGACGTCGCGCAGATCGAAGTGCTGCGCGGGCCGCAGGGTACGTTGTACGGCAAGAACACGACGGCGGGCGCGATCAATATCACGACCAACCAGCCGACCTTCGATTTCGAGGGGAAGGCCGAACTCAGCATCGGCAATCTGAACTTCAAGCAGGCGAAGGCCGCGATTTCGGGTCCGCTGTCCGACACGCTGGCGGCGCGCGTCGCCATTTCGTCGACCAGCCGGCGCGGCACCATTCGCAATGTCGCGACCGACCGCTGGGTCCAGAGCCAGGACAATATCGGTGTTCGCGGGCAATTGCTGTGGCAGCCGAACGACAACCTCAGCATCACCCTGTCGGGCGACTGGAACAAGCAGGACGCGGTATGCTGCGCGTCGGTCTATGTCCGCACCGGCGCGACGCAGCGGCCGCTCAACCGGCAATATGCGGCGCTCGCCGCAGCGCAGAATTATGTGGTTCCGAGCACTAATCCCTATGACCGGCTGACCGACCTCGACGCCAATCTCAACGCGGGCAACAAGATCGGCGGCGCCGCGCTTCGCGTCAAATGGGACGTCGGACCCGGCACGCTGACATCGGTTACGGCGTGGCGCTTCTGGGACTGGCAGCCGGAGAATGATCGCGATTTCACCGGCCTGCCGATCGTCACCAAGTCGCAGAATCCGTCGCAGCAGGACCAATATACGCAGGAACTGCGCTATAATTACACCGGCGACCGGTTCGATTTCGTGGTCGGCGGATTCTATTATTATCAGCGCATCGACACGCAGGGCACCGAAGCCCACGGCCCTGCGTCGAGCCGATGGACGCTCAATCCGACAAACGCGCTGGCGAACAATCCGGCGGTGCTCGACGGGCTGACCGCGATCAACACCCAATATCTCAAGAACACCAGCGCCGCGCTGTTCGGGCAGGCGAGCTGGAAGGTCACCGACCAGTTCACGATCCAGCCGGGGGTGCGGCTGAACTATGACAAGAAGGACGGTTTCTATCAGCGCCGCGTTTTTGCCGGCGACGGAACGCCGGTCGTCTTCGGTCCGACCGATGCGATCACGGTCGCGCGGCTGGGCGTCTTTGCGCCGCAGGAAATCTCGCCCTCGTTCAGCGACTGGAATTTCAGTTACGATCTGACCGCGACGTACAAGGCGACGTCGGATCTGCTTTTCTATGCGACCTATGCCAAGACTTTCAAATCGGGCGGGATCAATCAGAATGGCGTCCCGACCGACGGTTCGAACAATCCGATCCTTGCCGCCGCGACGGTGAAGCCGGAATCGGTCAATCATTTCGAAGCGGGGGTGAAGAGCGAGTTCTGGGACCGCCGCATCACCTTCAACCTCACGGCCTTTCGCACCGACATCAAAAATTATCAGGCCAATGTGAACAACGGCCAGTTCGGCGTGCTGCGCGGCTATCTGGCCAATGCGGGCAAGGTTCGCACGCAAGGCATTGAGGCCGATCTGTCGGTCCGGCCGAGCGAGCGGTTCCGCGCCTATGCCAATGGCGCCTACACCGATGCCAAGTACAAGCGTTTCGTCGATGCGCCGTGCCCGCCAGAACTGTCGGGTGGCGGGACCGGGGCGGTGATCGCCGCGCCGGGAACGCCGGGCAACAGCCCCTCGAACTGCGATATCTCGGGTCAGCGCCTGCCGGGCGTGTCGAAGCTGGCTCTTTCCTTCGGCGCGGAAGCGAACACCGAGTCCAAATTGTTCGGGAAAGATGGCCAATTTTATCTGGGCTATGACGGCAGCTATCGTTCGAACTTCTCGTCGAACCCGTCGCCCTCGGCCTATACTTGGATCGAGGGTTATTCGCTTTCGAACTTCCGCGCCGGTTTCCGGACGGAATCGGGCTTCGACATCTATGGCTGGGTTCGCAACGCGTTCGACCAGAATTATCTGGAGCAGCTGAGCGTCGGTCCGGGCAACACCGGTCTGATCGTCGGCTTACCGGGCGATCCGCGCACTTGGGGCGGGACGATCAAGGCGAGCTTCTGACCCGTCGAAGGCGAAAGCCGCGCAAAAAAGAAAAGGGGCCGTTCCGATGGAGCGGCCCCTTTCTCATGCAGGCGGGTTAGCGCTGCTGCGGGCGATTCTGATCGCCGTCTTCGCGGCGCTGTTCACCCGGCTGGCGGTTCTGGCCGCCCTGCTGCTGTTGCTGGCGGCGCTGTTCTTCCTCGCGCTGGGCCGGCGTTTTCTTCTGGTTCTGGTTGGGGTCGTTAGCCACTTTCCTTCTCCTTGCAGTCGCGGCATGCGATCATCTCGCGACCCTTCAGGAACCCGCCGCCGTCGCCCATGTTCCGTCCAATGCCAGCTGATCGTCGGGGCGTGGCCCATTTGAGACGAGGGCCATGATGCCTGGCGTGCCGAGGCGTTTCTAATCGGATCACTCACTTACTGAATTCAGCATATTTGGTTTTGTCGATGGGAAGGCGCCGCCTATCCTGCCCCGGTCAGAGCGAAAGGATGATGCCATCGACTCATGGTTTTCCTGCGTTTTTTGCGATCCGGTGCGGCGGCCGCCGTTCCGCCGTCATGCGCCGGTCATCCCGACACGCCATCGCGTCCCAAAACCATAACAGGCCCAACGACCATAAGAGGAGAGACTGTATGAACGCCGAAACCCCCGTGGATCCCGCAAAAGGTTGTCCGGTCAGCGGTGACCGTTTCCGCTCGCTGCTCGGCCGGACGAACAAGGACTGGTGGCCCGATCAGCTGCCGATCGAAATCCTGCATCAGGGCGGCGTGTCGCCCGACCCGATGGGTGCGGATTTCGATTATGCCGCGGCTTTCAAGTCGCTCGACTATCAGGCGGTCAAGGATGACCTCACCGCGCTGATGACCGACAGCAAGCCATGGTGGCCCGCCGACTATGGTCATTACGGCCCGTTCTTCATCCGCATGGCGTGGCACGCCGCGGGCACATATCGCACCGCCGACGGACGCGGCGGCGCGAACAGCGGGCAACAGCGTTTCGCCCCGCTCAACAGCTGGCCCGACAATGGCAATCTCGACAAGGCGCGCCGCCTGCTGTGGCCGATCAAGCAGAAATACGGCAGCAAGATCAGCTGGGCTGATCTGTTCATTCTCGCGGGCAACGTCGCGATCGAATCGATGGGCGGGCCGGTGTTCGGTTTCGGCGGGGGCCGCAAGGATGTTTATGAGGCCGAGCGCGACATTTACTGGGGCGCCGAGGATCTGTGGGTTAGCGAAGGGGTGCAGACGCGCATCGACCCCGACAAACAGCTCGACCTCGAAAATCCGCTCGCCGCGATCCAGATGGGGCTGATCTACGTCAATCCCGAAGGGCCGGGCGGCAATCCCGACCCGCTGCTGTCGGCGCGCGACATCAAGGTTACGTTCGAGCGCATGGCGATGAGCCATGAGGAGACGGTCGCGCTGACCGCCGGTGGCCACACCTTCGGCAAGGCGCATGGCGCGGGCGACGCGAGCCTGGTGGGTGTGGCTCCGGAGGGAGGCGATCTCACCTTGCAGGGGCTCGGCTGGTCGTCGAGCTTTGAAACCGGGGTGGGCGCGCATGCGATCACCAGCGGGATCGAAGGGGCGTGGGTCAACACGCCGACCGAATGGTCGGAGAATTTCTTCCGTCTGCTGCTCGACTATGAATATGAACTGGTACGCAGTCCCGCTGGCGCGCAGCAGTGGCAGCCGATCGACCAGAAGGAAGAGGATAAGGCGCCCGACGCCCATAATCCGGGCAAGCGCGTGCCGACGATGATGACCACCGCCGACATGGCGCTGAAAGTCGATCCCGAATTCCGCAAGATCTCGGAGAAGTTCCGGAACGATCATGAAGCGTTCAAGGACGCCTTCGCGCGGGCATGGTTCAAGCTGTGCCACCGCGACATGGGGCCCAAGGTCCGCTATCTTGGCCCCGAAGTTCCCGCCGAAGACCTGATCTGGCAGGACCCGGTTCCGGCCGGAGCCAAGCCGTCGGATGGCGACGTATCGGCGTTCAAGAGCGCGATCCTCGGCTCGGGGCTCAGCGTCGGGGAACTGGTCAAGGCGGCGTGGGCGTCGGCTTCCACCTATCGCAAGTCGGACTATCGTGGCGGCGCCAATGGCGCACGCGTGGCGCTGGCGCCGCAAAAGGGCTGGGCGGTCAATGATCCGGCCGAGCTGTCGAAGGTGCTTGGCAAGATCAATGAGCTGCGCGGCAATCTGTCGCTGGCCGATGCGATCGTGCTGGCGGGCAGCGCGGCGGTCGAGAAGGCGGCGAAGGATGCCGGCTTCGATATCGCGGTGCCCTTCACCGGCGGGCGCGGTGATACGACCGATGCGCTGACTGACGCCGAAAGCTTCGACGTGATGGAGCCGAAGGCTGATGGCTTCCGCAACTATCTGGCGACGAAACATCGCGTGAAGACCGAGGAACTGCTTCTCGATCGCGCGTCGTTGTTGGGCCTGTCCGCACCCGAAATGACGGTGCTGGTGGGCGGGCTGCGCGTCCTCGGCGCCAATGCGGGGGGCAGCAAGCATGGCGTGCTTACCAATCGCGTCGGTCAGCTCACCAATGATTTCTTCGTCAACCTGCTCGACATGGATACGATCTGGGAGGTCGTCGATACCAGCGGCGACGAGGAGTTCATCGGCTATGATCGCGGTGGGCGCACCCAGCGCTGGACCGCGACGCGCACCGACCTGATCTTCGGCTCCAACTCGCAGTTGCGCGCGACCGCCGAAGTCTATGCCGAGAAGGGGCATGAGGAAAAGTTCGTGCGCGACTTCGTCAAGGCGTGGACCAAGGTGATGAACGCCGACCGGTTCGACGTCGCCTGAGGCGGCCGGGAGGGGCTCAAAGCCTCTCCCGGGCCAGCTCACAAGACATGCGAAACCCGTCTCCCCTGTCGGAGGCGGGTTTTGTGCTTTTCAGCCCAGCGTCAGCATGTCGTCGAGCAGCACCATCGCGTCGGCCCTCGGAGCCTCGGTGTCGAGCAGCGGGTTGAGGCGGTCGTCGAGGAGCAGGATGGCATAGCCATGGACCATGCTCCACGCGCGGGCGGCGTGGGCGCGGGCGGCGCGTTTGGCGGCGGGGTCGTCGGTGTGGAGCGCGGCGACCGCGCCGGTCAGCGTGCCGAAAGCGCGGGCCATCGCTTCGTGCAGCGCGGGGCGCGCCTTGTCGAGGCGTTCGCCGCGAAACATCAGCTGGAACAGTCCGGGCTCGGCGAGGGCGAATTCGACATAGGCGCGGCCGGTGGCGTTGAGCTTGTCCTGCGCCGAGGTTTCGGCCGCCGCCGCGTTTGCCATGCGGTCGGCGAAGCGGGTAAAGCCGATTGCGGCGAGTTCGCTGAGCAGGCCGGTCAGGTCGTCGAAATGATTTTTGGGCGCGGCGTGTGAGGCGCCGACTTCGCGCGCGACGCCGCGCAGGGTGAGGCCGGCGACGCCGTCGCGGTTCACGATGGTCTCGGCGGCGGCGAGCAGCGCCGCGCGCAAATCGCCATGATGATAGGGTTTGGTCATGGCCCGGCTTAGCGCCTCGATATTGACGCTGTCAATTTTGACTTGACGCCGATCGGGTGGGCGTCAATATTGACAGTGGAAATATTGAACCGAAAGGAATGGCGGATGAAAACCCTGCTCTATGCCCTCGGGCCGATGCTGTTCGACTCGTTGGGGATCATCGTCTTTGCCATATTGCTGGTCGCGGGGGCGGGGATCGTGCCCGCAACGGTCGCGGGTACGGCGGTTGCCGTTGCGGTCGTCGGCTATGAACTGGCGCGCGGCAGGAAAGTCGCGGCGCTGCAGTGGATCAGCCTCGCGTCGGTGCTGCTGACCGCCGCGGCAACGCTTTTCACCGGCGATCCGCGTTTCGTGATGGCGAAGCCGACGATCGTCTATCTGGTCGTCGGGAGCGTGATGCTGCGCCGCGGCTGGCTTAACCGCTATATCCTGCCCGAACAGCTGGCGCTGGTGGGCGATGTCATGGATCGGTTCGGGATGATCTGGGCTGCGCTGATGTTCGCGAGCGCGGGGCTGAACCTCGTCGTTGCGCTCTTCTTCACCCAGTGGTGGCCGCTGTTTATCGGGATATTCCCGCTGGCGTCGAAGTTCGGCCTGTTCGCGGTCCACATCATCGTGGTCCATTTCATCGGACAGGCGCGGCTGCGCCGCCGCGCGGAGGGCGAACGGCAAGCTCTGGCAACCGAATAGAAGGGATGTGGACCCCGGCTTTCGCCGGGGAACAGCTTGCGAGAGGCTTAGTCGGCGTCGAGGCCGTAGGCGGTGTGCAGGACGCGCACCGCGAGTTCGGTTTCATCCTCGTCGATCAGCACGCTGACCTTGATCTCGCTGGTCGAGATCGCCTGGATGTTGATGCCGCGGTCGGCCAGCGCGCGGAACATCGTGCTCGCAACGCCCGCATGGCTTTTCATGCCGACGCCGACAACACTGACTTTCGCGACCTTGTCGTCGCTGATGATGCGGTTGAAGCCGATCTTGTCCTTCGCGGCTTCGAGCATGTCGATCGAGCGGATCAGATCGGCGGCGGGGACGGTGAATGTCACGTCGGTCTCGCCCTTGTCGCGGCCGACATTCTGGATGATCATGTCGACATTGATCCCGGCTGCGGCGAGCGGGGCGAAGATGTTGGCGACGCCGCCCGGCCGGTCGGGCACGCGGGTGACGATGATCTTCGCTTCATTCTTGTCGTGGGCGATGCCGGTGATCAGCTGCCGTTCCATCTGATGTTCCTCTATTTCCTCGTCGCTGACGATCATCGTGCCTGTCTTGGGAGCTTCGTCGCCCTCGACGAAGCTGGACAGGACCTGCACACGCACGCCTTCCTTCATCGCGAGGCCGACCGAGCGGGTCTGCAGAACCTTGGCGCCGACGCTCGCGAGCTCGAGCATTTCTTCATAGGTCACGAAGTCGAGCTTGCGTGCCCGCGCGACGATGCGCGGGTCGGTGGTGTAAACGCCGTCGACGTCGGTGTAGATGTCGCAGCGATCGGCCTTAAGCGCGGCGGCAACCGCAACCGCACTGGTGTCCGACCCGCCGCGGCCGAGCGTAGCGACGCGGCCGTCCTCCATCAGGCCCTGAAAGCCCGGGATGACGGCGACTTCGCCCTTGGCCATCGAGGCGGCGAGCGCGCCGGTGTCGATGTTCGAAATGCGCGCGCGCGCATGCGCTTCTTCGGTGCGGATCGGCAATTGCCAGCCGAGCCAGCTGCGCGCCGGGGTCCCCATCGCCTGCAGGGTCAGCGCGAGCAGGCCCGATGTGATCTGTTCGCCCGCCGCGACGACGACGTCATATTCGGCGGGGTCGTAGCGCGGATTGGCTTCGCGGCAGAAATTGACGAGGCGGTCGGTCTCGCCCGCCATCGCCGAAACGACGACGGCGACCTCGTTGCCATTGGCGACTTCGCGCGACACGAGTTTCGCAACGGTGCGAATCCGCTCGGTGCCCGCCATCGACGTACCCCCGAATTTCATCACGATCCGCGCCATGTCACCCTGCTTTCTTGAACTGGTTTCCGCCGCAACTTTTCCAAGCATTTCTGCGGCGCGCCGCTGTTACGGAAGGGGAGCGGGAATGGCAAGGGCGGCAACACATGCACGGTAAATTTCTTGCGCCGGACGGGGGGGAGTGCCACAGATTGTTCCATGAACGCCGCGACAATCAATCCGCAGGAAGCCGCTCATTTCGGCGCCCTGGCCGCCGACTGGTGGGATCCCCATGGCAGCTCGGCGATGCTGCACAAGCTTAATCCGGTGCGGCTGGCTTATATCCGCGAGCAGGTCGATGTGCATTGGCATGTCGATGCGCGCGAGCGTTATCCGCTTGCCGGACGGCGAGCGATCGACGTCGGCTGCGGTGCCGGGCTGCTCGCCGAACCGCTCGCGCGGATGGGAGCGTTGGTGACCGGGGTCGATGCGGCGCCCGAAAATATCGCCGCGGCGCGGGAGCATGCGGCGGGGCAGGGGCTGGCGATCACCTATCATGCCGGCGAGCTGGCGGCGCTGCCGGCGGCGAGTTTTGACCTCGTCACCTCGATGGAGGTGGTCGAGCATGTCACCGATCCTGCGGCCTTTATCGGCGAACTTGCCGCGCGGCTGGCACCCGGCGGGCTGATGATCCTGTCGACCCCGAACCGGACGATGTGGTCGAAGCTGTTGCTCGTCGAGGCCGCCGAGCGCGTCGGCGCGGTGCCGCGCGGGACCCATGACTGGGACCAGTTTCTGAAGCCTGAGGAACTGACCGGGATGATCGAGGATGCTGGTCTGGAAGTGATCGACCGTAGCGGGCTTTCGCCTTCGGCGGCCAAGGGTTTCAAGATTGGCGGCAGCGAGGCGCTCAATTATCTGCTCGCGGCGCGGTGGCCGGGGTAATTCGCGACCCGCGCGTTGACGCCTATATCGCAAAGGCGAAGCCTTTCGCGCAGCCGATCCTGACCCATTTGCGCGAACTGGTGCATGTTTATGCACCTGGCGCCGAAGAGACGCTGAAATGGGGCGTCCCGCATTTTACGCTGAACGGTCAGAATCTGGCGGGGATGGCGGCGTTCAAGGAACATGCGACCTTCGGTTTCTGGCGCGACGAGGAGGTGACGGGTTCGCCGCGCGATACCGGTGCGATGGGGAGCATGGGACGGCTTACCTCGATCGCCGATTTGCCGGATGACGCGGCGATGGCGGCGATGATCGCCAAGGCGGTGCTGCTGGCGGCCGAAGGTAAGCCGAAGCGAGCGGCGCCGAAGCCCAAGGCGGCGCTCGATATGCCCGCCGATCTGGCTGCGGCGCTGAAGGCGAATCCCGCCGCGCAGGCGCATTGGGACGCTTTCTCGCCCGGCAAGCGCCGCGACTATATCGAATGGGTGATCGAGGCGAAGCGCGAGGAGACCCGCGTGAAGCGGATCGAAACGATCGTGGCGCAGGTTGCCGAGGGCAAGGATCGCAACTGGAAATATAAGGGCTGCTGAGGAATGGTCGTCGCCCCCGCGAAGGCGGGGGCCGCAGTCGGCTTGCCACGATGGCACGGTTTCAGGCTGCCAGCGGCCCCCGCCTTCGCGGGGGCGACGGGATGTGGTCAGAAGTCCACATCCTCATAATATTTCGGCGGGCTGACAATTTCCATCCGCTCGGCGAGCAGGGGGCGGAAGCTCGGGCGCGATTTCAAGCCCGAATACCAGCCCTTGGTCTGTTCGTGTCCCGTCCAGTCGATCCCGCCCAGATAGTCGGCGACCGAGATATGGGCGGCGGCGGTGAGATCGGCGAGGCTCATCGTCGCGCCGGCGAGCCAGGTGCGATGGTCGATCAGATAGTCGACATAGTCGAGATGGTTGTTCGCGGCCTTCATCGCCTCGCGCAGCGCGCCGGCGTCGGGGGGCTGGCGGTGGACGATGCGTTTTTGCATGCGTTCGAAGAGCAGCGGGCCGGTGACTTCATAATAGAAATCATGGTCGAACCACGCGGTCAGGCGGCGGATCTCGGCGCGGTTGGCCGCGGTGCCGTTGATCATCGCTTTGCCTTCGACGGTTTCCTCGAAATATTCGGCGATCGCATTGCTGTCCATCAGCACCTGCCCACGCGCCTGATCGACCATCACCGGGGTGCGCCCGGCGGGGTTCAGATCGATGAATTCGTCGCGCCGTTCCCACGGCGATTCGCGCACCAGATCATAACCGACCCCCTTTTCGCCCAGCAAAAGGCGAACCTTGCGCGAAAAGGGACAGAGGGGGAATTGATAGAGTTGCCACATGATTCCGGCATAGCGTCAGCGGGGCCGGGGTGGCAACGCCTATGGCGCAGAGTGGTGCTTAGCGACGCTGCGCGTCGAGCTGTTTTTCCCACTGCGCAGCAAGATCACGCGCCATATCCTTGAGGACCGGGGCATAAGACGCGAGCGTGCTGGCGGCCTGACCCGCCATGCGGGTGCCGGCGCGGACATCGTCGCCGACGCGTTCGGCATAATAGGGATCATCATGGCCGGCGATTTCGCCGAGCGTGGCATCAGGCGGGATGTAAGAGGCATCGGATTCGGGATCGACGCGCGCGACCGCTTCGGCGAGCGGGCCGACGTTGAGTTGCATCAGCGCGCGGACCATGGCGGCGACGGTGTCGGCCATGCGATCCTGCTCGACCGGGTCGTTCAGCCGTTCAACCGTGCTTTGCGCCCGCGTGTCGGCAGCATGCGCGGGCAGCGGCGCGGTGAGCGCGAGCAGGGGGAGGGCGGTCAGGGTCCAACGGGGCATCGGCTTCATCCTTTCAAAGGACGCGAGTCCATGAATGGCGCGTTCTTTAGAGAAACTACGCTTTCGCTGTGCTGAACGGGGAAGGGGGAGCGGTGAGACGGGGCTAGGGCGGGGTGAGCGCATATCCTCCCTGTGCCCCACGCATGGGGAGGGGGACCGTCCGCGAAGCGGATGGTGGAGGGGCCGGCGCCCAAGCCCCTCCGTCAGCGCTTCGCGCTGCCACCTCCCCATCGCTTCGCGACAGGGAGGATTGTTGAGCCTACTCTGCCGCGACCACCTCGGCGGGCGCATCGCTGAGCGGATGCGCGAGGCGGCTGAGCATTTCCTTCGGGCAGACCTGCCAGAAACGGCCCTGCCAGCGATCCCAGTCGGCGAGGATTTCGCTCGACCATTTGCTGCCGGTTGCCTGCGCATGATCTTCGACCAATTCCTTCAGCACCGCTTCCCAATGCGCGCTGTCGAGGCGCTGCCAGACGATCGATTCGTCGTTGGCGCGGCGTTCGAAACTGTCGTCGGTGTCGAGGATGAAGGCCATGCCGCCGGTCATCCCGGCGCCGAAGTTCGACCCGACCGGGCCGAGGATGACGGCGGTCCCGCCGGTCATATATTCGCAGCCATTGGCGCCGCAGCCCTCGACGACGACCTTTGCGCCCGAGTTGCGAACCGCGAAGCGTTCGCCGGCCTGACCCGCAGCGAGCAGGGTGCCCGCGGTCGCGCCATAGAGGACGGTGTTGCCGATGATGCTGTTATGCTGGCTGACCAGCGGGCTCGACACGGTCGGGCGCACGACGATGCGGCCGCCCGACAGGCCTTTGCCGACATAGTCGTTGGCGTCGCCGAAGACTTCCAATGTGATGCCGCTGCACAGGAAGGCGCCGAGCGACTGGCCCGCGGTGCCGCGCAGGCGGACCTGCACATGATTGTCGGCGAGCCCGGTCATCCCGAAGCGCGCGGTGACTTCGGCCGACAGGCGGGTGCCCACGGCGCGGTGGGTGTTCCGGACATTGTACGTCAGCTGCATCCGCTCGCCGCGATCGAACAAAGGCTTGGCGTCGTTCAAAATCTGTGCGTCGAGGCTGTCGGGCACCGGGTTGCGGAAGCTCGGTCCTTGCGAACGGCGCTGATCGTCGGGCGCATCGACCTTTGCGAGGATCGGGTTCAGATCGAGGTCGTCGAGATGTTCGGCGCCGCGGCTGACCTGACGCAGCAATTCGGTGCGGCCGATCACCTCGTCGAGGCTGCGGCAGCCGAGCTTCGCGAGGATTTCGCGCACTTCCTCGGCGATGAAGGTCATCAGGTTGATGACCTTCTCCGGGCTGCCGGTGAACTTCTGGCGCAGTTTCTCGTCCTGCGTGCAGACGCCGACGGGGCAGGTGTTGCTGTGGCACTGGCGTACCATGATGCAGCCCATTGCGACGAGGCTCAAAGTCCCGATGCCAAATTCCTCGGCACCGAGGATTGCGGCAATCACGATGTCGCGCCCGGTCTTGAGCCCGCCGTCGGTGCGGAGGCGGATGCGGTGGCGGAGGCCGTTGAGGGTGAGGACTTGATTGACTTCGCTGAGGCCCATTTCCCACGGCGTGCCGGCATATTTGACGCTCGTTTGCGGCGAGGCGCCGGTGCCGCCGGTGTTGCCCGCGACGAGGATGACGTCGGCATGGGCCTTTGCGACGCCTGCCGCGACGGTGCCGATCCCCGCGCTCGAGACGAGCTTGACGCAGACGCGGGCCTTGGGGTTGATCTGTTTCAGGTCATAGATGAGCTGGGCCAGATCCTCGATCGAGTAAATGTCGTGGTGCGGCGGCGGACTGATCAGCGTCACGCCCGGCGTCGCATGACGCAACCGCGCGATGAACTCGGTGACCTTGAAGCCCGGAAGCTGGCCGCCTTCGCCGGGCTTGGCGCCCTGTGCGACCTTGATCTCTATCTCGTCGCACGCGCCGAGATATTCGGCGGTGACGCCGAAGCGGCCCGACGCGATCTGCTTGATATTGCTGTTGGCATTGTCGCCATTGGCATAGGGCTGATAGCGTTCGCTCGCTTCGCCGCCTTCGCCCGACACGGCTTTCGCGCCGATGCGGTTCATCGCGATCGCCAGCGTTTCATGCGCCTCGGGCGACAGCGCGCCCAGCGACATGCCGGGGGTGACGAAGCGCTTGCGGATTTCGGTGATCGCCTCGACGCTGTCGAGCGCGACGCCCTGCGAGGGATAGTTAAACTCCATCAGGTCGCGCAGATACACGGGGGGAAGGTCGGCGACCCCGCGCGCGAATTGCAGATAGGTCGAATAGCTGTCGGTCGCGACGGCGGTCTGCAGCAGGTGCATCAGCTGCGCCGAATAGGCGTGCGTCTCACCGCCCGCGCGCTGGCGGTAGAAGCCGCCGATCGGCAGCGTAGCGACGCGTGCGTCATAGGCGGCCTTGTGCTTGTCGGTCGCGTTGATGAAGAGCGACTGATAGCCTTCTCCCGAAATCTTCGCCGGCATGCCGGGGAAGAGGTCGTTGACGAGTGCGCGGCTGAGGCCGACCGCTTCGAAATTATAGCCGCCGCGATAGCTGGAGATCACCGCGATCCCCATTTTGGCGAGGATCTTGAGCAGGCCGTCGTCGATCGCCTTGCGGAAACGGAGGCGGCAATCGTCGAGCGACAGCTCCTTGCCGAACAGGCCCCGCGCATGGCGGTCGGCGATTGCGGCTTCGGCCAGATAGGCGTGGACGGTCGTTGCGCCAACGCCGATCAGCACGGCAAAGGCGTGGGTGTCGAGGACTTCGGCCGAACGGACGTTGATCGAGGCGTAGCTGCGCAGGCCCTTGCGGACCAGATGTGTGTGGACGGCGGCGGCGGCAAGGACCATCGCGACGCCGACGCGGCCTTCGCCGATGCTCTGGTCGGTCAGGAACAATTCGCTGCGCCCGGCGCGCACCGCATCCTCGGCCTCGCGGCGGACGCGGGCGATGGCTTCGCGGAGCGTCGATGCGTCGCCATCGACCTTGAAGGTGCAATCGATGTCGGCGACCGCATCGCCGAAATAGGCGCGCAGCCGATCCCAGTCGTCGCCGACGAGCACGGGGGAATCGATCACCAGCACATGTGCGCTCTGACCCTTGGCATCGAGGATGTTGCCAAGGTTGGCGAAGCGGGTCTTCAGGCTCATCACATGGCGTTCGCGCAGACTGTCGATCGGCGGGTTGGTGACCTGACTGAAATTCTGGCGGAAGAATTGCGCGACGTGACGCGGCTTGTCGGAGATGACGGCGAGCGGGGTGTCGTCGCCCATCGAGCCGATGGCTTCCTTGGCATCCTCGACCATCGGGCTGAGGATCAGTTCCATATCCTCCATGGTCAGCCCTGCGGCGACCTGCCGCTGGAGCAATTCCTTGCGCTCCCACGCCGGCAGGCTGGCTTTGCCGCCTTTGGGCAGGTCGGCCATGGTGCGGAAGCCGGTGACGCGCGCGCCATAATCCTGCGCATCGGCGATCAGATCCTTGATCGCGCGGTCTTCGTAAAGCGTGCCTTCTTCGAGATCGACCGCGATCATCTGACCGGGGCCGAGGCGGCCCTTCTTGCGGATGCTCGCTTCGGGAACGAGCACCATCCCGCTTTCAGACCCGACGATCAGCAAATTGTCGGCGGTCAGCGTGTAGCGCAGCGGACGCAGCGCGTTGCGGTCCATCCCCGCGACCGCCCACCGGCCGTCGGTCATCGCGAGCGCGGCGGGGCCGTCCCAGGGCTCCATCACGCTGGCGAGATAGGTGTACATCGCGCGGTGGCTGTCGGGGGTATCGACATCGTGCGCCCATGCTTCGGGGACGAGGATCAGCTTGGCGGTCGGCGCATCGCGGCCGGCGCGGCACAGGGTTTCGAACACCGCGTCGAGCGCCGCCGTGTCCGATGCGCCCGCAGGGATCACCGGCTTGATGTCTTCCGAATGTTCACCGAAGGCGAGGCTCGCCATCTTGATTTCGTGGCTGCGCATCCAGTTCTTGTTACCGCGGATCGTGTTGATCTCGCCATTATGCGCGAGGCAGCGGAAGGGCTGCGCCAGCCACCATTGCGGGAAGGTGTTGGTCGAATAGCGCTGATGGAAAATCGCGACCCGGCTTTCGAACAATTTGTTCGTGAGGTCGGGGAAAAAGTCGGCGAGGCTTTCCGCAAGGAAGAGGCCCTTGTAGATGATCGAGCGGCACGACAGGCTGCAGATATAAAAGTCCGCGATCTGCGCCGCGATCACCTTCTTCTCGATCCGGCGGCGGACGAGGTAGAGCTGCTTTTCAAACTCGGCGAGCGATTGTTCGTCGGGCAGGGGCCCCGCGATCATGATCTGTTCGATCTCGGGACGCGTGCGCTGCGCCTTGTCGCCGATCACCGACACGTCGACCGGAACCTGACGCCAGCCATAGATGGTGAAGCCCGCGTCGATGATCTCGGACTCGACGATGGTGCGGCATTCCTCCTGCGCGCCCAGATCGGTGCGCGGCAGGAAGACCATGCCGACGGCGAGGCGGTTCGGGCGCACCTTGTGCCCCGAAGCCGCGATCGCATCGTCAAAGAAACGCACGGGCAGATCGACATGAATACCCGCACCGTCACCCGTCTTGCCATCGGCATCGACCGCACCGCGATGCCACACCGCGCGCAGTGCCTCGATCGCCGCCTCGACGACGCGGCGCGAAGCCTTGCCGTCGGTCGCCGCGATGAGCCCGACGCCGCAGGCATCGGATTCCAGGTCGGGGCGATACATGCCTTCGCTGGCGAGGCGTGCGTGCTCGGGGGTGGGGTAATGGTTCATGTCGATGTTCCTGACGGGTGGCTAAAAGCCTATTCGGAAGAAGGGTTTTTGGCGCTCGCGTTGGCGATCGCCGCCTGCTCGGCTTCATAAAAGGCGGCTTCGAGTTCCTCGACGCGGGTGCGGTCGGCGTCGGACCAGTTGCTGCGGTCATAGGCCGGGGACGCGACGGCTGCATCGGCGGCAGCCTCTGCGGCATCCGCCGCAGCGTCGACCGCGGTTGCGGCGTAATCCACATCGGTCGCGGCTTCCGCCACGTCGGTTGCTGCTTCGGTCGCCACAGCGTCCTCGCTCCACAGGTCGCGATGGTCCTTGAGCACCTTCACCTTGACCTTCATCAGCTTGGCGAGCTTCTTGAGTTCGGCTTCGTTGAGGTCGGCAAGGGCGCGATCCTGCGGCAGATCCTTCATATCGGCCTCGATCGTCGGGGCACGGTCGATGAACTTGTTGACCAGCGGCGGCATCGCCTTGACCACCGCCAGCATGACTTCGGGGTCGGCCTGAAGCGCCATCCATTCCTGAGAATAGGCCTTGCCGGTCGGGGTCGCGAGGAAGCTGTTGAGATCGTTCAACTGACCGACCGAGAATTTGCGGGCATAGGCTTTCGCCAGTCCGCCCTGCATCGGGCGTTCGACATCGGCGAGCGCTTCGCTGATCAGCGGCTTGATGATCTTGGTGATCTGATCTTCGCGGTCCTTGCGGTGCGGATCGAACATGTCGGCGATCGCTTCCTTGCTCTTTTCATCGAGCTTGGCGATCTCATCGCTTTCGACCCCGGTCTTGATCGAGATCATCAGGTCGGACGTGCCGTCGAACTCTTTCATGAAGCGCGTGAACATCTTGCCGTAGAGATTGTCGATCATCCGTTCGAGGCTGCCCGGCGCGACGAGCGCGGCGGTCGTCTGCTCGGCAAGCGTCAGGCGCGCGGGTTCGATCGCGGGAAGGTCGCTGGTGTCGAAGATTTTTTCGATCATCGCGACGGCCTCGTCCATCTCGCGCTGCATCTTTGCCTTGGCTTCGGCGGCACGGGCTTCGCTGTCGGCTTCGGATTCGACTGCGTCTTCCGCCGGAGCCTCGAAAATCGCGGGCGCTACGATTTCGGCGATCGGCGCCTCTTTGGCGGATTCCTTCGGATCTGCCATGGCCGTCGAACCCAGCGGGGTGAGGGCGATGGTGCCGGCGAGCAGCAGCGATTTGAAAGTCGACATATGCATGGTCCTTCTCAAGATGGTCATGCGGCCCTCTTTTCGCTTTTCGCTTTGGCTTTCAACCACTTTGCCATTTGTTCGCTGACATCGCGGCCGTCGCGGATGCCCCAGACCACCAGACTGGCGCCGCGCACGATGTCGCCCGCGGCGAAAACGCCGGGCAGGCTGGTCATCATCGTCTGATGATCGACGCGCAAAGTGCCCCAGCGGGTGACGCTGAGATCGGGCGAACCGAACAGGTGCGGCAGTTCTTCGGGATCGAAGCCCAATGCCTTGATCACCATGTCGGCGGGCAAGTCGAACTTGCGACCCGGATCGACTTCGGGGCTGCGGCGGCCGCTGGCATCGGGCGCGCCGAGGCGCATCCCGGCAACCGCGACTTCCTTGACGGCCTTGTTGGCGGTGAAGGCTTCGGGAGCGGAGAGCCAGACGAATTCGACGCCTTCTTCCTCGGCATTGGAAACCTCACGCTGCGATCCCGGCATATTCTCGCGGTCGCGGCGATAGAGGCATTTCACCGATTTGGCGCCCTGTCGCACCGCGGTGCGGACGCAATCCATCGCGGTGTCGCCGCCGCCGATGACGACGACATGCTTGCCCTCGGCGTTGAGGCTGCCGTCGTCGAACGCCGCGACCTCGTCGCCAAAGCTCTTGCGGTTCGAGGCGATCAGATAGTCGAGCGCGGCGATCACGCCTTCGGCCTGATTACCGGCGACGTTGATCTCGCGCGCCTTGTAGACGCCGGTCGCGATCAGGATCGCGTCATGCTTCTGGCGCAACTGGTCGAGCGTGGCGTCGCCGCCGACGTCGAAACCCAGATGGAAATGGATGCCGCCTTCGGCGAGCCGGTCGATGCGGCGCATCACCACATCCTTCTCCAGCTTGAAGCCCGGGATGCCATAGGTGAGGAGGCCGCCGGCACGGTCGTGGCGGTCATAGACATGAACTTCATGCCCCTCGACGCGCAGATATTCGGCGGCGGTGAGGCCGGCGGGGCCGGCGCCGATGATGCCGATCGACTGGCCGGTGTCGCGCCCGGGCTGCAGCGGTTCGACCCAGCCTTCCGCCCATGCGGTGTCGGTGATATATTTTTCGACGCTGCCGATCGTTACCGCGCCATGGCCCGAAAATTCGATGACGCAATTGCCCTCGCAGAGACGGTCTTGCGGGCAGATGCGGCCGCAGATTTCCGGCATCGTCGAGGTCGCGTTGCTTAGTTCATAAGCCTCGCGCAGCCGCCCTTCGGCCGTCAGGCGCAGCCAGTCGGGGATATGATTGTGGAGCGGGCAATGCACCGAGCAATAGGGCACGCCGCACTGCGAGCAGCGCGATGCCTGCGCATCGGCGTCGGGCGCCGCATAGCGCTCGGCGATTTCATTGAAATCACGCGCGCGCTCGGCGGCGGAGCGCTTGTCGGGATAAGATTGTTCGCGCCCGACAAACTGGAGCATGCGATCGGCAGCCATTGCAAATTCCCCTTCGTTGCGGGGCAAATGCACAGCTGCTGCGTCGCTGTCACGGACGAAATACGAGTTAGGTCAGCAATGCTGACCTTAAATTGATGCCCTTGACGGGTTTAAAGTCTCTTACGCAACTATCTTTCACGGTTAGTCTCAATTCGGCCCTATCTCATCCCCAGCCAGATGAGCGCTGCGACGCCGACGATGATTCGGTACCAAGCAAAGGGCGTGAAGCCATAGCGGGTGACGACGGCCAGAAACGCCTTGATCACCGCCCATGCGACGATGAACGACACAAAGGCACCGACCGCGATCAGGCTGAGGTCGTTCGTCGTGATCGCGTCGCGATGCTTGAACAATTGCAGCACCGTTGCGCCGGTCAGCGTCGGCAACGCGAGGAAGAAGCTGAATTCGGCGGCGGTCTTGCGATCGACGCCCAGCGACATAGCGCCGAGGATCGTTGCACCCGACCGGCTGACCCCGGGGATCATCGCGATGCACTGGACAAGGCCGATCAGGATCGACTGGCGCGTGGACAGATTGGCGACCCCGCCGCTTTCCTTTGGCTTGGCGAAGCGTTCGACCAGCAGGATGGCAAAGCCGCCGACGATCAACGCCCATGCGACGATCACGGCATTTTCCAGCATCACTTCGATATAATCGCCCAGCGCAAGGCCGAGGATCACCGCAGGGAAAAAGGCGAGCAACAGGTTGCGGACAAAGGCGACCGCGACCGGATCCCGGCGGAAGAAACCCGTGAACATGTCCCAGAACAGCTTCCGGTACAGCACGACGATCGCAAGGATTGCGCCCGGCTGGATCGCGATGTTGAAGATCGCCCAGCGCGAGGCGTCATAACCGAGAAGTTCGGTCGCGAGGATAAGGTGCCCGGTCGACGAGACGGGCAGGAACTCGGTCAGCCCCTCGACAATGCCGAGGATGATCGCGGTCAGCCAGATGCTCATCAGTGCGCCGCAACCTGCGCGAAGCGGCCGTTGCGGCGATATTGAACGAGCCAGCCGTCAGCAACCGCCGCGAGCGCGGTCGGCGTGACGCCGAGATCGGCGAGCCCCGCAGCATTGTCGGCAACGATATTGTCGCTTTGCAGCATCAGCCACTGATCCTTTGTAATCGGTGCGCCGGGCATCCAGCCGAAGCCGCGTGCGAGCGGGGAGGCGACGGCATCGGGGATGGGGACGAACAGGCGATTGCGTCCTGTCGCCTCTCCGATCCATTCGAGCAGCCCGGCCATGCTGAACTGCTGTGGTCCGCCAAGTTCGAAGGTCTGGCCTGCCGCCGACGCGTCCAGCGCCGCGACCACCGCATCCGCGACATCGCCGACATAGACGGGTTGGAATTTCGTGTTCGGCGCGATGACCGGGACGACCGGCAGCATACGGATCAGCGCCGCGAAGCGGTTGATGAACTGATCCTCGCGGCCGAAGATGATCGAGGGCCGCAGGACCACGGCGCCGGGGCAGGTCAAGCGGACGGCGGCTTCGCCAACGCTCTTGCTCTGGCCATAGTTTGACGGGCTGTTCGCATCGGCGCCGATCGCCGAGATATGGACGAGGGTAGGGATGCCGGCGGCATTGACTGCCGCTGCGACATGGCCCGCGCCATCGGCCTGGACCGCGAACATGTCGTCGAAGCTGCCGGCAAGATTGATGACAGCATCGCTGCCCGCGACGGCGCGCGACACGCTGGCGGCGTCGCGGACGTCGGCGGCGACAAACTGCGTCTGGCCCAGTCCGCCGAGTGGTTTCAGGAACAGGGCCTTGCGCGGCTCGCGCTCGGCAAGGCGCACACGCGCGCCGCGCGACAGGAGCCGCTGCACGACATAGCGGCCGACGAAGCCGCTGCCGCCGAAGATGGTGATCAATTGTCCGTCGAGATTTCGCATCGCGTTCGCCTGTCGTCGATTCTTTCGCGGCGCGAGGGACGCGCCGCCCGCGCTCCCCATGCCGCGAAGCACCGGGCAGGGCAAGGGGGCGCCCGCGTTTCCGACGCGAAACCGTCGCTTAGCAATAAATTTTGCAAGGATGGTTGCAGCGCGGTTGACAAGCATCGCACCCCGCAGCTAATCGCCCGCTCCTACCCCGTGCCCAGATGGCGGAATTGGTAGACGCACCAGCTTCAGGTGCTGGCGATCGCAAGGTCGTGGAGGTTCGAGTCCTCTTCTGGGCACCATTTACCATTCTCATGACATCCAAGAACCCTTGTAAAAAGGGCAGAAATCTGCCATTTTCTGCTTGGTTCTGTCTTGTGCTGTCCAGAGAGATTTCACTCCATCTCGGCAAAATCCGGGTCACGTAACGGGTCACGTCGCAGGTGACCAAATTGGTGACCCATGTGCCAAGAATTGAGTGGCGAATCTTCCGACCGTCGAGACACATCGATGGAGGAGTGGATAGATGGCGCTGAGCGATGTTCGCCTTCGGGCACTGAAGCCCCGAGACAAGGCGTATAAGGTCCCGGATGCCGGCGGACTATATCTTGAAGTTCGCACATCGGGAGCCAAGCTGTGGCGCTTCCGCTTCTGCCACCTTGGCAAGGAAAGCCGAATCTCGCTGGGCAGCTATCCCGAAATCGGATTGGCTGCCGCCAGGCGCAAGCGCGACGAGGCGCGGCAGCAACTTGCCGAGGGCCTCGATCCCGCAGCCGAGCGGAGGCGTGAAAAGCTGACCGCCGCCTTCAAGGCCGCGAACAGCTTTGGAGACATTGCCAAGGAATATATCGAAAAGATGGTCGCCGACGGTCGTGCGGAAACAACGACAGTGAAAGCGAACTGGCTTCTGGCACAATTGAAGCCGATCGCCGCCATGCCGGTTGCTGACATCAAGCCGATCGAAGTGCTCGCGGCGCTCAAGAAGCTCGAAGCACGCGGCAAGCGTGAGACGGCGCGGCGTTGCCGGTCGTTCGCGAGCCGGGTTTTTCGCTATGCCGTGGCAACCGGGCGAGGCGAGGTCGATCCGACATCGGTGTTACGCGGAGCTCTCGTGACGCCAAAAGTGACGCATCACGCGGCGATCCTCGATCCGGCAGGAGTCGGCGAATTGTTGCGGTCGATCGACGGCTATACTGGAAATGCGATCACGCGCCTTGCGTGCCAGATTGCACCCCATGTGATGATGCGACCCGGCGAGTTGCGGCAGGGGCTATGGGCCGAGATCGACCTGACGGCGGCAATCTGGACCGTTCCACCCGAGCGAATGAAAATGCGACGGCCACATGCTGTGGCCCTGTCGCGTCAGGTGCTCGTCTATCTGGAAGCGCTTTATCAGCTGACTGGGCCGGAAGGTTTCGTCTTTCCTGCCTTTCACACGTCGAAACGGCCGATGAGCGAGAATACGATCAACCAGGCATTCCGCCGCATGGGCTATGCGACCGGCGAGGTGACGGCGCACGGGCTTCGGACGACCGCCTCGTCGCTCTTGAATGAGAGCGGGAAATGGAGCCCGGATGCAATCGAGCGTTCGCTCGCTCACGCCGATCCGAATGCGGTGCGCGGAATCTACAATCGTGGGCGCTATTGGGAAGAGCGGGTCGCGATGCACCAATGGTGGAGCGACTATCTCGATGCGCTGCGCGACAGCAAAATGGATGTGGTCAAATCTCTGATGGCGGCTTGAACGTCGGGGCTCCCGCCGTCCTGATCAGATACTCTGCAAGGCAACGGGGGCAAGTAGAGCGCGGCCTCAATTGAGCGCACACTGACGGCGACGGGCGCCGCCAGAGGTCGCGCGTTGGCACGGTGGGCCGCGCAACGCTCTTGTCTCGCTTCTTGGCACGGCGGCGGCTGGCCCACAGGCCCGCGCGCACGCCGCCGCGCCTGCGGCTGCGACAAGGGCGCGTTCTTCTATCCGATAATGACGCCGCGCTGACCGCACGGCGGCGTTATGATTGGCCGGCCACGGACAGCGTGGCAGTCGGCGCGCGGCTGTGGGACCGCTCGGCCGGTGCGCAAGCCGCGCTTCGCGCGGCTCCTCCATTTCATTGCGGCCCTGCGGGTGCGCGTTGGCCTCCGGCGCGGTCCCTTTGCCTTTTCTCGCCGCCCGCCCCGCCGTCCGGGGCCGGGTGTGGTTGAAGAGAGAAGGAAGATTGTCATGAAACTCGACTTTATCGATCTCGATCATCTGTCGATTGCGGCCGCCAACATGCGCGGGAAGGGGAAAGACCCTGAGGTCGCCGATCTGCTCCCGAGCATTCGTTCGCGCGGTATTCTCGTGCCGCTGCTTGTTCGACCGAACTGCGCCGAAGGACATTATGAGATTGTCGCGGGACGTCGGCGCTTTACCGCCGTCAACGCTGTGGCGCGCGAGGGCGGGGCGGTTCGGCCTATTCCATGCGCGATCCTCGACGAGGGTGACGATGCCGATGCGCTGGAAGCCTCGATGCTCGAAAATCTTGCGCGGGTGCGGCCCGATGAGGTCAGCCAGTGGGAGAGCTTCGTCGCCTTGGTGAAGGCGGGGCGCAGCGTCGAAGAGGTTGCCGATACCTTCGGCTTTGAGCCGTCGGCGGTGAAGCGCATCCTTGCGCTCGGCAATTTGCTCCCACGCATTCGCACTCTCTATCGTAGCGGACAGATCGATGTGGGCACCGTCCGTCATCTGACCCTCGCATCGAAGAGCCAGCAGAAGGCGTGGCTGGCGCTGCTCGACGACGAGAGCGCCTATTGCCCGACCGGCCACCAGCTCAAGGCATGGCTGTTCGGCGGCACGGCGATTGCGGTCAAACATGCGCTGTTCGACGTCGATGCGTTCAAGGGCGGCATTGTCGCCGACCTGTTCGGTGAGGATCGATTCTTTGCTGACAGCGATGCGTTCTGGTCGGCACAGATGGCGGAGGTCGAGGCGCGCAAGGCGGACTATTTCGAAGCCGGATGGTCCGACGTGATCGTCATGGAGCGCGGCCAGTGGTTCCGTGAATGGGATCATGCTCATGCTGGCAAGCGCAAGGCCGGTCGCATCTATGTCGAGGTTCGCGAGAGCGGCGAGGTGACGTTCCACGAAGGCTTCGTCACCGGCAAGGAAGCGGCGCGGATTTCGCGGGGCGGCGGTGAGGGTGATGCCATCATCGACAAGCCATCGCGTCCCGAAGTGTCGGGTCCGCTCAATGCCTATATTGATCTTCATCGCCATGCGGCGGTGCGGGCTGATCTTGCGGGCCATGGCGGGGTCGCACTGCGGGCGATGCTCGCGCATGTGATCGCGGGCGCGGACCTCTGGCGCGTCGATATCGAGGCGCAGCGCGCGCCGAAGGAAGATATCGCCGAGAGTGTGGAGACGTCTTCCGCCGAAACGGCCTTCGACCTCCAGCGCCGCGCGGTGCTTGCCGTGCTCGGGTTCAATGAGGAAGCGCCAACCGTCACCGGAAAGGGCTTTCACCGCCCCCCTTTTGCTCCCTTGTTCGCGCGGCTTCTCGAATTGCCCGATCCGGTGGTGATGGAGATTGTCGCGATCGTCATGGGCGAAACCTTGAGGGCGGGCAGCGAGGCGGTGGAAATGATCGGCCTTCATCTCGGCACCGACATGCGCCGTCACTGGTCGGCGGACGCGGCCTTCTTCGACCAGCTTCGCGACCGCGAAGTGCTGCTTGCCATCGTCGGCGAGGTAGCGGGCGCAGACGTTGCAGCCGGAAACAAGGACGCCAAGGGCAAGGCCCTCAAGGCGATCATCACCGATTGCCTTGAGGGCGAGAACGGACGTGCCAAGGCCGAGCCGTGGGTGCCGCAGTGGATGGCGTTCCCGCCCTCGGCCTGCACCGCGCGCGGCGGCGTGGGCAGCGTGAAGTCGGCGGCTCGCGTGGCGGCGGAACTTGCCGCGCACGATACGCCCGCTTCCGCCGAGGCCAGTGGAGAGAATGATAGCGAAGAGCCGCCGCTCGCAGCATGATATCGGGGCGGGCGGCTTCGGTCGCCTGCCCACTTTCCCTGTGCGGGAATTGACGCGCCGTCCCTGCGGGCCGTCGCGGCGTTTTTCATTTTTGCGCACCGCTACCGCAAGCGGCAACGGCGCGCGGAGGCCGGAAGGTAAAAAGGCGGCGCGATAAATCGCGCCGCCCTCAACGATGTCTGCATTGCAGAATATCGCCCCCACCATCGAACGGTCCCCTGGGTCGCAATCAGGGAGCGTCCGATGAAAGATCATCTTGCACCGCCTATGGCCGCTGCCGGTGGGGCCGGATTGTATGAAGACGCCAAATCGGGTGGATGTGCGACAGTTCATCGCATTTCTCGAAATGTCGGCGCGTCGGCGCGATCCTCGGCGACCTTTCGAAAATCGACCAGATCGGGGTGTGAGGTGCCGGACCATCGGCGTGTGGACATCCTTGGCGCTGCGGTCGTGCGTCCCGCTTCCGCCATTTTTCACCTTCGTTGCCTCTGATCCGATCCTGCTGGCCCACTCTCCATCGAGCCGAAGACCATCCCCGGCGACGGGTGATTTGACCTGGACCGGCGCGGCGTCCCGCGTAACCATCGGCGGCGCGATTATTTCCCCGCCTGCTTTGCAGGCTCCTCGCGGCCGCTTCGCTCCCAAATAATCGACCGCCTCAAGTCCTCCGCTGACGCTGCGGCCCTGCGGGTTCGCGAGCCGCCTCATGCGCCGGTCTCTGGTCCGCCCATGTCGCAGGAATGGTCCTCGCGGCAAATATCAGGAGACGACCAATGGCATCCATCGGCTTTGTGAACGGCACCATCGAAAAAGGTTTCGTGGGCCAGCTCAAGACGCTCTCGATCCGCGCAAGCATCGAGATCCGAACCAACCGCTCGAAGAGCGGCGACGTCCAGCCCGACTACCGCGTTTATTCTGAAGGCGTCGAAATCGGTGCAGGCTGGATCCGCGTCGGTCAGGTCTCGGGGGAGCAATATGTCTCGCTGAGCTTGGCCGCTCCCGAGTTTGGACCGCGCCGGCTCTATGCCAACCTTGGCCGCGCCGCCGGTCAGGACGGCGAAGACGGCTATGCCCTCATCTGGAACCCGGCCGACTAGAGGCCGGCCGCCCCGCACCAATTCGTCGGTGCGGGGCGGTCGACACGCGCGCAGGTTCAGGTCGTGCCGCGATCCAGGTCGGCGACGGTGAAGGTCATCGGATTGTTGAGCCAAACACCGACCTCACCTGTGCGCCAGCCGCAGCAACGCTCAGCAATCTTGCGCTGTGGCGGGAAGGTTCCGGCATGGATTTTCCGATAAAGGGTGGCGCGGCTCAGGCCAGTGAGATCGAGAACTTCGTTGAGGCGCATTAGGCGAAGATGGGATTGAGATGTCATAGCAATTACTCCGGGGATCGAGGTTGCATGGCCATGCAAATCGAAGATTGGAGCGTCGTGACATCTCGTCAAGCGCAGGAAAAATGGCGGTTTGTCCTTAGGAGCCCCAGAACGGACCCTACCGACCCCCAACGACCCCGAAACGACCCCATGGTGCGATCGAAAAAATGTGCTCGATTATGCTCTTTCTGTCTCACGCGGGGAAATCCGAGACCGTTTGAGACGGTCGCTTCCATAATTGCCGCGCCGCGAACGGCTCGAATGTTGTACGTGTCTATCCTGGGTAGGCGCCTCTGGCGCGCATACGGTCGCCGCTTCGCGGCGGCGTTGTTGTCCCCGGCACGGCAGGGACGCAGGGAGGCGTCACTCGCCTCTAGCCCCGCCCGGCCGGGCCGCAACCCGTGTTCCACGGGTCCTCCATTTCATTTCGGTCCTACGGATGCAGCCCGCCCGATGACGCGGGTCTTCCGGCTCCTTCCTGCCGCCCCCCTGCGCCCCTTCCGGGCCGGGCTGCGGTGGTTTGAAGGAGAAGGGAAAT
This sequence comes from Sphingopyxis selenitireducens, assembly GCF_051550705.1. Taxonomy (NCBI): domain Bacteria; kingdom Pseudomonadati; phylum Pseudomonadota; class Alphaproteobacteria; order Sphingomonadales; family Sphingopyxidaceae; genus Sphingopyxis; species Sphingopyxis selenitireducens. The sequence continues at coordinate 155,663 of NZ_JBPULG010000002.1, forward strand.
GGCCAAGCAGAATGTCGAGCGGCAGAGCCTCTATTCCGAGGTCACGAGCAAGATCATCGCTGAACTGGAGGAAGGGCGGTTGCCATGGGTGCAGCCTTGGGACAGCGCGGCTTGCGGCTGCACGATGCCGCATAATGCGGGAACCCAGTGGCGTTATTCCGGGATCAATGTCTTGATCCTGTGGGCGGAGGTCATCGGGCGGGGTTTTGCGTCGCAGCGTTGGCTCACTTACCGGCAGGCCGAGGCAGCGGGCGGCAACGTCCGTCGCGGCGAGAAGGGCACCATCATCTGTTACGCCGACCGCTTCACGCCGAAGGCCGAGGCAGAGCAGGCGCGCGGCGAAGATCGCGAGGCGCGGCAGGTTGCGTTCCTCAAGCGGTTTGTCGTGTTCAATGTCGATCAGTGCGACGGTCTGCCGGAGGGCTTCACGGCAGTGCCCACTGCCGCCGATCCGGTGCTCGCCATCGTCGAAGCTGATGCACTCATCGCGGCGAGCGGCGCGCGGTTCCAGATCGGCGGCGGCGAAGCCTTCTACAGCCCGAGCCACGACTTTGTGCAGGTGCCGCCGCAGTCGGCATTCCATGAGCCGATTAACTGGTATCGCACCGCGCTCCATGAACTCGGCCATTGGACCGGCCACGCCAGCCGGTTGGACCGCGACCAGAAGGGCGGGTTCGGATCGGAGGCCTATGCGAAGGAAGAGCTTGTCGCCGAGATGGCGGCGGCGTTCACCTGCGCGTCGCTCGGTATCGCGCCGACGGTGCGGCACTCGGACTATATCGCGTCGTGGCTTTCGGTGCTGCAGGGCGATGACAAGGCGATCTTCCGCGCCGCCAGTCTGGCCAGCAAGGCGTCGGACTATCTGCTTGGCCATGCGGGAGAGGGGCAATGACCACCCGCATGTCCCGCGAAGATCGTCTTCGCCTTCGCCGCGCTGAGCGTGCCGTCGACCGGATGCAGGGGATGGACCGCAAGGTCTTCCTCGCCATCCGCGTCGAGGAGCTTAGCTATTCCGAAATCGCCGCACGGTTCCAAATCACCGTCGCCGAAGTTGAGTGGCACTTTGCGGGCAGTCTGCGTGTGCTCATGAAAGCCATGGACGAGAAAGATCCATGGTGGTGGCAATTCTGGCCGTGATGACCGTGCATAGGCCGGATGGCACTTGCCATCCGGCCTATGGAATTACAGGGTAAAGACTATGCGCACCGACCTCGATCATCTCCCGGCCAACAAACAGCGCGAACTCGAGCGCGTGAAGCAGATCATCTTCGAGGAATTTGCCGACAGCATCGCGCTCGCCACGATGAGCTGGAAGAAGAAGGGCCGGATCGAGAAGCTGATCCTTTACGGCAGCTATGCGCGCGGCGGTTGGGTCGATGAACCGCACACCGCCAAGGGTTATCGTTCGGACTTCGATTTGCTGATCATCGTCAGCGACAAGCGGCTCACCGACAAGGTCGATTATTGGTTGAAGGTCGAGGACCGGCTTAACCGCGAACTCGCGATCGACAAAACGCTGCACACGCCAGTGAATTTCATCGTCCACACTATGCAGGAGGTGAACGACGGGCTCGCGCATGGCCGCTATTTCTTCATGGACGTCGCGAAGGATGGCATCGCGCTCTACGAGTTTGACGACAAGGAATTGCACAAACCGAAGCCGAAGACGCCCGAGCAGGCGCTCGATATGGCGCAGGAGTATTTTGACGAGTGGATTCCCAGCGCGGCGAGTTTCGTAAAGGGGCACCGCTTCTACATGGAAGAACGCGACTGGAAGAAAGCTGCCTTCCTACTGCATCAGGGCGCAGAAAGTTTGTATCACGGCGTGCTTCTGGTCTGCACCTTCTATACGCCGCACGTTCACAATCTCGGCTTTCTTCGTACCCAAGCCGAGCGCATCGACATGCGCCTCGTCGATGCCTGGCCGCGCGAATTGAAGGCTGATCGCAAGCACTTCGAGAAGCTCAAAGAAGCCTATGTGAAGGCGCGCTATTCGAAGCACTACCGGATCACCGAGGAAGAGCTTCTTTGGCTTGGCGGTTGCGTCGAGGAACTTGGCCGCGCCGTTCATGCCATTTGTTCGGAGCGCCTTGCCGCCCTAGAAGAGAAAGTGCAGCGGACATGATCGACAATGCTGCCGACACTGAAGACCGGCCCCGCGCCGCCGCCAATCGCAGGATCGCCCTTCTGATCGACGCGGACAATGTATCACACGGCAAGATCGCGGCGATGCTTGCCGAGCTTTCCAAATATGGCACCGCCAATATTCGCCGGGCCTATGGAAACTGGACAAGTGCCAGCCTCAAGGGCTGGAAGGACAAACTTCACGATTTTGCTATCCGGCCGATCCAGCAGTTCGATTATTCCACCGGCAAGAACGCAACCGATATTGCTCTCGTGATTGACGCGATGGAACTGCTCTACACCCAGAAGCTCGACGCCTTTTGCCTCGCTTCGAGTGATGCCGATTTTACGCCGCTCGTCATGCAGCTTCGCGCCAACGGCCATGAAGTCTACGGCTTCGGCGAACGAAAAACGCCCAGCCCCTTCGTCAATGCCTGCACGACCTTCTTGTACCTCGACAGCCTTGAGGGTGCGGAGGCGCCCGCAGCGTCGGTTGATATCGTGACAGCACCAAAGGCAAATGCGCAGCCCGCCGCCAAGGCGAAAGCGGCACCGGCTAAGGCCGCGAGCAAATCGCTGGCGATGGACACGAAACTCGTGACAATTTTGCGCGGTGCAGTCGAAGCGACCGCGCGCGACGACGGATGGGCGGCAATGTCGGCGGCGGGCAGCGCCATCAAACGACAGGCCCCGATCGATCCCCGCAACTATGGTGCGAAGAATTTTCCGGCGTTGTTCGCAGCAACCGGTCTGTTCGACATTGTGAAAGCAGAACACGGTCACAGCTATGTTGCTGACAAGCGCAACAAGGATCGCGCCGCCGAACCGACCCAGTAAGGTTGCGCTTCAAGACCGGACTACCTGATCATGGTCGAAGGCGCGCTGACCGCGCCGTCGCCACAACAATATTTGCTGTTCGCGATCATCTCCACCGAGTTTCGCGGCCGCTTCAACGAGCAATCCGAGAATGACGGCGCGATCGTCGCCGGTGATTTCGATCAGATTGGCCTTTGCGACCAGCCCGCCGAGTTCGATCAGTTGGCGCGTGCGCTCGCGGCGCTTCACCTGCCACGCCCGCATGTCATGCCGCGCCGCCTTCGCCTGCAGGCGGTTCCGCGCCTGCACCGTTCGCCGATGCGCCGCCCGTGTTGCGGCCAGTAGCTTTGCGAGCACGGGTGCCGTCGCCGCGAAAGAAGGCCGCGCCGCTTTTGCGCCACGCCTCCTTTCGCGCAGCGTCGGCGCCGACGAGTTCGATCAACGCGCCCGCGAGCTGCTCGATGGACAGGCCATCGGCGCCGGTCGCGACGACCAGCTCGCCAAACTGGCCTTGCTTCTTCGTCTTGAGCGCCTTGGCCTTGTCGGTGAGGGCCTGGAGTTCGGCGTCGAAATCACGGGGTTTGCGCACGGGGTTGTCCTTCCGTTTGAATGGAGCGGACAGCTCAGCTATCGCGAGTCTCATCGCCGTTCAAGCAGCTGAAATCTCTTGCGACTTTGTGATCCCGAGCGCGATGAAATCGTGTGAGGGCGCGCTTATACGTCGTGCCGACGTGCTCTTCTTGCTGTAAATGGTACGCCGTCATGGCGATCTATCATTTCTCTGCAAAAGTCATTTCCCGCGCCGCGGGCTCATCCGCGGTTGCTGCCGCGGCCTATCGTTCGGCGTCCCGGCTGGACGACGAGCGGCTTGGTCGTGCCCATGACTTTTCGAACAAGGCGGGTGTGGTTCACAGCGAGGTCCTGTTGCCGGAAGGGGCGCCGGAGGAGTGGCGCGACCGGGAAAAGCTCTGGAATGATGTCGAAGCGATCGAGGTCCGCAAAGACGCGCAGCTCGCTCGCGAGATCGAGTTCGCGATCCCGCGTGAGATGACGCAGGAGCAGGGGATCGAGCTGGCCCGCGACTTCGTCCAACATGAGTTCGTCGAGCGCGGCATGGTCGCCGATCTCAATGTCCATTGGGACATCGGGGCCGACGGCTTCGCGCGCCCGCATGCCCACGTCATGCTGACGATGCGCGAGATCAAGGTCGGCGAAGACGGCGTGGCCAGTTTCGGCGCCAAGGTCCGGGAGTGGAACCGCACCGAGCTGCTGACCCATTGGCGCGAGGCCTGGGCGGATCATGTCAACACCCGCCTCGCCGAACTCGATATCGACGCACGCATCGATCATCGCTCGCTGGAAGAGCAGGGGATCGATCTCGAGCCGCAGCACAAGATCGGTCCCGCCGCGTCGCGGATGGCCGAGCAAGGGCTCGAAGTCGATCGCGCCGAAGAGCATCTGGAGATCGCGCGTTCGAACGGCGAGCGGCTGATCGCGAACCCCTCGATTGCATTCGACGCCATCACGCACCAGCAGGCCACGTTCACCAACCGCGATCTCGCGATGTTCGTCCACCGCCACAGTGCCGGGACAGACCAGTTCGATGCCGTGATGGGAGCGGTGAAGGCTTCGCCAGACCTGATCTCGCTCGGCAAGGACGGGCGCGGCGAAGACCGGTTCACGTCGCGTGCGATGCTCGACACCGAACAGCGGCTCGAACGCGCGACCGCGACGCTCGATGCGCGCCGCAATCATGGCGTCGCCGATCGGCATCGTGAGCTTGCGTTGGAGCGCGCGCAGGCACGCGGCCTGAATCTATCGACCGAGCAGCGCGGCGCGCTCGAACATGTCACCGGCGCCCGCGATATCAGCAATGTCATCGGTTACGCAGGCACCGGTAAGAGCGCGATGCTCGGTGTCGCGCGCGAGGCTTGGGAAGCGGCGGGCTACCAGGTGCAGGGTACCGCGCTGTCGGGCATCGCGGCGGAAGGCTTGGAACATGGCTCGGGTATCGGTTCGCGGACGCTCGCCAGTCTCGAACATCAGTGGGCGAATGATCGCGAACGGCTGACCGATAAGCATATCTTCGTCATCGACGAGGCCGGGATGATCGGGACGCGTCAGCTTGAGCGGGTCGTGACCGAGGCGGAGAAGCAGGGCGCCAAGGTTGTGCTGGTCGGCGATCCCGAACAGCTCCAAGCGATTGAGGCTGGTGCCGCATTCCGCGCGGCGGCGGAGCGCCACGGTGCCGTCGAGATCACGGACATCCGCCGTCAGCATGAGGAATGGCAGCGCGATGCAACGCGCGAGCTGGCCACCGGGCGGACCGGCGATGCGATCGGGCGCTATGCCGAGGCGGGCCATGTTCACGTCGCCGATACCCGCGACTTGGCGCGGACCGAGCTCGCCGACGCGTGGGATCGGGATCGTCAGCAATATCCCGATGCGAGCCGCATCGTCCTGACGCACACCAACGATGAGGTGCGGGCACTCAACGAGGAGGTTCGCGACCGGCTGAAGGCGAGCGGTGCGCTCGGAAATGATGTCGCATTGACCGTCGAGCGCGGTGAGCGGAGCTTTGCCAAGGGGGATCGCGTTATGTTCCTCAAGAACGAGCGGGATATGGGCGTCAAGAACGGCACGCTCGGCACAGTCCAGAATGTCGACCGGATGCGGATGTCGGTGATGCTCGACGATGGACGCACCGTGGCATTCGACGTGAAAGATTATGGCCATGTCGAGCATGGCTATGCCGCGACCTTCCACAAGGCGCAGGGGATGACCGTCGATCGGGTGCAGGTGCTCGCGACGCCGGGGGTGGACAGCCACTCGACCTATGTCGCGCTGTCCAGGCACCGCGAGCAAGTCGATCTATATTATGGCCGGGACGATTTTGCGAACCAGAACAAGCTTGTCCGTGCCGCATCGCGCGAGCGCGGCAAGGATATGGCGAGCGACTATCGGGTGCAGGAGCCGGCGAAGGCAGCACAGCCTAAACGCGGCATGTTCGATGGACTGAAGCTCACTGCCTCGCGCAACGCTCTCAGTGAGCCAGCGCCCGAACGGCGGCGCCAGATTAAACTCGCTGATGTTCGCGTTCGCGCCCGTTCGCTCGATCCCGGAGCTGCGCGCGCGCCGCTCGACAAAGCGGTCGAGCGCTTTGCTCGCGCGACGAAGGACATCGTCGATGTACGGCGCGTCGGCGGGAAAGAGCTGCCGCACGAGCGCGACGCCTATCGGAAGGCCGCGCGCGAGCTCGATGCGCTGCGCCTCGACGGAGCGCGCGATCTGCGCGCTGCGCTAGGGGACAGTCATAAGCTTGTGAAGGAAGCCGCCGAGGGACGCACGGCGGGGGCGATCTCCGCGATGGATCGGCAGAGCGCTGCACGGGCCGCGGAGCGTGTGGAGGTCGCACGCGCGGCGCGCGAGCGCGACCGGCTCGCCGCCGAAACCGAGAAGCGCGCAGACCTGTTCGTCGCGACATGGAAGAAGGAGAGTGCGCGCGAGCGGGAGGCGCCGACCTATGCCGCGCGGGACCAGGCACACGCCAACCTCACAAGCATGGCGAAGAGCCTTCACCGCGACCCGCAGCTCGAGTCGCTTCTCGAAAATCGCCGTGCTCAGCTCGGCCTGGACGTTATGAGAGGAAAAACGCTGTCTCAGGATTTACAGCAATATCTCAGCCCTGGACGCGGGCTGGGGATATCGATGTAGGCTGCGTCCATGACACAGAAACCCGCCCGCTCATCGCCATCCGCCAACGCTGCCGAAGCTTTTGAAGACCTGCGCCGGGAAATATCCCTGCAACGGACCGCGATCGAAGGGCTCACGGCGGCCAAGGACAAGCTACCCGACTATTCGCCGACGCTCCGCGAAATGGAAGCGCGTCTGGGTCGCATCGATCAGCAAATCGCCAGCATCAACGACAAGCCCGCGATGCGTCTCACACCTGAGTCTATCGCCGTTAAACTGGCGGACGCCGCGGTCATCGTCCGCGCCGAGGATCGCGCCGCGATTGGAGACGCGCGCGAGGCGCTGGCGCGCTCGCTCGGTCGTGCGGAGGGGATGATCAAGAAGGGGCGCTCGACCGAAGAGCAGGATTGGTGGACGACGTGGGTAGCTACCGGAGGCCTTCTACTCGGTGCATTGCTGGCCCTGATCGGCGTCGCGACCTGGAGTTGACGCTAACTGGATTTGTCGGTGCTTTGGACTCGCTTTCAGCAAGACGCTCACCCAGTGATGTCCGGTTTGCGCCCGATGTCAGACATCGCCGGCCGCGAGACGGTTGCCGGGAACCTGCCGTTCGAGAATTTCGGAACTGGATGTCTGCAACGCGCCTCTGAGCCGTCGTTCAGGGCAGACGCGTGGGTTTGCCAAGCTGTCGCAGAGGTAAACTTAAAGGCGCCGTGGTGCTCAGCTCTGACCACCGATCCTCCGGGCTGTGATAAGGGCATTACTTCAGACCGGGCAAGCAGGCCGCAGCGGGCCGCGTAGGTCATCAAATTGGTGCTCTATGGTGCAAACTGGTGTATGCGACTTCTCGGAGGAGTTATGACAGACGGAAAGAAATCGGTGCGCACCACTGTCATGCTCCCGGAACGGGTGCATCGGCAGGTGCAATCGATCGCTGCGGCCAATGACGTTTCGACGGCATGGGTTTTGCGACAGGCGGTCCTGCATTATCTGTCGACGCGTTCGGGCCAGACTGAACTGCCGCTGGGCAACGGGCGGAGCTGATGACCGATACGCGGGTTTTTCGCCGTAAGCTCGATCGGATCCGCCAGGGTGCCAAGCCGCGGGTCCTTGATCTCTTTTCGGGATGTGGCGGGATATCGCTGGGGTTTCGGGCGGCCGGCTTCGACATTGCAGCAGCCCTGGAACTTGATGCTGATGCAGCGCGGTCGCATGGCCTCAATTTTCACGGCGGGGATGCGGCACATTGTGACGCGCGGGATATCACAGCGTGTTCGGCCGAACAGCTGACAGCTTCTCTCGAGCTTGGCCCGGCAGCCGAAGCTTTTGACGTCATCGTCGGTGGCCCTCCCTGCCAAGCTTTCGCGCGTGTCGGGCGTTCGAAGCTGCGCGAGGTTGCTGAGCATCCGGAAGCGTTTCTTCACGATCCGCGGGCGCGCCTGTATATCGAATATCTCCGCTATGTGGATGCCTGTGCGCCTCTGGCGGTCCTGATCGAAAATGTCCCCGATATGCTGAATCATGGCGGCCACAATCTCGCCGAGGAGATTGCAGAAATCCTGTCTGACCGAGGTTATGTCGTTCGCTACACCCTTCTCAACGCCGCTTTCTATGGCGTGCCGCAGATGCGCGAGCGAATGATCCTTCTCGCGCTGCGCGAAGAAATCGCTGATGATGTCCTATTTCCCCAGCCCACGCATTTCATCGATTTGCCGCAGGGCTACACGGGGTCGCGCGCGGTCGCGTTGAAGCTGGCACTGTCCCCTCAAATGCCGTCAGGGCCCGGCGGTTACCGTGCCGTGCCGCCGCCCAAGCCTGATCTGCCTCCAGCGATCACGGCGGAGCAGGCTATCAGGGATCTGCCGGTGATCTCAGCACGCGAGCTTCTCGCCGGCGGACTGATCGGACGCGGTGCCCGGAGATTCGACAAGCCTGTCGACTACCAGGGGTCCGGAGAGCAGCACGACTTTGTGCGCCTGATGCGGAAATGGCCCGGTTATGAAGGCGGTGCCGCCGTTACCGACCACGTGATACGCTATCTGCCGCGCGACTATCGCATCTTTGCGGGCCTGAAGCCCGGCGACCAGTACCCGGAAGCCCACAGCTACGCGATGACGCTGTTTGCGGGTGAACTGGAACGATTGGACGCGAAGGGCGGTGCGCCTGTCGAGGGAAGCGCGGAATGGAACGCCGTGAAGGCGAAGTTCGTACCGCCTTATGATGTCGGAAAATTCCCGAACAAATGGCGCAAGATGGAATCGTCGCAGCCTGCCCGCACGTTGCTCGCCCATCTTGGTAAGGACGGGTATAGCCATATTCACTACGACAGTGCTCAGGCCCGTCCCATCTCGGTCCGCGAAGCCGCGCGTCTGCAGTCCTTTCCCGACGGATTCCGTTTCGCAGGCACTATGAACCCCGCCTTCCGCCAGATCGGGAACGCCGTGCCCCCGCTGCTGGCCAAAGCGGTCGCAGTGACCCTGCTGACACAGTTGAGGGGGACGGCGGGTAAACCAGGTGCCGCGGAACAGAAGGCCTTACCGGCAGGGGCGGCGCAATGACGGTCCCGAGCGAGATTATCATCGTCCGATCGCTCGCTGATTCAGATCTGGGAATTTTCTCTGCTCACCGGGCCAGCGCGTCAAGTCACCAGCGGGCTTTCGCTATGACAACGGATGGTGCGCGGCGACTGCTCAGTGCGGAGCTCTTTGAGGCTCGCGCCGGGCTGATGGACATCATCTGTGTCTACGGCTCCTATTCCGCACGTGAGCGCCGGCTCGTCAATCGGGCGAGTAAGAACTGGCGCCTGGGCGGCACATCGATTGATGCCAAAGGCTGCGCATTTCTGGACAGTAAGGATTTCATGCTGCTTCGGTCGCTGAAATCCAATGACGGAAGCACCCCCGTACTCATGACGTTTGTCGGACGGCAGCGCGAACGCCTCATCCACGCCGGTATTGCGGCGAGCCTGCAGGGGCAGTTTCGCGGAAGCACCTTCATTGCAGAGAACGGCAGCGACATTTTTGCAGGCCTTGCCGCAGCATTTCCGCCAGTTCCGGCCGACTTCGCAGTCGGGCTTGCTCGGGCCACCAGTGAGATGGAGACAGACGGAAGCCGGCGTACCGCAAGCTGCGATGGCTGACCGGCTGACGCTGGCCCAGCGACAACTCAATATGTCGCGGATCAGATCGCATGACACCGGCCCGGAGCGGTTGATCCGAAAACTTCTGCACAACAGGGGTTTTCGGTTTCGTCTCCAGCGGCGCGATCTTCCGGGCCGGCCTGATCTTGTTCTCCCCAAATACCGCGTCGCGATTCAGGTACATGGTTGCTTCTGGCACTGGCATGACTGCCGGCTTTTCGTCATGCCCGCAACACGGACCGAATTCTGGTCGGACAAACTGGGAGCGAACCGGCGTCGGGATTCTGCCGTTCGCGAGGCACTCGAAGCGGCGGGCTGGCGCACTCTGCTGATCTGGGAGTGCGCTCTCAAGGGACGCGGCCGCCTGCAAAGCGATGAACTGGCCGATCGCATGGCCGACTTTATCTTTTCGGGCGATACCCGGGCGCATATTGCAGGGTCGTGGGCGGAGGGTCCACGGACCGTTTAACTTCCCGCACGCCGGTTAAGGCTTACCAGATGTTCGAGGATGTCGAGATCGCTCGTACGGCGCTGCAGCCCAAACATTTCAAGCAGAATCCAGTCACGCTCCTGCTCGAACTCACGCAAATCCATCCCGCCATCTGTGTTGCCGTTAAATGTCGGTAACTCCTGCTGCTCCGACATGAATTCATCGATAACCTCGAATAGTTTCCGCAAACTGCGACCGGCCCGGGGAGCACGCAGATGAGCGCGACCCGTCTCTTCGCTGTTCAGGACCAGAAATTCTTCGGGGATTGGAAATGTCTCGAAAGTCCGGGTGATCGAGAAGCGCGACGACCAGCTCGCCGAGCGAGTGATCGTTGCAGCAGCCCAGACATGAAAAATCCTGGAGCCGAACAGCAGCGGGACCGCAGCGTCCCCATCCACAGTGAAGAATTTCTGGGCAGCCACTTCATCCTCGTCAATGAAGCTGCCCTGCAACGGCAATTTCCCGTCTGTTATCATCATCCGACGCGTGCCCGCTTCCGCCGGTGACCAGGACGCTTTGAGATCAGCCATTCTTTTGGAGGCGCTGCGCTCCTTCGGAATTTGGATATCCATCGCGTCCGCAAGGTAGCGGGCGGCGGCGGTATCATCCGCCAGCTCGTACAGAAAGGTCAGTTTCGGTACAGCAAAACTGTTATCGGACTCCGAGAAGGTGGGCCAACGTGCGATATCGGCCCGATATCTTCGAAACTCGTGCGCGAGGCCGGATCCCCCGAAGCGTCGTCGAAACTCTTCGAAGACGGGGTAGGGCACACGTATGATATCGCGGGGATCGATACCACGCACTGCGAGACCCCGGTTTCTCCCGAGCCGATTGAGAGCGGGCAGGGTGATGTCCGAAGGCAGCGAGTAAGGCCCGTGGCTCCGGCCATCGCTGATCCTGCGCAGGGCGTCACTGTCCGAGTAGCGGGCTACGGTCCAGCCGGCTTCTGCGGCCGCGCGCAGCGTGCTCAGCTGGGGGGCTTCTGCGGTTAACACGCATGGTGCGCTGCGAGGACGGTCGCGCGCCTGAAACGCCGCGCTGAGGTGCGGATATCGGAGCTCGGTCGCAATCGAGTCCGGAACTTCACCCAGAATCCGCTCATCGCGCGACAGTCTTTTGAATGTGTGTCGGATTGCTTCTCTAACAAATGCCGCGAATTCGGGATCGTGCCGGCTGATCATCGCTTCGCCAAACGCGCTTTCGCCTTCGCGGTCTGCAAAGCTGATCTCTTCCCACCTGAAATATTCCTCCCCAGCTTTTGCGTTGATGCGCTTCTTAAGACCGACAGCTGAGATTTCAGAGGCCAAGGGCAATGTTTGCCAGTCGGATGGCTGTTCTGTCGCCACCGACAGCAGGCGCATCTGATAATTCGGCCGTTCGTCGGTCAGGCGGCTATATAATGGCGTACCAGGCGCCGTTACCCGCACGGTCGCCCCGATGAGATCGACCACCCTCCTATCGATCGACCGCTTCGAATTTCCGGGCCAGAACGGCGAGCGCACAGTGGCGGTATCGAGAAGAACGATAGAATCGCTCATATCGGGTGCCGGCTTAGCCAGCATCGCGGGCGGCGCGTCCGCAGGAAGCGTCGGGGCGACAATCACAAGCGGCAGGCTCGCGGGCAGCCACTGTGTCGCATCAGCGAAAATCTCTCGGTAACGCTCGTCGTCGGGACCATCGGTCAGCCAGATGACTACCCGATAGCGGTTGAGAACCGGCAGCGCTTTGTCAAACTCGAGTATATCGGGTGCGGGAAGACGGGCGGGATCACGGCGACGTCCCGCCGTGAGCGGAGCAAACTCGCCAGCCGGACGCATTTTACCCCAGTCAGGTATCCAGCCAGGCAGCCTTATCTGGCGCGCCAGCTTTGTCGCACGGGCCCCGGACACCATGATCAGTGTCTCGCTGGAGTAGTCTTCCGGCTCATCGACGATCATTGCGACCGGCTCGGACATTATTTGGCTCGAGGGCGTCAGGGGCGGGCAGGCAATTGGCAGCCCCGTTTCATAACCGAAGGCTTCGACGCGACGTTCGAAAGCCTCGCCGGCCTTATGGCGATGAAGCAGTGCCGTGAGCGGCGCGGTCAAATGAACGCTGAACCTGTCTGCTGCCGGTACTATCTCGAGCTGTCGGATCAGGGCCCCGCTTTCAGGATCTTCGCTATGCAAAAGCAGGCGGCGAAGTTCGAGCATCAGCCCCTGACGCATGAAGATATCCGTCTGCCAACTGTTTGCTGCTCTGCGACCCCAAAGGGCTTCGAGGCGCACAGTTGCAGACGCTACGAGAGCAGCCCGATCCAACCGCTGCGCCGGCATCGCCAAGTCGAGGAGTTCAAGCGGTGCTTCTGCGGCGAGCTCCGCGACACGGTCGCCGAGCGTCGTCAGGATAATATCGGGGGTCCCGACGAAAAAATCATCGCCCCAGACGAGAACGTCCTGCCAGTCATCTCCCACGGAGACGACGCGGCGCGATCCCTCAGGAAGCCGGATGATATCCGCCGATTCAAAAGGTTCAAATTCGACGATCGTTCCGTTTCGGTCCCCGTCCGTTGAACAGCGGGCGCAATACCAGGCGTTGGACTGCGGGCCGGACGCATAGCAGGGGAGTGCCAGTCCCTCTCTGCGAAGCGGAACAAAGCCGGCGAGCAGCAGCTCGTTGATTCCGTCATTTTTCACTGAGATAGTCCGGGGTGAGAAATTTGCGAACGACGCGTGTGATCTCTTCCCGCATCTCGTTCGGAACGGTATTCGGCTGCCATTCGTAGGTGTCCCACGGAATGTCGAGCTCATTCAGCATTGCGAGGAATGACGTGTTCTCTTTGCCCCCGTCATCCAGATATTGCCGGGGGATTACGGCGAGAAGGACATTTCCCTTCAGCTGCACATTTTGCGAGCTCGCAACTTCCACCGCTGATGCCCGCTTATCTGGTGCGCGATTGGTTCCGGAACGCGCCATTCCGGCAATGGCCTGCCAGCTGTGCGTCACGCCCTCGAATCGCGGCACATCGTCGACCAGCCCGCCCTTGAGATTACCGTCAAAATAGTCGTCGAGGGTGCCGAAAGCCCAGCCGATATGCCCGACGGCGGATTCCATATCGGGTTTGAGCTCGAAATCCTCCAGATACACAAACTCATCGGCCTGGTCGGAAAAGACCCCGAGAGCTGCCCCGCCGCTGTCGAACGGGTAGACATGATAGGGGGTCGCGACCGCGTCGCCTTTCAGGACGAACGCGAACGGGAAGCGGCTGATCCGGTCTGATTTCTCGTCGCCGGTCTTGAGACTGTATGCGGGACGCAAAACGAAAAAATAGAGGAGATTCTTTTTGAAGACAGGGCAGTGTCGGATCTGGAGGGAACCGCTTTCGATGATTTCTTTCGCATATCCCGTAGCGGTAATGTGAATGAGCGGAAGTTTGTCCGGCAAACTGCCGCGGTCAGCGCGTGCCCGCAGATCGCGTTTAGGCACCGTACCCGCAGCACGACGCCGCATCGGTCTCAGCTCATCGCCTCCCTCGCCACTCATGCTTCAGCCCCTTCATCGGCATCGAGGAGCCCGGCGGACCTCACCGTGGCCAGGGCTTCGAGCCCGTAGCGAGCCTGCTTGAGCGACGGCCTTTTTTCCCAACCGCCAGCCGCATAGCCGGCCAGTGTTCTGCAGATCCCTGCAGCCGTGCGATTCAGAAGGCGGCGGCTTTGTCCTATTTCGCCAGCCTTCAACCAGAGCTGGCTGTCAATTTCCATACATCTGCTGATGCGATCAAAGTCTTCCACCGACAGAGCCGGCTCATCCCCAAGCGCCGCGTCTCCGCCCGCAGTTGCCGGCGCCGTTGCACGAGATATCTCAGGCGGAAGCGGATCCGTCAGGCTTGGGAGAGCATCGCATATTGCTTTCCAGCATTCCTCCTTCTTGAACCACTCGCCCGGATTACGCTGGCCCGCGGTTTGTCGCAGCTGACGGTCGATCTCCGGCGCCCATGCGCGCAGCATCTGCTCGAGTTCGTCGGAGATGCCCTGCTTCTTCCACACGGCGTCGAAGTCGAGCCGACCGCCGGTCCGCTGACCGAGCGCAGCGACAAGATAGGCAGCGATAGGCGCCCTAAACGCCGGAAAACCCATCTGCCGGACGAGCTTCTCGCTGGCGCGATAGAGCAGGCCGATGGAAACCACACGCCGGAACCATGTGTCGTCCGGTGCTGCCGGCGGGGCCTCTTTCATCCGCTGCATAAAATACTGAAAATTCTTCTGGCCGCCGAGGCAGACGCGATTAGGCAAGCCGTTCCATGCATGCAGCCAGCGCGCGAGATCCACCTTGCTGAACCGGCGACCTTTCGGCGTGTTCTCGCGGAAGTTTCGCGTGTCGCTGGCGCGATACGAGGCTTTCTGTTCTGCTGCCAGCCAGGACCCCCGGGCCCGCTCGTAAAACCAGCGGCCCTTGCCGCTCTCAAGCCAGCTGTTGTTCGCGAGCTCCTCGACCGCTTGATGAAAGGGATCATTTGCCGAAAAATCAGCCGGTTGGACGGTGTTCTGCCGGTTCGCTGCGCGCGACACCGAACTCACCATTTCGCTCAGGTCGCCTCCGGTGACATGAATAATTTTCATCGGCACCTCGACGGCATCGAGCTTCACGCTGTCTTTGAACCTGGCGCGGTGGAGCGACGCCGTCGTCTGCCCTCCGTTCACGATCTGGAGGCCGCGAAGTTCAGCAATCATGTCGCGCCCGAGCGCGTCCTTTTCCAGGACGATGTCGTCAACGGTCGCGACGATTCCGTTGTTGAACGCCAGGAACATCGACGGCTGTTCGACAATCGTCCGGCGCAGTTCTGAATTCACACTTTTCCGGCCCTGAAGGCCAAGGAAAGCCCGCACATTGAGTTCGAGCAGTCGGACGCCATAGCGCTGGTATACCCGCGAAAGGAGATCGCCGGGCACGACTGTGAGATACGCCTCATACGCTCCGCTGTCTGGCTTGAGATGCAGGCAGGGCAGGGCGCCGCCGACAAGCTGAGTAAGGTCAACGCTGATGTCGGAGCGCGTTTCGCCCTCGCCCAGGATCCGGTGAAGCCGGTCAATATCAAATGCCGCATGCTCGACCGTCCGGTTCGACCACATGTCATCGGCAGGAAGGGTCGGCGGCGCGATCGCGTCGGTCAGAAGAGTCAGCCGGATCGCGGAAATATTTGCCGCTTCCCGCTCAATCCGCCGGGCGAGGTCGCTTGCGTCGCTGTTTGACGGTTCCAGCTTCGCGGCCAGTCCGTCCACCGACGCTTTCGCAAAGCGTAACGCCCGCTCGTAAGCTGTGCGCATTTCGGCCGGAGTGAGCCGGCGGGGGGGAACTTCGCCGGTGTGAATAGTCGTAAACAGTTCAAGCGATCCGAGTTCATCATCGATGGCATAGCCGTCGATCCGATATTCGGCGCGGCCCGAAAACCCCTTTTGGAAAAGATCAAAAGCGCCCTCGACCCGTCCGGCCTCTTCAAGCCGCTCCAGGACAAGTTGGGTGAACATCACCTCGGAAAAGACTGTTGCAGCGTCTGGGCTGGTGACCGCTTCGTCAACATCGGCAGCGAGCTGCTCCGCAAACTGATCGCGTGGCTCGCTCATTTATTCCTGCCTCCGTAATTATCCAGTACTTCGTCTGCCGCTACCGCCCCGTGCTGCATCGGCCCGAGATCAAGCGTATAATGCACGTCGACGATGGCCGGGGGGAAGCCCGGCCGTATCAGCCGCGGAAACCCGGCGGTTACGCGGAAGGCGGTTATCTTCTGCAGCGATGTCAGCATCCCTGCGCGGGCTGACCGGTCACCGGGAGAAAGGCCGCGTCTCACCAGCGCGTTCGAGAATTCCTGCCGCGCCCTTTCGTCAGGCAGCTTTGCTCTGATCCTGCTCGCGACGTCTTCCAGCGTTTCGCCGTCCGCGTCCGCGGTCAGTCGTACATGGAGCAGGTCAAGCCGCCGGAGCCCCTCGTCGTCGAGCTGGTCGGCGTTTGAAATACGCACCTGCCAACCGGGACCGGCAGTCGTTTTCACTTCAAGCGCGTGCCCGAGATGCTCAAAATCCTGGACGCCATCGGCGGGAGCGCACCAGCTTCTGACAAGCGCCGGGTCAAGGCTGACGAGCTTGTCCAGTATATGTAGCTCGCCGGTCAGGCCGGTTACTTCCTCGGCGCTGAGCCCGCCCGCGAGCGATCGCAGAAAATACTGCCACGCATCGAGCCGTTCCATGACAAGGTCGATCGGCTCTGCGTCCGCTGCCGGGGCGGCGAAGTGGATCAGGTCGCTGCAGATCGTACCGAACAGATCAGACTTGTCGCGATCTTCAAGCACGAGCGCCATCATGTAGCGACCGTCAGCCATGACCTGCAGCAGGCGGAGGCCACCAGCCTCGAAGCCGGCTTCACTTTCATCGGCTCCTGTAAGGTCGAACAGCAGGCACCGGGCGCGATCTGTGCTGCGAAGCGCCACATGGACATCGAGCCCACCGGTGCCCGGCACGCGAAGACTGACAAACTGGCGGTCGTCACCGCGCACCGCCGCCAACCGGAACCAGAGATTTTCCAGATCTGCCGGTGCCGTCATCTGCGCGCCCTTTCGCGCTGGAGGACGCTGTTTTCAAGGTAAATGCGGCGGTTCGCCATCGCACTGTCCGGAAAACTCACCACCGTGCCGACAACCAGTCCATCCCACTCGACCAGCGTCTCCGTCTGCGGATCGAGCGGGTAAAGAATGAGCAGACCCGTTTCCGGCCGCCGTCCTCTGACCGCTCTGATATCAACGCCCGACGGCCGCGCCGGCGGCGCTTCGCCCGCGAGGGCGCGTGCCTCAGCTGTCCGCCGCAGCGCATCAGCAAACTCACCCTCGCTGAGGTCGATGGCTTCATCGGGAGGATTGAGAATCGATTTAACGACGTAGCGCCCTGCCTTGCGTTGTTTGGGCAATGGTTCGCGGACCACGCAGCTGACACGGTGCGGGCCCACGTCCACCGTCTTGCCTTCACCTGTGGCAAGGAAGACGGTCCACTCGGTGAGCTCGTGCGCGGCCATCTGGTCAAGGACATAGCCGGAGAGCGCCCCGGCTTCGATCTCCACGTTTTCGGGGGGATAGCTCAGTGCGCCGAGATAGTCGGCAACCCGGCGCCCCTCGACGTTTCGCCAGAGGAGGCCGGAAGCATTTGCTCCTGTCGGCCGCGGCGGATCACGTTCGGGCTCACCGAGCTGTTCGACAAACTGATCCGTCACCCGCGCATTGCGCTCAAGGGGATCATGCCCGGTGTGCATAACTGTCTGAACTTTGCCTTCGCCGGCAAACCCTGTCCGCCGCTCGACCGCATGGCGTCGTTTGTTGGCGGCCGTCACCCCCATGACACTATGGGCTTCGACGCGAAGGCCATAGTCTTTGGGAGTCTGAAGCATGATGCGCATACGTGCGAGTTCCGCGCGCAGGTCCTGGCTCGCCGTGGCGACGTGACGGAACCAGACCTCCATGTCCGCAGTCGTATAAAGCCGGCACACGTCGGCGAAGCCGCGGCGGTACCCGAACCAGCGGCCCATCTGGAGCAGGCTGTCATATTGCTTCGATACGCGCAGGAAGTAGCTGACGGTCAGGCCTTCAAGCGTCAGGCCGCGCGAAAGCTTGTCGCCGCCGATAGCGATGACCGACAGGCCGGTTTCGCGGTAGCGCTCATAGTCGAGGCCGGTTTTCGAGCGCCCGTTCGACACCACAACCTGAATGCGGTCGCTGCTGTCGGCCAGCGAGCTGAGGACCTGGTCCCAGCTGACATCGACGATACCGCGGTCAAAAACCGTATCGGAGACTGCTGCTCTTGTCGGGACAAAATCATCGTCCCAAAGCGCCTTCAGTCTTGCGCGTGTTGCCGCGTCACCGCCGGAAATCCGCGCGCGTACATCATCAAGATAGCGCTCGACCTGCGCATGGATGCGATCGTGAACATCGACAAAACGGGACACGTGGACAAGCATCGAGTTATGCGCCGTGGGCCGGCCCCGGGCCGCCCGTACGGCGCAACTGATGAGGAATGCATCAATTGCCTCCTCAAGCGTCGGTGGAAGCCGGTCTTCTCCCTCAAAGCGCGGCCGCAGTGTCTTGTCATGGATCTCAGGGATCCAGGCTTCGTCATGGCGGGGCACATAGCGGATAATGGGCAGCCCGCCGGTCGGGCCGTCTGAGGTTGTGCCGAAAACGGCGACAGGCCCGAAATAATCATCGGGCGGCGTCAGCGAAAATATGAAGGTCGAGGGGAAGAGGTCTGCCCCATATTCGGCTGCGCCGCGCTCGTCGTGGATGAGAATATTCGCAAACGGCGTCGCCGTGTAGGCGACATAAGCCGACCGTTCGAACGCCTTGAGCATCTTGCGGATCTCGCCGTTGATCCGGGTAGGATCATAATCTTCATCGAAACTGCCGTCGGCCAGAGTCGGCTGGTCTTTTGTATCGACAGATGCCTGATCCGCTTCGTCATCGATCAGCAGCAGCGGTGCGGTCAGGAAGTCCTGATGTTTTCTGATCCACCCATTGAGGTTCCGGAGGATGGTGGCGTTCTTTTTGACCACGAAAAGGCAGGGCGTGTCGCGCGGCGCGAAATTCTGCTGACGGGCGAAGGCAACGTTGAAGTCGCCGGTTGGAGAGGCCAGCGTCAGGCTGCCGACATTGAGAGCAGGGGGTATTGTGCCCACGCCGACGGCGCGCATCTGACCGAGGTCCTGAACGATCGGGTTTGTATCGAAGCCCAGGAAATCGAGCTCAAGGCGCTGCTGCGTCTGTAACCGCAGCAGATTGTGCATCCCGGCCAGAATGATAACGATTCGGTACCCGGCGTCGACGGCACGATTGACAACGCCGGCATAGTGCGCGGTCTTTCCCGACTGAACATCGCCGACGACGAGGCCGCGCCAGTTCCAAGGTCCCGGGCGTTGCGGGTTGTCGAGCAGCTCGACGACCCTCGCGGTGCTGTCGCGCAGTTCCTCGACCGACCGCACCGGCCAGCTGTCCTCTGCCAGCTTCTGCAGGTAGCGTGACATAAACGGGCCGGGCTTTCGCAGATCGCCGAGGTACCAGTCGGGCGGTGTGTGACGGTCAACGATGGAGATCGCCGGACCCTGCTTTACGGCGTAAGCAAACTCCAGCTCGTGAACCGCGCCTGTAATCTCATCGTCCGTAAACACATAAGCTGTCCGCCGCTCGACGAGAGGCCGCACGGTATCAACTGTATCCGCTACGTCTGAGCGGTCCGGAGCCTCGCCGTCCGTTGAGGTCAGAAGCTGGCGCGCCATATAAAGCAGCGTCTGCAGCGGCGTGACGCTCATGACTGGGCCCTCAGAGCTGCGACGGCGGCGCTTCGCACGCCCGGACTGACGATACGCATCGCGCGCAGCAGGGAATCGATCGTTTCTTCCGGCTCAGAGGCCGATCCGGCTTTCCGGACCGCCGTGACCAGATCGTCAATCAGCGCAGCATTTGCGTCAGCATCGGTTGCCGCATGTTCCACATCTTCAGACACATCGAGCCAGATGCGTTCGACAGGGACACTTCGCTCGATCAGCGTGACCGCTGCGGCTGTCATCTTTGCAACCTCTCCGCCGCGCTCAAACAGGGCAGCGAGAAGCGGGTGGTCACGGTTCACCCGATACCGGCGGCGGCCCGATGCATGTTCTTCATCCCAGATCGGCGACACTTCGTTCCGCTGAACCGGCCCGCGCGTCTGCCCTCCGCGCCATGCAAAAACCTCGCGCGCGCGTTCGCGGGAGGTGAGACCAATTTTTACAAGATAATTGCGGAGAGTCGCAGGCGGGCGTGCCCGCGCCTTTATCACGTTGATACGCCACGCAAGATCGCTCGACGTTGGCAGATCAAGCGCGATTCGCGCCAGCCGGCTGCTCTCATCTTTGGTCCACTCCCGCCGTTCCCCAAGACCAAGCCAGCTGCCCGCGACAACCAGCCGCTTCCCACGGTAAATGTAAAAGCCCTGCCGCTCGGCCCAGCCCCCGGGTCCCCCGGCTGCCATAAAATCTGCTTCGTTCCGGTAACGGTCCCGATGAGGCAGTACATAGGAGGTAACGCTGACCCGGGCAGACGCGCGTCCTACGGTCGTGGAACCCAGATTTTGCGTCGCTTCATGGGTGCGCTGCATCGGATCCCATCCGGCTACATCCCGACCATTTACGACAATACGGACGCGGCGGGCGTCGCCATTCAGAAATCGGTGGAAGACCATCGCAAAATGCGCGCGGACATCCGCCAGCCGCGAAAAGAAACGCTCTTCGTCCAGGCCGTGAAATCCGCCAGCTTCGTCCATCTCGTCAAGTATCAGCATCGTGCCGGTATCATCGGCGCCGATCGCCCGGACATGATCAAACGGTGGCAAATCGCCGCCGACCAGAACCGTCCAGCTGTTTTCCCTTTCGACGGTTTCCAGGTCCCATGTCAGGCGGGACAGTTGTCCGTCCCGTGCACTGGCCACGGTCAGCCGACGGCATTGCGAGAGCGACGCCGTCTTCAGTCCCAGGCCGAACCGGCCCAAATCCCCCGGGCTGCGGACGCAGTTGGGGCCCATCCCGCCAAAACGCATCGCTTCGAGCAGTTCGGTCCGGGACATGCCGCGTCCGTCGTCCCGGACGGTAATTCTGGGACTTCCGCGGTTCCAGTCGATGCTGAGCTCTATCACCGTAGCGTCGGCTGCAATGCTGTTGTCGATCAGATCGGCGAGCGCCGTCTCCGGCGTGTAACCGAGGCCGCGCAGCGATCCCAGCAGCGCCGCCGCCGTCGGCGCAATATCTATGCTAGTCATCTGCGCCCGCCCCCAATATTATAACTGCCAGCGATCTGTGCATTCTGATAGTTTATTTGCACGAACGCGAACCACCGCGATCAGTAATGGGCCCTGGCGTTATGCGCCAGTCAGAGATTGATCCACCTGTCTTTTGATTGCGTGCCGGATCGCTTCAATACCGGCCCGCAGTGCGTTCCCGAAACAGCACGCCGCGAAATAAATGAACGCGGGTGCCGACGGCACCGCTGTTATCGCTGAAGCCGGACGTCACCGCTCCGGTGAGAGAATAAAATAGCACCCGTCCTCCGCCCGGTAGACCACCAGGGCAATATTCGCGTCCTCAGTCTCAATCTGAAGCCAGGTCGAATGCGACCCCGGGCAAACGGATACGAAGTCCGGTGAACTTTCAATGACCGCACGCATCTCGGGCGGAAGGGGCCGGAAGGCGGCCTCGCCGGGCGGTATCAGCTCACCGATACGGCGGGACCCGTCACTCGACGGCCATGTCCGCTATCTAGAATTTTCGCCTAGAAGCGGAAAGTCCGCTACCGGCCAATGTCAGCCATCGTCACGACGTGAATGTACCCGTTCGGTCGAAAACTGGATGTTCCGGATCAGCAGTATAGTTGGCGGACGGTTGGCTGCCGCGGCCCTCGCCAATGGCATGAGCCCTATGGCGGCGCGCGCCGTACGGCGAGGTAGGTGCGCGGACATCAATTGCTCTCCCCTGGTTCGTCGGTCGCCTCTGGTTGATCTTTTCGGCGTGAACGGACGGCTGTGATCAGAAGCCGGCAAAGGTGAAGCTCGCCTCCGCGCGCAGTCCGACCACCAGCGCATCGTCGATAGCCCGGTCGGCGGACGGCCGGCGTATGTAATGGATATTCGGCTGCAGCGAGAGCCAGCGATTGACAGGCGCTCGATAGGTCGCCTCGATCGCGATCTCCGTCGGAGCGGCACCCGTCACTTGCCTGTAGCTGTCCGACGTGAAGGCGGCCGCGATGGCGATGCCGAATTCGTCTTGTTCGCGGCCGGGAACCCCGCCGCTGAATTTGAGGCCGCCACTCGCAAAACGGTCAAACATATTGTAGCGGCCGCTGGCGGTGCCGAGCCGGACGAACCCGTCGACCTTGCAGCCTGATCGTTCGACGAGCGGGAGCTCGGCGCGGATATAGGTCCCGGCATTGCCGCCGCCCGCGCCGTTCCCGTCGTTGCGATCGAAGTCGGCGGTGTACCGCCAGTGGCCGAGAAGCAGCTTGCCGCCGTCAAGAGGCGCTTCGACCTCGCCGACGAGCAACGCGCCGTCGCCATAGCCGAGCCTGACGGTCGTGCGCGCCGGATGCGCGGGATCACCGGGAACCCCGTCCAGAACGGCAGCGCGAACCGTCCAGCCGTCGGCCGGGATTACGGCAAGCCGCGCAGCGAGCGAGGTCGATGGAAAGATCGAGGGGCCGTTCTGGCCGCTCTGCGCGAAGTCGGTGCCGATGCCGTGCGAGCTGCTGACGAACACGCCCGCCGCATCGAGCGCGTCAAATTCCGAATTGAGATCATAGAGACCGGCGCGAAGCGACACCTTGTCGCCGATCTTCTGATCGATCCACGCCTCGTAGAGCCGTAATGCGCGCGTGCGGGCTTCAATATTGCTGACCGCCTGCGTATCGCCGACGAGGTCGCTGATCGAATTGCCGTTGTTGTAGAGGCCATATACATGGACCTGCGCGCCGTTCCAGCCGACGAGCTTTTCCATATCGGCTTCGAATATGATGTCGAGATTGTCGAGATAACGCGTCCCGCGCCGCACGCCGCCCGATGCATTGCCGATCATCTCGGCGGTATAGGTGGCCTGCAAAAGCAGAGGCCCGTGGGTTTCGTCGATCTCCCCCGGCGCGTGGGTATGGGCGTGCGGTAAATGGCCGTGCGGCAGTGGCAAGATCACCTCGTCGCCAGCGGCTGCGAGTATCAGGGCGGAAAGCAGCGTCAAAAGCTGATCATGAAGGCGAGGCGGATGCGGTCGAGCCAATCCGACGGCTGCAAGACGCCGGCATAGGCCGCATCGAGCGGGCGATAGTGATACCAGAGCAGGTCGAGCTGTAGGTTTGTCGCCGGGACATAGGAGAGCCCGAGACCGTGGAGACGGTAGTTGGTCGCGAGGTCGATATTGTCGTGGCTGAACGCGGCGAGCACCGAATCCACTTCGACTTCCGAATAATTATAGGCCAGACGCCAATCGCCCGTCTTGGATGTCCGGCCC
The DNA here is from genome assembly GCF_051550705.1 of Sphingopyxis selenitireducens. Lineage (NCBI taxonomy): Bacteria > Pseudomonadati > Pseudomonadota > Alphaproteobacteria > Sphingomonadales > Sphingopyxidaceae > Sphingopyxis > Sphingopyxis selenitireducens. The sequence goes on from NZ_JBPULG010000002.1 coordinate 178,954, forward strand.
GCGGCAAGTTCGAGGTTGAAGGCCGTGTCCCCCGAAACCGCGGCGCCGAAATTGTGGACATAATCCGCCGTGAAATTGATGGGCCAGCGCTCTGACAATCCGGTCCAACCAAAGGTTCCGATGCCTTCGACAAGATGGAAGTCGGACAGATAGCGGCCGCCGGACAGGAGGTTGCCGCGGAAATCGCCGACATCCGCGCCCGCGACCGAGCCGAGACGATAATGATAATAGCTGCCGGTGAGGCCTGCCTTGAAGTCCGAGGCCAGTGGGACCGAAAGCGCCAGCTGGCCGCCCAGCATGTCGCTGTCGCGGGCCGCGGCTGCCTCGTCGATGACGAAATAGAGCGCGCGCGCATCGAGTTTCGCACCGCCGAGCTTCGCGCCATAGGCGAGCGCGGCGCCCTGCGGCGACACGTCGCCATCCCACAGCATATCGGTGCGCTGGAATATCTGCGGAAACTTGCCAGCATAGGCGGTAAATCCGCCGTCCGAATAGCGAATCCAAGCCTGATCGAGCGAAACGGCGAAATCATCGACGAAGCTGCCCAGCGTGACATCGGTCGAATTCGGATCGTCTGGGTCCCCCGTGGCGATCTGCGTACCGACCGTGAATTTGTCGTTTACCGCATAGCTGGCGCGCAGACGGGCGCGGACAGCCGAGCGCGACCGATCGCGTGCCGAGCCGTAGTTCCACTCCTGCCGGACACGCATGTCGCCGCTGACATCGAGGCCGGGGATGCCGAAGGCGAGTGTCCGTGCCGGGGCTGAAGCGGCTGGCGCCGTGGTGCCGGCGATCCGGGAGGCGGCTTGGCCGTCAGCCCGCGTGGGGGCGGCAATCGATGGACCCGGGGGCGTACCGATCGACGCCGAAGCCGGTGGGCCAGCTCCCTGAAGCAGCGACGCCTGTTCGGCGACCTTCGCCTCCAGCTGCTGGATACGCTCCTGCTGCTCGGCCAGGCGGCGTTCGAGCGCGCCGAGGCGGTCTTCCTGGGCATAAGCGGGCGCACTCGCAAGACTGAGCGCCGTCGCGGCGAGAAGGCGGAGGCGGAGATGCATTGTCATTGTCCTTTTGTTTGGCCTCTTGCGAGCGATCTGCCGGGCCCGAACCGCTGCAGTTTTCGCACGACGGCGCGGTCGTTGGATGCGGTTTGCCGGGCCGGTAAGCAAAGGAGCCAAGTAAAGGTAGATTGGTGCACCAAGCGCACCAGCGTCCTACTCGGCGCGTAAGCGACTGAGCCTGCTGATCCTCGGTGCGGGGTTGGCAAACGGCAATCTGACGGCACGGGTTAGCAACCTCTATGCCAAGGTCGACGGCGCGCATTCGCGGCGTGCCCCTCTCCATCCATGTCGGCGCACAACGGCAGCGTTGGTTAGCCGGTGACCACTGAACACCGGGTGTCTCGACCTTCGCACCCCGGGCGTGCGGCGGCATTCGGCATAACGACACATGAGCCCGTTCAAAGGTGGAGGAAACTACGCGGCCTAAAATCAAGAGGAATGACGACGTCGATGCCTCGCTGTGCGGCTCCACGACCGGGGGCCGGTCAGGCCCGCATGGTGCCCGATGAGCTGGTGTCTTTCAGAGGGCGCACCCGATGCGCCTTCGCCCCGAAAACCCGACCAAGGAGAGTTTAGTGCTCAAACATCTGTTATTCACGTCGGCGCCGGTTGCGCTTTTGCTCGGCGCTTGTAGTCCGGACGGACCCGCGGCGGTCAGTCCTGGCGGGCATCATGTCGTCGAGCGTATCGCGGGACCTGATGGTGGCTATGACTATCTCTCGGTCGATAGCCCCGCCAAAAAGCTGTTCGTTGCGCGCGAATATGGTGTGATGGCCGTTGCACTGGACAGCGGCGCGATCACCGAGCGGCTCATCGAAGCGAATGACGTTTCGGCCGTGCTTGTGCTGCCGAATACGGGATTGATGCTCAGCACCATCTATGGCGAAGACAAGGCGGTGATCTTCGACCGCGCGACCGGTGTGCGCCAGGGCGAGATCGCGACGGGCAAAAGCCCTGACGCGGCCGCGTTCGATCGAGCTAGCGGGCTTGTCTTCGTAATGAACGCCAAGAGCAATGACGCGACCGTCATCGATCCCGCCGCAAAAAAAATGGTTGCGACGATCGCGATGGGAGGGAAACCCGAAGCCGCCGTGTCGGACGGCGCGGGCCGCATGTTCGTCAATATTGAGGATACCGCAGAGATTGCGGTAATCGATGTCGCCCGGCGCACGGTCGTCGGCCGCTATAAACTGCCCGGCTGTGAAGAACCCACCGGTATTGCGCTTGACTCCGCCAGCGGCACGCTGATCTCGGCCTGCCACAACCGCATAGTGAAGCTGATCGATGCGAAGACCGGTGCCGATCGCGGCAGCGTGCCTGTGGGCGAGAATTCGGACGGCGCCATTTTCGATGCCGGGAGGCGGCTTGCCTATATCCCGAGCAAGGACGGCACCTTAACGATCTTTGGTCTCGACAAGGCGGCAAAGCCCCATGACATCGAAACCGTGAAGACCGCAGTTGGCGCCCGCACTGCTGCGCTCGATCCCGCGACAGGCCGCGTTTACCTTGCCGCCGCCCGATCGACCACCGACGCAAAGGGAGAGGAACAGCAGGTCCCCGGCTCGTTCCAGATTCTCGTGGTCGCGCCGAAATGATCCGCGCAGGATTTTTCGCGCTCGCGCTGCTCCCGACGTCGGCGCAGGCCGCGACCATCGTCGTCTGTCCCGAAAAAGCGACCGCCCGCGATTGCGCCTTCAAGGGCGACCGCGCTATCCAGGCGGCCGTGGACCGGGCAAAGGATGGCGATATCGTCCTGATCCGCGCCGGCACCTATCATTCGCGTGCCTATCGCGATCTGCCATCCAGAGAGATTGTGATCCGCGCTTTCGTGGCGATCGAAGGGAAGCGCATCACGCTGAAGGGTGAACCGGGGGCGATACTCGATGGTAGTATTGGACTGCCTGTCACCGGGATTGGCGTGAAGAACGCCGACGTCACGATCGATGGCCTCGATCTCACGGGGTTTCGCTATGACATCAAGGAAGACGATCTTTACGAAGGTCATGGCATCTTCGCGTTCGACAGCCGCGTCCGGATCGCCAACGTCACCATTCGCCAGTTTCAGAAAATGGGCCTTACCGGTCGCGGCAACACCATGCTCGACGTGACGGGGCTTTCGGTGCTCGACGGGCATGTTGGGAGCTGGCTCTATGAAGGCGCTTATATGCGTCTCGACGGCGCGATATTCCGCAACAATGAATCCGCGGCGCTCGCCGCCTACAACGACAGCGTGGCGCACCTGTCGCACATCGCGGTCGACCGCAGTGTCGACGATGCGATTTATGCCGAGGATGACGCCACGATCCATCTGACGCGCTCGCTGGTGATCGGGAGCAAGCCGATCGCGTTGAACGCCACCGGGCGGAGCCGGATCATTGCTTCGCATCTCGCGCTGCACGGCAATGCGGCAGACACCAGCGCAACCGGAGTGACGCTGGGGGAGGGCCTCGTCCGCGATGACCCGAGGGTCGATGCCGGATATCGCCCGCTCGCCGGATCGCCGATCGCCGGGAAAGGCCTCGGCCCTGCGGAGCGTGCGCGATGATGCGCCCCCTGTGCATCATCGCGCTCGCCGCCGCGCTGTTTTCGCAAACCGAAACGGCGCTGGCGGCGCAATATTGGACCAAGACCCGCATTGTCGGAGTCAGCGCGGTCACGCGCGATCCCGCTCATCCCGAATATCGCAACATCTTCTGGATCGGCGTCGCTGACGACGCATGGCTGCCCCCCAAATGCCGCGCGCTCCCCGGATTGATTTTTCCCGACAGCGAACAGGCGCTGGTCGCGCTGGCGATGCGCGCCTTCGAGCGCGGCGAGCCGGTGGTGGTCAAGGCCGATGATGGCGCGATGATCGGGCAATATTGCCGCCTGTTCCAGATCACCTTGCCCGCCGATCCCAGGCCCTGAGTCCCGCGGTCGATGGTGCGGTCTCCGCACCACTTGTGGTGGCTTTGTCGTCTGGTTCGCCAGCAACCGATCGCGATGATCCGGGCCATCAGGGTCGCGTTTTAGCCGGGCCGATCAATTCATAAGGAAATCCAATACCATGCTCCGCAATTTCGGCGATACCGCCACCCTTCAGGCGATCGATGCTGCCCATCACATCCATTCTTTCGCCGATCCCAAGGCGCTGGCGGAGAAGGGATCGCGCATCATCAAGCGCGGCGAGGGCTGCTATGTCTGGGACAATGACGGCAACCGGCTGCTCGACGGCATGGCCGGCCTGTGGTGCGTGGCGGTCGGCTATGGCCGGCAGGAGCTTGCCGACGTCGCGGCGCGCCAGATGACCGAGCTAGCCTTTTACAACAATCATTTCGGCACCTCGACGCCGCAGATGATCGAACTGGCGCACAAGATCGCCGAACTGACCCCTGAAGGGCTCGACCATATCCTGTTCGCCAATTCGGGTTCGGAAGCGAATGATACGGTGGTGCGCGTGGTGCGACGTTACTGGATGTTGCGCGGCCAGCCCACGAAACAGTCCTTCATCGGGCGTGAGCTTGGCTATCATGGCAGCACGCTTTGCGCGGTCAGCCTGGGGGGCATGTCGCACATGCACGGCATGGCGCCCGAAATCCTTCCGGGTTTCGAGCATATCATCCATCCGCACCATTATCTCCACGGCGGCGACCTGACGCCCGAGGCGTTCGGGTTGAAGGCGGCGCGCGCGCTCGAAGACAAGATTCTGGCTCTCGGCGCCGATAATGTGGCGGCCTTCATCGCTGAGCCGGTGCAGGGCGCCGGCGGTGTCATCGATCCGCCCTCTACCTATTGGCCCGAGATCCAGCGTATCTGCCGCAAATATGACGTCCTGCTGGTCGCCGATGAGGTGATCTGCGGCTTTGGGCGCACCGGCGAATGGTTCGGCTCGCAACTATACGATATCCAGCCCGACCTGATGCCGATGGCGAAGGGGCTGTCGTCGGGTTATGTGCCGATCGCGGCGGTGGCCGTCGGCAAGCGCGTCTTCGACGTGATCAACGAAGGCGGCCTGCTCGCCCATGGTTTCACCTATTCGGGTCATCCGGTTGCTTGCGCCGTCGCCAGCGCCAATATCGACATCATCGCCCGCGAAGGGCTGGTCGAGCGGGTTCGCGACGATATCGGGCCCTATCTCCACAATTCGCTGCGCCAGATGGCTGACGGACATCCGCTCGTCGGCGAGGTGCGCGGCGTCGGGTTGGTCGCCGCGCTCCAGCTGATGCGCGACAAGGGCAGCAAGACGCAGTTCGCCGCGAACGATGCGGCGGCGATCTTCTGCCGCGAGACCTTGTGGGATCATGGGCTCATCGCCCGCGCGGTGGGGCAGGCGATGGTCCTCAGCCCGCCGCTGGTGATCAGCCGTTTGGAAGTGGACGAGATGGTCGACAAGATGAAGCTGGGGCTCGACGCAACCGCGGCGGCGTTCGACGTGCAATAGTAAGGGAGGCGGCGCGTGGTGACGCTGCGGCACCATATACCGCATCTTTTGCATCGCCAGCGCCATCTCGCTTGCCATAATCTCGATATGCGGCAGACGCGATTGCGCTGACTGAAAACAAAAATGGGGGACGCTATGATGACGGGTTCGGTTTGGGCGACAATATTGACGGCGACCGCGCTGGCCAGCGGCGCGCTCATTCTTCAGCCCGCCTACGCGCAAAGCGCACCGGACATTCTGACGTCCCCCGCGGATGACGTCGCGCTGACGCTCAGCGAAGGCACATGGATGAGCGTCGATGTCAGCCCCGACGGCAAGACCATCATCTTCGACCTGCTCAACGACATCTATACGATGCCTGCCGGCGGTGGCGAGGCTAAGGCGATCCTGTCGGGGCCGGCCACCCAGCGCAGCCCGCAGTTCAACCCCGACGGACGCAAGATCCTCTATCTCAGCGACGAGACCGGCGCGGACAATATCTGGATCGCCGACCCGGACGGGCGAAATCCGCAGCAAGTGACGCGCGAAAATCTGGCGATGATCACCGGTCCGGCATGGGCGCCCGACGGCCGCTCGGTCGTCGCAACCAAGACGAGCGCGGTGGTCCACGAGATGCGGACTTCGGAACTTCGTCATTTCGAAATCGGCAGCACGGCCGAGCGTCAGCTCGTCGAACCACCTAAGAGCGGCAAGGATATGCAGGAGCCGCGCTATTCTCCCGACGGCCGATATCTCTATTATACCGAGCGCGTCGCCGGCACCCATTATGTCTACAACAACACCGCGCTCAGCAATTTCGTCGTGCGTCGCCGCGACATGCGGACGGGCGAGACGGTCGACCTGATCTCGGGCTTCGGAAGCGCCACGACGCCGCAGGTTTCGTCCGATGGCAAGGCGATCGCTTTCATCCGCCGCGTCGGCGCGCGCACGGTACTATTCCGATACGACGTCGCGACGCGCGCGCAGACCGCAATTTATCAGGATCTCGATCGCGATCTACAGGCTGACTATATCCCGCAGGAACATTATTATCCCGCGTTCGACTGGTTTCCCGACAACCGCCATGTGGCGATCTGGGCCAAGGGCAAGCTGGTCAAGGTCGACATGCAGAGCGGCACGGCGGCGGATATCCCGTTCCGCCTCACCGCGAACCACCGGGTTCATCGCGCCCTGCGCACAAAGCTCGACCTCGCCCCCGACCGGGTCGATGCAAAAATCATCCGCCAGATCGCGCCGTCGCCCGATGGCCGCGAGCTTGTCTTTCGCGCGCTCGGCAATTTGTGGCGGCAGGACGCGGCGGGAGAGGCGTCTCCGCGCCGTCTGAGTGATGGCACTGGCGCTCAGACCGATCCGGCATGGTCGGCCGACGGGCGTTGGATCGCCTATGTCGACTGGGATGATGAAAAGGGCAGCACGCTTCGCGTGCGCGGCGCGGCCGGAGGCAAGGAAAGGGTGATTGCGCGCAGCGGCGGCATCATCGGCCAACCCACTTTCTCGAATGACGGCAAACGCATCGCCTATCGCATCCTCGATCCCGATTCGCAGATGGGCGGCGCGCGCGATCCCGCCGGTCTGTACGTTGTGGGTGTTGACGGAAAAGACCCGCGCTATCTCGCCAAGGCCAGCGGCCTCGCACGCTTTTCTCCCGACGACCGGCGCGTCTATTTCATGGGACCGGCCGATTATGCCGCGGGCCGCGCGGTTATCCTGAGCAGCATTGCGACGGAGGGCGGTGCGACGCAGGATCATGCCTATGCCGAAACCGCCGATACCGGCGATTTCACCATCAGCCCCGATTTCAAATGGATCGCGTTCAAGGAGTTTCAGGAACTCAATGTGATGCCGTTCCCGGCCGGGAACGAAGCGGTGAAGATCACCGCCGAGAAGAACCCGGCGGCGCGCCGGCTGACGCGTTCGGGCGGGTATGAACTGGCATGGAGTGGCGATTCATCGCGCCTCTATTGGACATTGGGGCGCAACGTCTATGCCACCGCGCCCGATGCCGAAGGCGTCGTCGACACACCGCTGCGGACGGTCGCACTCAGCGCCCCCGCCGACATTCCCGCCGGCAGCATCGCCTTCACCAACGCGCGCATTCTGCCGATGACCGGCAACGACACGATCATCGAGGGCGGGACAGTGCTGGTCGAGGGCAACCGGATCAAGGCGGTCGGCCCGGCGGGCAGCGTCGCGATCCCGGCGTCGGCGAAAGTCTATGACTTGACCGGCAAGACGGTGATGCCCGGCCTGTTCGATGCGCATGGCCATATCGACTGCTGTTATGGGACCAGCGTGATGCCGCAAAAGCACGCTGTCCGCTATGCCGCGCTCGCCTATGGCGTCACGACCAACTTCGATCCCTATGCCAATGAACTGCCCAGTTACGAAACCGGAGAGATGACGATGGCCGGACTGATGGTCGGCCCGCGCTGGCTGACCACGGGCCATGTGATCTATGGCCGGTCTGGCAAGCCCGACCGCGTCTTCAACCGGATAGACAGCCTCGAGGATGCCCGCGCGATCACGCGGCGCAAGGCGGCGATCGGCGGCCAAATTCTCAAAAGCTATAAACTGACGACCCGGGCGCAGAAACAATGGCTGTTGCAGGCGGCGAACGAGAGCGGGCAGATGATCGATGCCGAGGGCGCAGGGCATTTCTATGATAATGTCAACGTCCTGCTCGACGGCTCATCGACCCTCGAGCATAATCTGCCGGTCGCCACTTACTATGACGATCTGCTCCAGCTGTTCAAAAAGGCGGACACGGCGAACACGCCGACGCTGATCGTCACCTTCGGCGAATTGTTCGGCGAAAATTACATCTACCAGACGCAGGAGCCTTGGAAGGAGTCCAAGGTCCGGAACTTCATTCCCGGCGTGAACAATGCCTATAACCCGATCATGGGGCCATCCGACGCGCCGCTCTATGTCCGCGGCATGCACACAATCCATCAGGCCGACGAGCTGTATGACGTCGGTTTCCGCTCGGTCAGCCGGTCGGTGAAACGGCTCGACGATGCCGGGGTTACCATCAACGTCGGGTCCCACGGCCAGTCGGCGGGGATTGCGATCCATTGGGAAATGCAGCTGCTTGCCGAAGGCGGGATGGCGCCGATGCGCATCCTGCGCGCGGCGACGATCAATGGCGCGAAAACCTGGGGCCTCGATCACCAGCTCGGCTCGATCGAGCCCGGCAAGCTCGCCGACCTGATCGTCCTCGATCGCGATCCGCTGGTCGATATCAAAAATGCAAACAGCGTGCGCTACACCATGGTCAACGGACGCCTTTATGATTCCGAGACGATGAACGAGATCGGCAACCGCGACAAACCACGCACCAGGTTTTTCTGGGAGCTGACCGACCAGCACGGCATCGACTGGAATCCCGCATGGGGGGAGGTCGGCCGTGACCGTTGACCGCCGCGGCGGCCTCGCCGCGCTCGCCCTGCTGCTCGTCGCCGGCTGCGCATCCTTGCCACAAAGCGTCCCGCACAGCATCGTGCCGCCTGAAATGGCGCCGATCGCCGGCGGCACCTTCGCGATGGGGACGATGGTCGATCGCGGCTATGGGCCGATCGACGGACCGACGCATGATGTGGAGGTCGCCTCCTTTTCGCTGGCGAGGCGCGAAGTGACGGTGGGCGAGTTTCGCGCCTTTGTGAAGGACACCGGCTATGTGTCGGCGGGCAAATGCAACGTCTATGACGAAAGCACCAGCTGGCACATCGACCCCGACCGCAATTGGGAGCGCCCGGGCTTCGCGCAGGGCGAAGATCATCCGGTATTGTGCGTCAGCTGGCGCGACACCCAGGCCTATATCGCCTGGCTGAACGGCAAGACCGGGCGCCAGTATCGCCTGCCGTCCGAAGCCGAGTGGGAATATGTCGCGATGCGCGCCGATTTGGGCGATGCGCGGGGCGGCGGGCGCGGCGTCACGCACGACGCCGCGAACATCGGCAAGGTCGAATGCTGCGGCGGCAAGACCGAGGGGCGCGATACATGGATCGAGACCGCGCCGGTGGGAAGCTTCCCCGCGGACAGGCTGGGTCTCTACGATATCCGCGGCAACGTCTGGGAATGGCAGGCTGATTGCTACCATCAGGATTATGTCGGCGCGCCTGTCGACGGATCGGCGCGGCAGAGCTGTCCGGACGGCGGATATCATGCGATCCGCGGCGGCTCCTATGGCGATGCCGGAGAATTTCTCGAGGAGCGTTTCCGGCTCCGCGGTCCGGCGGACGAGGCCTATTTCACCGTCGGTTTCCGATTGGCGCATCCGGCCGGCTGATCCGGGCGCCTGGTGCGCCTGCGACACCGGCTGAACGCTTTTTCTCAACTGGGGCCGGGGGATCGCGGACCTATCGTTCGGGGATCGGACGTTTCGGTCCGATCGGGGAGCTGGCCGATGAAATGCGCTTATCCATTCCGCCGCAATATCGTTCTGGCCGCGCTTCTTGTCGGGTCGGCGCTGGCCGCGCCCGCCTTTGCCAAGGACGCGGCCGCCCAGCCTCCGCTCGCCGAGCGATTGGGCTTCTGGTCGCCCAGCGAACAGGAGAGCGGCTATCGGGCGATGGAGACGGTCTTTCCGACGAATGTGATCAAGGCGGGCGGCCCGGTGCGCGCGCTTCCGGTCGCGCCGCAGGAAATGAAGATCGACTTCACCTACGAACATCGCCCCTACACCATCGATGATTTCGTCAAGACGAACCGCGTAGCGGGCGTGCTCGTCATTCAGGACGGGAAAATCGTCGCGGAGCGCTATGGACTGGGGCGCAAGCCTGCCGACCGCTGGACTTCTTTCTCGATCGCAAAATCGGTCACCTCGACGCTGGTCGGCGCCGCGCTGCGCGATGGCAAGATCCGGAATCTCGACGAGCCCATCGCGCGTTATGTGCCCGAGCTGAAGGGTGGCGCTTACGACGGTGTGACCATCCGGCAGGCGCTGGAGATGCGATCGGGTGTCGGCTGGAACGAGGATTATAACGATCCCGCGTCGGATTTCAGCCGTTATGCGACGCATATGGGCCCCGACTTCTACAAGCGGATGTCGGCGCAGCCGCGTGTCGCCGCACCGGGCACCCGATATTATTACTCGACCGCCGAATCCAATCTGATCGGCGCGGCGGTCATCAACGCGACGGGCAAATCGCTGTCGGCCTATTTTTCCGAGAAGATCTGGCGGCCGTTCGGCATGGAGGCCGATGCCGTGTGGATGACTTCGCCCGAAGGACTGGAGACCGGCGGCATCTGCTTCAGCGCGACGCTGCGCGACTATGGCCGGCTCGGCTTGTTCATGCTCGAAGGCGGGCGCGCGGCAGGCACACCGGTCCTGCCCGACGGCTGGATCGCAGATGCGACCGCACAGCATAGCGAAAAGGCGTTCGGCGATATCGGCTATGGCTATCAATGGTGGGTCGGCCCCGGTGACAGCTACCGCGGCCTCGGGATCATGGGGCAGGCGCTGTTCGTCGACCCCAAACGCAAGCTGATCGTCGTCATCCAGAGCGCATGGCCCAAGGCGGGCGGCCCCGAACGATATGCCTTGCAATGGGCCTTCATTCAGGCGGCGGTCGACGCTGCCGACCGTACCGCGCCGGCGGGGCGCTGACATGGCGACCGGGACGGGGGTGAGCAAACGGATCGGCACCCTCGACGCGGTGCGCGGCGTGGCGGTGATGGGCATATTGCTCATGAATGTCGTCGACCTCGCGATGCCAGGCTACGCCTATTATTTTCCGACCTATTATGGGGGTGCGGACGGGCCGAATTTCGTCGCCTGGGCGGCAAACTATATTCTGTTCGACGGCAAGATGCGCGGGCTGTTCACGATGATGTTCGGGGCGAGCACGGTCCTGATCGCCGAGCGCGCCCTGCGCGCGGGCGAAAGCCCGGTGCGTGTCACCTTCGCGCGGATGTTCTGGTTGTTTGTCTTCGGCATGATCCATTGCTGGCTGATCTGGTACGGCGACATTCTTGTTCTCTACAGCGTCTGCGGGATGATCGCGCTGCTCGCATGGCGTTGGCCGGTGCGCCGCCTGTTCATCGCCGGGGCGGCGTTGCTTCTTTTGAAACTGGCACTGGGCGTAGCGACCTATGTCTCGTTCGACCATGCCCAGCGTGCGGCTGCCGCACCCAATGCTTCGGCCGAAACGCGGGCCGAATGGGCCGAGTGGCAGGCGGAGGTCGCACTGCCGTCGGTCCATTCGCAGCTCGACGGCTATCGCGGCAGCTATGCCGATGCGCTGGAGACGCGCGCGCCGGGCGCGATCCATATTCTCACCCGGGCGCATCCGCTGGCGATCCCCGATACGCTGGCGCTCATAGCGATCGGCATGGCGCTGTTCCGGCTGGGCTTCTTCTCGGGCGCCTGGTCTAAGCGCGCCTATGGACGGGTCGTCTTCTGGAGCTTCCTCGTCTGCGTCCCGTTCTATCTTCCGCTGGTGGCGTGGAATGTGGCGTCGGGCTACGCGCCGATCACGCTGAACCTGACCGAGGCCATCCATCTGACCTTCCTGCGGCCGCCGCTGTCGGCCGCCTATGCGGCGATCGTCATCCTGTTCATGAAGGCGGCGCGCGACGGCTGGCTGGCCGAGCGGCTCGTTGCGGCGGGCCGGATGGCCTTTTCCAACTATCTCGGCACCAGCATCCTCTGCACGCTGTTCTTCAACGGCTACGGCCTTGGCTGGTACGGCTATCTCGAGCGCTGGCAGTGCTACATCGTCGTCCTCGCCGTCTGGGCGATCATCCTGCTCTGGTCGAAACCCTGGCTCGACCATTTTCATTACGGCCCGCTCGAATGGGTGTGGCGCTCGCTCGCGCGCGGCGAGCGTCCGCCTTTCGTCAAACAGGAGCAAAATATATGTCCATGATCGACAAGCGCCTCGGCTTTTGCCTGCTGGCCCTGACGACCCTTGCGGCGGCGAGTCCCGCCGATGATTTCGTCGCGACCCCTGCGGAAGCCGAGCGGCTAGAGCTGATGTCGCGTCCCGAAGCCTGGTTCGTCGCCAATCTGGAAGGGCCGCGCGAGGTGGTCGACGGGCAGCACCTCGATCCCAAGTTGCAATATCATTTTGAGGCGCGGCGCCGCCGTCCGCCCGAACAGGTGGCAAAGGGGCTCGCGATGTTCCACTCGGCCGAGCAGCGCCCGGTGGCGCGCGCGGCGCTCGCGCGCGACTGGGCGCTGCTGACCAAGGTGACCGCGCCCATGCGCAAGGTGGAGGACGGCGCGATCGACGGGCGCGGGGGCCCGATCCCGATCCGCATCTATACGCCCATCGTCGATGAGCCCGGTCCCTTGCCGATGCTCCTCTACTTTCACGGCGGCGGCTGGATCTACAGCGGTATCGAGGCGACCGACCGCAGCGCGCGCCTGATCGCGAACGAGGCGCGGGCGATTGTGGTTTCGGTCGATTACCGGCTGGCGCCCGAGCATAAATGGCCGGCCGCCAACGACGATGGCGAAGATGCCTTTCTGTGGGCACGCGCCAATGCCGCCGCGCTCGGTTCGGACCCCGCGATGATCGGCGTCGGCGGCGACAGCGCGGGCGGCAATATCTCGCTTGCGATCTCGCGGCGACAGCTTGCGGCGGGCAAGCCTGCGCCGCTCTATCAATTGCTCTACTACACCTCGACCGATTTCGAACCGCGCTACCGCTCCTTTGCGCTGTTCGGAAAGGGATACGGTCTCGATATCGCCTTTCGTGACTTCATGATTCCGCTCGCGTTCGGCGATGCCGCCACCGCGGCGCGCGCGGCGGAAGAGCTCCAGGCCGGCGATATGAAGGGGATGCCCGCGACGATCGTCGTCACCGCAGGGTTCGACATCCTGCGCGATCCGGCGCAGGCGCTGGCACGGCAACTGGAGCGCGACGGGGTGGCGGTGACCTATCTCAACTATCCCACGCTCGCGCACGGATTTTTGCAGTTTTCGGGCGTGGTCGAGGACGCCGACCGCGCGGCGACCGACAGCGCGCGGCTGTTCGGCACCGCGATCCGCAGCCGCGCGGTGCTGATCGACGAGGCGGCGGCGGCGCCCTAGCGCTCCGGCGTCAGGGCGGCCCTTCGAGCAAGGTCTGCTGTATCCGGGCGACCTTCCAGCCATCGGCTTCCTTGACCAGGCTATAGTTGATCAGGATCTTGAACTGGCGTTCGGCGCTTTTGATGTAGCGCATGGGCGCGGTCAGCGTCGCCAGCGGGTCGCCGACCAGCGCATGGCCGATGGGGCCGGGCTCGATGCTCCAGCCTGCCTCGGCGAACCATTCGCGGTGCCATTGCAGGATATTGTCGCGGCCGGTGATCGTGTCGCCCCAATAATAGACGATCTGCGGTTCGACGCTGCGTGCCAGCGCCGTATCGAGCGCGGCAACGTCGCGCTTGCGCATCGCATCGAGCAGCGCGGTCAGCGGCTGCCCGACCTCGGCGGACACGCTGGTCGCAACCGGCGGGGCTTCGGCGGCCATGCCGGTGCCAGGCGAAAGCGCGAACAACAGTGCGGCGGCGTATCGAATCGTCATGGACTATTCTCCCGTATTTGCCCGCTTCCGATCCGGCACCAGGCCGGAGCGAACCGGCGATTCCCTCACATCATGTGGATCGATTTGGACACCATGAAAGCCTTCAGACCTTCGGGCCCGTCTTCCAGCCCGTGGCCCGATTCCTTGACGCCGCCGAACGGCGCGTCGCCCGTCGACAGGCCGACGGTGTTCACCCCGACCATGCCCGATTCAATGCCGTCCGACGCGCGCATCGCGGTGCCAAGGTTGCGGGTGAACACATAGGCGGCGAGGCCGAAGGGCAGGCGGTTGGCCAGCTCGATCGCCTCGTCGATCGTCGTGAAGGGGCGTAGCATGGCGACCGGGCCGAAGGGCTCCTCGTTCATGATCCGCGCCTCTTCGGGAACATCGACCAGTACGGTGGGCTGGTGAAAATAGCCCTTGCCGTCGATGGCTTCGCCGCCGTGGAGCGTCCGTGCGCCCCGGCGGACGGCATCGTTGATCAGCCCGCCGACGGCTTCGGGACGGCGGCCATTGGCCAGCGGTCCCATGACGGTGCCGGTGTCGAGCGGGTTGCCGACTATGATCGTCTCCGCCGTCCTTTGGGCAAAGGCCTTGGCAAAGCGGTCGTAAATGCCCTGCTGGACATAGAAGCGCGTCGGCGACACGCAGACTTGCCCCGAATTGCGGAATTTCCCGGGCACGAGCAACGCCAGCGCCTTGCCGATGTCGGCGTCGTCAAAGATCAGCACAGGGGCGTGACCGCCCAACTCCATCGTCGTGCGCTTCATGCCGTCGGCGCAGAGTTTCATCAGATGCTTGCCGACCGGTCCCGACCCGGTGAAGCTGACCTTGCGGATCACCGGCGAGGCGATGAGATGGCGGCTGATCAGGTCGGGATCGCCGAACACCAGCTGGCTGGCATCGACGGGCAGGCCGGCCTCAAACAAGGCTTGCTGGATCAGGATGGCCGACGCCGGGGTTTCTTCGGCGGGCTTGGAAATGATCGAACAACCGGCTGCGAGCGCGGGCGCGATCTTTCGCGCGACGTTGAAGAAGGGAAAGTTCCACGGCGCAAAACCGACCGATGGGCCGACGGGCTCATAAGTCACGGTCGCGCGTTGCCCCGACGGGCGAACGAGGACGCGGCCGTAGGATCGTTTCGCTTCCTCGGCATGGATATCGAAAAAGCGGATCCCCGCCGCCGCTTCGCCGCGCGCCTGAGCGATTGGCTTTCCCTGCTCGATCGCAATCGCCGTCGCGATCTGGTCGATCCGGGTGCGCAATATGTCGGCCGCCTTGTGGAGGATCGCGGCGCGATCGTCGACATGGACGCTACGCCAGGTGCGAAAGCCGCGATCCGCCGCCTCGAGCGCGCGATCGAGGTCGTCGGCGGTCACCTCGGGCAATTCGCCGATCACATCGCCGGTCGCCGGGTTGACGACGGGGCGGAGGCTTCGGTTGCCGGCGGGCAGCCATTCGCCGTCGATCGAGGATGTCAGCAGGGGGGAGTAGGATGTCGTCATCGGAAGGAACCTGTCGCTGGTGGGGGATCAAACACGGTTGCCGGCGATTCTAGGGCGGCCATCGCCGTCCCCCAGTCGCGTTCAGCAATGGCGCTGGTGCATTCAGCGCACCAGCTCGCCGATTCTTTGCACTTATGTTTCCGGCGATTTGTTGCGAAAGCTTCGCACCAGATACCCAAATGTCGGAAGGTGAGCAGAATGAGAGAAATTCGCGCGCAGGTCACAAGCGCCGCACTGGCGGCCGTGTTGGCCCTCAATGCGCCCTTCATGGGCATGGCATGGGCTGCCGACACCCCGCCCGCCGCTCCCGAAAGCCAGGCGGACCTTCCGATGACGCTCAACGATGGCGCGGGAACGAAGGATGCGCTGGGTTTCGACTGGCCGATGCTGTCGATCGGCACCGGGCAATATGAGGACGGGCCGACCGGGCTGACCGTGATCCGGTTCAAGGAGCGCGTTCACGCCGCGATCGACACCCGCGGCGGCGGGCCGGGGACGGTCAATTCGGACTATCTGCGTCTCGGCTACGAGTTTCCGGAACTCGATGCGATCGTGCTGTCGGGCGGGTCCTGGTACGGGCTTGAAGCCGTTACCGCGGTGAACACCGCGTTGAAGGACGACGGAACGCGCAGCGGCCATTGGGACAATGTCGGGCTGGTCGAAGGGTCGATCATCTATGATTTCGGCGGACGCCGGCTGAACGAGATTTATCCCGACAAAAGGCTGGCGCAGGCAGCCTTGCGCGCGGCGAAGCCCGGCTGGTTCCCGGTCGGTGCCTATGGCGCCGGACGCTCGGCGGTGTCGGGCGGAATTTTCGGCTGCAACGCCCGCTCGGGGCAGGGCGCGGCGTTCCGGCAGATCGGCGACGTCAAGATCGCCGTGTTCACCGTCGTCAACGCGCTGGGGGTCGTTGTCGGCCGCGATGGCAAGGTCGTGTCGTGCCACAAGGGATCGCGCTGGCCCGCCGATCTAACCGCCAGCTATCTGATGGGCAATGCGCCGGCCAGCCTCCAGCCGGGCTGGAATGGCGATGAGGGAACCGGGCCCGATCGCAAGAATACGACGATCAGCCTGGTCGTAACCAACCGCAAAATGTCCAAGGCCGAACTGAACCGACTGGCGGTACAGGTTCACACCTCGATGGCGCGCGCGATCCAGCCCTTTGCCACCGAGCTCGACGGCGATGTTCTTTATGCAGTTTCGACCGCCGAAGTGGACAAGGGGCCGGGCGAATTCCTGCCCTCGGCTGAAATCGGGGTCGCGGCATCGGAATTGATGTGGGACGCGGTGCTCGCCGCGGCTGCGCCCGCGCGGCAACTGCCGTCGGTCAAGCGTGCGAAACCGTTGACCGCTGCGGCCGCGGCCAAATTCACCGGCGACTATCGCTTCAGCCCGCTCGCCAGCCTCAAAATCTGGTTCGAGGGCGGTGCGCTGAAGGCGTCGGCCACGGGCGAGCGCGACATATTCGCGATCAAGCGTGACGCGCCGAGCGAACTGCTCTTCGTGTCGGACAACAGCTATCTGGTCCCCGGACGCTATCCTCTCGTGGTACAGTTTCGCGATGGCGAGGTGATCTTGAACCCCGGCCGCTGGCAGCAAGTGGGCCGCAGGAACTGACGCAGCTCCGGCTGGCGCCGGTGGTGCCATTCGCGCACCAGTTGGTTTGGTAAACGCGCCTCTCGTTCGCGCATGCAAGATGCTCGGATGCGATGCCGAACGTCCGGTTTCGGGCGCCGCGCAATGGACGGGAAATCCGTGTGGGAAACAGGGCAATGAAAAACCATCTTCTGATATGGGCGATCCTCGGTCTCGGCGCCTGTTCGGCTGACTCCGCAAATATGGCGCAAGCCGACGGGGCAAAGGATTGCGCCGACTGTCCGCCGATGGCGGAAATTGCCGGTGGCGATTTCGAAATGGGTGAGACGGTCGACTATGGCTATGGCCCGATGGACGGACCGCGGCATGACGTCACCGTCCCGTCCTTCGCACTGGCGAAATATGAGGTGACACGCGCCGAATATGGCCGCTTCGTCAAGGAAAGCGGCTATGTTCCCGAACGCAAATGCAACATCTACAAGGAAGATGCCAAATGGTTCATCGACCCCGACCGGGCATGGGATGCGCCGGGTTTTGCGCAGAAGGATGATGAGCCCGTCGTTTGCATCAGTTGGAACGACACCCAAGCCTATATCGGCTGGCTGAACAAGAAGACGGGGCAAAATTACCGCCTGCCGTCCGAGGCCGAATGGGAATATGTCGCATCGCGGGGCGGATTGGGGGCGTCGGGAACGATCACCCATGATGTGGCCAATATCGGCAAGGAGAAATGCTGCGGCGGCCTGGCGTCGGGCAAGGATCGCTGGGTCTATTCCGCGCCCGTGGGGAGCTTTCCGGCCGACCGTTTCGGATTGCACGACATTCGCGGCAATGTCTGGGAATGGCAGGCCGATTGCTATCACAATGATTATGCGGGCGCGCCGGTCGATGGCTTACCGCGGACAACGGGCTGCGGCTCGCCGGGTCACCGTGCGGTGCGCGGCGGTTCCTACGGCGATGCGGCCGAATATATGTTGCCGACCTCTCGGCTGCCGGGGCCGCGCGACGAAGGATATTTCACTGTCGGCTTTCGTTTGGCCAGCAATGGCGCGGCACGGCCCGGGCCGGCGCGGTGACATTCGGGCACCACGACTTCGCGATTTCGCATCATGGCGTGCCGCCGTCTTCGGATAGCTTGCCAGCAACAGATTTAACAGGTTCTGGGAGGGCCATATGAAAACGTCTTTTTACACAAGCTCCGCCGTCGCGTTGCTCGCCGCCACTTTGGCTCAGCCGGCCTTTGCGCAGGCAGCCGACGGCAGCAATGACAGCGAGTTGATCGTCGTCACCGCGCAGAAACGCGAGCAAAGGCTCGTCGATGTGCCGATGGCGATTTCGGTGCTCGGTGGCGAGGAGCTGGCGGAAAAGGGCGTGGCCAGCGTTCAGGACCTGTCCTTTTCGGTTCCCGGCCTGACCATGCGCGAAGATGGCCCCGGCAGCTATACGATCTTCATGCGCGGGCTGGCTAACCAGTCGGGTTCGGGGGCGCTGGTCGGGCAGTATCTGGACGAGGCGCCGCTTTCGCTGGGCGGCTTTATCCAGCTCAGTCCCGTCGCGCTCGATCTGGAGCGGATCGAGGTGCTCAAGGGGCCGCAGGGGACGCTCTATGGTCAGGGCGCGGCGGCGGGCGTCATCCGCTACATCACGAACAAGCCCGACCTCGATGCCTTTTCCGCTGCCGTGACCGGCGAGGTCTATGACGTCGATCAGGGCGAGGTAGGATACAAGACCTCGGCGGTCGTCAACGTTCCGATCGCGACCGGCAAGGCGGCGCTGCGCATCGCGGCGCTTTACGAAGATGGCGGCGGCTGGGTCGACCAGCCCGAGGCGGGGATCAAGGACGGTAATGGCACCGAATTGCTCAATGTCCGCGCGCAACTGCTGTTGCAGCCGAGCGACCGCTTTTCGGCCAAGGCCATGGTCCAGATTCACCGCGCCGAAACCCAGCTCGGACTGGGCTTTGAGGAGGCCGACCGGACGGTCGATATCGCGATCGACCCGGCAACGGTCCTCATCCCCAAGAAGTTCGATTTCACCAGCTATAATCTCGAACTCAACTATGATCTCGGTTTCGCCCAGCTGGTGAGCGCGACGACCTACACCGATTTCGACGAGCAATATCCCTTCACCTACATCCCGCGCCCGGGCAATTTCTCCTATGGTTTTGTCGAGGGCAATGACGACCGTTATGGCAGCGCCAGCCAGTTCAGCCAGGAACTGCGTCTGTCGTCGGGGTCGGGTCCGTTCCAATGGACCGTTGGCGGCTATTATGCGGTGGGCAAGAATGATCTGCTTGCAAATTACGACTATGCGTTCGCGGCGGATGGCGATCTGTATGAGGGCGGCGGGATCGTCGTCGAAGATCAATATTATTTCTCGAAATCGCGGACTGAAAACTACTCGATCTTTGCCGATATTTCCTATGACCTGACCGACCGCCTGACCGTCGGCGGCGGCATTCGCTATTTCCACGACAAGCAGCGCGATCTCACCGAAACATTGCCCGATACCGGTGTGACCAATCGAGGCACGTTTGAATCGACCGATCCCCGCGTCGTCGTCAGCTACCGCGTCGCCGAAAATGCGCGTGTTTACGCGAGCTATGGGCAAGGCTTCCGCAGCGGCGGTTTCAATCAGGCGCCCTTCGGTTCCTATGGCCCTGAAAATGTCGAAACCTATGAAATCGGCAGCAAGGGCAGCTTTGCCGGCGGCCTTTTCCAATATGAGGTTGCCGCGTTCCTCACCAACTACACCGACATGATCCGGCGCCGGCTCGTCAATGTGAACGGGCAGTTCCTGTCCGAATCGAGCAATATCGGCAAGGTCCGGGTCAAGGGACTGGAATTCGGCGTGCAGGTGCGCCCGGCATCGGGGCTGACCTTCGGCGTCAACGCCGCCTATCTCGACAGCAAGATCGTTGACACCGATCCCGGCGATCAGGTGAATATCGTCGGCGATCTGACCGACTACACGCCCAAGCTCAGCTATTCGGCCAGCGCCAATTATGATTTTGCGGTGTCGGACACTATCGACGGCTTTGCCCGGGTCGATTTCAACTTCCGCGACAAGGTGAGCTACACTGATCGGTCGAGCTTCATGGCGAGCGTCCTTCCGCAGGAATCGGACACGCTGTCGTTGCTCAACGCGCGTATGGGGCTCGATTTCGGCCGCTTCAGCGCGGAGGTCTATGGCTCCAACCTGCTCAACGTCAATCGTGCGATCGACCCCTATCAGGGCTGGGCCAACTCCAACCGCACCCGTCCGCGGGTGATCGGGATGAAGGTCGGGGCCAAATTCTGATCCCAATGTAAACAACAGGCTTTCCCCAGGACATGGACGCCGCATTCTTCACGGGATGCGGCGTTTCCTGTTGGGGGGAGCGGGCGTCCTATGCCAGCAGCGGTGGATGGGCTCACAGCAAAAAGCCCCAGGCAACGCTCTGTTGTCCGGGGCTTTTTTGGTCGATGATATGGTCGTCAGCTTGGGTCGCGCCTGATTTCGCCTTTGCCCTCGGTGCCGAAGTCCTCGGCATTGCCGTGGACCGTACTTTGGGTAACCGAAATGCGGCTGTTGCCGCTGGCGCGAATGCCAAAGGGGCTGTTGCCGTTGACCTCGGTCCGCGACACGAACAGCACCGCATCGTCGTCGCTGAAAATTCCATCGTCGGCAAAGCCGCTGAAGCGTGAATCCGTAATATGGGCGCTGCTTTGCGCATAGGCGCAGAGGCCTACGACCGGCCCGCGCTCGACCACCGCGTGGCTGATCCGTGCATAGGAGGTCTCGCGGAGCCAGAAGCCGACATGGCTGTCGCTGATCGTCACATGGCGCGCGGTCAGTTGGCTGTCGCCCCGCGCCGAGACGGCCATTTTCGAAATCCCCGAAAGGTGGACCCTGTCGAGCGTCAGCCGGCTGTTGATCGCGAAAATTCCGTGACCGTCGTACAGCGCGTCCTCGTCCGAAGCATAGGTGAAGTCGCGGACCTCGAGGCCCGATATCGTCGCGTTCGCATTGACGAGAGTGATCGCCGTCGATGGCGCCTTCGGATTGCCGACAAACACCGCGCCCGCATCGGCGCGGAGGGTGATCGACCGGTCGGCTATGGTCAGGAAAGAGGGGAGGGTGGCATCCTGAAAGGCGGTGCTGCGACCTCCCTCCGCCACATATTCGCCGGGCCGGATAATCAGCGTCCCGCCATCGAGGGTCGCCTCGACCGCGGCTTGCAACGCGCCGGCACCGCGAAACTGGCACTCGGCTTGAACGGCATCCTGCGGGCAGGCGATCACCGTGGCGGCAGCGACAAGCGATGCGATGCTCAGCGTCATGGGGCGTCTCCATCTGTTTGCGGCTGGATCGCCATCGCGCGCAGCAGCGGTCGGCCAAAGGCGAGGATCAACAGCGCCCCGCTGCCCACGATCGCGCCGTGCATCGCCCAGAAGGCCGCCGGCGACATGGTTTCATAAAAGCGGCCGAGCCATCCGCTCACGAAGCTGCCGGCGAAGATCGCCAGATAATAGCAACCGACCATCATCGCGTTGACCGCGGGTGGGGCCGCCCGCGATGTCAGCGCGAGCGCGATGGGCCCCAGATAGAGAAAGCCGATCGCGCAGACGAAATGGAACAGGACGGGCCAGATGATCGCGACCTGACCGCTGCCCGCCAATATTTCGCCGGTGGAGAGCAACAGGCACGCCGCCGCGAAAACCGCGCAGCCAAGCCCGATCTTGGCGAGATCCGCCGGTTCGGCCGCGCGCCGGGACTGGCGCCTCCAATACCAGAGCACTGCGGGGGCGAGGAGCAGAACGGCGAGGGAATCGAGCGACTGGAACCATGTCACCGGCACGGTCGCAAAACCCAGATTGCGGTCGACCTGATCCTTGATCCACAGCGGATAGCTGTTCCAGACCTGCGATTGCGCGGTCCAATAGAGCGCGGTGATCGCGAGCATCGCGACAATCGCCGCGATTTTCGTCCCGTCGCCGGGTTGCAGGCGAATCTTTTCGCCTTGCTGGAGCCTGGTCTTTTCGGGCGGCAAATAGCGGCGGCCCTTCAGATAGATGGCGAGGCCGATCAACATGCCGATCCCGGCCGCGCCGAAACCATAATGCCAGCCATAAAGCTCACCCAGCGTGCCGCAGATCAGCGGTGCGACGAACGCCCCGACATTGATCCCGAACACATAGACCGAAAAACCGGCGTCGCGCCGCTTGTCGTTGGCGGCATAAAGATAGCCCACCTGCGCCGCCAGATTGCCCTTCAGAAACCCCGAGCCGATCACCAGCGCAAGCAGCGCGAACAGGAAAAGCGCCTCGAACGCCATCAGGAAATGGCCGGCAGCCATGAAGACCGCGCCGATGATGACCGCGTTTTTGCGGCCCAGATAGCGGTCGCCCAGCAATCCGCCGAACACGGGCATGAAATAGACGAAGCCGACATAGAGGCCGAAGGTCTGCGCCGCGAGCGCCTGTGTGCTCAGCGGGCCGAAAACCGTGGCCATGACGGCGCGATAGCCGTCGAAGCCGGCGACAACCGCGCTATTCTCGGGCTTGAAGAGGTGCAGCGTCATATAGAGGACGAGCAACGCCTGCATTCCATAGAAGGAGAAGCGCTCCCAGGTCTCGGTGAAGACGATATAGGCGAGACCGCGCGGGTGGCCGAAAATCTCTTTGCCGTCGTCGAGGACGCCGGACGCCGGATAAAGCGGAGCGGAGGAGGCCGTCGTCATGAGAGCCACAGGCCTCTGCCGAGATCGCTTTGTGTCATTATATTTATCCCCTTCCACTGGGCACTAGTAGAAGGCGGGAGGGAAAACGGGAACAGGCGACAAAGGTCGGTGACATGGTGCGCGTGGAGCACCACTGATCCGTGCTTAGGCATCTCGTCCATCGGCCGGACGGGTTCGAGACTGGGCGGATGAAAAAGGCCACAGGCGCACGGACCGCGCGCACCATCCACAAATTTATCGGCCTGTCGCTGGCGCTGTTCTGGTTGCTTCAGATCGCGTCGGGACTGGCCATTCATTTTCGGACCGAGATGGATGACCGCCTGCTCGGCGCGCGCGCCGTCATGGTGTCGCCTGCGGCGGTGGGGACCGCGGCGCGGCGCGCTGCGGACGCCGCCTATGATATGTCCTCGATCTGGATTTCGGGCGGCGTCGAAGGGCAGCTCGACGTTTATGCGGCGAAGGACGGCCGCGATTATACGCTTCGCATCGATAGCTCGGGACGGATACTCCGCGCGCGTCCCGACAGCCAGGCGGTCGGCGACGGCGCACTCTATGAAACGATGAAGGCGTTTCACCAGACCTTGCTCGCCGGCGACACCGGACAGGCGATCGTCGGCGTGTCGGGGCTGTTCCTGATCTTCAGCATCGTCATGGGGCTGGTGGCGGGCTGGCGGTCGAAGGCGATGGGACGCAGCATCGTGCGGCGTCCGGTGCGGCTTGTCTCGGGGCAAGCGAACCTGCTCGGCTGGCATCGCTTTCTGGGCTATTGGCTGGCCATCCCGCTGCTTGCTCTCGCCGGGTCGGGAGTGATGCTCGCCTTTGCCGATCCCTTGAAAGACATGGCGGGCGTTTCGGCGCCGTCGGTCTCGGCGCTGGACGCGCCCGACCGCATCGACGCCGGAGCGGCCGTTGCGCTGGCGCTGGGGCGCATCCCCGGCGCACGCTTCACCGCCGTCGACATGCCCGATGAGACCGGCGTGTATCGCGTCCGCATCCACGCGCCGGGCGAGATGTCGCGCAGCTATGGCGCCACGGCCATCTATCTCGACCGCAGCGGGCATATCGTCCGTATCGACGACGCGCGCACGAAGCGAGGCGCCGATGCGATCTTCAACGCCCTCTATCCGTTCCACACCGGCCAGATACTCGGGACCGGCGGACGGATTGCGGCCTTTCTGTGCGGGGCGGGGGCATTGGTCATGCTGGTGCTCGCGATGACCGCATGGGTACGCTCATCCCGGCGCCGGCCCGCAAAGCGCCCGCGCGCTCCCGCCCGAGATTCCAATTGACGGTCCAACATCGCCTGTGGGAAATATCATGAATGCACCTTATCATTTTGATTGCGGCCACCTCGACGTGAGCGCACCGCTTCGTCCGCCCGAGCGAAAGTCGCTTCCGCCGTTCGAGGCGCTGCGGGCGTTCGATGCGGTGGGGCGACTGGGGGGAATCCGCAAGGCGGCGGCCTGGCTCAGTCGCGACCATGCTGTGGTGAGCCGCCATTTGCGATCGATCGAAAGCTGGCTTGGCGTGCAACTCGTCGCGCGCACGCC
Organism: Sphingopyxis selenitireducens; assembly: GCF_051550705.1. Lineage (NCBI taxonomy): Bacteria > Pseudomonadati > Pseudomonadota > Alphaproteobacteria > Sphingomonadales > Sphingopyxidaceae > Sphingopyxis > Sphingopyxis selenitireducens. The sequence goes on from NZ_JBPULG010000002.1 coordinate 203,318, forward strand.
CGGCGGGATTGTGCTGACCGAGCAGGGGCGCATCTATCACGCCAGCATCAGCCAGGCGCTCGAAGACATCGCCCATGCGACACTCGACGTACTCAACAGCGGGCAACACAACAGCCTGTCGATCTGGTGCACGCCCGGATTTGCGTTGCATTGGCTCTCGCAGCATTTCGCGGCGTTCGAAGCGCGCAATGCGGGCATTGATTTCGAGCTGCGCCCGACCGACGCCTCGCCCGATTTCGCGGGGCATGAGGCCGATCTCGATATCCGGTTCAACGCGACTTATGAGGATGAGGTCAAACCGTCGGCCTGGCAGCAACAGGGGACGATCGCCCATGTGCCGATCATCGCGGTTGCGAGCACCCGCTATCTGGAAGCGCGCGATGCGATCGTCGATCCCGCAGACCTGCTTTCGCACGAACTGCTGCACGAAAGCGGCACGAACAATTGGGTGCAATGGCTGCGGTCATACGGCGTGCCATGCGAAGAGCGGATCGGTGGCCCGCGTCTGTGGCAGGGCCATCTGACGGTCGATGCCGCGCGCCACGGCCGCGGTATCGCGTTGGCCAACAGCCTGATCATTCGCGACGATCTGCAATCGGGGGCCTTGATCGACATCGGCGCGGGCAAGGACAGCTTTCCCGTCCGGATGGGACATTATGTGCTGATCGCGCGCCGCGATCGCTGGGACGACCGGCTGGTGCGGACATTCCGGCGCTGGCTGCGCGAGACGATAGCTAAGGAATTGCCCGAATTTGCGCCCAAGCGCGGCTGATCAGCCGATCGCACCCACCACGGCGTTGAAGAAGTCATTGTCGAGAATGGCTTCGGAATATTTTGGCTTGGCGCGGCTGCTAAGCACGGTGACGAGCAGGCTCCGCGCCGGGTTGATATAGATATACTGACCAAAAATGCCACGCGCGCTGTAGGCGCCGTCGCGGAAGCTGCCGCTCCGGTCGGGCACCGGCCACCACATATAGCCATAGTTGAACGCGTCGTCGCTGTCGTGCGCGCCGCTGGCGTCGGCGAACCAGCCCTCCGGCACCACCTGTTCGCCGCCGGCCACTCCGCCATTGAGCGCGAACAGACCGAAGCGCACATAATCGCGCATCGTCGCGCACAGGCCACTTCCCGCAACCTCCAGCCCGTCCGGGGCTTCGAGCCACCAACAGGCGTCGGCTTGCATGCCGACGCGGGACCAGATTTTTTCGCTCAGATAATCGGCCAGCCATTTGCCGGTCGCGGCTTTCACCAGCGCGCCGACGACATGGGTTTCGCCGGTGCTGTAATTCCACACGCTTCCCGGCTCCGCGATGCGGGGCAGCGTCGCCATATAGTCCATGATCGCGCCATGCTGTCCGCCGACCTGCAAATCGAGCATATGCCGCCGGTGCGACTGGGGATTGGTGTGGGTGTCGTCCCATTCGACCCCCGATGTCATGCGCATCAGATGCCGGATCGACACCCCGTCATATCCGCTGCCGCGCAGCGCCGGCAGATAGTCGGTGAGCGGGTCGTTTACTCCGCCAATATGCCCGTCGACGATCGCGGCGCCGATCAGCGTGGTCGCGGCCGATTTCGCCATCGACATCGAAATCCAGCGCATGTCGGGGCCGAGGCCGCCTTCATAGCGTTCGTGGACGACCGCGCCATCCTTGACGATCGTCAGGCCGACCAGGCGATTGCGTGACACATAGTCGATCAGGTCGCAGCTTTCCCTGTCCGTCACGATCGGCAGATCGGGCAACATCGTCGCGGCATATCGCAGGTCCGCGACAACCCCCGTGCCCCGCGAAACGGTGCGGGTGGGAAAGCTTTTTTCGGATGCCGAAAAGGTCGCGAACTGTTCGTTCGGAAACAGTTTTCCGGCATAGGCGTCGACAATGTTGGAAGGCTGGCGGCTCATGGGGCGTCCTGTTCAAAAATCACATGTTGCGCGGCACTATAGCCCGTTCGTTCGGCCGGATCGGTGCGAAGGAGTAGGGAGGTGGTGCCCATCCGGCACCTATCCGGCCGGTGCTGGATGAGCACCACCTCTTTGCGCCTTGGCAACTTGCTGTCGATGCGACAGGCCCGCTTAAAGGCGGAACAGGAGGATGTGAAATGGAAGAACAGGAAAGCCGGCGCCGGATGCATGTCCCCGAACATTATCGGGCGCCTGACGCGCGCGCGCTGGTCGCACAATATCCCTTTGCGCAGCTCGTTTCGGCAGCGTCTGACGGCTCGCCCTTCGCGACGAGCGTCCCCATCTATTTCGCGAGCGACGCCCCGGACGAGATGGAGCTTGTCGGCCATCTGGCGCGGGCGAACCCCCATGCCGCGGTCCTCGCCGACGGGCAGGCGGCGCTGGCGATCTTTGCCGGCCCCCATGCCTATATTTCCTCGTCCTGGTATGTCGAACGGCCGACGGTGCCGACGTGGAACTATATGACCGCACAGGTCCGCGGCCGATTGACGCCGATCGACGATGATGAGGAACAGCGGGCGATCATGCGGCGCACCATCGCGATGTCGGAGGGCTATAATGGCAGCGCATGGCGGATGGAGGACGCGCCGGAAGGCAAGGTCGAGTTTCTGTTGCCGATGATCCGGTCGTTCCGGATCGCGATCGAGCGCATTGATGGCGTGACGAAGCTCAGCCAGACGCACCCCCCGGGCGATCGCCAGCGCGTGATTGCCGGGCTGCGCGATCGGGGCGCGGCCGAGGATGTGCAGATCGCCGATCTGATGGCCGACCTCGACCGAGGTTGACGTCCGCGCACCGGCGCCGGTGTTCTCACGGCAACGCCCGCGGCGCTTTCGACATCTTTCGCCCAGGCCCCAAGTCCGGGATGCTTCCATTGAACCGATGACAATGGGAGGTGAGATCGTGGAAGCTGGATTTTCGACCGAGGCATGGCGCGCGCTGGACGACCGGCACCATCTTCACCCCTTTTCCGACCCGCGCGAGCTGGCCGAACGCGGCACGACTATCATCACCCGGGGCCGTGGCAGCTATGTCTGGGACAGCGAGGGCAAAAAGATCCTCGACGGCATGGCGGGGCTCTGGTGCGTCAACGTCGGCTATGGCCGTGACGAACTGGTCGATGTGGCGGCCAGCCAGATGCGCGAACTGCCTTACTACAACAGCTTTTTCCAAAGCGCGACGCCGTCGCAAATCTCGCTCGCCAAGCGGCTGTCGGAGGTGACGCCTAAGGGCATCGACAATTTCTTTTTCACCAATTCGGGGTCGGAGGCGAACGATACCGTCATCCGGTTGGTCTATCATTACTGGAAACTCTGCGGGCAACCGTCGAAGCGCGTCTTCATCGGGCGGCATCTGGGCTATCACGGCAGCACCTTGGCCGCGACCAGCCTCGGCGGGATGAAGGCCATGCACGACATGGGGCACGAACTGCTCCCCGGCTTTGAACATATTATGGAGCCGCACTGGTATCGGCATGGCGCCAACCAGACCCCCGAACAATTTGCCGAAGTCGCGGCCGCCGCGCTTGAAGACAAGATCGCCGTCATCGGCGCCGCCAATGTCGCTGCCTTCATCGCCGAACCCGTCCAGGGCGCGGGCGGGGTGATCGATCCGCCGCCGGGATATTGGGACCGGATCCAGAAAATTTGCCGCAAGCACGATATTCTACTGGTCGCCGACGAGGTGATTTGCGGTTTCGGCCGACTCGGCGAATGGTTTGGTTCGCAATATTACGGGATCCAGCCCGACCTGATGCCGATCGCGAAAGGCCTGTCATCGGGATATATGCCGATCGCCGCGGTCGGCATCGGCGAGCGCGTCCATCACGCGCTCTACGAAGGCGGCCCCATTCCGCACGGCTATACCTATTCGGGGCATCCTGTCGCCTGCGCGGTGGCCGAGGCGAATATCGAGATCATCGCGCGCGAAGGGCTCGTCGATCGCGTTCGCGAGGATGTCGGACCCTATTTCCGCGGCGTGCTGCAACAGATCGCCGACGTCCATCCGCTGGTCGGCGAACTGCGCGGCGCCGGATTGCTCGCCGGGCTCCAGCTGATGAAAGATCGCACCGAAAGGCTGTTCTTCGATCCGTCCGAAAAGGCGGCGGTCACCTGCCGCGAAATCGCCCTGCAAAATGGCCTGATCGCGCGCGCCGTAGGCCATACGATGGTGCTCTGCCCACCGCTGACGATCACCCGCGGCGAGATCGACGAGATGGGCGATAAGATGATGAAAAGCCTCGATGCCACCGCGAAGGACTATGGTGTGCAGGCGCGGTGACCCGATCGAAAGCGGTACCGGCCTGCCGGAAAGCTGCCGGGCTGGTACCGCTTTCGATCGGGTCAGGGATCAGGACGCGGCGCGCGGCAGTTTCGGCGCCGGGCGGTCGCAGGACAGCGCGGCATCGGAGAACCGGATCGGGGTGCGTATTCCGGGCGCGGCGGCGGCGCCATCGCGATCGAGCGCAAGGCGCATTCCGCGGTGGACGATCTGCGGATCGGTGAAGACGTCTTCGACGCGGTTGATCGGGCCGGCGGGTACGCCGCGATCTTCCAGCGCCGCCATCAGGTCGCCATTCTTCCACGACGCCAGCTTTGCCGTAATCGCGGCCGACAGCGCCGTGCGATCGGCGACTCGTGCGGCGTTGCTTTGCCATTCGGGCCGTTCGTCCAGTGCGAGCAAATCGACCAATTGCGCAAACTGCCGGTCGTTGCCGACGGCGATGATGACCCAGCCGTCGGCGCAGGGAAAGGCTTCATAGGGGGCGATGTTGGGATGGGCGTTGCCTAGCCGTGATGGCGAGACGCCCGATGCCAGATAGTTCAGCCCCTGATTGGCGAGGGTGCCGACCATGACATCGAATAACGCCATGTCGATATGCTGCCCGGTGCCGGTCGTCGCGCGCTGGATCAGCGCGGCTTCGATGGCGATGACCGCATAAAGCCCGGTCATGATGTCGGCATAGGCGACGCCGATCTTCTGGGGCGGGCCGTCCGGCGCGCCGGTCAGGTCCATGATCCCGCTCATCCCCTGGACGACGAAATCATATCCTGCGCGGCCGGCATAGGGGCCGGTCTGTCCGAAACCGGTGATCGAGCAATAGATCAGCCGGGGGTTGATCGCCGCCAGACTGGCATGGTCGAGGCCATAACGCGCCAGCGTTCCGACCTTGAAATTCTCGATCACGACGTCGGCGTCGCGGATCAGTGCGATCACCTCGGCGCGGCCGGCGGACGACGAAAAATCGATCACGCGCGATGCTTTGCCGCGATTGGCGCAGTGGAAATAGGCGGCGTCCGCCGTCCCGTCGCCATTGTCGATAAAGGGCGGACCCCATTTGCGGGTGTCGTCACCGTCGGGGCTTTCGACCTTGATCACCTCGGCGCCCAGATCGGCGAGGATCTGCCCCGCCCATGGCCCGGCCAGGATGCGGGCAAGCTCGATGACCTTCAGCCCGGCGAGCGGCGTTCTGGCGGCACCGGGCATGTCAGAACGCCGCCAGACCGGTGATCGCCCGGCCGATGATCAGCGCATGAATATCGTGCGTGCCTTCATAGGTGTTGACCGTTTCCAGATTGATCGCGTGGCGCATCACCGGATATTCGTCCGAAATCCCGTTGCCGCCGTGCATGTCACGCGCGGCGCGGGCGATATCGAGCGCCTTGCCGACATTGTTCCGCTTGATCAGCGAGATCATTTCGGGGGCGACGGCGTCATCGTCCATCAAACGTCCGACCTGCAACGCGGCTTGCAGGCCAAGCGCGATCTCGGTTGCCATGTCGGCGAGCTTCTTCTGGTAAAGCTGCGTCGCGGCGAGCGGGCGACCGAATTGATGGCGGTCGAGGCCATATTGCCTTGCGGCCGCATAACAGGATTCGGCGGCGCCCATCGAACCCCAGGCAATGCCGTATCGGGCACGGTTGAGGCAGCCGAACGGCCCCTTCAGCCCCTCGACATGGGGGAGCAGCGCGTCCTCGGACACGATCACACCGTCGAGGTTGATCATCCCGGTGATCGATGCGCGCAGGCTCAGCTTGCCCTCGATCTTCGGCGCCGAAAGGCCGGCCATCCCCTTTTCGAGGATGAAGCCCCGAATGGCACCGCCATGCGCGTCCGATTTGGCCCAGATGATGAAGACATCGGCGATCGGCGCGTTCGAAATCCAGGTCTTGTTGCCGTCGATGCGGTATCCGCCGTCGACGGCCGTCGCTTTGGTCCGCATCCCGCCGGGGTCCGATCCCGCATCGGGTTCGGTCAGGCCGAAACAGCCGACGCTGGTACCCGCGACCAGCCCGGGCAGATAGTGCCGCTTCTGGGCGTCGGACCCATAGGCCAGGATCGGATGGATCACGAGGCTGGATTGCACCGACATCATCGAACGATAGCCCGAATCCACCCGTTCGACTTCGCGCGCGACCAGACCATAGGCGACATAGGATGCGCCGATGCCGCCAAATTCTTCGGGGACGGTGACGCCCAGCAGGCCTTGTTCGCCCATCTCGCGGAAGATGTCCGGGTCGCTATGCTCGCGGGCATAGGCTTCGCGGATGCGCGGGCGCAGTCGGTCGTCGCAATAGGCGCGCGCCGCATCGGCGATCATCCGCTCCTGTTCGTCGAGCCGATCGAAAATATTCAGCCCATCCTGCCAGTCAAACCTACGCACCATTTTGTCTCCGTGTCCCTCATATTATCTCGGCTTTTAGGCAAAGGACGCAAAGACAGGTGTTGCCAATCCCGCACGTGGCGGTGTCGGCGTCGCGCTGCCCATCTTTGGGTTCGAAGCGGATCGCGAGATTTGGGTTGCAGAAGTTCCGGCCCGGATTTGGATACGGGTGTAATGGAGGTGCTCATCGCCCCAATTGGCAAGTTTGTCAGTCGGACGCGGGCCCTGTTTTTGGGACGGCGCCGCCGGCACTTGATTCTGGATCGATCCCGGAAATAAGCTGCCGCTTGTTGGGATGATCCAGCTTCTATCGTTCACAGTGCCTGCATTGCAGAAATCACCCAGCGGCTTATCGACGAGGGGATGCTCAGCTAGTGTGGCGCTCCAACTGAGAGCTGGTGTGCCGATTTTTGTCTGCTTTTGAACTCAATCATCCATAGGCTGCCAGTCCGTAATCGGCCACAAGCGGTGACGAATGCCCAAATATTGATGTTGTCGAATGTTCCTGAAATGATAATATTGGGTCATTCTCGCCGCATTCGGGCCTCGAACCAATGCAGTAAATCCTTTTATGGGTCACGATCCGGGTCATTCTGAAAACCAAATTTGATTTTATATTTTAGATCAATTTCTTAAGATAAGAAATTGAGTCCTCTTCTGGCACCATTTCTTCTTCCGGAAATATCCGGGAGGAATGAGGCCATCAGCCGATGGTCCGCGCCGTCGTCGTCCGGCGAAATCCGGGCGAATGTGGGGCTGGCGATGATATCCTGCATGGTATCGAACAGCCTCAGGCGACCGCCGATTTCATGATCAATTTACCCGAAGGCCATCTCCGGCGCCGAGCCGAAGGGTCGCGATTGCGCGCGTGCCGATGCGCGGGATGCGGTCGGCTTGCCCGTCTGGAAGGGCGTCGCAAAAAAGGGGCACGGTGTTCGACCGCGCCCCTTCATGCATGCGCTTTTTTTTAGCTCAGGCCTTGCAGGGGCCGATGTTGGTGCTGGTGACCTGCATCTGCATTTCCATGTCGCCGCCGCCCATCGGCGACTTGCCCTTCGACGTCACGAGAACGTCGGTCTTCTTGGCACCCAGGGTTCCTGCGAGGGCGAGTTCGACCTTCTGCGCGCCTTGCGTGCAAGTCCCCGCGACGTCGATCTTGCCGTCGCCGATCTGGTTCTTGTTCCAGGTGCAGGCCTCGCCATAACCCTTGGACAGTGCACCGGCGACGTCTTCCTTGTCGGCCTGTTCCTTCGTGAGGCACTGTTCCGTGCCGCTGGCGGCCGCGAGCTGGCTCGACATCTGATCCTTCACATTGTCGGGAACGCCCGGCATCTCGAACTTGACCAGCTTGACGTCGGTCTTCCAGTTGCCGGCCTCGCGCTTCACCGTCCCGGCTGGCGAAGCCGTCGCATCGTCGCTCTTGCCGCAGCCGCCAAGTGCCAGCGCCGCGCCTGTTACGGCGACCGTCAAAAACTTCTTCATGCTTCGATAATCCTTCGATTGTTGCTCTTGGGTCCCCCGAGAGATCGCGATCGCTTCGCGCCCAAGCGATCGCGAGCGCGCGTGTACCAAGATTTCAATGAGATGCACCCCCAATATGGGCGAAAGCCATCCGGCGGTGGCGCAATGCAACCTATCGATTCCGGTCGCAGCGCTTCAATTCCGGTGCCTCGACTGATCAGGCTGGTCTGCTTTTCCGGGGGTTTTGTACGCTCCCGTATACCGCATGGTTACCATTGCGATGCCACTGATTAACCACTCGTTTCGGTGTATGCTGCGCCATCTTCTGCTATCGATGCGTCCATCAAGACGGGGCAGTGCGTCACGAAGGATCAATAGGCATGCGTAAGGCGGCAAGCTGGTGGCGGGTGGCGAGGGGCAATTGGGTGCTCATCGTCACCGGTGGAGCCGCCCTGCTGATATTATTCTTTCTTTCGCTCGCGACCGATCGGGGGTTCGAACAGAATGCGCGCCTGCGGCAGCAGGTTTCCGATTCCTATAATGCGAGGGCCGCGCTGCAGGGTGTCCTGACGCGGCATCAGGATATCGAGCTTGGCCAGCGTGGCTTTATCATCACCGGCGATCGCGAGTTTCTTACCCCTTATCGAAGCGGCGCATCCCGTATCGACGCGAATCTCGATCGCTTTGCGAAACTTGCCGGAAACGACGGGCAAGAGAAACGGATCGACGAGCTTCGCAGAGCGTCGGTGGAGAAACGGCGTTTCGTGGCGCGGACGGTCGGGCTTATGGAGCGCGGGCAGCGGGACGAGGCGGTGCGGCTGATCGCGAGCGGCGAAGGCAAACGGTCGATGGACCATATCCGCAAGCTGATCAGCGATATATCCGACGCCGAACGAACAAAGCTGGAGGAGCGCACCCTGGCTGCTAATGCCGCCCGTGAGCGCCTGCGCGCGCGCAGCTTTACGCTGCAGATCGGGTTGATCCTGTTGCTGGCATTGTCCGCCATATTGATCGGACGCAGCCAGTGGGCACGCAAAAAAGCACATCGGCGCGCGCGCGACCTGGCGGCGCGACAGGAGGCGATTTTCGACAGCGCCAAGGACGGGATGATCGTGCTGAACCCGAGCGGCAGTATCGAGAGCCTGAATCCGTCGGCAGCCAAGATGTTCGGCGTGCCGTCGGAATCGCTGCTCCGCCGCGACATCGGATCGCTCTTTGAAATTGCGCCCGACCGCGGGCAGATCGAAACCTTCCTTCGCCGCCTGAAAGCGAACCGGAAGGAAAATTATGGCCAGATCCAGGAATTTGTCGGCCGCCGTCAAAATGGCACGACCTTTCCGCTCGAAGTATCGGTCAGCCCGGTGCACCTCGCAGACGGTACGCTTTTCGTCGCGGTGATCCGCGACATCAGCGACCGGCGCGAGGTCGAACAGATGAAGGGCGAGTTTGTCGCGACCGTCAGCCACGAACTGCGAACGCCGCTGACCTCGATTGCTGGGTCGCTCGGCCTGATCAGTGGTGGCGCGGCGGGAGAGATTCCGCCCAAGGCTGCGCGACTGGTCGAAATTGCGCACAGCAATGCGGCGCGCCTCGTGCGGCTGATCAACGACATCCTCGATATCGAGAAGATCGAGGCGGGGCGGATGCAATTCGATCTTCGGCCGCTCGCGCTGGGGCCGCTGCTCGATGCGGCCGAGCATCAGGCTGCGGGGTTCGCCAGTGAATATGGCGTATCGGTTCATGTCGAGCCGGTCGCGCCTGCGGCCGTCGTCCTCGCTGACGAGGACCGGCTGATGCAGGTCGTCACCAACCTATTGTCCAACGCGATCAAATTTTCGCGGCGCGGCGAAGCGGTGACGGTTCGTGTGACGCCGCTCGATCGCCGCTTCCGGATCAGCGTCATCGACCGGGGCGAAGGTATTCCCGAAGCCTTCCGGGACCGCATCTTCGGTAAATTCGCACAGGCCGATGCGTCGGACTCGCGCCAGAAGGGCGGCACGGGGCTTGGCCTGAGCATCGTGCGCGAAATCGTCGTGCGGCTGGGCGGATCGGTCGATTTCGAGAGTGTCGAGGGCGCAGGCAGCATCTTTCACGTCGATCTGCCGGCCGCCGAATTGCCGGGGGCCGCGCCGGCACCTGTCGAGGTCGAGGCGCCGCAGCCCGTCGATCCCGCGCTTCCGGTCATCATTCATGTCGATGACGACCCAGACATGCTCGCGGTCGTCGCCAGCGCTTTTGAAGGCAGGGCGGTGATTCACTCGACCCCAAGCGTCGCGGAGGCACGCGCCGCGATCCGGCGGACGCGCTATGACGCCGCGATCCTCGACGTCGGGATGATCGACGGATGCGGAACCGATCTTGTCGCACCACTGCGCAAGCGATCGGTCACCTTGCCCATCGTCCTGTTCACCGCGCAGGAAGTCGACGGCGCGCCGAAAGAGGGTATCGACCTTGTCCTCGTCAAATCGCGCGCCAGCCTCGACACGCTGGTTCGCGAGGTGACCGACCGGACCGGATCGAAGCGGGCGAAGGGCGGAGGCGGCAAATGAGCAGTCGGATTCTTTATATCGATGACGAGGACGATATTCGCGAAGTCGCCGAGATGGCGCTCGAGCTCGATCCATCCTTCGTCGTGCGCACGTGCGGATCGGGCCGCGAGGGGCTGGCGGCGGCGGCCGAATGGCAGCCCGACCTCATCCTGCTCGATGTGATGATGCCTGAGCTCGACGGGCCGGGGGTGCTCGAGATTCTTCGGGGCGATGCCGCAACAGCAGCGATCCCGGTCGTGTTCATCACTGCGCGTACACAGGCGCACGAGGTTGCGCGGCTGCACGAACTCGGCGCGCGCGGCGTCCTTGCGAAGCCCTTCGACGCGATGGCGCTGGCAGGGCAGGTCAAGGCGTTCCTCGATGGCTGAATTCGACGCGCGCCTCGCCGCGATTGCCGAACGCTTCGCCGCGCAGGCGGGCGAGACGGCAGCGGAGATCGACGCCGCGCTCGATCGCGAAGACTGGGCCGAGCTGGCGCGGCTGGGCCACAGTCTCGCCGGGCGTGCCGGAATGTTCGGCTATGCTGCGATCGGCGAGGCGGCGAGGCGGGTCGAGGAAGCGGTCGATGGCGGGCTTTCGGGCGAGGCGATTGCAGGGCTGACGCGGAATTTGCTGGCGCAGTTGGCGCTGTTAACGGGGCCGGATCGGTCGATATGATTAACGGCGAGGGTGGACCATGGCGCGCGACCAGTGATAGCGTATAAATTCAACAGCATCGTGGTGGATTGAAATGACGAAAGTGCTCGTGGCCGACGACGATCCGCTAACCATGGCGGGGATCACGGCGCTTCTCGACCAGACGAATTTTGAAGTGGTGGCGACGGTCAATACCGGCGCGGCCGTACTCGACACGCTGGGCAGCGCGCGGCCCGACCTTCTGATCCTCGACAATGGCATGCCCGAACGCAGCGGCCTTGATGTCCTGCGCACGCTGCGCAGCCGCGGGGATGTGCGTCCGGTCGTCCTGCTGACCGGCGGCCTCAACGACGAACTCGCGCGTGAGGCGATCCAGCTGTCGGTCAACGGCATCGTGATCAAGGCGACCGCGCCACGTGACCTGCTCACCTGCCTCGAAAGCGTCGTGCAGGGGCGGCGCTGGCTCGATCAGGACGTGATGCAGCGGGTGATGGAGCAGGCGATGTCTCCCGATGCGCCGCGCGACCCGTTCGAGGTGCTGAGCGGGCGCGAGCGTGCGGTGGCCTCGCTTGCGCGGCGCGGGCTGCGCAACAAGGAAATCGCCGACGAGCTGGGGCTGACCGAAGGGACGGTGAAGGTCCATCTTCACAAGGTTTTTGATAAGCTTAACATTCGCGGCCGGACGGAATTGATCCTGCTGGCGCAGGACCGCGGCGTCTGAATCTATACCGGAAGATATAAGGTGTTTTAGCCGTTGGAGAGCGGCTTTGTCGCCTGTCGGTGAATATCGCACGCGCGGGAGATAGCGCATCTGTCGATCAAGTTGGCGGCATCGGGCCGTCACCGACGACAGGCGATACATGGGCTTTCTTCGCGTTCTTTTCTTGCTGGCCATGGCGGTGATCAGTGTGATCGCCAGCCAGCATGCGCACGCGCAGGTCACCGCCTATGCGGTCGGGCAGGGCGCAGTGAACAGCGTCGAGGTCGGAGTCGAAGTGCGCGCGTCGGTGCTTGGCCGCTGCGGTTTCGCGACCGGCGGCGCGCCGACCGGCACCGTCGATCAGGCCAATTTCGATCAGAGCGGTTTTACGAAGGATTTCACGATCCAGCTCAACTGTAGCGGTGCGTCGCGGATCGCGGTGTCGTCGGCGAATGGCGGGATGGCCAACGCAGAGGCGGGCGGCGCCGGTTATCAGACCAAGGCGCCCTATAATGTCGCGCTGTTTGTGGCCGCCGACAATGGCACCAATGCATCGGCCACCTGCGCCGCCGCGACGCTCGCCGCGGGCGGAAGCTGCAGCTTCGCGGGTACGGCGGGCACCGCGACGGGACTGCGCCTCGGCGGTGCGTCGACCCGGGCGAACGGATCATATCTGCGCGTCAGCGCGCCCGCCTATGCGGGAGGCGATACGCTTGCAGCCGGTCGCTATACCGATACCCTCTCGATCACAGTCAGTGTCAGTCCTTAACGCCATGTTGAACAATTCGAATTTGCCCTTATTAACTATCGGGTCCTATTTCGGGGTTCGATATGACACCTGCGATATTGATCTCGAACCGGATTGCCCGCGCGGCGATTGTTCTGGCCACTATGGGAGCTGCGGCACCCGCGATGGCGAACGAGGTGAACCAAATCGACATTTACGGCGAAGTGGCGCCGCGATGCTGGGTTTCTCGTCCCATGAAGATCGCCGCGACCGATGCAGCGGTGCAGGTGACGCCCGCGCGCGCGATCTGCAATCAGGCGCGGCCGGTGCTGCTGACCGAAGTGCGGATGATCGATTCGGAGGGTGCGTTGGTCAAGCGCGCACCGGCTGCGGCCGATCGCTCCGCGCCATTCTCCCCTCGCACCGCGCTGGAGATCGTCGTAACACCCCAATTATGAGGGTTTTGACGGCCGGTTTATCAGCGCTGGGATTGACGTTCGCGTTCGCGCAGCCGGCGGCCGCGCAATCGCAGATATCATCGGTTTGCGGCGTGACGGGCGCTGCAACCGCGCCCGCCAGTATCACCTATGACCCTTTTTCGCCCGGGGGACTGTCCGAAGCGACGGTGCCGCTGATCCTGCGGCGCAATCGCGGACTGATCCTTGGGCGCACACGTGAGGTCAGTTTGGTGATCGTCTCGCCGTCGGGTTCGCCCGCGGTCGACGTCACGTATAATGGCTATCGCGTCATCTACCCCGAGGGTGCGACCGCAGGACGCCCACGCTCGCTCAATTCGAAGGACAATGGCGCAGGTGGGGCGGGTGAAATCCGTTATGACTTTGGCAGTCTTCTCGCTGCCGACACGTCGACGCCGCTGAACCTGCGCGTGACGGTGCCGCCGGGAACCGACCTGTCGGCGGGCGAGCCGATCATCCTCGACCTCCTTTATATCTGCTCGGGCGAGAATGGTATGGCGAGCGTGTCGGTCCCGACGCGCGATACCGGCACGATCCGCATCAACGTCAATACGGTGAGCGCGCTGCAGGCCTATTATGCCGGATCGCCCCTCGATTTCGGCGAGATCGGCGATGCGACGACCGCGGCGGTGCTCGCTGCGCCCGATCGCTATACGACCGCGGCTTCGAACTCGCTGCGGGTGCGGAGTTCGGGGCCATTCGAGGTCAAGATGCGCTCGCAAAATGATTTCAAGCTGACCTTTCCGGGCGGCAGCCTGTCCAACGCCGCGCAGACGATCCGGTACAGCGCGCGCTTCCTGGGGCAGGAAATCACGTCCAACAGTGGCTTCGGCACCAGGACGTGCGCGCGGGCGGGGATGGACGGCAGCGCCGGGGTGCTGCCGCTGCGCGCGACGCTGAAGGAAGGCGGGTCGGCCAAGACGCCTGCGACCAACTATAGCGACATCATCAGCATCACTTTCACCCCGATCGTCACCGCGGGTTCGGCGACCAGCTGCTCGGGGCTTTAGGGTTTATTCCCGACCGCGACGGTCGTCATTCGGGCGAAGCAGCACGATCCGGCGTGTCTTTCCGGTCTTCGTTGCAATGAGCGGTTGTACCCATCCAATGGTCAGGCGGCTAATTTGGACGGTTGCGGGCGTTCCTTACCCGTCACCTGAGCGTGCTTTATTTGAGCCGGCGGGCAAAGAAGGAAGACGGGTCCCGGGTCAAGCCCGGGATGACGAAATTAGAGGTCAAATCGCACACAAAGGCGCGAAGCCCCAAAGAAGGCGTGACCCCCGCTTTAGCGGGCATGGCGGGTGGTATAGACACCCAAAAGACGGAAATTAGCCAATTTTCACCGAACGATCCGGGGTCAGGCTCCCGCGCCTATATCGTCGGGTATAGAAAATGATGCCCGAAGTTAGCTTCGTTTTTGCCGGACGCTAAATATTGGCGGACGTCGATCCGGCCTATCTCCAACTCGTCAGGGCGATGCGCCCTCCCGGATTTTCGATTGGAGATATGAAATGAAAAAGCTTGTTCTCTCGGCCCTGATCATCGGTTCGACCTTCGCCGCAGCCCCCGCTTTCGCGCAGACGGTTTCGGGTTCGGTCGACGTGACCGGCACCGTCGCCGCCCGTTGCTCGGCGGTCACCGCAATCAGCGGCAGCATCACGCTCGGCGAACTTGCCAAGGCCGACGGCACCGTCGATGCGGGCTTCACCGGCAACACTGGTGGCCTCAGCCGCAACTTCACCGTGAAGTGCAACGGTTCGAACCCGAAGATTTCGGTCGAAGCCAAGCCGCTGGTGAACGCCGCCGCGCCCAACTCGCCGAATGGCTATACCAACACGGTCCACTACACCGCGACGCTGGTTGCGACGGGCGCCAAGGGCGGCACCACGCCGGTTGCCGACCAGTCGCTGAGCAACGGCGCGACCTCGGCGCAGGTTGGCGACCGCCTGGCCGCGACCGCGAACAACATCACGCTGACCGTGGGCAGCGGCGTGACCACAGATTCGGCGGCGATCCTCGACGCCGGTGCCTATGCCGGTAAGGTCGAAATCACGATCGCACCGACCGCCTGACACCCCGGGGGGGTGTTCCCGGCAGGCCTTCGTCCACGGGCCTGCCGGGATTACCTTTTGAAGGATATGGACATGCGCAATCCCAAAGCTCTTGCTGCCGAACTTCGCCTTCGCGCGCTCGACGCCGAGCCGCAGGAGCGCGCAGATCTGCTGTTTCTGGCGGCGGAATATGAACGAATGGCCGATATGCCCGCATTCGGTGGTCGGCCCGACTGGTTGGGGGTCCCTCTCCCCAAATGAAGGCGGCCGGCGAATTGCCGGTCGCCTTTATGGATAACATCATGATTACCAGATTTCTTTCTTGGCGGATCACCCCCTTCGGTCCATCGTCGCGCCAGCGGGTGGGGCAACGGGTGAGGAGTAGATCATTGCAGTTGCTCAGGAGTTTTGGAGGCGCGCTCGTCGCCGTGGCGATTGCCGCCACTGTATCGATGGCCGCATATGCGATGGTCGTCCAGCCGGTGGTCATCGACCTCACGACCTCTGGTCGCGGGATGAGCCAGGTGATCACGGTCGAAAACACCTTCGACAAGCCGCTGCCCGTCGAAATGCGCATCGAAGGTCTCGACCTCAACCCCGAAGGCGTGAATGCGACCGGCAAGGATCCCGGTGACCTGTCGGTCTTTCCGCCGCAGGCGATGATCCAGCCGGGCCAGCGCCAGAGCTTTCGCGTGCAATATGTCGGCGAGCCCGCGCTCGCGCGCAGCAAGCATTATTTCGTTACCGCAGCGCAGCTGCCGGTGCAGACGAACGACACGCAATCGAACGTCCAGCTGCTCTATAATTTTCAGGTGCTGGTCAGCGTGTCGCCCGACGGCGCCAAACCCACGCTGTCGATCGCGTCGGCCGAAATCGGCAAGGATGCCGAAGGCAATCCGGCACCGGTAATCGTGGTTGCGAACGCTTCGGCGGCCCACGGCTATCTGTCGCGCGGCCGCGTCCGCATCGTCCAGCTCGCTCCCGACGGCAAGGAAGTTTTCCGCAAGGAAATCTCCGGGCCCGAGTTGCAGCAGGCGCTCGGCTATGGGCTGATCGGTGGTGGTCAGACGCGCCGGATGACCTTGCCCATGCGCCTTCCGCAGCCCGGCGGGCGGATCGAGGCGCAGTTCACGCCCGACAATTGAAGGCTTTGGCGGTTCGCATGAACCCTCTTCTTATCGCAGGACTTTTGCTCGCCGCCTCGGCGATCCCGGTTGCAGGACATGCGCAGGGTCCGGCAGACGCCGGCACGCGCGTGGTCATCGACCCGGGCGCCGACGGCGCGGCGATCAACCCGACCGGACGGGCCGTGGTGCTGACCGCGCCGCTGCTCGACGGGCAGGCCTATCTTGGCGATACCACGCTGACGCTCGAACCCGGCGGGCAGGCGAGCTTTCCCGCCGAGCGGCTGCTCGTGCTGCTGACGCCGCGGCTGGCGCCGTCCCTCATCGAACGCTTGCGCGCGCGCCTTGCCGAGCGTGGCACGATCGGGCGTGCCGATCTGGAGGGCGTTGGCGTCGGCATGCGTTACGATCCGCTGACGCTGCAACTGATCATGGAGATCGCGCCCGCCAGCCGCGCCACCCGCTCGGTCACGCTCGGCGACGACGCTGCGCGCGGCCCGGTCAACTACATCGCGCCCGCCGATTTCAGCGCCTATCTCAATATCCGGGGATCGATGGACTGGGTGCAGCAGGGCAGCGACGAGGGGCTGGCGGCGCCGATCACCTTCCTCGACGGGGCGGTGCGCGCGGGCGGGGTGGTGCTCGAAAGCGAAGCGAACTGGCAGGCCGGCGCACGCGGCGCGGATTTCCAGCGTCGCGGCACGCGCTTCATCTACGACGATCGCGACAGTCTGGTCCGCTGGGCTGGCGGCGACCTGCAGACGCTGGCGCGTGGGTTTCAGGCGGCGCCCGAGATCAGCGGCCTGTCGATCTCGCGCTTCTATTCGCTGCTCGACCCGCAGCGGATCATCCGCCCGCGCGGCAACCGCAGCTTTCGCATCGAGCGTCGGTCGGTCGTCGAGGTTCGCGTCAACGGTCAGCTGGTACGGCGGCTCGAACTCGATCCCGGCACCTTTGACCTCAAGGATTTTCCATTCACGCAGGGATCGAACGACGTCCGGCTGACGATCACCGACGATGCCGGGCGTACCGAATCGTTCAACTTCAACACCTTCCTCGATCAGTCGCAGCTTGCGGAGGGGCTCAGCGAATTTGGCCTTTACGCTGGCGTACTCGCGCCGCTGGGCCGGCGCGGGCCGGTTTACAGCAACGACATGGCGTTCAGCGGCTTCTACCGCCGCGGGATCAGCGACCAGTTGACCCTTGGCGCGAATGCACAGGCCGATCCCAATGGCTGGATGGGCGGGGTCGAGACGGTGATCGCGACGCCGATCGGCTCGTTCGGCGGCTTTGCCTCCGCCTCGCACGTCAAGGATGTGGGGTCGGGCTGGGCATCGATCCTGACCTTTCAGCGCACGATCACACGGCGCAGCGGCGGCGCAGACGCCTTGTCGCTGTCGTTCGAGACGCGCAGCCGCGACTTCGCGCCGATCGGCGTCGGCCTGCCATCCAATCCATACCGCTATGTCGCGGGCGCGAGCTATAATGGGGCGATCAACGATGCGCTCTATGCCGGGCTCGACGCGCGTTACTCGCGCGGGCGCGATGACGAGCCCCATGTTGCGAGCCTGCGTGCGACGGGCGGCTGGCGCATCTCGCCGCGGCTCAACCTGACCGGCGACGTCAGTTACGAGCGCGCGGGGCGGCAGGACCGCGTCGGGGTTTTCCTCTCGCTCGTCTTCCGGCTCGACCGCGCGTCGAGCCTGCGATCGGATTATGACAGCCGCAACAACCGCAAGCGGCTGACCTACCAGACCTATCATGGCTCGGGGACGGGGGCGTATAATTTCAGCGCCGATGTCGAGCATAGCGACCTGGGGGTCGCGACGACCGCGAACGGTATATATTACAGCAATCGCGCCGAACTGGGCTTCAGCCATTTCGGCACCTTCGACCGCGATCTGGGCGGGTCGACGGGGCAGCGCAGTTCGCTGCGTTTCGGAACCTCGCTCGCGATCGCCGATGGCAGCGTCTCGATCGGGCGGCCGATCCAGGACAGTTTCGCGATCGTTCGCGCGCATCCCTCGCTGAAGGGTTCCGATCTTTTCATTGACGCCAACGGCGGCTTCTCGACCGCAAACAGCGGCGCGATGGGCACCGCCCTGCAACCGAGCCTCAGCAGCTACAGCGAGCGCAACCTGCTGGTGACCGCGCCCGACGCGCCGATCGGCACCGACCTTGGCGAAGGATCGTTCCGGCTGCTTCCCGCTTATCGCAGCGGATACCGGCTGACGGTCGGATCGGATTATATGGTCAGTGTCGTCGGGCGCCTGCTCGGTACAAATGGCGAGCCGATCACGCTGGTTGCGGGAACCGCGGTCGAGGAAGCTCATCCCGAGCGCGAGCCGGTGCCGCTGTTCACCAATGCTGCGGGCCGCTTCGGCGCGACCGGACTGGCGCCGGGGCGCTGGCGTATCCTGTTGAACGATGCCGACCGGACACGTTTCGAACTGATCATCCCCGAAGGTGCCGATCGCACGATTGCGGCGGGCGATCTGATGCCGAATAGTCCGTGAACCTCTGGAAACACTAACTTCGCAACGGGGCCATTTTCGCCTTGTCGCTTCAGCCGAACCATCGCCCATAAGATAATTTTGCGCGCGGGATCGCTTCGGTTGGCGCTCATCCGCTCTTATTGCAAGCCGTTGGTCATCGATCGGAGCAAGCGCAAATGAACAGTCGAACCCAGCATATTGATGCCCTTATGGATCGCGAGATGATCCGCGACTGTCTTTATCGCTATTGCCGCGGCATCGACCGGTGCGACGAGGCGATGTTGCGGTCGGCCTGCTGGCCCGGCGGCACCGACGATCATGGCGCCTATAACGGCACAACCGACGGCTTTATCGACTGGGCGATGCAGACGCTGCCCATGATCGAACGCGGCATTCACCAGATCCATAATATATTGATCGAGCTGCGCGGCGACGAGGCGGCGGTCGAAAGCTATTTCACGGCGCTGCAGCGACAACCGGGCGGCGAAGGCGGGCTGGTCGAACTCACCATGGCCGGACGCTATGTCGACCGGTTCGAAAAGCGGGGTGATGAGTGGCGGGTGGCCGACCGGGTCGTCGTCTTCGACTGGGTGGACGAGCGGCCAGCGCCGGAAAAGAGCGAGGCCGAACGCTTCGCACACCGCAAATCGGTCGGGCGTCCCTGGCCCGACGACCCG
Source organism: Sphingopyxis selenitireducens (assembly GCF_051550705.1). NCBI lineage: Bacteria > Pseudomonadati > Pseudomonadota > Alphaproteobacteria > Sphingomonadales > Sphingopyxidaceae > Sphingopyxis > Sphingopyxis selenitireducens. The sequence continues at coordinate 222,840 of NZ_JBPULG010000002.1, forward strand.
GTTTATGCGCTGTTCGGGACGGAAACGAGGGGAGAGGGCTGATGGGTATCGAGACGCTGGCGTGGGAGCCGCTGTTCGTCATGCGGCTGAACGTCGCTTATGATCAGGCGCAGCCGATCGGCGGCGAGAGCCGGCTCGGGATTTTTCCCGTGCACGGCGGCACGTTCGAGGGGCCGAAGCTGAAGGGCCGGGTGATGCCCGACGGCGCTGACTGGGTAACCTGGCGCGGTGATGGGACGATGATCATCGATGTGCGGACGTCGCTGGAAACCGACGACGGCGCGCGGATCGCGATGCATTACACCGGCCTGACCGTGCCGACCTCGCCCGAAGCGGCCGAACGCTTTCGGCGGCGCGAGCCCGGGCCCTATGAGGACCTTTATCTGCGCACGACGCCGCGCTTCGTGACGGCGCACCCGGACTATGACTGGATGAACCGCATCGTAGCCGTCGCCAATGGCATGCGCACCGACGACGGCCCGATGTATCACGTCTTCGCGATCAGGTGACGGCGTCGGCCGCCACCGCGAAATGATCGCCGTGGCGCTTGCGCAGTTCGGTCTTGAGCAGCTTGCCCGTCGCGGTGTGAGGCAGTTCCTCGACGAAGAGGATATCGTCGGGAAGCCACCAGCGCGCGACCTTGTCGGCGAGGTGCGCCATGATCTCGTCCTTCGAGCAGGCTTCGCCGGGGTGGAGCCGGACAAGGAGGAGCGGGCGTTCCTGCCATTTGGGGTGGGCGACGCCGATCACTGCGGCCTCGGCGACCTTGGGATGCGCGACGGCGGCATTTTCGAGGTCGATCGATGAAATCCATTCGCCGCCCGACTTGATGACGTCCTTGGCGCGGTCGGTGATCTGGAGGAAGCCGTCGGGGTCGATCTTGGCGACGTCGCCGGTGTCGAACCAGCCGCCCGTGTCGAGCGCGCTGCCCGCCGGCTGGCCATGATAGGCACTGAGAACCCAAGGTCCGCGTACCTTGAGCAGTCCGGCGGCCTCGCCGTCGCGCGGCAGTTCTTTGCCATCCTCGTCCTCGATACGCAGTTCGATGCCGAAGACCGGGCGGCCCTGCAGGGCGCGGAGGTCGATCCGGGCCTCTTCGTCCAGATCGGCATGATGCGCGAGCGGGCGGCAGACCGTGGCGACGGGGCTCGTCTCGGTCATCCCCCACGCCTGCATGGTCTCCACACCGAGCAGATTACGGAAGCGTTCGATCAGCGAACGCGGGGTCGCGGCGCCGCCAGTGAAGATGCGGTCGAGTTTTAGCGCCGCGCGGTCCTCTGGCGCGCGTTCGCGCTCCAGATGGTCGAGGAAAGCGAACCAGATCGTCGGCACGCCGAGCGAGAAGGTCACGCCCTCATCGCGCATCAACGCGTAGAGCGAGACGGGATCGAGCGCCGATCCCGGCAGCACCAGCTTCGACCCTGCCATCGCCGCCGAATAGGGAATGCCCCAGGCGTTGACGTGGAAAAGCGGGGTGACGACGAGGATCGAATCTGCAGAGCCCAGCGACATGCTGTCGTTCGCTAGCGCGCTCATCGCATGCAGCACCGTCGAGCGATGGCTGTAGAGCACCCCCTTCGGATTGCCCGTCGTCCCGCTGGTGTAGCAGAGCGCGCTGGCGCTGTTTTCGTCGAGGTCGGGCCAGTTTGCGATCGCGCGCGGGCCGTCGGTCAGGCTCTGGTACGAGATCGGGTCGGTGATGCCGGTAACAGGCATGTCGGCCTGGTCAGCGAGGACGATCACGCGTTCGATCTTTGGCAGATCGGCGAGCAGCGGCTCTATGGTCGGCAGAAGGTCGGGGGCGACGCAGAGCACCCGTGCTCCACCATGGTCGACGATATAGCGTATCTGTTCGGGAAAGAGGCGCGGGTTGACGGTGTGGAGCACCATGCCGGCGCCGCTGACGCCATAATAAAGTTCGAGATGGGGCAGGCGGTTCCATGCCAGTGTGGCAACGCGGTCGCCGGGTTTCAGGCCAAGGTCGGCGAGACCCGCGGCGATGTGACGCGCGTGGCGTTCGACCGTCCGCCAGTCCGATCGCTCGAGCGAGCCGTCGGCGCGCCGCGACACGATCTCGCGGCGGGGATGGTTGGTCGCCGCGTGCCGGATCAGCATCGCGGTCGTCAATGGCTGCGCCTGCATCAGGCCGTGCATGAAACCTCTCCTTTAATGATTTGATTGGCCGCGACGATTGCCCAGCTGCGCCCGCGCGCGAAGCACCGCATTCACCGCACGCCGACAATCACATTTGCGAAATTGGCGCTTTCGCCCTCCGCCCGCGAGCCAGCGGGCCCTTGCTGCAGCTAAGCCCGCTGCAATTGATGGGAGATGCGACGATGAATCTGGACCTGGCACCCGAAGACCGGGCGTTTCAGCAGGAGGTGCGCGACTTTTTCGCGAACTCGATTCCCGAGGAGTGGAAGACGACGGTGCGCGCCGGGCTGCGCCTGTCGCCCGAGAATCTTGTGACCTATCAGCGCCGTCTGGCCGATCGCGGCTGGGGCGCGCCGACCTGGCCGAAGGAATATGGCGGCACCGGCTGGACGCCGCAGCAGCTTCACATCTTCTGGTCCGAAGCCTCGGCCGCCGATGCGCCGGCGCAGTTCCACCAGGGGCTCGAACTGATCGGCCCGATCATCTTCACCTATGGCAGTCAGGCGCAGAAGGATTATTATCTGCCCCGCATCATCAGCGGCGAAGACTGGTGGTGTCAGGGTTATTCGGAGCCGGGCGCGGGGTCCGACCTTGCGGCGCTGCGCACGCGTGCCGACCGGGACGGGGACGACTATGTCATCAACGGCCACAAGATGTGGACGAGCTATGCCCATGTCGCTGACCGCATGTTCGTCCTTGCCCGCACCTCGACCGAGGGACGACGCCAGCAGGGCATTTCGCTGATGCTCGTCGACATGGATACGCCGGGCATCCGCATCAGCCCGATCCACACGCTCGACGAAAAGCACCACACGAACGAGGTGTTCCTCGACGACGTCCGCATCCCCGCTGCCAATGTGGTTGGCGAGGAGGGCATGGGATGGAATTACGGCAAGGTGCTGCTCGACCGTGAGCGCATGGTCGCGGCCGCGACCGCGATGTTCCTGCCGCAGACGCTGCGCGCGGTACGCGCGGCGGCGACGCGCCGCCGGACCGCGCACGGACTGCTGATCGACAAGCCCGAGTTCAGGGCGAAGCTGGCGCAGGTCGAGATCGAGGCGATGGCGGTGCAGGCGATGGTGATGCGGTTGATGGCCGATGCCGCGGCGGGCGCCGATTCAGGCCCGCGCGGGTCGATGGTCAAGCTGCGCTGGTCCGAACTGACGCAGCAGGCGACGGCCCTTTGGGTCGAGGCGCTGGGGCCGAAGGCGCAGCATTTCGCGGCGCTGGACGACCAAAGCGTGCTGCCCGACGATATGCCCTTTGCGCTTAAGGGCGCGCTCTATGCGCGCGTCACCACCATCTATGGCGGGTCGAGCGAGATCCAGCGCAACATCATCGCGCGCCGCGCACTTGGGCTTTGAGGGAGAAGACGCATGCAGTTCGCCTTTAACGACGAGCAGCAGATGCTGCGGGACAGCGTCGAGCGCTTCGGCGAGGATGAGTGGAACGCCGCCGACCGGCTGAAGCGCCTTGCCGACGGGCCCGAGGGAACGGCGAGGCGCTGGGCGCAGATGGCCGAGCTTGGCTGGCTGATGCTGCCGATCGCCGAGGACGAAGGCGGCCTTGGCGGTGGTCCCGTCGAAATCATGGCGATCATGGAGGGCTTTGGCCGCCATCTGATGACCGAAGCCTATGTCAGCTATTGCGTTCTGGCGCCCGCGCTGATGGCGGGCGGCGGCGATCATTGCGCGGCACTGCTCGAGCAGGTCGGGGCGGGGCAGGTACGGATCGCCGCAGCGCTGATCGAGGAGGAAGGTTTCGACATTGCGTCGATCGAAACCGTCGCGTCGGCGGACGGCGACAGTTTCAGGCTGACGGGCGCGAAGGCGCATGCCGAGGATGGCGCCGACGCCGACTGGTATCTGGTCTCGGCCCGCACGTCGGGAGCGTCGGGCGAGCGTGCGGGCATCAGCCTGTTCCTCGTTCCGCGTGGCGCCGAAGGCTTGACCATCCAGCGCTTCCGCTCGGTCGACAGCCATCGCCATTGCAGCCTCGCGCTGGACGGCGTTGCAGGCATCCCGGTCGGCGCGGTCGGTGGGGCGGCGGACCGCATAGAGGCCGCGCTCGATCGCGCAATCGTCGCGCATCTGGCCGAGGCGGTCGGGTCGATGGAAGCGGCGGTGGCCGCGACGCTCGACTATGTCCGCACCCGCCAGCAGTTCGGCGCGCCGATCGGCAGCTTTCAGGTCGTCCAGCACAAGGTCGTCGACATGAGCGTCGCGTGCGAGGAAGCGCGCGCGCTGATGATGGTCGCGGCGTCGCAGCTTGCGGGCGGCGGCGAGGCTTCGTCGCTGGTCGCCGCCGCGAAGGTCCGCGTTGCGCAATGCGGAATAGCGGTCGCGCAACAGGCGGTGCAGCTTCACGGCGGGGTCGGCACCAGCGAGGAGTTGGTGGTGAGCCACCACCTCCGCCGTCAGATGATGCTCGATCTCGCGCATGGCGACCGCGACCATCACAAGGCCCGGTTCGCGGAACTGACGCGCTAAGATTTCCGATAGTCCGAAAGGCCCGTTCGCCAATCTTATGGCGAACGGGCTTTTTTGGGGTGGGAAAGGGGAGGGCTTAGCCCTCCTGCTTCGCCTCGTCGGCCTCGATCCGGCGTCCGGCCAGCCAGAACAGCAAAGACCCGATGGCGAGCGGCAGCGCGACGAGCGCCATCGCGGCGCGCAGCCCCTGCTCGCTGCCCAGCGAGGGGGCCAGCAGGTCGCTCGCGATCCCGACGAACAGCGGTCCGAGTGCAAGGCCGATCGCGTTGGTCACGAACAATTGCACCGCCGCCGCCATCGCGCGCACCCGCGCCGGGACGAGGGTCTGCACCGAGGCGAAGACCGATCCATAGTTGAGCGCATGGACGAAGATCGCGCAGGCGAGGAAAGCGAAAGACAGCGGCACGGTCGGCGCCAGCGCGGCGCCCGCGAACAGCGGTGCGGCAATGACCAGCGAGGTTGAGGGCACCAGCGTATAGCCCTTGATCCCGCGCCGCGCGGCGCGGTCGGCGAGCTGGCCGCCGACAAATGTGCCGACCATCCCGACAAGCCCGACGATCAGGCCCAGGCTGAGGCCAAGGAAGACCGTCGGCGGTACGCCCCAGTCCGCCGCCATCGCGTCGATCCCGGCGACATGCGTGCGCATATAGAGCGAGCCGAAGAACGACGCCTGCCCATAATAGCCGAAAGCGCCCATCGCGGTGCCGAAGGAGATCAGCCAGAAGCTCGGGAGGCGGCGGAGCGTTGCAAGAACCTGACCCAGCGGCATGTGCGGCGCTGCGCTTTGTATGCTGACCGCGCGCTTGCGCGGTTCGTCGAGGGTGAACCAGACGATGACGGCAAGCAAAATGCCGGGAACGCCCGCGATCAGGAAGGCGGCGCGCCAGCCGAGGGTCGCGAGCAATATGCCGCCGAGTACGAGCCCCGCGAGCGAGCCCACCGGGACGCCGAGCGAATAAAGCGCCAGCGCGCGGCCGCGCTGTTCGCGCGGAACATAATCGGTGATCAGGCTGTGCGCGGCGGGCGTGCAGCCCGCTTCGCCGACCCCGACGCCGATGCGCGCGAGCAGCAGTTCGGTGAAGTTGCGCGCCAGCCCGCAGAGCGCGGTGAAGCCGCTCCACACCGCCAGTGCGATGGCGATCATCCCCACGCGGTTGCCACGGTCGGCGATCCGCGCGAGCGGAATGCCGAGGAGCGTATAGAAGAGCGCGAAGGCGAGGCCGCTGATCATCCCGATCTGCCAGTCGGCAAGGTTCAGGTCGGCCTTCATCGGTTCGACCAGGATCGTCACGATCTGCCGGTCGAGCATGTTGAAGGCATAGACGATCATCAACAGGAACAGCGCGCCATAGGGCATGCGGGTCGATGCCGTTTCGGCGGTGGGAGTCGTCGCGGTGTCGGTGGTCATAGGCCTCTCCATGGCGGGCGCCCGGCCCGTCGTTCATCACGGCACATTAGGGGCTGGGGGCGAGCAGGCAGGGCTGCAGGCGGTCCGATGCCCGATTATCCCCATGCTGATTTGTCGCGCCGTTGCCGCGGAACGCTCGCGCACGGGCCGCAGGGCGAGCAAAGGCGCGGATGGAGGAGGCGCTTTATGGCGTTTGCGAAGAACGGATCCGTCTGCATTCATTATGAGCGCATGGCCGCGGGCGACGGGCCGCCCGTGATCCTGCTCGCAGGCGCAGGACGACCTTCGACCGATTTCGACTACGCCTTTTGCGCGCCGATCGTCGCGGCGGGCTTTGTCCCGATCCGCATCGACAGCCGCGACACGGGCCGCTCCACTTCGCTGGTCGATGTCATGCCCGATCTTCGGGCGATCAAGGCGGCTGCGCTGGGGGCGGGAAGCGCGCGGCCGCCCTATGGCATTGCCGACATGGCGGATGACGTGCTGGCGGTCATGGATGCCGAGAGGATCGAGGCGGCGCATTTCGTCGGGCGGTCGATCGGGGGGCTGGTCGCGCAGCAGCTTGCGGTTCGTCATCCGGACCGCGTGCAAAGCCTGGTGCTCGTGATGGCGATGAGCCGGTCTATGGCCGACGCGATCCCCGATGCCGCGCTCGATCGCCTGATGGGCGAAGATATCCCGGACGAGGACGCTTATGTCGCGCGCCAACTGGGCGTAGCGCAGGCAAACGGCATGGCGGAGGATTATGACGCGGGCCGCGTTGCCGAGGGCGCGCGGGTCGCATGGCGGCACGGGATTCATCGCGGCGGAACCGCGCGGCATTTCGCCGCCAGCCTTGCCGCGCCCGATCTGCGTGGCGCGCTGGGTGCGCTGCATGTGCCGACGCTCATCGTGCATGGTCGGCACGACAAGGTGATCCCGCTTGCCCGCGCGATGGAGACCGCCGATGCCATCCCGGGCGCGGCGATCGAGATCGACGAGACGATGGGACACGACGGACCGCTCCGCCTTCGGCAGGTCTGGGGCGAGCGGATTGCAGCCCATCTGCAGGCGGTGTCGGCGCGATTCTGAGGGTCGTCCGGAAATCACATATGTGATATGGACCGCGAAAGCCGCGGTTTTGGCCGCGTCGCGGTCTTTGAAGTTATCATGTCTTCATCAGAGACCGCCAAAAGGCGGCAAGTGGACCGACCGCTCAAGGCGCTCCCGCCTTCTTGTGTTGGGATGGAGAGATGAAGAGAAAACCCGTCAAATCGGCCTCGCGCACGTTCGAGGTGCTGGAACTGTTCCGCGAGCGCCGCGCGCCGCTACGCCTCAACGAAATCTACTCGGCGCTCGGTTACCCCCAGTCGAGTACGACGAACCTGCTCAAGAGCATGGTGATCGAGGGCTACCTCAATTACAACCGCAATACCCGCACCTATCTGCCGACGCTGCAGGTCGCTTCGCTCGGCAGCTGGCTTTACGGCCATGTCGCGTTCGGCAGGGGATATAGCTGGCTGATCGACGAACTGTTCCGCAAGACCGAGGAAACCGTCGTTCTGGTCACGCAGAACGACCTGTTCATCCAATATGTGATGATGCGGACACCCGACCATCCGCACAAGCGCCCGCCCAATCCGGGCGAGATGCGGCTGATGCTCGACGCGACTGCGGGAATGGCGCTGATGAGCCGGATGCGCGACCGCGAGATCGACAAAATCTATCGCTATTCCAACTATTACGAGCTCAACCCCGACAAGGCGATTACGCTGGAGGATGTGATGAGCCGGATCCGCTGGATCCGCCACACCGGCTATTGTTACTGGCCCGAGCATCCCGTGCCGGGGATTGCTTCGATCGCCATGCCATTGGGCAACAGCAGCCACGGGATTCCGCTGGTGATCGGGATCGGTGGGACCACCGAGCGTCTGTCGCCACGCCGGGCCGAGTTCGTGGAGATCATGCGCGAGACGATTGCGGACTTTCACCATCTCTTTCCGCAGGACAATCGCGGCGACGATACGGCAGGCGATGACGCTGACGAGTATGATATCGCCGCCGAATAGGCATTTCATTTGGAATAATGACGGCGCCCCGCGCAGCGGACCGTGCCTGCCGTCCGCGAGCGCTTATCCTCTCGCGAAAGAGGAGAGCGTTTTATGCCTGTCGAAATCGAACTGCTGGATGCCGGTGTCGCCGGCCTTGGCGAAAGTCCATTGTGGGATCATCGGAGTGGGCGGCTGTGGTGGGTCGATGCCAATGCGGGGCGCCTCCATTCGAGCGATGGCGAGGGGCGCGAGCAGGCCGAATGGACGCTCGATCAGCCGGTCGGCAGCATCGGGCTGGCGTCCGGCGGCCTTGTCGTTGCCCTTGCGGACGGATTTTACCGCTTTAATGCCGTCAGCGGACATGTGTCGCCGATTGCGCGCCCAGCGATCGCGGCCGGAACGCGGCTGAACGATGGCAAGGCGGACCGTGCCGGGCGTTTCCTCTGTGCGTCGATGCGAACGGGCGAAGCCCTGGGCGCCGGGGCGCTGTTCCGGCTCGACGCCGACGGTGCGACCGAACAGCTCGAGAGCGGCATCGGGATCGGCAACGCCATCTGTTTCTCGCCCGATGGCGATACGCTCTATTTCGCCGACAGCCTCGACGGCAAGCTTCGTCGCTATGCTTATGACCAGACGACCGGACAGGTCGGCGATCGGCATGATCTGGTCGATTGTCAGGCGAACGGGGGATCGGGCGCGGATGGCGCGACGGTCGATGCCGAGGGACGGATATGGGTCGCGCTGGTGCTGGCGCAGGCGGTCGGCTGCTATTCGCCCGAAGGCAGGTTGCTGCGGTCGATTCCCGTGCCGCTGCCTTATCCGTCCTGCCCCGCGTTCGGCGGACCGAACCTCGACACACTTTATCTGACCAGCATCGCCAATTCGGGGCACCGGCTGGTCGCCGATCATCCCGACGCCGGGCGGATGACTGCGATCCGGGGGCTCGATGTCCCCGGGATCGCGGAAGGCATTTACCGCTGAGCGATCAGCGAAGCGCGATCGAAATGCCGCCATCGACGAGCAGCGACTGACCGGTGATAAAGCCCGAACGGTCGCTGTCGGCAAAAAAGAGCACCGCCTCGGCGATATCGGACGTCTCGCCCAGCCGGCCGAGCGGCGTGCTCGCGACGCGCGCTTCGAAGGTCGCATCGTCGAGCATCGCCCGGACCCCCTCGGTCGCGACTGTCGACGGCGCGACCGCGTTGACGCGGATGGCCGAGGGGGCGAGTTCGATCGCTGACGAGCGCGTCATGCCCTCGACCGCCGCCTTGATCCCGCAATAGACCATCGCATTCGGCAGGCCCATGTGCGCCGACACCGACGCGATATTGATGATCGCGCCGGCACCGCGCGCACGCATGTGCTTCGCGGCAGCCTGCGTGCCCCAGATGATGCCGGCGATGCCAACGCCGAGCATCTTGTCGAGGCTTTCGGCGTCGATGCCCTCGATCGGCGAATATTTGGTCCACATCGCATTGTTGACGACGATGTCGATGCCGCCGAATTCGGCGGCCGCGGTATCAAAGGCTTCATGCAGCGCGGCGCCGTCCGACACGTCGCAGCCAAGCGCGATCGCCTTGCCGCCGTCGGCTTCGATCTGGAGGACCAGATCGTCGGCCCAATGCGCCTTGCGGTCGAGCAGCGCGAGCGAGGCGCCTTTGCCAGCGAGCTTGAGCGCGATATCACGGCCTAGACCGCGCGACGCACCGGTAACGAGCGCGACGCGCCCTTCGAGTGTTTTTGTCATGGAGAGCCCCATAAAAATGGAGCCCGCTTTTGGGCGGGCTCCAGTGGGAGAGATCAGAATTTGTAGCCGACTTCAACGCCGTAGACCCGGCCCTTGTTAAGCGGAGAGAAGGTTGAGCCGGCAAAGAAGGGCAGGGGCGCCTCGGTTCCGAACGTCGCTTCGTTGAGAAGGTTGTTCCCATAGACCGACACCTTAACCCGGCCGTGCGTGACCGCGAGGCTGGCATCAACCATCGTCGCCGCGCGGAGCAGGCCGGTGTTCTGGTCGTTGTAGAAGGCGGCATCGCGATAATTGGCGCCGACGCGCGCTTCGGCGTCGAAATCACCGCCGAGGCTGGTCGCATAGGTGATCGACCCGCCATAGCTCCACGGCGACAGGCGCGGCAGTTTCAGCGCATAGTCGGTATCGTTGATCACACCGTCGGCGTTCAGGTCGAACAATATGTCTTCATATTTGCCCTTGGTATAGCCGAACTGGCCCGCGATCGTCAGGCCGGCGAAGGGCTTGACGACCAGTTCGCCCTCGATGCCCTTGATCGACACATCGGCCGCGTTGGTGATGATCTGGAAGTTGCCGAACGGCGCGAAGGGCGCTTGGAATTCGCGCTGCGTGCCGTTGATGCGGCTGTAGAAGCCCGCGATGTTGACACGGGCAAAGCCGCCGAATTCCTGCTTCAGGCCGATTTCATAAGCGTCCTGCTTTTCCTGATCAAAGGGACCGGGATCGACATTGGGGTTGAGGTTGCGGAAGTTGTATCCGCCGCTGCGAAAGCCCTTGGCGAACGAGGCATAGAGCAACGTGTCCTCGGTCGGCTTGAACTGGACGCCGATGCGCGGCGTGAAGCCGTCCCAACTGTCCTTGTCGGTGAAGTCATAGCTGCACCGCAGAACGTCGAGGTCGCAGCCGCCGACGCCGATCGAGCGGACCTGGACGTCCTTTTCCTCGGCCGAATAGCGTGCGCCGACGCTGAAGGTCAGCTGTTCGGTGGCGTGCCAGTCGACGGTGGCGAAAACGCCGCCCGTGCGCTGCTTTTGACGGCCGCCGCCCGAAACGGTCAGCGCGCCGCCCGACAGCAGACGCTGTTCGGCATAGTTGATGTCCTGATTGAAGTAGAAAAGCCCGGTCGTCACGTCGAACGCGCCGAAGGTGCCAGCGTAGCGCAGTTCGTTGCTGAACTGCCACTGGTGAATGTTGTTGCGCGAGTGCAGGCTCGTCACCGGCGACCCGTCGACGTCGGCGCCCGAGTCATTGGACAGCGCGCGGACAGCAGCGATGTTGGTGATCTTGCCGTCGCCGAAGGCGGTGTCGATGTTCAGTTCGGCGATGCCCTGATCCCAGTCGGTTTTGACGAAACCGGCGTAGTTCTGGTTCACGCGGAAGCTGTCGCGCGGAAAGAGGCCATGGTTCGTGACCGCCGGGCCGTCACCGCGAATGCGACCATGTTCGTAACGCAGGACGAGGTCGAAGCGGTCGCTGGGCTGGAGGCGAAGCGCCGAACGGACGATCATCGTTTCGCTGCCGCCGATCTTCTTGCCGTCGAAGTCGTTTTTGAACCAGCCAGCGTCGTCATTATAATAGACGGCGACCTTGCCGCTCAGCACGTCGCCAGCGATCGGACCCGAGACCGAAATGCTCGCCCGCTTTTCGAGGCCGGTCGACAGACCCGCCTTTGCGTCGAGGCGGAAGCGGTTCGAAGGGGTGGTGGTGCGCAGCAGCACCGCCCCGCCAGTGACGTTGCGGCCGAAGAGCAGGCCTTGCGGGCCACGCAGGATTTCAACGCCCTCAAGGTCGAAGGTGTCGAAGAGTACGCCCGCGCTGACGCCCAGATAGACGCCATCTACGAAAACGCCGACGGTCGGGTCGATCGATGGGATCGAACTGTTGATGCCGAGGCCGCGGATCGAGAAATTCGCATAGCCCGGCGTCGTGCCGACGCTTTCGAGCGAGGCGTTGGGAACCGCATAGCTGACGCTGGCGATCGAGCGCGCGTGGATGCTGTCGAGCTCGTTCGAGCCGAACGCGGTGATCGCGATCGGCACGTCCTGGACATTCTGCGCCGAACCGCGCTTGGTTGCGGTCACGACGATGTCAGTCAGTCCGCCGCTGCTCGGTTGCGCTTCTTCCTGCGCGGTGTCGTCATATGCGGCTTCGTCTTGTGCAAATGCTGGGGTCGCCCCGGCAATCGCAATCAAACCGGCGCTCGCCATAAGAAGCTTGCTGTGCCTTTTCATCGTCCACTCCCTGGTGAATCGCGCATTCCGTTGATCCTTCCGCTGGCATTTCGCCTCGAAGGGGTGCGCGGGCTTTAAATCGTGTCGCCGTCCCGTGAAGAGGCGACGGCCCCCCGTTCCTGCGTTGCGGCGCGAAGGGCAATGAAGGTCCCGTGCCGGGCGCCGATAATCACAATCGCGATTCCGCAGCGCGCCTTTCAATCCAGAATGAGATTTTCGGCGCATCGGACGGCTTTCGCGTCCGGCTCGCGCCGTCCCGATGCCATGGTCCCGGCAAATGGGAGACAGGATCATGAGCAGCATTCGTACCGAAGTAGAAAACCATATCGCGCTCGTCACGCTCGATAATGCGCCGGTTAACGCCGCCGCGCTGGACATGCTTCAGGAACTCACCGATGTTTTCGATAGCTTCAACGATCGCGACGATGTGCGCGTCGCGGTGCTGACCGGCGCGGGCAAATGTTTCAGCGCCGGGGCCGACCTCAAGAACCGGCCCGACCTTTCGATTCCCGGCAAGCGCTGGAACCGTAACCGCGTCGTCCGCGAGGTCGCCTATTCGATTGCGGATTGTGCCAAGCCGGTGATCGCCGCAGTCAATGGCCCCGCGCTGGGTGCCGGTTTCGGTCTGGCGGCGAGCTGCGACATAATCGTCGCTTCCGAAAACGCCGTCTTCGGCCTTCCGGAGATCGACGTCGGCCTGATGGGCGGTGGCAAGCATACGTCGCGCATCGTCCCGCACTCGCTGACCCGCCGCATGATGCTGACCGGCTATCGCGCCCCGGCCGCCGAAATGTACCGCCGCGGCATCATCGAGGCCTGCCTGCCTGTCGATGAGCTGTTGCCTTACTGCATGGACATGGCGGCGGTGATCGCGTCGAAGAGCCCACTCGCCACGCGCTATGCCAAGGACAGCATGCGCACGATCGAGAATATGACGCTGCGCGACGGCTATATCTATGAGCAGGGCAACACGGCGAAGCTGTCGACCTCCTACGACGCGCAGGAAGCTGTCGCAGCCTTCGTCGAGAAGCGTGCGCCGGTTTTCCAGGGCCGCTGAGGGCGACGCGCTATGGACTGGAATTTCGGCGACCTGCTGGACGCGACCGCCGCGCATGTCCCGGGCGACCACCCGGCAATCATCCGCGGCGACCATGTCACCAACTGGGCGGATTTCGACGCCCGAACAAACCGGCTGGCACGCGCGATGCTGGCAGCAGGTTTGCCCGCTGGCGCGCGCATCGCGATCCTTGGGCGCAACATTCCCGAGTTCATCGAGATTGCTGCGGCGGCGTTCAAGGCGCGGCTGACGCACGTCAATCTCAACTATCGCTATACGACGTCTGAAATCGAATATGTGCTGCGCGACTGCCAGGCGGCGGGGCTTTTCTATCAGGACGAATTCGGGCCGGTCGTCGCGTCGCTGATCGGCGGGGGGATCGAGCATCTGACCTATGCGGTGCAGATCGGCAGCGACGGCGCTTATGAGGGCATCGTGTCGGATGGCGATGCGTCGCCGCTGGACATCCAGCGGTCGCCCGACGACGGCTATCTCCTCTATACCGGCGGCACCACCGGACGCCCGAAGGGCGTGATGTGGCGTTCGGCCGACGCGCGGCGCTCGCAGCTTGAATCTCCCGTGGCGGTTACAACCCCGGCGAGCATGGACGACCATATTGCGCAGGTACTGAAGGGTGCGGCGGGGCGTGTCATGCCTGCCTGTCCACTGATGCACGGCGCGGGGCTCAACAGCTCGCTCGCCGAACTGCTCGTCGGCGGGACGGCGGTGCTGCTGCCGTCGGATCGGTTCAGCGCCGAGGAATTGTGGAGCGAGGCCGAGCGGCACAAGGTTACGCGCATCCTGATCGTCGGCGACGCCTTTGCACGGCCGATGGCCGACACATTGCTCGCCAATCCGGAGCGTTGGGATTTGAGCGCACTGCGGCTGATTTCGTCGGCGGGCCTGATGTGGTCCGAACAGGTGAAGGCGGCTTTGCTTGAGGCGCTGCCGCAGCTTACCCTGCTCGACATTCTCGGCGCGTCGGAGGCGTCGGGCTTTGGCTATGCGATCACCAACAAGGACCGTGCAACGCCGACCGGCCTGTTCGAGCCCGGGCCGCAGACGGTGATCGTCGATCAGGACAGCGACCGCGTGCTGGCGGACGACGAGGTCGGTTCGGGCTGGCTTGCACGTCGTCCGCCCTTCGGAGCGGGTTATCATGGCGATCCCGAAAAAACCGCGAGCGTCTATCGCACCATCGATGGACAGGCTTATGCGGTGCCGGGCGACATGGCCGAACGCCTTCCCGACGGACGTTTTCGCCTGCTCGGGCGGGGCAGCATGTGCATCAACACCGGCGGCGAAAAAGTGTTCGTCGAAGAGGTGGAGGAGGCGCTGAAGCGCGTCGACGGCGTTGCCGACGCCATGGTCTTCGGTTTGCCCGACCCGAAGTGGGGCAGCGTCGTCACCGCGCTGATCGAGGCGGGCGACAGCCCCGACGATCTGACGCTCCGCGCCGCGCTTTCGCACGATCTTGCCGCCTATAAGCTGCCGCGCACGATCATCCGTGTCGCCGTCCTGCCGCGTCATGCGAGCGGGAAGAGCGATTATCGGAGCGGGATGGATCTCGCGCGCGCCGAAGTTTCAGCCCGGACGTCCACTGGCTGATCGTCGCCGGTCCGCGGCGTCCGCGTTGGGCGCGCGCGGACCGGCGACCTTTCAGCCCGACGACCGACACAAAGACTTTCCCAAGGATTTTTGATGCAACAGGCCAATTCCTCCCCCGACAAGACTCCCCGCCGCCTCGACGCGCTGATCATCGGCGCCGGCTTCGGCGGCATGTATGCGCTGCACCGGACACGCGGCATGGGGCTCGACGTCCATCTGATCGAGGCCGGCGACGATGTCGGCGGCACATGGTACTGGAACCGCTATCCCGGCGCCCGCTGCGACGTGATGAGCATCGATTACAGCTATTCCTTCTCCGACGAAATTCAGCAGGAATGGACGTGGAGCGAGCAGTTCGCCGCGCAGCCCGAGATTCTGTCCTACGCGCGCTTTGTCGCCGACAAGCTCGACCTGAAACGCGACATCAGCTTCGAAACGCGCGCGACCGCTGTTCATTATGACGAGGACGCCGCGCTGTGGCGGATCGAGACCGATCGCGGCGAGGTCTATGAGGCAAGCTATTGCCTGATGGCGACCGGCCCGCTGTCGGTGCCAAAGCAGGTCGACATTCCCGGCGCGAACAAGTTCAAGGGCGAGCTTTATCTGTCGGGCAAATGGCCGCATCACGATGTCGACCTCAAGGGCAAGCGCGTCGCGGTGATCGGCACCGGATCGTCGGGCATCCAGATCGTACCGGTGGTCGCCGAACAGGCCGAACATCTGTATGTCTATCAGCGCACGCCGAGCTTCACCTTGCCGATGCGCAACCGCAAGCTCGACGAAGATTATGTTGCGCATATCAAGGCGCATTACCCGGGGCTGCGCGCTGCGGCGCGTCATTCGCTGACCGGCGGCGTGCGTCCGATTACGCATCGGCCGGTGTTCAGCGTGACACCTGCCGAGAGCGAAAAGCTGATGGAGGATGCGTGGGCGCATAGCGGCCTGTCCTTCCTCGGACTGTTTTCGGACCTGCTCACCAATCGCGATGCGAACGAGGTCGTCGCCGAATTCGTGCGCGGCAAGATCGCGGCGACGGTAAATGATCCGGACACCGCGCGGCGTCTGACTCCGCGCGGATACCCGATCTTCGCGCGGCGTCCGTGCCTCGATACCGGCTATTATGAAGCCTATAATCGCGACAATGTGACGCTGAAGGATTGCCTTGAGCATCCGATCGTCGAGATCACCGAAAAGGGCATCCGCACCGCCGAGGGCGAAGTCGAGGTCGACATCATCATCGCCGCCATCGGCTATGACGCGCTGACCGGCGCGATGCTGTCGATCGATATCGAGGGCAGGGGCGGGCGCAAGCTCAAGGACAAATGGGCCGACGGCGGACGCTCGCACCTCGGCTTGATGATCGAGGGTTTTCCGAACCTGTTCGTCATCGCGGGTCCGAACGGCCCGTCGGCGCTGGCCAATTTTATCCTGTTGAATGAACAGAATGTCGACTGGGTCTGCGACTGTATCGAACATATGCGCAGCGACGGCCTGCGCTCGATCGAGGCGAATGCCGATGCCGAAGACGGCTGGATGCAGAAGGTGACGACGCTCGGCTCACTGTCGCTCTATCCGACCGCCAACACCTGGTACACCGGCGCCAATGTGCCGGGCAAGCCGCGGACTTTTCCGGTCTACATCGGCGGGCTTGGCCGCTATCGCGAAATCTGTTCCGACGCGGCGGCGGAGGGATATCGCGGCTTCACGCTACGATAAGCCCGGCACCCGCGTCCCGAAACGGAGAAACGACATGTCGTTCGAAAAGCTGTTCGAGCCGCTTCCCCTCGCGCGCGGCGCGCCGATGAAGAACCGGCTGATGCTGGCGCCGCTGACCAACCGACAGAGCCATGCCGACGGCACATTGTCGGATACCGAGCGCAACTGGCTGGAGATGCGCGCGGCGGGCGGCTTTGCGCTGACGATGACCGCTGCCTCGCACGTTCAGCCGGTCGGGCAGGGGTTTACGGGGCAGCTCGGCGTGTTCGACGACGATCATGTCGAGGGGCTCGCGGAACTCGCGGCGGGGATCAAGGCGCGCGGCTCGCTGTCGTCGCTGCAACTGCATCACGCCGGCAGTCGCGCCGAACCCGAACTCATCGACGCGCCGGTCGCGCCGTCGGAAGTCGCCGAACGCAATGTCCGGGCTTTGTCCGAAGCCGAGGTCGAGGCGCTGCGCGATGATTTCATCGCGGGTGCACGGCGCGCCGAAGAGGCGGGGTTCGACGGCGTCGAGGTCCATGGCGCGCATGGCTATATCCTCGCCGAATTCCTGTCGGGGGCGAGCAACCGGCGAACCGATCGCTATGGCGGCAGCATCGAGAATCGCGCGCGGATACTCTTCGAAATCATCGACGGCATCCGCGCCGTCACGCGGCCCGATTTCCAGCTGGGCCTGCGGCTGTCGCCCGAGCGATTTGGCCTTGAGCTCGAAGAAATCCGCGACGTAGCGGTCGAAGTGTTGCGGCAGGAAAAGATCGATTTTCTTGATATGTCGCTGTGGGACGTGGCCAAGGAGCCCGAGGACGAGCGGTTCAAGGGGCGTTCGCTGATGAGCGTCTTTACCGAACTCCCGCGCGGAAATGTCCGGCTGGGTGCCGCCGGCAAGGTGATGGACGCCGAAGAGGCGGCCAGCGTTATCGAAGCCGGCTGCGACTTTGTGGTGATTGGCCGCGCGGCCATCTTGCGGCACGACTTTCCCGAGCGCGTGCGCCGCGATCCCGCTTATCGTTCGCCGGCCCTGCCGGTGTCGGCCGAACATTTGCGCGCAGAAGGTCTGAGCGACGAGTTCATCCACTATATGCGGCGCTGGCCGGGGTTCGTCCAGCCGGGCGAATAGGATCAACCGGCGGTCATGGCAGCCACTGCATATCTGCTCAACTTACATCCAGACCGCCGTCCACGTCGATGATCGAGCCGGTCATGTAGGGGTTGGCGGCGCAGGCAAGGATCTGAAAAGCAATTTCTTCGGGCTCGCCCGGGCGCCGGATCGGTTGCGCGGGAACAGGTGCCCCGGCCGGGCGGATGGCGCGCAGCATCGGTGTGTCGACCATGCCGGGCGCAATGCAATTGACCCGCACGGGCGCCAGTTCGGCCGCAAGCACTTTGGTCAAAGCCTCGATGGCGGCGCAGGCTGCGGCGACCGGAGCGCGTCCCGCACGCGGCCGCCGCGCCGCAGCGCCGGAGACGAATGTCAGCGATCCGCCCTCGGCCAGTCGCGCGAAGCGTGCGACGAGATAGGGGCCCCAGAATTTGGATGCGAAAGTCGTGCGCGCCGTGTCCAGCGCCAAATCGCGTACAGGACCGGAGCGAATTTCGGCGGCGGCGACGACGATATGGTCGAAAAACTCATTGCCTGCGAAGAAGGCCTCTACCGCCTTTTCGTCGGTCATGTCGAAGGCCGCGCTTGCCGCCCCCTTGCCGATGCTCGCGGCGGCCTCCGCCGCGCGTTGCTCCGATCGCCCGGTCACGGTGACGAGGGCGCCGTGGGTAGCGGCGAGCTGCGCGGTGGCGAGACCGATGCCGGAACTTCCGCCGACTACGAGCAGCCGCTGCGATGCAAGCGTGGAAAATGTCGGCGCCGTATTCATGCCCGGATCTCCGCCGTCTGGTGCCATTGGTTCGGCGTCACGAGCTGGATCGACGCCGGTGCCATGCCGCCAATCGGAGCGGCCATCATCGGTGTGTCGCCTGCAAGCGCCAATCTGGAATCCACATGTTGCGACATAAACCCTCCCCTGAACGCACCCAATTTTCCCGGATTGAGTTGGGAAATTAGTTAGCATTCAAAGTATTTGTCCGGGCAAGTTTGTCAATGCGCCAATTGAGCTCGGAGACCCTTGCCGGCTATGGCTGACAATCTAGAGCCAATTCACTCCGCCGCGAGGGGATCCGACGCGATCGCGCGGATCCTTTGAAGTGGTTTCCGCCCCCTTCGCCGCACGGGGCAGGCGGCATCGGGACGAGCGCTGGAGGGACGGGTGGTGATCCGGGGCAGGCCGGGCAACAGGGTGAGGGAACCGGTGCCGACGCGCGCTATATCCGCGACGCTTTGCACAGTGAGCCATCTCCTTCTATCCATCGAAGGAGATGGCGCTGCCATACCCCGAATTCTGGTCCCGTTTGTCGCTCGCCTCTTAGTTTGCAACAAGCGCCTTGTTTGCGGCACGCAGCTATTGTCGCAGCTCTTTTGTTTGATGCATGGCGTCAGGCTGCGCTCACGACTATAGCAGCGTCCCGCCCGGGATAGACCCGGGCGCATCAGGAGATTCAAAATGAACCACGCCGAACTTTCTGACAGCGTTGCCGCTTCGCTCGACATCAGCAAGGCGGATGCCAAAAAGGCCGTCGATGCCGTGTTTGCCGCGATCACCGACGCCGCCACCAAGGGTGACGAAGTGTCGGTGAACGGCTTCGGGAAGTTCAAGGTCAAGGAGTCGGCAGCACGCGAAGGTCGCAATCCTTCGACGGGCGCAACGATCCAGATCGCAGCTTCGAAGAAACTGACTTTTGGCGCTGCCAAGGCTGTCAAAGATCGCCTTAACGGTTGATCCCGATCTCCCCGCTGGCGATGCCGGCGGGGACAGTGGGCATCTGGCGCTGTCGCAAGCGCGTTGTAAACATGCCTGAGAAAAGCTGCGGGATTGTGCACAGATCCGTTCCGGGTTGTCGGGTCCGTGCGGCCCATTGAACCGGAGGCTGGCCACTCGGTTGCAGAGCCTCCAGCCGGAAACAATTGTATTTGTTATCGATTCTGTTGCTAGAATGCCGGTCGTCAACCGAAACAGGATAGCGATGACCGATGTTCCTTGTGGCTTTTTTTCTGACCTCCGCTGATGTCGCGGTCGACCTTCCCGCCTTTGATCAGACCGTCATATTGCAGCGATGCGCCGATAGGCATGGCAGCGATGTGGATGGCCAATTTCGGTGTCTGAAGGACGAGATGGAGGATCATTACCAGTTTCAGCTGCTATGGACTCACGATCGACCGGAAAACCGCACGGTTTACCGTCAATGCCTCGCCAGCCACTGGGAGGAGCCCGAGCAGCCGGATTGGGGAATGGCCGGTTTCTGCGCGGAGAAAAACACCAAGCCGGAAGTCGAAGCGTCGCAATCCGGCGGAGCATTTAATGTGAAAGCGGCGGCCGCCTTTTGCATGCAGGAAGAGCCGAAACCGACGGCTTCTGCCGAGGGCCGCACATCCGAAATCAACAATGCGGCGTGCCTGTCGGATCAGGCCGCAGGCCACCGCGGCTTTCGCCTGCTGCGCGCGCAAATCGCGAAGGGGGCCGCAGACCTTGACGCAAAGGCGCTCGATTTTTGCTATCAGGCCTGGATAGAGGAAAAGGCGGAAGAGGGTGGTAGCGATTGGAATATGGCCAATTTTTGCGCGCATCAGCAATATAGTGCGCGCGTACTTCTGAATAAACTAAACTCCCGCCGATAGGGCGTTGGGTCCATTCACGCACAGCTTCTACGCTGGCGGGGATCGGTCGCGGGGTTAGAGAAGCTCCCGATTAAATTCGCCCGTGAGCAATTGCCTGAGCTCGCTGCGCTGCACCAGAAGGTCGGCGAGCGTGTAGCTGTCGAGCACCGCCAGAAAGGCAGCGAGGGCTTGCCCGAGCACGCCGGTGAGACCGCATGCCGGCGCGATCACGCAGCTTCCACAGTCAGCAAGGTCGAAGCCTTCTTCGGTATCGCGCACAAGCGCGCCGATATTGATGTCTTCGGGGGGCTTGCCCAGCCTGATGCCGCCAAACCGGCCGCGAACCGTTTCGACATAGCCCTCGCGCGCCAGCTGGTTGACCACTTTCATCAGATGATTTTGCGATATGCCGAAGGCTTGCGAGACTTCGGAAATCGAGCACAGGCGATCAGGATGGGCCCCCAGATGGAGCAGGGTCCGCATCGCATAGTCGGTAAATAGCGTCAGTTTCATCATCGTTCCTGCGGCCGGAAAGGCGGCGTGGTCATGTAAGATGCATTTATGTTGCATGTTTTGGCATGCATGAATAGATGCATCACAGATACATGATTTGGAGCATGAGTCGTGAATGCGAATGCCGATAGAGATGATACGCGTTCGAAGCCGCCCGCCATCGCTGGGCTCACGGAAATGAGTGCGCCCGCGCCCTATCGTTCGACGCCCGTGTTCGATCAGGATACGCTGCCCGCCGCGCTTCGCGCCCGTCACGACACCAAGGCGGGGGTTTGGGGGATGATCCGGGTCATCGAGGGGCAGCTTTTGCTGAGCTATCTCGATCCACCGTCCGAGATCATGCTCAATCCCGAACGGTCCGGACTGATCCTTCCCGGCCAACCCCATTTCGTCACGCCGGTGGGGCCCATGAAGATGCGGGTCGATTTCTACGATCGCCCTCCTGCGGGTGAGTGATCCCACCCAAACCATATTTTCATAACATTATCAGGAGTATTTCATGTCGCAGCCCCTCAGCGACGAGACCATCGCGCTCGTCAAGGCCACCGTTCCCGCGCTCGAAGCACATGGCCTCGATATCGTCCGTGAAATGTATTCACGTATGTTCCAGGATCCGGAGATCCGCGACCTCTTCAACCAGTCGAACCACGGCGATGCGGGCGCGCAGCCGCGCGCTCTGACGGGGGCGATTCTGGCGTATGCCAGCAATATCGATAATCTCGCCGCGCTGGCACCGGCGGTCGAGCGGATCACCCAAAAACATGTCGGACTGCAGATTCAGCCTGCGCATTATCCGCATGTCGCCGATGCGCTGCTGGGTGCGATCAAGGCTGTCCTTGGCGAGGCGGCGACCGACGCAGTTCTGGCGGCGTGGGGCGAGGCCTATTGGTTCCTCGCCAATATATTGATTGCGCGCGAAGAACGGATTTACGGCGAACAGAAGGACGCACGGGGCGGCTGGAACGGCTGGCGCGACTTTCGCATCACCGACGTGGTGCGTGAAAGCAGTGTGATCAAATCCTTCACCCTCACGCCTGCCGACGGCGGGCCCGTGATGGGTTATCGACCGGGCCAGTATCTGACCTTCTGGTTCGAGATTCCGGGCCATCCGCCGGTCAAACGCAACTATTCGATTTCGGCCGCCCCCAATGGCGAGACTTACCGCATTTCGGTGAAGCGCGAGCCGCAGGGGCTCGCGTCAGGCTGGCTTCATGATGAGGCCAAGCCGGGTTCGATGCTGAAAGTGGCCGCGCCGGCGGGCGAGTTTTTCCTGCCCGACCGCCCTCAGCGTCCGGTGGTGCTGTTGTCGGGCGGCGTCGGCCTGACCCCGATGGTGGCGATGCTCGAGGCGATTATCGAAAGCGGCAGCGACGTGCCGGTACACTATATCCACGGCACCCATGACCGTGAAACCCACGCAATGCGCGCTCATGTTCGCGCGCTGGCGGCGCTCAGCCCGGCCGCCCGCATCACCGATTTCCATCAGACCCCGCTCGCCGGTGAAGTGGAAGGGCAGGATTATGATCGCGCCGGACTGATCAGCGAGCAATGGCTGCTCACGAACACGGCGGTCGGCGAGGCCGATTATTATATCTGCGGTCCGCGCCCGTTCCTGCGGGCATCGGTATCGGCACTGTCGCTCGCCGGGGTGCCGTCGGATCGCATTCATTACGAATTTTTCGGTCCGGCCGACGAACTGCTCGCTGCCTGAAGATGGCAAACAGAAAGGTGAAGGGCGCCGGGACGGCATGAGCCTGCAATGGCCCCTTCGCTTCCTGGCGTCGAGACTTGAACGGACGGGAACAAGCCTGTAGGTTGAGCCCCATGCTCACGCTCGCCACCTTCAAGCACCATTTCGCAGGGTCGCTGGCGTCCGCGTCATTTTCCATTTCCCCACCTGATGTGACGAAATTCGTCGGGCGTGTCGGGGCACCGCCCCCGCCCGTCACGATCGCCGCCGACTGACCTGTCGGCCGAACGAAGCTGCGCCTCGGGCGCAGACGTCACAATCTTTCAGGTGATTTTTCATGCTCAATCGTCATGCGTCGGTGCTTGTGCCGACAACCGCGTTCGTACTGCTGTGGAGCAGCGGCGCCATCGTCTCTAAAATCGGGCTTCAATATGGCTCGCCCTTTGCAATCCTGATTGCCCGTTATGTCGTCGCGTTGGCGGCCCTCGCTGTCTTGGCCGTCTGGTCCGGCGCATTCTTGCCAGCGCGGGGAAGCCGAAAACGTGTCGCTCTTGTGGGGCTGTCGATCGCGGGTCTGTACTCGGCTTGCTATCTTCTCGCGCTCGACAACGGGATGACGCCCGGCGCGCTTGCCACGCTGCTGGGTGTGCAGCCGATCGCTACCCTTTTGCTGACCGAAAGGCGGGCTAGCCGGACGAGGCTGCTCGGATTGGCCTGTGCGCTGGCGGGACTGGTGTTTGTGGTTTGGGACGGGCTGGTTGCTGCGCGCTTCGACGCGCTGGGCCTGTTCTTCGCCGGCCTTTCGCTCGCCGGAATTACCATCGGATCGATCGTTCAGAAAAGCGAGGATCAAGCGCCATGGGCCGTGCTGCCCATGCAATATATGACTGGATTGGTCTTCGCGGGCGCCATCGCCCCGTTCGGACCGCTTCATGCCTCGTGGGAGCCGGGGTTTGTTCTGCCGGTCTTGTGGCTTGGACTGGTCATTTCCGTCGGTGCGACATTCCTCCTCTATCGGCTTATCGCACGCGGCAATCTCGTGAATGTGACAAGCCTTTTCTATCTGGTGCCCGGCGTGACCGCGGCAATGGACTGGCTCATTCTGGGCAATCCGATGTCTCTCTACGCCATTGCCGGACTGGTTCTGGTCGTCGTCGGGCTGCTGGTCGTATTTCGAGAGAAACGCAACTGAACGGGCAGGGCGTCGCACTTTGCAGGAGTGCGCGCCTTCCCGATGCCTTCCCGATGCCGGCGTCGGTGCTCAGGAGAAGCGCTTGGCGCCGGCTACGCAAAGGATCACGATCACGGTCGATGCGATCATCGTCCACGCGACCGGCTCGCCGAGAAGAACCCCAGCCAGGACCAGTCCGAAAAAGGGCTGGAGCAGTTGCAGCTGGCCGACCCCGGCAATCCCGCCGAGCGCAAGGCCGCGATACCAGAAGACGAAACCCAGCATCATCGAGAAGACCGAGACATATGCGAATCCCGCCCAAGCCGGGCCGCCGATACCGCTCCAGGTCGCAGGCAAGGTCGTGAGTGCAATCAGCGTCATGAGCGGGAGGGTGAGAAGAAGCGCCCAGCTGATTACTTGCCACCCGCCCAGGCGGCGGGAGAGCGCAGCGCCTTCGGCATAGCCGAGGCCGCACAGGATGACGGCGGCCAGCATCAGCAGGTCGCCGATAACCGAACCGCCCTCGCTGCGGTAAAGCGCAAAGCCCGCCACGGTTGCCGCGCCGAGGGTCGAAAAAGCCCAGAAAGCAGGTTTGGGTCGTTCTCCGCCGCGTAAAACGCCGAAGATGGCCGTCGAAAGTGGCAATAGCCCGATGAAAACCACCGAGTGGGCGGCGGTGATGTGCTTCAGCGCAAAACCGGTCAGCAACGGGAACCCGACAACGACACCGATCGCGACAATCGCGAGTGGCACGATATCTGTTCGGGTCGGCTTCGTCTGGCGCATTGCGAGCAGGAATGCCGCCCCAAGCAGGGCTGCGATCACCGCCCGGCCCGACGTCAGGAACAAGGGGGAGAAGTCGGCAACCGCGACACGCGTTGCCGGTAAGGAGCCGCTGAAGATGATGACGCCGAGAAGTCCGCTTCCCCAGCCGGTGGTAGACCGTTCCATGATTCCTCGCTTTCTGAAGCGACAGCTAGGTGATCCGGGATGGTCCAAACAGGCACAATCTGTTACAGATTGTGATAAGTGTATGGCTGTATATATCCATACAATAAGGAGTGAGCGATGCCGCGCAACGCGACCCGGACCGAAGAATTAATGACGGCGATCCGCGCAAAAATCGCGGCTCGTGCCATTGCCCCGGGCGATCGGTTGCCCTCGGTGCGGGGGTTCGCGGAGACAATGGGCGTATCGCCCTCCACGGTCGTCGAGGCCTATGACCGGCTGGCGGCCGAAGGGTTGATTCGCGCGAAGCGGGGGGCGGGGTTCTACGTTACCGGAGCCAACATGCCTCCCATGTCGCTCGGCGAAATGGGGCCACGCCGCGACCGTGCGGTCGATCCGTTCTGGGTGTCGCGGCAGTCGCTGGATGCCGATCCGGACGTGCTGAAGCCCGGATGCGGCTGGCTGCCGGCAGACTGGATGCCCAACGATCTGCTGCGCCGCGGGCTGCGTGCCATGGCACGGGCCGACGATGCGCTCTTGTCGGACTATGGCAGCGCACGCGGCTCAATCATTTTGCGGCGACTGCTGCTCGGCCGGTTCGCCGAAGAAGGGATTGAGGCGGTGTCGGACCAGCTTCTGCTGACGGGTTCGGGCACGCAGGCCATCGACCTGATCTGCCGCTATCTGCTGCATCCCGGCGATACGGTCATGGTCGACGATCCCGGCTATTTTAACTTCCAGGCACTGCTGCGTGCGCATCAGGTCAAGATCGTTGGCATCCCTTATACGCCAACGGGTCCCGACATCGCCGCGTTCGAGGCGGCGCTGATCGCGCATCGGCCACGATTGTACATCACCAACTCCGCGCTTCACAATCCGACCGGCGCAAGCCTTTCGCCGCAGACCGCATATCGCCTGTTAAGCGCAGCGACGGCGCATGATCTCACCATTGTCGAAGACGATATTTTCGCCGACTTCGAACCGACGCCGTCGCCGCGGCTTGCCGTGCTGGACGGCCTCGATCGCGTCATTCGGATTGGGAGCTTTTCGAAGACGCTCTCTGCATCTGTCCGATGCGGCTATATCGCTGCGCGCGCCGACTGGATCGAGGGGCTGGTCGACCTTCAGGTCGCGACGAGTTTCGGCGGGCCGAGTCCCGTGGCGACGGGGCTGATCGCGAACGTCCTCGCGGGCGGCGGTTATCGCAAGCATATGGCCGAACTGCGTCTGCGCCTTGCACGGCAAAGGCAGGATGTGTCGGATCGCCTCGGGGCGTTGGGCATCGTGCCGTGGATCATGCCTCGCGGCGGCTTCTATCTCTGGTGCACGCTTCCGGAGGGATGTGATTCGACTGATGTCGCCCGTTTTTGCATCGAACGCGGCGTCGTCCTGGCACCCGGAAATGTTTTTAGCGTTGCTCAATCAGCACAGGTATATCTGCGCTTTAATGTCGCGCAGTGTGGCGAGGCTTTGCTGTTCGACACTCTGCGTCAGGCGCTGAATCGCTGATACCTGCTTGTAGTCGGTGCCCATTGGGGCGCATTGGCCTGTCATGCCCGGGCAACGCGCCCGAAACTCTGCCGCCAAAGAGCATGGCATGTCGTTAAGAGGGCAGGGGGCGTGGCTGATGAGCGGCTCAACCCAATGGCCGGTTCGATAGGCGGTAACAGGTCGTCAGTGCCAGTTGCCCACGACGGGTAGTCCCATTCACGTGGCGCGTATTGCGTCGCGTACCGCGTTGCGGCCGGTCCACAGGATCGCGGTTGCGAGGCCCAGCGACGCGGTCGATACGGTCGCGAGCGCGAGGGGCAGTTGCGCGAAGACATGGTCGCTGAGCAGCCCGATGACGAGTGGGCCCAGCCCCATGCCGAGCAATGTCACGACAAGCAGATACAGCGCCATGGTCCGTCCTCGCATCGTCGCTGGTGCCAGCAATTGCACGGTCGTCGCCTGCAAACCGCCGAGCATTGAGGATAGGAAGGCGCCAAGTCCGAGCAGGACGAGCACCGTCGGCGTGTGGGTTAGCAGATAAGCGGCCCCGAACGACACCGCCTGCAGCGGTAAGGTTGCAAGCACCAGCAGGACCGGGGCATGGACGATCCCGCGCCGCGTCATCCGGTCGGACAGCAGGCCGCCGCTGAGGACGCCCGCAAAGCCGCACAGGCCGACGATCACGCCCAGCGCCACTCCGATATCGGGTGCGGCCATCCCGTGCGCGCGTGCGAGCAGCGCCGGACCCCAGAGCATGGGGATATAGCCCGCGATCACCAGACAACCGAAGCCGAGGAAGACCGTGGCGAAGGCCCTGGCGTTTGCTTTCATCGTCATGAGCAGCACGCCGATCCCGGGCACCTCCGCCAGCGGCGCGCTGCGCGGCGCTTCGCGCATCGTCGTCAGCAGCAGCAGTGCGAGCGGCAGTCCGAGCAGCCCGACGGCGAGCATTGCGAGCCGCCAGTCGCTGATCGTTCCCAGTGCACCGAGCGAGACGGTCGTCTGCGCGGCCCATTCCGCGATCATTCCGCCAAAGCCCATCGCCAAGCCGCCGCCTAGCACCACACCCGACGAATAGAGCGAGATGGCGAAAGCCAGCCGGTCGGGCGGGAAACGGTCGGCGATCGTCGAGAGCGCGGCGGGCGACAGTGCCGCCTCTCCGATTCCGACGAGTGCGCGCATCGCCAGCAGACCGCCGAACCCGCTGACTATTCCACTTCCAGCAGTCGCGAGGCTCCAGCCAACGAGGCCCATCACGATGAGGTTGCGCCGGTTGGATCGGTCGGCGGCGGCGCCGAAGGGGAGGCCGAGCACGGTGTAGAAGAGTACGAAGCCGAACCCGACGAGCAACCCGATCTCAGTGTCGCCCAGGTCGAATTCGGCGCGGATCGGCTCTGCGAGGAGGCTGATGAGCACTCGGTCGAGGAAGGATAGGATATAGGTGAGCATCAGCAACAGCACGACATAATAGCTGTAGCGCAGGTTCGATGTCCCGGGTGCGGCGGCGGTCTGGTCCTGATGCTGCAATGGTGGCTCCCTCATCCCGCGAATGCGATTTCGATGCTAGCGTGAGAGGATCGCCACTGCCGATAGGCCGGGCGCGCCATAGACATGGCTGTACCCGACTTTCGGATCGCGCGGCACTTGCCGCGCGCCGGCGCGCCCGCGAAGCTGCTGGACATTCTCATAGACCTGACGGAGCCCCGACGCGCCGACGGGTTCCCCGCACGCAAGACAGCCGCCATCGGTGTTGATCGGCAGGCGCCCGCCGATTTCGGACCAGCCGTTGGCAAACCATTCTTCCTGTTCGCCGTCGGCGCAAAAGCCGTTTTCGGCCATATGCATAATCTCGGCGCCGCTTTCGGTGTCCTGCAATTGCGCGACGTCGACGTCGCCGGGACCGATGCCTGCCTGTTCGAACGCGGCCTGGCTGGCAAGCACAGTGGGCTTGCCGCCCGGAGGGGTGCGGATCGAGGGCGCGAAGACCTCGAACGATCCCTCGGGCCGCGTGCGGAAGGCGATGCTGTCGATACGCACGCCGTCGCTTCCGAGTTCGCGCAGCTTCTTTTCGCTCGCGAGGACGAGCGCGACGCCGCCCTCGGCAGGCGAGCAGAACATATATTTGGTCAGCGGGTCGTTGACCATCGGCGCGTTCAGGATCGTGTCGAGATCGACCGGAGAGCGCCGCCAAGCGTGGTCGCACAGCGCGCCGTTGCGAAACGCCTTTTCGGCGACCCGGCCGAGCGTTTCGCGGCTGATCCCGTGCAACTGCATGTAGCGCTGGATCTTGAGCGCGAAGAATTGCGTCGTCAGCATCATGCCGGTTTCGCCATACCATTCGGGGAGGCCGTAACCCGACGGCTTCGCGTTGAACGCGCCGCGCTCATGCTTGTCGAATCCGACCGCGACCGCGACGTCGCACATGCCCGATGCGATGGCATTGTGCGCCGCGGTCAGCGCGCTGCCGCCAGTCGCGCAGCCGTTGTGGACGTTGATGAAGGGCAGGCTGGTCAGCCCCAGGTCGTTGACCATGATGTCGGCCGACCCGGCGGCGACCGAGCCGCCACTGGCAAAGCCGATGTCGGCCCATTCGATCCCCGCGTCGGCGAGCGCCTGGCGCAGCGCGAACACGCCCTGCGCGCGGCCCGATCGCCCCTCGGTCCTGCCAAAAGCATGGATGCCCGTGCCGATGATATGGACTTTCTCGCTCATGCGCGTTGCTCCGGACGAAAGGCATAGGTGCTGCGATGGTCGTCGAAGGGGATGATCACGAACTGCATAGGCATCCCCAGCGTTAGCCGGTCGATCGACGTCCCCACGATGCGGCTCTCGACGATCACTTCATTCGCCAATTCTATATAGCCGAGTAAAAAAGGTTCGAAGGGCTCGGGGCCGACGAAGGGGGGCTTGGGCTGAAACTCCTGGCTCGTCCAAGACCAGAGCGTACCTTTGGTCGCCAGCTCGATCCGTTCGAGGGGCTCCGAGGGCTCATCTGGCAGCGGAAAGATGATCTCGCCATTGGCTTTGCGGCCTCCGATCAAGCGCGGTGGCGGCCCTGCGTCCCACAGTCCTGCGGCAATCGGCGAAAGCCCCTGCGCGTCGTCCATTTCCCCACCCATTCTTGTTGTGCCGGGCTTGATTGCCTATGCTGACGAATCATTTATATAACGTGCAATATATTTGCAAGAAAATGGATGCGGCGAAGGATGGGCGCCGCTCAGGCCGTGGCCCCGGCCTGATTGCCCTCACGAATGGCGGCGAGCAGGAAGCGCGGGGCGTTGGCATCACCGACCAGCGACACGGCGATGCCCTGATCCCGCAGCGCGTCGGCAAGGTCGCGGCTCGGGCGGTTGCGCGAGACGAAGACGACCGTGTCGGCGGGTACGCTGAGCGTTGCGTTGCTGTTGGCGGGCAGGAAGGTCGGCGCGAGCACCACATGGTCGGGGCTGATCGACAGCGCGCGCATCCGCGTGTGGAGCGTGAACTTGCCCTCGTGCAGCCGGCGCAGTGCTGGCTCGGTCATCAAGGCGCTTTCGACCAGCGGAGCGAAGGAAATATGCCGCGTGACGAAGGTGACCTCGACGCCGCGCTCGGCGAGATATTCGGCGCACGCGATCGCTTCATAATGGCCGCTGTCGTCTATCACGACCGCTGACTTTCCGGGGGCGCGGTTCGGCGAAAGGAAAAGGTCGTTCGACGACAGCACATGCGGCTGCGCGAAGCCCGTAATCGGCTCGCCCGGATTGGACAGCTGGATGCCATCCATGCGCGGCAGCGAACCGGTGGCAAGAATAACCTTGTCGGGTGCTTCCGCAAGGATATCGTCGACGTCGAGATAGCTGCTCGTGCGCACATCGACGCCGAGGCGATAAACTTCGTCCTCCAGCCAGACCAGAATGTCACGGATGCCGGCCCGCGTCCGCGCGGCGGCAGCGAGCTTGGCCGTGCCGCCGAGATCGGACTCGGCTTCGGCGAGCACGACCTGATGCCCGCGCAACGCCGCGACGCGCGCGGCTTCCATCCCGGCGGGGCCGCCGCCGATGACGAGTATCTTCCCAGGCTGTTCGGCCGGTGTCAGCCGGTCGTCGCCCATCTTCAATTCATATCCCACCGCCGGATTGACGACGCAGCCCATACGGTTCGGGGGCGACTGTAGCTGGCCGATGCAGCCCTGATTGCAACCGATGCACGGGCGGACGCGCTCGGGATGGCCGGCGAGCGTCTTTTCGACGAGATCGGGGTCGGCAATCGTCGCGCGGACCATCGCGACCATATCGCCGTCGCCGGCGCGGATCGCCTGATCGGCTTCCTCGAGCGTGCGGTATCGCCCGACGATCATCGTCGGTACCCTCAACTGCGATGTGATCGGGGTCGTGACGGGCATCTCGAACCCCATGGGTTCGTGCATTCCGCCGATCGTCTTGTCCATCGTCTGGAATGTGCCCGACGAGATGCTGACATAATCGACGAGGCCCGCAGCTTCGGCCATTTGCGCGACCGCCAGATTATCCTCTACACCGACACCACCTTCCAGCATGTCGGGCGACAGGCGGATGCCGACGACGAAACCGGCGCCGACGCTCGCCCGGATCGCGGCAAGTGCTTCCATCGTGAAGCGCGCGCGATTTTCGAGCGAGCCGCCATAATCGTCGGTACGGTCGTTGGCATAGGTCGACAGGAATTGCTGCGGCAGGAAGCCGTGGCCGCAATGGAATTCGACGCCTTCGCAGCCCCATTGTTCGAGCTTGGCCGCCGCCGCCGCATAGGCGCCGACCATCGTGTCGATCATCATCCTGGTCATTGGCACGGGGGCGACGCCGCTGGTCACGCCCGGCTGGTCGCACGGCGCCCAGGGCGGCGATCCGTCGAGCGTGCGGCCGTGCTGGCCCGCATGGAACAACTGCTGGAACACGCGCATGCCGTGCGGGCGCAGCCGGTTCATCATGCGCGGATATTTTTCGGCAAGCGACGGGTCGATCATGTTGAGCGCCGCAAGCGAGGAGGGCTGCACCGACATCGCCTCTATCACGCTCAGCCCGATGCCGCCGCGCGCCCGCGCTTCGTGATAGGCGACGAGGTCGTCGCTTAGTGTCCCGCCGCCGATGGCGGTGGTGTGCGCCGAGCGAAAGACGCGGTTCTTGATCTCGACCGCTCCGATGCGGATCGGCGTCATGATATGCGTGAAGGCCATGTCTGCTTCCGCTCCGTTCGATCAGGGTGCCGGGTCGATCGCGACGACCATTTTTCCTCTGTTCTGGCCCGAGAAGAGCGACACGAAGGCTTGCGGGGCATTGTTGAGCCCATCGACCACCGTTTCTTCCCAGATCAGTTCGCCCGCCGCGAGACGTCGCGCGAGATCGCCGAAGGCTTCCTTGCCGCGGTCGAACCACATTCCGACGTTGAGCCCGACGATCGTGATCCCCTTTTCAGAGATCTTGAAGAATTCGCCCGGACCCGCGCAATAATTGGGCGTGTTGTACTGCGAGATGGCACCGCACACGACGATGCGGCCCTTGGGCTTCATCGCGGTGATCGCGGCATCGAGTGTCGGACCGCCGACATTGTCGAAATAATGGTCTATTCCGGCGGGGCATTCCTTCGCCAGAAACGCCGCGAGGTCGGTGGTGGCGTAGTTGGCGACCGCGTCGAGCCGCAGTTCATCCTTCAGCCAGGCGACCTTGTCGTCGGTGCCGGCGGTAGCGATCACACGGCAGCCGCGTTGCCGCGCGAGCTGCGCCGCCACCGAGCCCACCGCGCCCGCAGCTCCCGAAACGAAGATGGTCTCGCCCGCCTTCGGTTCCAATATATATTCGATCCCCGCATAAGCGGTGAGCCCCGTCAGTCCCAATATGCCGAGGTACCAGCTCGGGCGGCCGACGTCCGCCGCAACCGGCTGGACCATTGCGGCATCGGCGACGAAGCGGTCGCGCCAGCCGAACTGGCTGGTTACCATCGTCCCGACGGGCAGCGCGGGCGCCCGCGAGGCCTCGACGATTCCAACCGCGCCGCCGGTCATCGCGTCGCCGACCGCCTTGGCGGCGCTCACCCCGTTCCGGTCGCTGAGCGCGAGGCGCATATAGGGATCGACGCTGATGTACTGGTTGCGGACCTGCACCTGGCCGTCGCCCGTTTCGGGTAGTGGGTGTTCCTCGACGGCGAAATCGTCGACCGAAATATTCGGCCCGGGACGCCGGGCGAGAACAACCATCCGAGCTTTTTCGTTCATCATATTTCCCGATCGATATGGATATTGCGCGCGCGCCAAGTGGCGAGGGGGCTAGGGCCTTGGGGCGTCAGATGTCCCAGGCGACCGGCAGTTCGCCGATGCCGTTGAAGATCGGGATGCGGTGATCCTTTTTCATCGGTCCGTCGAAGCGCAAATTGGGAAGCCTCTCGAGGATGGTCTCCAGGAACAGCCGCGCCTCGATCCGCGACAACGGCGCGCCGCGGCAGATGTGGATCCCATAGCCGAAGGCGAGATGCTTGCGGACGTCGGAAAGATCGCGGTCGAGGTCGAATTTCTCCGGGTTCGGGAACACCGTCGGGTCGAGATTGGCGGCCGCCCACATCATCATCACCTTGGTGTCGGGCTGGATAGTCAGCGGCCCGACGGTGACTTCCTCGTTATTGGTGCGGAACAATCCGTGAAGCGGTGATTCGACGCGCAGCGATTCCTCGATTGCGAGCGGAACGAGGTCGGGGTTCGCCTTCAGCTTTTCGAACTGCTCGGGCGACTTGAGCAGCTGATAAAGCAGGCCCGACAGCAGGATCGTCGTCGTGCCGCTGCCCGCGGCGAGCAGGAAGTTGCAAAAGGCGAGGATCTTGTCGTCGGTGAGCCGGCGGCCTTCGATCTCGGTGGTGATGAAGCGCGTGAGCAGATTGTCGTCGGGCTGGGCTTCGCCCGACGCCAGCTTGCGCTTCACGTCGGCGAGATGGTCCGACAGAAAGCTGTCGGCAAAGGCGTTGCGCGACGGCGGGCGTACCGGATTAGGGGCCAGCATCTGGCCGATCGATCCGACGAAGCCCTCGCGATAGGCGTCGATACCATCGTCGTCGATCGCCTTGCCGAACATGGCGAAAATCACCCAGAGCGGCAGCGGCTCCGAAATTTCCTTGTGAATGTCGCAGCGGCCGTTGGCGATGAAGCTGTCGATGCGCTCGTTGAGGAACGCCTTGATGCCCGGGATGAAGGATTCGAAATAGACTTTCGAAAAGGCCTTGCCGACCAGCCGTGCCTCGAACGTATGCTCAGGCGGATCGACGCTGACGAGCACGCCGGGGGTCTCGGGCGACTGATATTGCAGCGCGGGGCCGAGCTTGCTGCTCCACAGCTTGGTATTGGTGCAGGCCTTGACGATGTCCTGATGCTTGCCGATCGCATAGAAATCGCCTGCCGAGGAATGCGCATAGGGGCACCCGCTCGTGTGCATTTGGGTATAGATGTCCTTGAAATTCTCGGCGAAGGCCTCCGAATTCATGTCTACTTCGACGACGCCGTCGACCGGACAGGTTCTCGCCTCGCTCATGATGCTCGCTCTCCCATTATCGAAGGTCTCTGCCTTCGCATATTATGTCTTTCGCTTTTCAAAAAATATCACGCGCTTTATTCTTGTCAAGGCGGTGGATGGCATTTTTGCGATCCGCTTCGACTCCGCCGCAGGACAGTAAATGTAAGAAAAATGGGTGATTAGCCGAAAGGCGTGCAAGCAAGTCGAATTCGCTTCGGGTCGCGAGAGGGTTGATTTTGCGGCGGGTGCGGCTTGCGCAGCTTAGAAAAATATATCATACACTATTTTTGTCGGACGGTACCGCAAGCATGTGGGCCGGGCAGGGCAAGCGGTCGTTCCGTAGCTCCCGACAGCCGAGCATAGCGGGAGAGAGGCATGAACTTAGAGCAATGCAGGCCATTGGTCACCGGCTCATCGCGCGGCATCGGGCGCGCTTTCGTCGATGCGTTTCTTCAGGCTGGTGTGCCGAGAGTCTACGCCGGGGTACGGAACGAGGATGCCGCCGCAGCCGTGGCTGCGATCGACCCGCGCGTCCACCCTGTCATCGTCGACACGACGCGGCCCGAACAGGTCGAGCAGGCGGCGCGCGACGCTGATGATATCACCGTGCTGATCAACAACGCGGGCGTCCTTCATTATGCGAGCTTCCTGAACGCGCCCGACCTCGATCAGGCACGGCACGAGATGGAGGTCAATTATTTCGGTCCGCTCGCGATGGCGCGGGCCTTCGCGCCGGCACTGACCCGGTCGCAGGGAGCGATCGTCAACATTCTCTCGATCGCGGCGCTCGCCTATATGCCGCTCGTCGGCACCTATAATGCATCGAAGGCCGCAGCGCGTTCGATGACGCACGGCTTGCGGGCCGAGTTCGCCGAGGCGGGGGTTGCGGTGATGGCGGTCTATGCCGGCGGCTATGATACCGAAATGCATCTTGAGAGTACCGAC
This sequence comes from Sphingopyxis selenitireducens, assembly GCF_051550705.1. Classification (NCBI taxonomy): domain Bacteria; kingdom Pseudomonadati; phylum Pseudomonadota; class Alphaproteobacteria; order Sphingomonadales; family Sphingopyxidaceae; genus Sphingopyxis; species Sphingopyxis selenitireducens. The sequence goes on from NZ_JBPULG010000002.1 coordinate 257,252, forward strand.
AAGGCGCTGCTCAACCCGCCGAGCGTGCTCACCGGGGCGGTGCTCGACGCGCTCGCGAAGGGCGGGATCGACGAACTGTTCCCCGACGCCGCAGCGCGCGGAATCGGCGAGCGGCTGGGGCTGATCGCGGCGGCCTGACATCGCCGCCGACGAAGAGGGCAGTCATGGGAATTTTCGACGGACGGACACTGCTGATCTCGGGCGGTGCAACCGGACTGGGTGCGGCCACGGCGATGTTGGCGGCGGAGGCTGGCGCGCGCGTCGCGATCTTCGACGTCAACGAAGCCGAAGGTGTTGCCGTCGCGCGCGAGGCGGGCGGACGTTTCTGGCACGTCGATGTCGGTTCCGCCGACGAATGGGAAGCAGCCGTCGCGGCGGTGACCGCCGAGCTGGGACCGATTGGTTTCGCGCATCTGAATGCCGGCATCATGACCCGCCCGCTCGATGTGGCGCTGTCAGTACCGCCGATCGAGGATTTCGCGCTCGGGCGTTATGAGGCGCTACGCCGCGTCAACATCGACGGCGTCGTGTTCGGGCTGCAGGCGCTGCTGCCCCACATGGCGCGGTCCGGCGGCGGCGCCGTGACGATCACCAGCTCTATGGGTGGTCTGGCGCCGATCCCCTTCGACCCGGTCTATTCGATGACCAAACATGCGCTGGTTGGTCTGGTGCGCAGCCTTGGGGCGGCGCATCCCTCGGGTCCGGTGCGCATCAATGCAATATGCCCCGGCGGTTTTACGAGCGACCTGTTCCCGTCCGAGTTGCACACGCCGGACAGCCTGACGCCGCACGATGTTGCGCGCGAAGTAATCGATCTGCTCGCTAACGGCGCAACCGGTGAAACGCGGGTGATGCTCAAGAAGAGCGTGCCGGCGCAGGCGGTGTCACCGTCGCTCGGGCAATAGTTTCCAACGATTTCGACTTTTGCCGCGCGGCGCGCCGAAGGCTGGTGTGAGCGTGCGCTGACGTGCGCGCACGGACGATGCCTCGCCTGTGTGGCGCAAAGAAAAAGGCGCCTCCCGAAGGAGGCGCCGAGTTTGCCCTAGAGAGTTGTCCGGGGTTTTGATCAGAAGCGGAAGGTCGCCTGTAGCGTCACCAGCCGCGGGACGGGTGAGTCCGCCATGATGTCGCCCGCCGTGCCGAGCGGCTTGTCGGTGGTCGCCGGCGGATGCCAGTTGCTGTCGAACAGGTTGGTGGCAATCAGCGCGAACTGCCAGCTGTCGTCGAGGCGACTGAGGCGCAGCGACGCATTGACGATCTCGTGCGATTCCTGACCAGGCGAATAGGGAATCTGCCAGGCTGGCGTCTTGTTGTAGATATAGCCGTCGACCGTGAAGCCGATTCCCCAGTCGTTGCTGATCGGCGTTTCGTAGCTCACTCCGACGATCGCCTGGAACGGCGCGGGGCCATAGCGCAGGCCTGTCATGTAACGGGCCTTGCCGGTTCCGACACCAGTCGAATAGCAGGCGCCGGGGATCTTGGTAGTCCCCGGCGCCGCGACTGGAAGCGTCGTCTGGCCGGCATAGCATTGCGCGCCGTCGAAATCCGTGAACTTCAGGTCGGCATAAGAGGCCGCGACACGCAGCGTCAGGTCCGGCGAAGCGCGGAAGCGGATCTGCCCCTCGATCCCTTGATTGCGTGCGCCGCCGGCATTCTGGGTAAAGAAGGACGTCGTCGTCGCATCAAAAGTCTGTACCTGCAGCCCGTCATAATTGAACCGATAGGCGGTGAGGTCGCCGGTGAGGCGACCGCCGAGCAGCGACGCCTTGATGCCCACTTCGCCGCCCTCGACGGTTTCCTCGTCGAAGAGGAAGGGACGCGTCGGATCGGCAAGCGTCGAATAATTGGCCACGGTTGACGGATTCGACGCGCCGCCCGACAGATAGCCGGTCTTGTACGCACCATAGACGGTGAGGTCGGGGGTGACCTTCCAAGTCAGCGTCGCTTCCGGCGAGACATTCTCGCCCTCGAACTCGGGCCGGTAGCGGAAACCGGCCGGCGAGAAATTGGGAAGGCGATTGAAGATGTTACCGATGTTGGTCGACTTTTCCTCGCGGGTCCAGCGCGCTCCGCCCGCCAGTTCCAGGTTGTCGAGGATCGACCAGCGCAGCTGCGCGAAAGCCGAATAGGTCTTGCCGCGGCTCTGACCGGTCGAGATCAGGGTGTCGTAGATCCCGTTGAACTCGCCGGGGCCGGTGAACGGGCCGAGAGCGGCGATCTTGGTGCCTGCTACATATTCGCGCCGTTCGCTCTGATAGAAAAGGCCCGCCGAGAAATTGATCGGTCCGTCATAGTTGGAGACCGCGCGAAATTCCTGGGAGAACTGCCAGCCCTTGTCGCGCTGCGTGTTCGTCGCCTGGCCGAAGACCGTATAGTCGAAATTGTCGAACGCGCTGTTCTTGTAGTCGTAATAGCCGGTCACCGAGGTGAGGTCGATCGCGCCGACGGCGAGGTCAAGGGTCAGCGACGACAGCGACACGCGGGTCTTGCTGAAAGGCTTGCCGTCCTCGGGCGCGTTATAGAGGTTGCGGGTCACTTCCAGCGGGGGCAGCCCGTTCGACGACACATTGTTCGCGGTGCAGTCGCCGAAGGGATCGGGAATGCCATAGGCGGTCGGCCGGGTGCCGCCGCAATGGACGACTTCGCGCGTACCCGATCCGCCGCGATTGCGTTCGGTCGAATAGAGCGACCGCAGCGTAACCGTGAGGTTATCCGAGGCCTTCCACAGCGCCGTCCCGCGCACAGCGTTCGACTTGGTGCCAGGGCCCCATTCATATCCTGATCCGGGGAGGATCAGGCCGGCTTCGGCCGGAAACGGATTGGCGATCGGTTCGCCGACATAGCGCAGATAGCCGTCCTGCATCCGGCTGACGCGGCCCGCAACACGCACCGCGAAATTGTCGGCGACGGGCAGGGTGACCGCGCCTTCGATCATCGGCGTGTTGGTCTTGAACTGATATTGCGCGGTCGCATAGCCCTCGACGCCGCCGCCGAGTTCGGGCCCTTTGCTGAGGATCGAAACAACTCCGGCGGGGCTATTGCGGCCGAAGAACAGGGCCTGCGGCCCCTTCAGTATCTCGATGCGCTCGATATCGAACTGCGCCATCGTGACGACGCGGCCGCGCGTCAGCTGGACGCCGTCGAAGTTCATCGCGACCGGCTGTTCATTGCCAAGGTCGTTGGCGAGGTTGCCCACGCCGCGGATCGAAAAGCTGCCGCCGCTCGACGACGAGGGCGTGCGGACGAGCTGGACGCCGACGACCTGATTGGCGATTTCGGACAGGTCGCTGGTCGCGTAGCGTTGCAGTGCTTCGCTCGACAGGGTGGCGGCTGCGACCGGCACGTCGAGCAGCCGTTCTTGTGTCCGGCGCGCGGTGACGATGATTTCGTCGTCGCCTGCTGCACTGCGCTGGGCGGGCGCGGGCTTCGCGTCGCTATCCTGCGCTTGAGCGGCAACCGGGCTGAGTACCGCGATGGCGAGTATGGAGGCGCCCCAAACAGGCCTCCATTTCGACGCTCTGTTTATGGCGTCAGACTGATTTGACGGAATCGTCATGAATTGATCCTCCCTCTCCCGATTGCATCTTGCGTGCATCGCCTCCCAAATGGAGGACGTGTTATACAAATAGATCGTTAGCATGATTGTCAAGAGCGGAATCTCTGAAAATCGGGCGATAAATCCGAGAAAAACTCGATTATCGAGAAATTATAACGATATGTATTTCACGTGAAATTCGTGATCGCGAAACGTGTGGAGCGGTGGGGGCGAGAGGGCGTAGGCTGGCGCCACCCTCTCGGCGGCCGGCTAGCGTTGTTCTTCGGGGATCGACAGGATCAGCCCGTCCATAGCATCGGTTACCTTGACCTGGCACGACAGGCGACTGTTGTCGCGGACCTCGTTTGCAAGGTCGAGCATCGCTTCCTCGATGTCGGTCCGGGGGCCCGCTGCCTCGATCCAGTCGGCATCGACATAGATATGGCAAGTGGCGCAGGCGCACACGCCGCCGCAATCGGCCTCGATGCCGTTCACCCCATTATTGATCGCGCCTTCCATAAGGGAAAGCCCGGCTTTGACATCGACGATACGCTCGGAGCCGTCGGGTTCGATATAGGTAATTCTGGCCATGTTATGATCCGTTGTTTCTGCTTCGTCCCTGGCGGGCGGGGTGGCGGCCAGGTCGGGGCCACCCGTTCCGCCGCCGTATCATCGCGCCAGCGGTTCGTTGTGAACCACGATCGCCTCGCCCGACAGACTGTCGTCCTCGATGATCCGCCGGACTTCCTCGGCGATGTCTTCGGGCTGCAGCAGGCGGATTGATTCGAGAATCGGCTGGAGCCAGTCGGCGTCCTTGGCAACGATCGGGGTATCGGTGACCGCGGGGCAGAGCGGGATCACGCGAATCCCGAACTCGGCGTGCAGCGGCTTGCACGATTCCGAATAGGCTAGGATCCCGCGCTTCGATGCGGCGTAAGCGGGGTCCTTGGGAAGCGGGCCCAGCGCTGCGGTCGAGGCGGTGTTGATGATGATGCCCGGGACGGAGCGGGCGCGCAGGAAGCCGACGCCCATTTTGGTCCCGATCATCATCGCGATCAGGTTGATTTGCATGACCCTGATCATGCGGTCGACATTGTCGTCCGGAAAATCGGGCGGACCGCCCATGATACCGGCATTGTTGTGGATGATGTCGAGCCCGCCCGATCGCTCCTCGGCGCGCGTATACATCGCGATTGCGGCTGCAGGGTCCGACAGGTCGACCGTTTCCGTCAGGGCTTCGGCACCAAGGCCGCGGATTTCGGCCGCGATGGAAGCGAGGCCTTCTTCGTCAATGTCGGCAAGGACGACCGTGCTTGCGCCATTGCGGGCGAGCATCAGCGCGCAGGCGCGCCCGATACCGCCGCTCGCGCCGGTGACCAATGCGCGCTTTCCCCGAATATCCATGTCTCTCTCCCGAACGCACCGCCGTTCCCAGCCAAGGGCTGGTCCGTCTGGTGCAGGGCCAATTTCCCAAGGCCTTTTCTATAGCACGTGCTAATATCATTTCGCTTGTGGAGGCAAGCGGAAACGGACGCGCCACAGCGGCGCCTATTTCAACGGCTCCACCACGACCAGTCCGGACCCCGCGATACGCCCGCTCTCCATGTCCATCACCGCCTCGTTGATCTGCTCGATCGTGTAGCGTTTGCCGATTGCCGCCGAAGGGCTGAAGCGTCCTGCCGCCATCCATTCGGTCAGCACCGCGATCGCGCGGTCGCGATCGAGCGGCTGGGCTGGTGTATCGGTCCATCTGATCATGGGATCGAGCGTGCCGGGGTTGCGCCCATTTCCTTCGCGGCAGTCGAGACCGCGCCGCGCGCCGGTAGCGGCGAGGTCGGCGTCGGCGGCGAGGCATAGGCTCGCGCCGGCCGCTTCGGCCGCCGCTTGAGCATAAGCGGGAGCGGCTGCGATGATATGGGTGTCGCCCGCGGCGCGGAGGGCAGCGATCGTCGCGAGCGCCAGACCGCCGCCACCGACGATGACCACCGGTTCGTCGGCTCCGCTTTCGACGACCTGCATCCCGACCGTGGCGGCGAGGATCCCCGTTGCTCCGATCAGCGCGAGGCTGTCGCGGTCGGCTTCCGCGTCGCGCGGAAAAGGCGCGACATATTGTTCATCGACAAGCGCGTTAGTCGTCCAGGTCGAGACCGGGCGATCGGGCCGTTCCGCGCCATCGGGCGTCGTCCCGATGACGACCTGATCCCCGATTCTCACCCGCGTCACCGCTTCGCCGATCGCAGTGACGATGCCGGCGCCTTCGAGTCCCGGCACCAGCGGCTGCCAGTCGGGCGCGTCGGAGCGCGAAAGCAGATCCACGTCGGCGGGCGTGATCGCCGCCGCGAACATCTCGACCGCGACCTGATGTCCTGTCGGCGCCGGAATCTCGACTTCCTCGATCGCAAGAAATCCGAACGATTGCAGCACCGCCATGCGACTGAGCGTCATCAGTCCTGCTCCACAAAGCCGTCGAGAAGCTGGCGGACGCGCAGCCGTTCGGGGATGTGCTCGATACCGATCATCCGGTCGAGTACCTCGGCCGAGTTATAAAGGCGGCGCTCGTTATAGCCGATGCGCAGCCCCGGCAGCCCGGGCGAGGAGAGCGACAGGAACATTGGCTCCATGTTGCGGACATCCTCTTCCATGATCGTCATCGGCGTCTGCAGCGTCGCCTGCCGCATCTGTTCGATTGCGGGTGTATCCTCGCCCCAGTCGGGTACGAACGAGGTCCATTCGAAGAAGGTGTGGGCAGGATCGACCGGCCAGGCGGCGAGGATCGGGAGCCCGCGGGCCGAGGTCGGGGTCGTGAGATTGGGAAAGAGGCTGTAGGTCAGGACCGCGCCGTTCACGATCGGCTGCACCGTATTGATGAGCGGAGTGCCGGTACCGATAAGCGATTCGCGACCCTTGTCGGCAGCGGCCTCCCAGTCGGTCGGCCCGGCCATTCCCATCATCTCCTGCTGCCGCTTGGCAAAGGGCGTCACCATCCGCGAATGGCCGTGAGGGAACATCGCGTGGGTCACGCCGCGCTGGTCGAGCGAGACGACGCCGTCGTGATGGTGGATGTGCTTGAAGTGATAGACCTCCTGAAACGCTTCGGTCGCGACCTTCCAGTTGGTCCGCAGCAGCACTGTAGCGCGGGAGAACATGCGCAGTTTCGCGCACTCATATTGCGCCATCTGCGGCACGACCGGGCCGAGCCATTCGAGCAGTGGAATCGCGTCCGGGTCGCGATTGACGAAGATGAAACCTTCCCAGACGTCGCAGCGATATTCGGTGAGTTGGCGCTGCGCATGCGGAACGCTTTCCAGCGTCTGCCCCGCGGGAACGGCGACGAGCCGCCCGTCGACGTCGTAGGTCCAGCCCTTGCGCTGGCACTGCAAGAAGCCGCCGGGCAGGCTGAATTCGGGAAACTCGACCTGCATGAACATCCGTCCCGGCGCATCGAAAGGCATTTCGTGCTGATGCGCGCCCGGGTCGGTCAGCGGCACCAGCGGCGCGTCGTTGGGGCTCTGGTTGAGAAAGGCGCGAATCCGTCCCGCAGTATCTCGGACGAGGACGATCGACGGTCCGCTATAGTCCCATATCTGGTAGTTTTCCGGGTGCGGCAGTTGCTCGGCGCGGCCCGCGTAGAGCCAGGTTCGCGCCCACATATGCTTCTGCTCAAGATCGAAGAACAGCGGTTCCGTGTAGCGACCCGCCGGAATCACGGGCAATTCGGGGAAGCCTTCGGGCAACCCTTCGCGGTCGAACTCGGCCAGGATTTTGCCCTTGATCCGATCCATGAGCGCCTGATCCATCGTTTTTGCTCCTCGCCCTGCAGTTCTGGCACATGGCACCACCGAAATCGCGTCCTGCGGGCTGTGCTTTCAGCCTTCCTATATAAAAAGGGGAATGCGTGCTAGAGTTTGTTCGAATTATGCGATACGGCTGACGCGAAAAGAATGGCCTTTGCTGATGTTCGGGAGATGATCATTGTCGCTGACGCTGCCTGCCGCGCCCTTGGAGGATGCGGCCATTTCCCGAGATTTTGAAGGCGGAGCGGAGCTTTACGAGCGCGAACTCAAGCGGATTTTTGCCCGATTCTGGATGCCCGTCGGCCGCGCCGAGGAACTGGATGAGGTCGGCGGCTATTTCACCTGGGATCGCACGCGGATCCCCACCGTGATGATCCGGTCGGTCGATCATCAGATCAGGGGCTATTACAACAGCTGCCGACACCGTGGTGCGCCCGTGGTGCGAACCCCGACCGGACGCGCGCGCGCCTTTCGCTGCCAGTATCACAGCTGGACCTACGATACCTTCGGCAAGCTGATGGCGATCCCCGACGAGCGCGACTTCGGCAATATCGATCGCTGTGCACATTCGTTGGTGCCGCTGCGCCTTGCCGAGTTGGGAGGCTGGCTGTGGATCGACCAGAGCGGCGAGGCGCCTGACCTGGCGGCCGCGCTCGGCGATCTGCATCCCTGGCTTGATGCGCGCGCGCAGTACCGGCTTGCGGGACGCCACACGCAGGTGGTCGATGTCGACTGGAAACGGGTGATCGCGCACCTGCGCGCGCGCATGGTGGATGAGCATTCGCATTTTCCGAACATCTGCTTCGTTGAAGCCGGGGGCGAACTGAGCATGATGGCGGCCTGGCCGCGCGACGAGCAAACTACCGAGGTAGAGCTGGTCGTCTGCGTTGCGCCGGGGGCAGCGGAGCCGTCATCCGATGCGCTCAGGCAAAGGCTCGACGAGGCGCTGGCAGGAATTTTGCCGGGGCGCGGGGCTTTAGAAGCGTCGTCGGGCGATTTCGCGGACGCCTGGTCGCGCGCGCTGTCGCCGGAAGCTTAGAGCGGGACGGCCTTGGCATTCGATGCTCCAGGCGGTTCGCCGGTACGGGCCATGATGAAATTCTGGCCCGAAGCTGCAACGCCGGCCCTGCCTGCGGGCGCGGTAGCGACGGGCGGCGGAGCATTTGACTGGGAGCTCGATCTGGCGGCGGGCTTGACGCCGGGGGATGCGGCCGCCGCGTTGCTCGCACTGGCGTCAGGGGCAGCGGTCGCGCCCTTGCAATCCGCGTTGAGAGCGTGCGATCACGGGGGCTTGGCGCCGGCCGTCTTACCGCTCCATCCACCCCTGTCGCTCTGGCGTGCACGCGACGGCTGGCTGATCGTTCACACAGCGACGCGCGAGAGCTGGCGCAACTTTTGCGCCACCTTCCTTAATGGTTCGGCCTATCGCGATGTCCTGCCCGACCGGGCCTGGTCGGACGCGGAGATCAACCGGCTCGCGACAATCATCCTCGACACCCACAAGGTCGATGACGCCGTCGGAACCTGCCTGACCTATCAGGTCCCTGCCGCTGCAGTTCCCGGATGGCACGACCGTGATCGCGGAGCGGAGGGGCGGGCGCTTGCCGATCGCCTCGCCTGGGCGGCGCTGTGGTCGCCACATCAAGTCAAAGAAGAAGGAATGCCAGATGAGCGATGACCGGAGTTTCGAGGGCAAGACATTGCTTATCACCGGCGCCAACCGGGGATTGGGGGCGGCGTTGGTGGAGGCTGCCTTCGCGCGGGGCGCGGCCAGAATCTATTGCGGCGCGCGGGATATCGCGACGTTCGGATCGGCCCTCGATCGCTTCGGCGCGCGCGCGGTTCCCGTCGCGCTCGACGTGACGAACGACGCGCATGTCGCCGCCGCCGCGGACCTTGCCGACATCGACATCGTCGTCAGCAATGCGGGCGTGACGCATATGGTGCCGTTACTTGAATCGACGCTCGAAGGCGCGCGTGCGACAATGGAGACCAATTTCTTCGGGCCGCTGCGGCTGGTATATGCTTTTGGTCCGCATCTCGAGGCGCGTGGCGGTGGCTTCATCTCGGTGTTGTCGCTCGCGGCGCTCGTTCCCGCGCACGGTGCTGAACTGTACAGTGCCAGCAAGGCCGCCGGCATGATGCTGGGACATGCCGTGCGCGGGGCGATGCCGAATGTTGCGGTATCGCTCGCCTATCCGGGGCTGATGGACACCGACATGATGCGCAGCTCGGACTTCGCGAAGACTTCGCCGCAGGATATTGCGGCGAACATCCTCGATGGCTGGGTGGACGGCGAAACCGCTCTGTTCCCCGATCTCCATTCCCAATATCTGCGCGACGAGTTCGTTACCCGCCCGCGCGAGGTGCTGACCGATCCCTATGTGCTGATGCGTGATGCGCTGCTCCGCTATCTGGAAGCGAAAGCTTAGGCGGTCGCCCATTCCTCCGGCGCTTCGATCACCTCGCGCAGTTGCTGGAGCCAGCGCGCGCCGGTCGCGCCATCGACGACGCGGTGATCGCAGGTGAGGGTCGGTGCGATCACGGTCGCGACATAGGGCACGCCGTCCGCCACGCAATATTCTTCGAACGCCGCGCCGACCGACAGGATGCAAGCTTGCGGTGGATTGATGATCGAGGTGAATTCGGTCACGCCGAACATGCCAAGGTTGGATATGGTCATCGTGCCGCCCGAATATTCCTCTGGCAACAGCCGTTTGCGGCGCGCGCGCGAAGCCATATCTTTCATTTCGGAAGAGATTTCGGCGAGCGGTTTCTCTTCCGCCGCCCGGATGATCGGGGTGATCAGTCCGCCTTCGATCGCCACCGCGACCGCAATGTCGGCGTGGGCGTGAAGCAATATGCCTTTCGGATGATAGCTCGCGTTGATCGCAGGGTAACGGGCGATGGCAATCGCTGCGGCCTTGATAATCAGGTCATTGAACGAGATCCGGTTTTCGCTGCGCCCGGCGTTGATCGCCGCGCGCAGCCTTTGCAGCCGATCGACCTCGATCTTTGATTTCAACGAGAAATGGGGCACTTCGCCGAAGGATTCGGTCATTCGCCGCGCCATGGTGCGGCGAATGACGTCGAGCGGCTGGACGACATAGCTATCGTCGGCGATACCCTGTTTCCGAACCTCTTCGAGCAGCAATGGATCCGGTGCGATCGATTGGCTCCAGGGCTTGTGGTCCAGCATTTTGGTCTCCCGCACATGTTAAATATTATAATGCGCTATATAATGCTGTGCGACATAGCAAGACGGGACGCGCGAAACATGATTGAAACAAAGCGGTGAACCGTGCGAAAAGTCGAGTGCGATCGGCAGCAACGGGCCACGGCCGCACATGATGTAAGATTAGCGGGGACGGTCCCGGCAGGAGATAGACTATGGAAGAATCCGTCGCCGGGCGCCCGACGAAATACAAGAGCGACAGCATCATGGAGCGGCGCGAGCGTATCCTGCGCGTCGCGCGCAAGATGATCGCCCAGTCGGGGGTCGCGGAGTTGAGCGTTCGTGAACTGTGCGCTCGCGCCGGTATTGCGCAGAAGACGCTGTACAACGCCTTTGGCAGCAAGGATCACGTGATTACGCTGGCCGTCACCCAATATACCCAGGAATTCAACAATTCCGTTTATTACAAATTTCCGCGCAAGACGCTTGAGGGACAAATCGAGCGGATGATCAAGGTCCACTCGCGCAACACGCAGCTGCGATCCTATACGACCGCGATCATGTCGGTCTATAATTCGGCGCAGTCCGACCGGGCGCTGCGCAACGCGGTGCGGCTGATGTCGACCAATGCGTACAAGCCCTTCGTCGAGATGCTCGACGAGGAAAAGGGCCTGCAGAGCAGGGTCACGCCCGAGCATATTGCCGCGTATCTGACGACCAACACCTATGCGACGCTGACCGACTGGTGCATCGGCGACATCGAGGATCAGCTCCTCGTCGAACGGGTTTGCGAGGGCTTTCTGATGATCGTCGCGGCGTCGACGCGCGGCAGGCACAAGGCAGAGGCCGAGCAATGGCTGAACGACCTTAGAAACGGTCGGCCAAGCTGGATGACCTTCCGCAAGATGGCCGAGGTCGAGCCCGGCGAACTGCGCGCGGCTTTCCTGCAGACGCACAAGGCCAAGCAGCAGGGGCAGGCCGACGCCGATGCGTCGGCGACACCCGCAGGCAAGGCAGCGGACGACGACACGGCGGGGACGAAAGGCCGAAAGCCCCGCGCTGCGAAAGCCGCGACAGCCACGCGCCGGGCGCCAGCGAAAAAGCCGGCGGCAAAGAGCTGAAACCGTCCGTCGTCGGACATCGCTGGCTGGCAAACAAGCTGCTGGCATAATAATATAGCATGCGCTAATATTTCTCGAACCGGGCCCTGTGCGCCGGGAAAAGTCGCACGCTTCTTGGTTGCAGCGCCCCCGCAAGGGCGCGGACAGGCAAGAGGGGCGTCGTCGAGGGAGAGAGATATGGGCACCAATGGACGGGTTGCGGGCAAGGTTGCGCTCGTCACCGGGGCGGCTTCAGGCATCGGAGCGGCGATCGCCGAACGGCTGAGCGAGGAGGGCGCTTGCGTTATCGTCGCGGACATTAATGCCGATGCGGGCGAAGCGCTCGCGGCGAAATTAAACGCGGGTGGAGCGTCGGCTGCTTTCGAACGGCTCGACGTTACCAGCGAGGCCGACTGGCAGCGGGTCGTCCATGATACGCTGGGCGGCTTCGGCGGACTCGACATCATGGTCAACTGCGCGGGTGTCGCCGTTGGTGGACAGGAGCTGTTGCAGCACGACTTTGCCAACTGGCGGCGCATCCTCGCGATCAACCTCGACGGCGTATTTCTTGGCCTGCGATACGGCGGTGCGGCGATCGTCGCCAATGGCGGCGGCTCGATCGTCAACATCAGTTCGGTTGCCAGTAAGGCGGCGGTAACCCGCGGTGCCGCCTATTGCGCGTCGAAGGCAGGGGTCGCGCAACTCACGAAGGTGGCGGCGCTTGAATGGGCGCCGCTCGGCGTTCGCGTTAATTCGGTCCACCCGGGCTATGTCGAAACGCCGCTTGTTGCTGAACTGATCCGGCAAGCTCCCGATGCTGATGCGATGCGCGCGGCGGCCATCGCGCGACACCCTATCGGACGGCTGGGGCTCCCACAGGAAATCGCCAATGCGGTACTTTTCTTCGCCAGCGAAGAGGCGGGTTTCGCGACGGGCGCCGAATTGCTCGTCGACGGGGGTTACACCTTGCCCTGACAGCCGATGGAAGCTGTAATAATTTTATAACATATAATACTATTCACGTTTCGTCAGGGTGGATATAGCATCGCGCAATATGATTCCCCGGTTCAACGAAATCGGGCGGGCGGTGCGCTGTTTTGGCGGACTGTGAGGGAGGAGAGAGACTATGGCGCTAGCGTCGCATCGGATGGCCGCAATTGCCGGGGACGCGCTGGCGCTGGCCGACGAGAGGATTTCGCTGAGCTGGAGCGAGCTCGATGCGATTCTCAACCGGGCGGTGAACGGCCTGCTGACGCGATCGCTGGGGCCCGAGCGCCGCGTCGCGATTTTTGCTGCCAATTCGAGCGAGGCGGTGGTCGCCTATCTGGCGTGCCTGCACGCGGGCGTTTCAGCTGTTCCCGTGAACCCCAACCTCAAGGCCGACGAGCTCGCCTATGTCCTCCGCGAATCCGCAGCCGGAATCCTTTTTGTTGGCCCTGAAACGGTGGAACTCGGTGGCGCGGTGGCGCGTGCCGCAGGCGGCGTCGACCTGATCGGCTGGCGGTGCGAAGCAGAGGTCGGAGCGACGGCTTGGGAGGCGTGGCTCGCGGACCAGTCCGACGCACCGCCGCCCGACGACATGCCCCCGCGCCGCTATCTGCAATTCACGTCGGGGACGACGGGCTTTCCCAAGGCGATCGACGCGGTCGACACGACGCTGCCGCAGGCCGAGACGGTGGCCGCCTTCTTTGCGATGCTGCGGGAGTGGACCGCCGAACGGCCTGAAGGAACGCATCTCTGCCTGGGTCCGCTCTATTTCAACGCCTCGCTGACGTCTGTCCGCATTCTCGGCGCCGGCAATGCGCTTGTCGTGATGGCCAAGTTCGACGCCGAGCGGGCGCTCGAGTTGATCGATCGATACCGGATCGTCACGACGCTGATGGTGCCGACGCATTTCAAGCGGTTGTTGTCGCTTCCCGATGCCGTGCGCGCACGCTTTGATGTCGGCTCGCTCAAAGTGGTCACGCACACCGGCGCCGCCTGTCCGCCCGAGGTGAAGCGCGCGATGATCGAATGGTTCGGCCCCATCCTCGTCGAAGCCTATGGCGGCACCGAAAGCGGGACGACCAATATCATCTATTCGGACGAATGGCTGGCGCATCCGGGATCGGTCGGCAAGACGATCTCCCCCTTCGAGCTCGAAATATATAGCGAGGAGGGCGAGCGGCTCGGGCCGCGCCAGCCGGGGCAGATCTTCTTTCGCGACACGCGCGGGCGCGGGATCGTCTATCGCGGCGATCCCGAAAAGACCCGCGCGGCGCATCGCGAGCCCGGGGTCTTCACGCTCGGCGACGTCGGCTATTATGATGAGGAGGGCTTCCTCTACATCACCGACCGGGTGTCCGACATGATCGTTAGCGGCGGGGTGAACATCTATCCCGCCGAGATCGAGCATCTGCTCGTCGCGCATCCCGACATCGTCGACGCGGTCGTGATCGGCGTGCCCAACGCCGACCTTGGCGAAGAGGCGAAGGCGCTGGTCATTCCGCGCGACCCGGCGGCAGCGCCCGAATCCGAGGCGCTGCTCGCCTGGCTGCGCGGACAGCTCGCGGCCTATAAATGCCCACGGTCGATCGATTTCGTGCAGGACGTCGGGCGCAATCCGGCGGGCAAGGTCAACAAGCGTCAGCTGCGCGCACCTTACTGGCCGTCGGACAGGACGATCGGTTGATTATGGCAAACCAGTGCCGGATGGCCTCTTGTGTTCGTCATTTCTATAACGCATGATATATTGTCAAAACGATGATTCCGGGCTCCGCTTCACGGCGGACGGACCCGAAAGATGAGGGAGGATGAACGGATGGCCCAGCTGTTGGACCAGGCCAATGACGTCGATGGCGCGACTCTAATCGAGATTTTTCGCCGGTCGATGCGGGTCTACAAGACCGATGAGCGATTTCGGCAGATGCTGATGAGCGGCAAGCTGCGGCTCGTCTATTATCCGGTGCGCGGCCAGGAAGTGCTCTCGGCGTCGATGATGACCGCGCTCAACATCGACGATTATCTGGTGACGACCTATCGCGGCGTGCACGATCAGGTCGCCAAAGGCATTCCGCTCAAGGATTTGTGGGCCGAGTTCACCGGCAAGGTGACCGGCACCTGCAAGGGCAAGGGCGGCCCGATGCACATCACCGACCCCGATACGGGCGTGATGGTCACGACGGGTATCGTCGGCGCGGGCCTGCCGATCGCGAACGGGCTCGCGCTCGCCTCGCAGGAATCGGGCGACGGCCGCGTGACCGTGGTCTGCTTTGGTGACGGCGCGACCAACATCGGGGCGTTCCATGAGGCGCTGAACCTCGCCTCGCTGTGGAAGTTGCCGGTGATCTTCCTGTGCCAGAACAATCGTTACGGCGAACATACCGCCTATGCCGCCAGCACGTCGGCGAAGCAGATCGTCGACCGCGCGCCGGGCTATGGCATGGAAGCGATCAAGGTCGACGGGAACAACCCGATCGAAATGTATAATGCGGCCAAGGCCGCGGTCGATCGCGCCCGCGCCGGCGAGGGGCCGACGCTGATCGAGGCGATGACCTATCGCATGCTCGGTCACACCTTCGGCGCCGATTTTTCCTATGTTCCGAAAGAGCTTCAGGAAGAAGCGAAGGCCAATGACCCGATCCCTGCGTTCCGCACGCTGCTGCTCGCTCGCGGGGTGAGCGAGGACGAGATCGCCGCGATCGAGGCGGTAATCGATGCCGAACTCGACGCGGCGGTCGAACATGCATTGTCCAGTGAATATCCGGGCCTCGAGGAATTGCGGATCGATGTGCTGAAAGAGGAGATTCGCGCATGAGCACCCCCGACAAGATCAGCTTCGCGCAGGCGATCAACCAGGCGCTCGACGAGGCGATGGGCGCCGATCCCAAGGTCATGATACTGGGCGAGGATATCGCCGACGCGCAGGGCGGCGGGGTCTTCAAGGCGACCAAGGGGCTGTCGACCAAATATGGCACCGGCCGCGTTCGCACCACGCCGATCGCCGAACAGGCGATCATGGGCGCCGCAGTCGGCGCCGCGATCGCCGGCTATCGCCCGGTCGCCGAAATCATGTTCATGAACTTTCTGACCGTGTGCATGGACCAGCTGGTCAATCACGCGGCAAAGCTGCGTTTCATGTCAGGCGGCAAGACCTGGGTTCCGCTGACGGTTCGCTGCACCACTGGCGCCGGGGTTGGTTTCGGCGGTCAGCACAGCGACATGCTCGAAGCCTGGTTCGCGCATGTGCCCGGCATGAAAGTGGTGTCGGCGTCCAATCCGGCCGAGGCCAAGGGGCTGCTGCTCTCGGCGATCGAGGACGACGACCCGACCTTGTTCATCGAGGACATCATGATGTACTCGCAGCAGGGCGAAGCGCCCGAGCCCGGTTTCCGGGTTCCGCTCGGCAAGGCGCGCGTCCGCCGCGAAGGCTCCGACGTTTCGGTCATTACCTATGGACGCCCCGTGCGGCTAATGGACGAAATGGCCGAGAGATTGGCCGGCGAAGGCATTAATGTCGAGGTTATCGACCTCCGCACGATCGCGCCGTTCGACGAGGAAACCGTGCTCAATTCGGTCGCCAAGACCGGGCGCGCGGTTATCGTCCATGAAGCGATCAAGTCCTTCGGGACCGGGGCCGAAATCTCCTCGCGCATTCACGAAGAGCTGTTCAGCGACCTGAAGGCGCCTGTGCAGCGGATCGGGTCCAAATATGCGCCGGTGCCGTTCAGCCCGCCGCTGGAGCAGGCCTTTCTCTACAGCGAGGACGAGGTCACCACAGCAATCAAGCGCATCATGGGGTAGGGCGCGGGCCCGGCAGGCCTGCTTCCCCGGCCTTTGGCGGGGAGCGGGCTGCCGCGCCCGTGCATCTCCTGCAAAGGAAAACAGGTGCCGATCCACTATCCCGACATATTGAGCGAAGCGAGCGAACGGCGCGCCTTTTCCTACACGACAAAGGACGCGATCCTCTATGCGCTCAGCATCGGCATGGGCGAGGACGCGGGCGGCTTGCCCTTCGTGTACGAACAGGGGCTTCAACTCGTTCCGACCGCGGTGACCGTGCTCGGCGGCAGCATCATGCCGCCGCTGGTCGCCGGTCCGGGGCTCCGGAAAAGCAGCTTTGACTTTCCGAAGGTCGTGCACGGGGAGCAGGAGGTCATCGTCTATCGCCCGCTCCTGCCCACGGACACGCTGTTCACCAGCACGCGCACGCTGAGCGTCGAGGACAAGGGCGAGGGGCGCGGTGCGGTCGTTGTTACCGAGACGCGCTGGACTGACGCCGACGGCGCCGATGTCGCGGCGCTGATCAACACCATCTTCGCGCGCGGCGACGGGGGATTTGGCGGGCCGCGCGCCGAACGCGCGCAGCTTGCCAGGGAACCTGTCCGGACGCCCGACATCAGCGTATCGATGCCGACGCGGCGCGATCAGGCGCTGCTCTACCGGCTGAACGGCGACGGCAATCCGCTCCATGCCGATCCGGCGGTTGCGGCGCGGGTCGGCTTTCCGGGACCGATCATGCACGGGCTCTGCACTTTCGGCATGACGTGCCGCGCCATTCTGCAACATGTCGTCGGTTATGACAGCAGCCGGATATTCAGCCACGGCGCGCGCTTCACCGCGCCGCTGTTTCCGGGGGAAACGCTGCGCGTCGATCTTTGGGTCGATGATGACATCGTCGATTTCAAGGCGACGGCGGTCGAGCGCGACGTGGCGGTCATCCGCAACGGCTGCACCGCGCTGCGGCCGCCAGCGGTCCCACCCGCAAAGGAGGGAGCCCCCGCCGGGGCTGCCGCACCGGGCCTTTCATGACATCATTATTGGGAGCGAATATGAAAACCGAAATCTGCATTCCCGGTCTCGGCGCCGGCATGGCCGAAGGCACGCTGGTCGAATGGCATGTCGACGATGGCGCCGACATCACCGAAGGCGCGATCCTTTACACGCTCGAAAGCGAGAAGACCGCGCAGGATGTCGAAGCTCCCGTCGCGGGGAAGGTCCAGCGCATCGGTCTCGTCGGCGAGGTTTATCCTGTCGGGGCCGTCGTCGCCGTCATCGAGCATTGATTGCAGCGGGCGCGGGCAGGGATATCTGTCTGCGCCCCGAACGGAGGAAATAACGTGCTTCCTGAATTGGTAAAAGGTGAGGAAACCGGCACCGAGTTTCCGACGACTATTGAATCCTTTCGCAAGGCCGGCGCGGATTTTCTGACGCGCGCATTCCATGCGGTGGGCACGCTTCCGGCTGACGACCGGGTGACCGCTATTACGCGCGCCGACGAGTTCGTCGGCGGCGGAATGGGGCGCAAGCTGTTGCTCGACGTCGAATATGCGCGCGGCGAGGGGCTCGCTCGGCGGCTGTTCGTCAAATTTCCGCTCGATGAGGGGCATCCGCAGCGCGAAATCTTCACCTGGCCTATGCAGGCCGAAGTGCGCTTCTATCTGCTGTCGATCCAGACCCCGCTGCCGGTGCCGATACCGACCGCCTTTTTCGCGGATTTCAACAGCGAGGCGCTGTGCGGCATCCTGATCACCGAGCGGATCGGCTATGGCGAGGGCAATGTCGAGCCCGCGCTGGAGAAGTGCCAGGATTTCCAGCTCGACGACCAGTTCGACCGCTATCTCGTCGTCAGCCGCGCGAATGCGGCGCTGGCGGGTGAGCATCGCGCGGGCAAGCTGGGATCGACGATCGCCGAGAAGTTCCGTTTCCCGGGGCCGCGGCAGATCGGCGGCGAACGCTTTCCGCACGATCAGGCCAATGTTGACCTGCGTATCGAGCGGTTGCGCGCCTATGCGAAAAAGGCGCCGCACCTGCTGCCCAAGGACTTTGCGACCGACGAGTTTCTCGATCGCTTTGCGCGCGAGACGCGGCTCGTGATCGAGCATCAGGACAAGATTTACGGCTATCTGAACACCGCGTCGGATTTCATCGCGCTGTGCCACTGGAATATCAACATCGACAATGCCTGGTTCTGGCGCGACGAAGAGGACCGCCTCGGCGTCGGCTTTCTCGACTGGGGCAGCGCGGGGCAGATGAATATCGCCCGCGCTTTCTGGGGCATGGCATGCGCGGCTGAACTCGACCTGATGGACGCGAAGCGCGAGGCGTTGATGGAAGCATTTGTCGACCAGTATCGCGCCGCCGGTGGGCCGCCGATCACCCTCGACGAATTCCGCTTCATGTACCGCCTTGCGATCAGCGTGGATGCTTTCCATTGGATGATCGATGCGCCGACGATCATCGCGACGCACCTGCCCGATTATGACACCGTCCGCGACCGCTTCGATCCGCGGCTGCAGAATGTCTTTCTCGCGCGCGCGCAGCAGCACATCCTGACCGTCATGCTCAACGAATTTTCGTCGGCGAATGTCGAGGATGCGATCGGCGAACTGCTTGTGCGCGTCCGCGAAAGCGAATTGGCGCCGGGCTGAGCGCGCGCCTCCAGCCGGCGCGCTCGCTCGCCGGTCAGCCTTTTGCGGCCTCGCCCTCGGCTATGTAGCGGTCGATCATCAGATGGAGCGCGCGGATCTTTTGCTCGGCATAGCGTCCGAGATAGACGAGCCCCGTCTCCGATGCCTCCAGCCCCGCCTGGACTTGCGGCAGGTTGAGCATGTCCTGCTCGAAGACTGCGGCAAGCCCGGGGCCGAGAATGTCGTTCGCCAGCGTCATCGATTCATCGAGCCCGATTTCGAACGCGGGGGCGGGGCGCGGCCGTTCCCCGCTCGCCGGAAGGGGCTTCAGGATCATGATGTCCATGATCGCCTCATTGGGCGACAGCCCGTTGGGCCGCCAGCGATATACGATGTTCGAGACATGACCGGCCCAGAAGGACATGTTCGGAAAGACGTCATAGAGGATCGAGTCGAGCATCTCGCCATCGGTCGCGTCGCTGTAGTCCTTGCCGGTTTCAGTCGCGAGGTTCTGGCGCGCCATCGCGGCCAGCGCCGAGCGCGCTGTTGCGCCTTCCGGAAGCTTCGCGCCGCCATCGACCGCGATGCGCGTGCGCGCACCCGTCAGGTGGCTGAAAATTTCCTGCTCGCTCAGCGGTGCGATGAAGGGGCTGGCGACCCCGGTGGCCGAGAATTGGCGCGATACATAGTCGTTCGGACAATCGAACTGGCTGTTGGCGTCGCCGATCCCCGGCAGAATCTGCGGATGGGTGGTGATGCTGTGGAAGGATTCGGAGAAGGCCTCCGACAGCGCTTTCCAGTTGCAGCGGCACTTTTTCTGGACCCAGATGGCGCGATAGCGGTTGGCGAAGTCGAAGCGTTCGAAATCGGCCGCCAGCGGCCCGATGACGTCGAGCAGCGGCTTCGCATCGCGATCGAAATTGACGAAGACGAAGCCGCCCCAGGTGCCGACGCGCGCTTCTGGAAGGCGGAATTCGTCGGGTTCGATATGCGGGAAGTCCCACGGGATCGGGTTGCTCTTGTAGGCTCCGTCGATCGTCCAGGTGAAGGCGTGGTAGGGGCATTTAAATTCGCTGCGGCACCCCTTGCCCGCCACCAGCTTGCGCCCGCGGTGCAGGCACACATTGTGCAGCGCCTTGATCGATCCATCATCCTGACGGACGATGATCAGTGACTTGCCGACGACTTCATAAACATGGAAATCGCCGGTTTTGGGGATGTCTTCCTCGCGGCAGGCGAACTGCCAGGTCTTCAGCCAGACGTGGCGAACCTCCTTTGCGGCAAAGTCGGGGCTGCAATAGCGTTCGGTCGCGACGGTCATCGCACCGTCGCCAAGTTGGCGGCCTTCACGCATATATTCGGGGACCGGTCGATCTTCGCGCGCGAGCACATCCTCATAGGAATCCGCCGGATGTCGATCGTCTCGTAAGTTCATCGCGTGGTCGGTCATCACTTGCTCCCGAACTCCTGCCGATCGAGATTTCCGCCGGCATCTGTTGGGTTAAAGGCTAGGTCGGGCGAGACCGCAAAGTCAATCCATTTGTATAACGTGCTGTTAAAATGAATCCGTCGTGGAGGCATGCCGTGCTGCGCACATCCCGGCCGAGTCCCGGCACAAGGTGGCGGGCGTAACGTGGATATCGCGCGCGGCCAGCGCATCGTCCGCGCCCGTGCAAATGGTTCACTCGCCCAGGCCCGCGGTCCTTCAGCCAATTCTGAAGCCTGGTGGCTCGACTGCTCCCAGCTGTCACGGACAATCGAGCAATCTAAGAGTCTTAATCCAAAGAGAAAAATTCGATATCGTCGAACTTCTGCGGACTCCTCCGGAGAGGTGTCTGGCGGAGCGGGAGGGATTCGAACCCTCGATACGCTTTTGACGTATACTCACTTTCCAGGCGAGCGCCTTCGACCACTCGGCCACCGCTCCGCATGCACTGGAAGAGGCGCCCTAATCGCTTGGCGGGTCTTTCGCAAGTCGCATGGACATGGCAGATCAAGGACATGAGACATCTGTTCCTTGCGGCCGTCGCCGCGGCATCGTTCGCCCTTCCGATTCAGGCACAGGATCCTGCGCCGATCCTTTCGCCGGAGGAGATCGCCGACGCCGCGAAGGCCGACGAATGGATCGCCATTGCGCCATCGGATCTGCTGATCATGGACCTCGCCCCCGATGCGAAGGGCAAGCCGCGGCGCGTCGTCATCCA
Source organism: Sphingopyxis selenitireducens (assembly GCF_051550705.1). NCBI lineage: Bacteria > Pseudomonadati > Pseudomonadota > Alphaproteobacteria > Sphingomonadales > Sphingopyxidaceae > Sphingopyxis > Sphingopyxis selenitireducens. The sequence continues at coordinate 278,448 of NZ_JBPULG010000002.1, forward strand.
GCTGATACCCGCACCGTTCAGTCAGGGCTGGATCGGCAATATCCGCAAGCTAGCCGCCGCGCATTGGTGGGACGGGATGAGCGTCAACCGCGTGCAGGATAATTATGTCGCGCAATGGGGCGACGCGAGCGAGAAGAAGCCATTGCCTGCAGGTTTGGCGACGGTGCCTGAAAGCCAGTATCAGGTCGTGGGAACGGACGGCTCGATCAAGATGGTCTGGACCAACCACGGCAAAGGGCCGGCTCGAGGCGTGACTGGTCCGATCTCTATGTCGAAAACCACGCGAAAATTGGCGGACCCATATGCGTATGAATTCACATTCGCGGGTGCGATCCCCGTTGCCGTAAGCTCGAAGATCAAATTGGAACAGAAGCTCGATGCCGCGGGAACCGTTAGGGCCACAGTCGAATATACATCGGTCGACAAGGCGTGGCCGGTCCACTGCTATGGCGCAGTCGGCGTCGGTCGCAACATGTCGCCCGATACGGGGAGCGGCGCTGAACTCTATGCGGTGATCGGACACGCGCCGCGTCATCTCGATCGCAACATTGCCGTGGTGGGTCGGGTCATTAGCGGGATCGAGCATCTCTCGAGCTTGCCGCGCGGGACTGAGGCGCTCGGCTTCTATGGAACGGAGGCTGAGCGCACCCCCATTGCATCCATCCGGATCGCGAGCGAATTTCCCGTGCCTCAGCAGCCGAAATTCGAATTTCTGTCGACCGAAAGCGACAGCTTTGCGCGCTACGCTGATGCGAGGCAGAATCGGCGCGATCCCTTCTTCATCGAACCAGCGGGCGGCGCCGATATATGCAATATTCCCGTGCCGGTGCGCGCCGTGACGACGAAGTAGTCCGATGGAAGACTTCACCGTCACGACCCCACTCTGGCGCTGGCAATCGGCAACGGCTCCTGCGGCCTGGTATTTCGTCACGATTGCGGGCGATGTCGCCGACGGGATTCGGCTAGCGGCGATCAGCGGCCAGTGGCTCGACGGGCGCAAGGGATTCGGTTCTGCGCGGGTGGAGGTGCAGATTGGCGACACGCGTTGGAAAACATCGGTCTTCCCGCACAAGGAAAGCGGCGGCTGGCTGCTTCCCGTCAAGGCCGCAGTGCGAAAGGCCGAGGGGATCGCCGAGGGCGATGTGGTGACGGTGACCGTCAGTCTTTAGGCGGTTCGTCGGTCTTTACATCGCGCGCCTGCGCCTTGCGCTTGCGCAAATTGGCGCGCAGCGCGTCGGCCAGGCGGCGTTCGCGTTCAAGGTCGGCAGGGGAGGGTGTTTTGCTCACGAGGCAGCCCATCCTGCGAAATCGGCACCACGTCAAGTCTCGCGGCTTGACAGGGACAAGGCACCCAGCCATAGGCCGCGCCTGCCCAGCGAACACATGTTTGCGACGGCCCAGCTGCTGCTGTAGCTCAGTGGTAGAGCGCGTCATTGGTAATGACGAGGTCGGGAGTTCAATCCTCCCCAGCAGCACCATTCTTCCGGATATATTTCCGCGCTTTACGCGCGCTCGGCGGCCGGTTTAGAACCGGTGGGCGCCTTGATGGCGATTTTGGAAGAGGGCGGGGCATGGCGGGTAAGGATAAGCGCGTCATCACGAACGATCGCTGGCCGTTTCTGGCCATATTGATCGCCATCTCCGCGGCCTTCGCGCTGATCCTCTGGCCCTTTTTCGCGGCGATACTCTGGGCGGTGATCGTCACCATCCTGTTCATGCCATTTTATCGCCGCCTGCTCGTCTGGATGCCGAACCGGCAAAATGGCGCGGCATTGCTGACGCTTTTGTCGATCATCGCCGTCGTGATTTTGCCTGCGGCGATTCTGACCGTGGCGCTGGTCGAAGAAGCGGCGACCGTTTATCAGCGCATTCAGTCGGGCGACATTAATCCTGCGCAGATTTGGGCGGGCTTTCAGTCGGGCATGCCGACTTGGGTGTCGTCGGCGCTGGAGCGGCTGGGTATTGCCAATATCGCGGCGGCCAAGGCGATGCTTGGTGGCGGTGCGGCCGAGGGCGTCCGTGCCATATTGACGCAAGCGCTGTCGCTGGGACAGAGCGTCTTCGGCTTGTTCATCAAGCTGATGGTGATGCTCTATCTTGCCTTCTTTCTGCTGCGCGACGGCGAAAACCTGCAACGCCGCATCAGCGAGGCGGTGCCGCTCCGCACCGATCACCTCGAACTGCTTGTCACCCGCTTCATCGTCGTGGTGCGCGCGACGATCAAGGGCAGCATCGTCGTCGCGATTCTTCAGGGCCTCATCGGCGGGATCGTGCTGTGGGCGCTCGGCATTGAAGCGGCGCTTTTGTGGGGCGTGTTGATGGGTGCGGCTTCGCTGCTGCCGGCGGTCGGCACCGGCCTCGTGTGGGTGCCGATGGCCTTCTATCTGCTGTTCACCGGCGCGATCTGGCAGGGCGTGGTGCTGATTTTCTGCGGCCTGTTCGTGATCGGGATGGTCGACAATGTCCTTCGTCCCATCCTTGTCGGGCGTGAGACGCGCATTCCGGACTATGTCGTGCTGATCACGACGCTGGGCGGGCTGCAACTGTTCGGCTTCCACGGCATCGTGATCGGTCCCGTGATCGCGGCGATGTTCATTGCCGTCTGGGACATTGCGACGACGATGCGCGCCGAATCGGCGCCAACGGCCAGCGCGTAACGCCGCTCTTCAGATTTTCGCTGCCAGCAGCCAGTCGTGGAAAATCTTCACCGCCGGCTGGCGCAGCGCGCGGGGACGACAGACGATCCAATAACTGTACGGACTGTCGACATCGAAATCGAACAGGCGAACGAGGCGCGGATCGTGGGCGTCGTCGAAATGATGACCGTGCATGAAGGCGACGCCGATGCCCTGCGCAGCGGCTTCGAGCATCAGCGGGCCCGAATCGAAATAGTCGAACCCCGCCGGTTCCAGATAGGGCATGCCGATCGCCTTCTTCCACTCGATGAAGGTCTCCGGCATTTCGCGGTGGAGCAAAATATTCATGCGCTGCAGTTGCTCGGGCACGGTGATCGCCTGATCGCCGCTGGCGAGCGCGCGCGCCGCAATCGGGAAAATCTTGTCCTGATCGAGCCGTGCTGCATAGAGCGCCGGGTCGATCGAGCGCGCGAGGGCGATCGCGACGTCGATACCGTCGCCCAGCCGCGCTTCGGCGTGGGAGATGGTCTCGATGTCGATGTGAAGTTCGGGATGCTCGCGGCGCAATTCGGGCAGGCGCGGAAACAGGCGCTGCTGGGCAAAGAGCGGCAGGACGTTGAGGTGCAGGCGCAGCGACGCGTCCGGGCTGCTGATCTGACCGATCACTGCGCGCAAATCGTCGAGGATCGGCGATAGCTGATCCTGCAACGCGCGCCCGGCCTCGGTGAGACCGAGCCCATGATGATGACGGTTGAACAGCGGGCGCCCCACGGCATGCTCGAGCGTCTGGATACGGCGAGACAGCGCTGGCATCGACAGGCCAAGCTCGGTCGCGGCCGCCTTGACCGTTCCGTGGCGGGCGACCTCCAAAAAGGCCTCCATGCTGCTGAGGGGGGGAAGGCGTGGCATGTTCGTCTGTTCGGGGTGATGACATGTTGCTGAGGAACATACCAGAAATTTGTGCAGTGCGGCATAGTCGGCTGCGGGGCAGGGGGTCGCAAATCGGGAACCAGCATCCTATCTTCGCATTCAGACCTTTTTAGGGAGACGCGAATTGGCCGATGCAGAGGGTAAGGAAAAGCAGATCAAGCTGCAGGTCGCCAGCGCGCGCGCCGAGGAAAGCGGCGGCGGTATCGCCCGCATTCCGCGCTCGGCGATGGCCGAACTCGGCGTGACCGAGGGTGACATCATCCAGATCAGCGGCAAGCGCCAGACCGCGTCGCGCGTCGTCGCGCCCTATGCCGAGGATGAAGGGTTGGAGGTGATCCGCCTCGATGGCCTGCAACGCGCCAATGCCGGTGCGGGCGCGGGCGATATGGTGGTATTGAGCCGCGTCGAGACTCGTCCGGCGACACGCGTCGTTTTCGCCCCGGCCCAGGAAAATCTGCGGCTGCAGGGCTCGGCCATGGCATTGAAGCGCAGTTTCTTCGGCCGTCCGCTCGTCGCCGGGGATACCGTTGCGACCGCGGGGCAACAGCGCGTTTCGGCCGGCGACATGCCGCCGCAGCTACGCCAGATGCTCAACGCGCCCGCCTATGCGCTCGCCGAAGTTCGCCTGCTCGTTGTGTCGGCGAGTCCCAAGGGGATCGTCTATATCGACGAGAATACCGAAGTTGAACTGCTTCCCGAATATCAGGAGCCGCAGGACGCGCGGCGCACCGACGTCACCTATGATGACCTTGGCGGGCTCGGCGAGACGATCGGCCAGCTGCGCGAGATGGTCGAACTTCCGCTGCGCTATCCCGAACTTTTCCGCCGCCTCGGCGTCGATCCGCCGCGCGGCGTGCTGCTCCATGGCCCGCCGGGAACCGGCAAGACGCGTCTGGCACGCGCCGTTGCCAATGAGAGCGAGGCGCAATTCTTCCTGATCAACGGGCCGGAGATCATGGGCAGTGCCTATGGCGAGTCCGAAAAGCGGCTGCGCGATATTTTCGAGCAGGCGGCAAAGGCTGCGCCATCGATCCTTTTCATTGACGAAATCGATTCTATCGCTCCGAAACGCGGACAGGTGCAGGGCGAGGCGGAGAAGCGCCTTGTCGCGCAGCTGCTCACCTTGATGGACGGGCTCGAGCCGCGGACGAATCTCGTCGTCATCGCTGCGACCAATCGTCCCGATGCGATTGATGAAGCGCTGCGGCGTCCCGGCCGCTTCGACCGCGAAATCGTTATCGGGGTTCCCGATGAAAGCGGACGCCGCGAAATCCTGGGCATTCACACCCGCGGCATGCCGCTGGCGGAGGATGTCGACCTCACCGAACTCGCGCGCACGACCTTTGGTTTCGTCGGCGCCGACATGGCGGCGCTGACGCGCGAAGCGGCGATCGAGGCGGTGCGGCGGATCATGCCCAAGCTGAACCTTGAGGAAGGGACGATTCCGCCTGAAGTGCTTGAGGAATTGCGCGTCACGCGTGAGGATTTCAACAATGCGCTGAAGCGCGTCCAGCCGTCGGCAATGCGCGAAGTGATGGTGCAGGCCCCGAAAACCCGCTGGAGCGACATCGGCGGGCTCGATGCCGCGCGCGACAAGCTGATCGAGGGGATTGAGCTGCCGCTGAAAAACCCCGAAGCGTTTCGTCGCCTTGGTATCCGCCCCGCCAAGGGCTTCCTGCTCTATGGGCCGCCAGGAACCGGCAAGACCTTGCTCGCAAAGGCGGCGGCGCGCGAGTCCGACGCCAATTTCATCTCGATCAAATCGTCCGATCTGCTGTCTAAATGGTATGGCGAGAGCGAGCAGCAGATTGCGCGCCTGTTCGCGCGTGCGCGCGCCGTGGCGCCGTGCATCGTCTTCATTGACGAGCTTGACAGCCTTGTGCCCGCGCGGGGCAGCGGGACTTCGGGCGAGCCGCAGGTGACCGAACGCGTCGTCAACACGATCCTCGCCGAAATGGACGGGATCGAGGAAATGCAGTCGGTGGTCGTGATCGGTGCGACGAACCGCCCGAACCTGATCGATCCCGCCTTGCTGCGTCCCGGCCGGCTCGATGAACTCATCTATGTTGCTGTTCCCGACAAGGAGGGGCGCCGCCGTATCCTTGAAATCCAGACTGGCAGAATGCCGCTGGCGAAGGATGTCGATCTGGCAGCACTCGCCGAACGGTCGGATCGTTTCACCGGTGCGGATCTGGAAGATCTGACGCGGCGGGCGGGGCTTGCTGCGCTCAAGCGCTCGATCGACAGCGATACGGTCACGATGGAGGATTTCGAAGCCGCGCTGAAGGATACCCGCGCCTCGGTCACCGAGGCGATGGAAAAGGATTATGAAAAAATCCAGGGCGAGATCAAACAGGCCGCGATGAGCGTCGATCCGATCGGCTTCTTCGCGCCCGGCATGCTCAAGCCCGTGCGCGAGCGCAAGCACGACGGCGACGCGAAGGATTAAGTGGTCGGCTGGTCTAGCCTCAGCGCGGACCAGCCCCACACCACCAGCCAGCCGCAAAAGCCGGCCATCAGGCCATAGGCGACCATCGGATGCCAATTATAGAGCAGCACGCCGATGGCGGGAGAGACGATATAGGCCGATCCGTTGATCGACGCGGTCATGCCGGCAACGCCGCCCTGATCGCGGCGCGGCACGGAAAGCGATGCGCCCGCAGTAAAGCCCGGACGGAATAATCCGAAGCCGAGCGACGCGAGGGCGAAGCCGATGATGATGCCGTGGAGGTCCTGGGACAGGCCGGTCACGACGGCGCCCACTCCGCCGAGCGCGGCCCCAAACAGTACTGCGGTACGTGCTGACATCTTCAGCAGGGGAATCAGCCCCCATTGTGCCAGCAAAGTCGCGAATGCGCCCGCCATCAGCACGATGCCGGTCATCGCGGCACCCTCGTCAGGACGCAGGCGGAGGTTCAGCCGGTCGAGGATCAGGAAACCGATGACCCCCAGCATCATCGCCTGCGCCTGGCCGCCGAATAGCCCTGCGAACATCCATGGCCGCACGCGGCGATCGGTCCAGCGCAATGGCTCGGTTGGGGCCGTGAGGTCGGTTTCATCCTCTTCGTCGCTGCTCGTTGCATCGGGGGTGCCGGCGGACGTTGGGTAGGAAACGATCGTGCCGCGGGCCGCAAACCGCGGTATATCGTCCGGCAGGCGCCAGCGCAGCATCACCAGGACGATCAGCCCGATCAGCGCAAACACCAGCAGCGGCCCGGCGAGGCCGACGAAGGGAAGGATGAAGAAAGGTGCGATCGCCGGTCCGATAACAGTGCCGAGCCCGAAGGATGAGGAAACCAGCGATAGTGCCTGCGTGCGTTCGGCAGGGTCGGTTCGCGCCGCGACATAGGCCTGCACCGCCGGCGGCGCTGCTGACCCGAGCGCGCCATACAGGCTGCGGAAGACGGCAAAGATGACGAAGGTTGCGCCCGCTGCGAGCCAGCCCGACAGACCGGCCCAAAGGGTCAACCCGCACAGGGCCATGGATGACAGGAACCCGATCACGCCGAGCGCCATCAGCGCTTTGCGTCCGCGCTTGTCTGACTGGCGCGCCCAATGCGGCGCGGTCAGCACCCACAGCAGCGCCGACCAGCTGAAGGCCAAGCTGACCCAGACGTCGGGGATGTGAAGTTTGGCGCCGATGGCGGGCAGGATCGACTGCATCGCGGTATTGCCTGCCGCCGCGACGAGCATGACCGCGAAGAGGACCGCCATGCGATCGGCGGGGATAGAGGGGGATTTTGTTGTCATATTTTCCCCGTACCCCATGGCTTATCGCTCGCAAGCTTGAGCTCCACCCTACAGCGAGAGGGCGGTCTGTCCAGAGTCAAGACTGACTCTTTCCTTGCGCCCGGGCGTCGATTTTGCCACGCCATGGAGACCCGCAACAACGCGAAAGCCATCATGACCAATCCTCGGGCGCAGGCCCAAGCCACGAAGGTCGCGTTGATCGACCGGATTCGCACCCGGTTGCAACGCTTTTTCGGACCATGGGGCATGTTTGTCCGCGGGTTCATCAAGCATCCGGTGATGGTGGGTTCGATCGTCCCGTCTTCGCCGACGCTGATCCGGCACATGCTGGGACCGGTCGATTGGAAGAACACGAAGCTGTTCGTCGAATATGGTCCCGGGGTCGGCACGTTCTGTCGCCCCGTTCTCGAACGCATGTCCGGCGATGCGATGCTGATCGCGATCGATACCAATGAAGATTTCATCGACTATCTGCGCAAGGATATCCGCGATAGTCGTTTCGTTGCGGTCCACGGCTCGGCCGCGGATGTCGAGGCGATCATCGCGGCGCATGGTTTCGAAAAGGCCGATTATATCCTCTCGGGCTTGCCCTTCTCGACGTTGCCCGCCGGCGTCGGTCCTGCGATTGCCGCGGCGACCCACCGCGCGCTGCGCCCGGGCGGCGCTTTCCTCGTCTACCAGTTCCGCGCCCGCGCGCGCGATTTCCTCGCTGCGCATTTCACCCGCATCGACAGCGCGTTCGAATGGGTCAATGTCCCGCCGTGCTTTCTCTTTTGGGGCTGGAAGGACTAAAGTTCCAGCCGCGGGTCGCTTTCGGAGAGCCCGAAATTGAGTCGGCGCGTGACGGTATAATCGGCAAGGCCCACGACGAACCATGCCAGCGTCCAGCGCAGTCGCGTCAGGAAAGTGCCGCGCGCCTTGTGGACTTCGGGCGTAATGGCATCGCAATTGCCCTCCAGCGCCGCAATGAAGCTGCGCATTTTTTCGGCAAAGCTCGCATCGTCGATACGCAGCATCACCTCGACATTCATGAACAGGCTGCGCATGTCGAAATTGGCCGAGCCGATATAAACCACATCGTCGATGATGATCAGCTTCATATGAAGCCGACAGGGCCGATATTCCCAGACCTTGGCCTTCTTGCGGAGCAGATAGCCGTAGAGCAAGCGTGACGCGCCGATCGTTGCGGCATTGTCCGATTTGCCCGCCATCACGAAGCGCGCTTTGCCTCGCCGCGCGACCCGGCCCAACCGCCTCAGCATGCCTTGACCGGGCGAGAAATAGGCCATCGCCATGTCGAGCTGCCGCGCCTTATCGAGATCGCCGCGCACTACACGCGCCCAAGGTGACAGGCGTTGGGTGGGACCGCCGACGAGCCAGGTCACTGGCCCGTTCGCGACCGGCCATTCGCGGATCATGCGGCGAAGCATCAGCAATTTGCCGTCGTTCTGGACGGTGTAATCGTGAATATCCTCGAACCATTGGACGATGCGCGGAAGTGAGGGGCCTTCGATGAAAAGGCCAAGATCGAACCAGCAGGCTTCGCCGTCGTTGCTCAGGTCGTTGCTGAGATAACCGTCGGCGATGTTGAACCCGCCGGTCACCGCGACGCGGCCGTCGATCAGCAGAAGTTTCTGGTGGTTGCGGATCAAATAGCTCGATCGCCAGTGGCGCGAGAAAAAAGTGACGCTGCCCCCTGCGGTGCGCAGCGGAGCGAAGATCGCATCGGGGGTGTCGGACGAGCCGAAGCTGTCGATCACGGCACGAACGCGCACCCCGCGTTCCGCCGCCGCGACCAGTCGGTCGAGGACTTGCGTCCCGCAATGGTCATGCTCGAAAATATACATGATGATGTCGATGCTGTGTGCGGCACCATCGATCAGCGCGATCAACCGGCTCAATCGCTCGCCGCCATCGAACAGCAGTTCGAGCCGGTGGCCGGCAACATCCGCCGTCAACCGGTCGGGGGGAGGGGCAGAGCCGGAAGTTTCGATCATCACCTGCTCATAGGCGGTGCTTTGCGATCGGGGCAAGGCTGGTCGCCGAGGGCAGGTTGGGGGCGAGGTTTGATTGACATTTATGCGGGCTACTGGTAGCGCGCAGCGCTTGCCGCCAGCCCTTCCAAGCTGGCCTCTCCTCAATCAAGGAAACAACATGGCCCGCGTTACCGTCGAGGATTGCGTCGACAAGATTCCCAACCGTTTCGACCTCGTCCTGCTCTCCGCGCATCGCGCGCGTGAAATCTCGGGCGGTTCGGAGCTGACCGTCGATCGCGACCGCGATAAAAACCCCGTCGTTGCGCTGCGCGAAATCGCCGAACAGACCGTGCGTCCGATCGACCTCAAGGACACACTGATCGGTTCGCTGCAGAAGGTCGTCGTCGACGATGACGATACGCCCGATGAAATCAGCTCGATCAGCCGTTCGGCGGAAGCCCTTCGTCTGACCGCCGCTGCGCCGCCGCGCAGCCCGGCCGGTGGCGGCAGCGACTTCGAATAAGCGCTGCGACAATCGATTGCCAAAAGGGCCGCAGGAAACTGCGGCCCTTTCTGTTTGGTGATTGTGTCTGATGCAAACGCCGGACAAGTTGGACCCGAGCGGAGACTGGCATGGCGGAGACTGGCATGACAGACGACATCGAGAATAGCGTTCTCGGCGTATATCGCCGTCGCGGTCAGGCCTGGGCTGGATTGCGCGGCGACAGGTTGGTGGAAAGCGCCTGGCTCGATCGCTTTTGTGGCCTGTTGCCTGCGAACGCTGCGGTGCTCGATATCGGTTGCGGATCAGGTTTGCCGATCGCCGGCGAACTGGTCCGGCGCGGGTTCGATGTCACCGGCGTCGATGGCGCGCCGGAGATGCTGGCGCTGTTCCGGAGCAATCTGCCGGGTAGGCCAGCGATCCTCGCGGACATGCGACAGCTTTCTCTCGATCGAAAATTTGCGGGTCTGCTTGCCTGGGACAGCTTTTTCCATCTTTCGCCAGACGATCAGCGCACCATGTTCGCACGCTTTCAGGCGCATGCCGCACCGGGTGCCGCCCTCATGTTCACCAGCGGGCCAGGCGAAGGCACCGCGATCGGCGAACTGGAAGGTGAGCCGCTCTATCACGGAAGCCTTGGTCACGAAGAATATCGTGCCTTGCTCGACTCCCACGGTTTTCGGGTGGTCGACCATGTCGTGGAAGATCCGACATGCGGTTTCCACACCATTTGGCTCGCCCAAGGACGTTAGGTCGAACTGGAAGCCTGTCTTTTGGGATCTGTCAGTTCAGCCGCGGTTCGCGGGCATTGGGGCAAGGGCGGTCAATCAATCGAGGCGGGTTAATTCGGCGATACGGATCGCCTTCGACGCCAGCATGGGATCTATGATCCGCTGAATGCGGTGGGCGCGCGGTGATTCGACCGTGATGTTGAACAGGCTGTTCGCGATCACATCGGCGATCTGGACGCCATCGCTGCGGCGGCTGTCGGCAAGCGAAGCGCGGCCCCATTGGCCAAGGCTGGCCTGTATTTCCTCGCGCACCTTTGACAGGATCTTCGCGTCATAGCGGCCATCGTCGATCACGACGTCGGTGCACACGCCGCCGGTTTCGGGAAGCCAGCGCCCGACCGCGAGGTTCAGCAGCGCGGCGTAAAGTGCAAGATCGCTGGGCAGGGTACCGCCTTGAGCTTGCGCGAGCGTATCGCGGTCGGCGACCGCCACCCAGGCCCGGCCGCCGGCGCGGTCGAACAGTTCGAGCAGCCAGGCGCGCTCGACGATGCTGATCCGGCTACCTTTCAATTCACCGCGAAGACTGGTGACGCTTCGAAATCGGTCGTGGATCGCAGTGGCGGCCTGCGGGGTCAGCATCACCGCCGAAAAGGTCATGGCACCGGCGTTAAGGCCGCCCGATTCGTCGCAATAGATCGTCATCGGACCAGCTTCCTCCCTTGTTCGGCTGGCAATTTATCCTCCACCTTAACTGCCGGATCAGGCGGGGCAGGGATAGCGTTTCTTCATCAGCGCATCGAATGCGACATAGATGGAAACCGACTTGCGGGATGGGGCGGGATAGCTGCGCAGATGCGCGAGCCATTGATCGGGGGTCAGCGAACCTGTTTCAGGCGGGCAGCTCGTCGTCCTGACGCCTGCGCGGCGCTGCGCGTCGATCCGCGCCTTGTAACGCTTGCCCGCCGCAACAACCTCATTCTTGAGGCGGAGGCCCTCGGGCGTCGCAATCGCGAGCGGGCCCAGCCGGCTGACCGAATCCGCGCGCAACAGGAAGGCGGCGACGCTCATGTCGCCGGGGGCCATGCCGCACAGCATGGCCCCCGCGCCGACCGCCAGCGTGGCGGATGATAGCCGTTCCTTGAACATGCGCAGCGACGTGTTCGCGGCTCTATGCGCCTTGCGGATTGGCGTCGCCGAACGGGCGGGGTTTCTTGCGCTTGATCTGCGGCAGCGACCCGGCATGGCCATGGACCGGCGTGCCGCGCTTGTCGGCATCATCCTCACGGCCGATGTCTTCACCCTTGATCGCGCGCTTCGCTTCTTCACCCGACAGCGTCTCATATTCGAGCAGGGCACCGGCGAGCAGGTGGAGTTCGTCGATATTGTCGGTGAGAACCTTGCGCGCAACCTTTTCGCCTTCCTCGACGAGGCGGCGGACTTCGGCGTCGATCAGCTTGGCGGTCTCTTCGGACATATTCTGCGCGCGCGACACGCTGTGTCCGAGGAACACCTCGTCCTGATTGTCGCGATAGCGCAGCCAGCCGAGCTTTTCGGACATGCCATATTCCATGACCATGGCGCGCGCCATGTCGGTCGCCTGCTGGATGTCGTTCGATGCGCCGGTGTTGAGCTCGTCCTTGCCGTAGATGAGCTGTTCGGCGATGCGGCCGCCGAAGCAGAGCGCGAGGCGCGCCTTCATCTGCTTCATATTCTGCGAATAGCGGTCGCGTTCGGGCAGGTTCCACGTCACGCCCAGCGCGCGGCCGCGCGGGATGATCGTCACCTTGTGAAGCGGATCATTATGTTCGACGTGGAGCGAGACGAGCGCATGGCCAGCCTCGTGATAGGCGGTCGCTTTCTTCTCGTCCTCGGTCATGACCATCGAGCGGCGTTCGGCGCCCATCATGACCTTGTCCTTGGCCTCTTCGAACTCGTCGTTCGCGATCAGGCGCTTGCCCTTGCGAGCAGCGAGCAGCGCCGCTTCGTTGCAAAGATTGGCCAGATCGGCGCCCGAGAAACCCGGCGTGCCGCGCGCGACGCGGCGTAGGTCGACGTCGGGTGCCAGCGGCTTTTTGCGCGTGTGGACTTCCAGAATTTTCTGACGGCCCTCGATGTCCGGGCGCGGCACGACGACCTGGCGGTCGAAGCGGCCCGGACGGAGGAGGGCGGGGTCGAGCACGTCGGGGCGGTTGGTCGCGGCGACGATGATGATGCCTTCGTTGGCCTCGAAGCCGTCCATTTCGACGAGCAGCTGGTTCAGCGTCTGTTCGCGCTCGTCATTGCCGTTGCCGAGGCCGGCGCCGCGATGGCGGCCGACCGCGTCGATTTCGTCGATGAAGACGATGCACGGCGCATTACGCTTGGCCTGTTCGAACATGTCGCGGACGCGGCTCGCACCGACGCCGACGAACATTTCGACGAAGTCCGAACCCGAAATGGTGAAGAAGGGAACGCCAGCTTCACCCGCAATCGCGCGGGCGAGCAGCGTCTTGCCGGTGCCGGGTGAACCGACAAGCAAGGCGCCCTTCGGAATCTGGCCGCCGAGCCGCGAGAATTTGGTCGGATCGCGAAGGAATTCGACGATTTCTTCCAGCTCTTCGCGGGCTTCGTCGATCCCGGCAACATCGTCAAACGTCACCTTGCCCTGCTTTTCGGTCAGCATCTTCGCGCGCGACTTGCCAAAGCCCATCGCGCCCGAGCCGTTGTTTTTCTGCACCTGCCGGAAAACGAAGAAGGCGATGCCGAGGATCAGCAGGAAGGGCAGGATCTGGATGAGCATATACATCCACACATTGCCCGTTTCGGTCGGCGTTCCGTCATATTTGACATTATTGTCGTTGAGCATTTTGAGCAGTTCGGGGTCGCGCACGACATTGGCCGTGAAGCGATCGCCGTTCGAGAGCGTGCCCGTTACCCGGTCGTCGGACAGGACGACGTCCTTGACGGCGCCTTCTTCGACCTTTTGCCGGAACTCGGAATAGGCAAGCGGACTTCCCGCGGGCTGTGCTGCACCGCCGAACATCGAGGCGACGAGGAGCATGGCAAGCAATATGCCGCTCCAGATCATCACACTCTTCATCCAGGGGTTGCCCTGCGGTTCCTTGTCGTCCTGCATGCGGAATCTTTCCAAAATATCGCGTCTGTCGCGACCCTACCCACATAAGATAGGATAATCCGGTTAAATGACAATGAGCCAATCAGCCCTTTGTGCGGGCTTTCCGGCGCGGAGCGAGCGAAATGCGCCAAATTGTGCCCTGGAGGCCGCGTACCGCATCGATCAGCAATGACCCGACCATCGCGCGCCGCCCCGCGTGCATCGCAGCGATCACGCCGTCGAGCGAGGCGCCGCGCAGCGCCAGTTGCGGTGCGTTGGCGCGGAGTCGCTGGGTGACAATGCGGCGGAAGATTTCGGGCGGATAGCCATCGTCACGGATCACCGCGATATCGGATGCGTCGGGCCAGGATGCGATCAGGCGCTCGACGGCCCAGTCGATCGCATCATCGGCCTCACCCAGCCATTGCGCCGATCGCGCCGCCGCTTCGGGGTCGATCACGTTTTGCGATTGCAGGGCATGGCGCAGCCGCGCGCGGTCGAAGCGATTGTCGCTGTTCGATGGATCGTCGACGAAGGGCAGGTCGTTTTCGAGTGCCAGCGTCACCAGTGCGTTTCGCCGCCAATGGAGCAGCGGCCGCAGGAGCGTGCCGTTGCAGGCGCGGATCGCGGCGAGGCCGCCGACCCCGCTGCTGCGGTTGAGGCGCATGACGATCGTCTCGAGCTGGTCGTCGGCGTGATGTGCGGTGACGATATGATCGAGCGCATGCGCCTCGCGCCATTGGTCGAGCAGGCGATAGCGTTCGGTGCGCGCTGCCGCCTGCAAAGATCCCTTGATCGGTTCGGTGGGATGCAGGGTCGAATGCGGGATATGTTCGCGGGCGCAAAAGCCCGCCACCATTTTTGCTTCTTCGTCCGAACCCTGCCGCAGGCCGTGATCGACGGTCGCCGCCCGGACTTGTCCGGGCAGCACCGAAGCCATCAGCCAGAGTAGAGCCATGCTGTCGGGCCCGCCCGAAACGGCGACGCCATAATGCCGCCGGTGCCAGTCGCCGCCGACCAGCGCGAGCAGATCGCCGGCAAGCCGGTCGGCGGCGTCGCCGTCAGCAGCCAGCTTTTGTTTTTGCGGCAGCCGCATCGTCCCGGACATCCTTCGGAGCCTTGGCCCCATAGACTTCATCGAGTTCGCGAAACGCCTTGCAGGCGTCAGCCTTGCGGCCGAGCTTGTCGAGCGCGACGCCCATATACATCAGGCTGTGCGGGGCACGCGCGCCGCTCGGCCGATCCTTGTAATTGTTATAAAAGGCGACCGCCGCGAGGCTGGGCTTGCCTTCGTCGAGATAGGCGCGGCCGAGCAGGTTCTGCGCGAAGCTCGCGCGGCTATCCCTGGGCCATTTGGTCACGACCTGTTTGAGCTGGGTCTGCGCCTCGGGGTAGAGCTTGGCTTCCCACAGGCGATAACCATAATTATAGGCATCCTCGACCTCATTGCCGGTCGCGGGGACCTCGACCCTCTTCACCAGCGCGAGCCGGGCGGCGTCGGGCGTCGTTGCAGCGGCCGGCTTGGCCGCAGGCTTCTTCGCCGGGGCGGTGGCGGCTGCGACGGTCGAGGTCGCGGCAGGCGGCTTGACCGTCGGGGTAAGGCTGGCGGGGGTTTCGACGGCGGCCGCGGCGGCGGGATCGGGGAAGCGCTTGTCCATTTCGGCCTTATAGGCAGTAAATTTCTTTTCCAGCTCGCGCAGCTGAAAGGCATTTTGTTCGGTCTGGCCGGTCAGGGCCTGCAATTGGGATTCGAGGGCATCGACCCGGGTGGTCAGTTCGATCACGGGTGTGTTGCTGCGGACGCCGGTGCCCGGCGCCTTGTCGGGCGCAATCTCGCCTTCGAAGAAGGCAGGTGCGCCGCCGGGGAACACCGAACGCTGCACCGCGCGCATTTCCTTTTCCAGCCGCTCGACCCTTTTGTCGATTCCGGCCTGCTGGGCTTGTGCGGCGGGCGTCGCCGACAAAGCGATCGCTGCTGCACCCAGGAACATGATATCACGCGTCTTCATTGGCCGATCGGTCCCCACAATTAACTATTACACTTCTGCACCATAACGCCGCAACCAGCCGCTGCGCAAACCCAATTCGGCGCGCGGTCGCTCCGGTCCGCCGAAATGGCGGCCGTTTGAACCTGTGATCAGCGTTTCGGAAGCGGTGCCGCCGCCGGGGTCGTGCCGGGCGCGCCATTAACCTCGGCGCGCGCAACCAGGTCCGCGGGTTTCAGCGACACGCCCTTGACGAGCGTATCGGCAGGACCGACCGCGCCGATATCGCGGCCGCCAACGGTGACCTTCAACGCCTGCGGAATGCTGGTGCGCAGCGTGAACTGTTCGATATAGGCGGGCGGAACCTCATAGGTTTCGCCTGCATCGAGGGTGCGCCAGTTTTCGGTCTTGCCGGTCGCGTCGTCGAAACCGATCCAGACTTCCGAAAGGCCGGTCAGGACGACCGGAGCATTGGTGGCAACCGCCGCTTGTTCGGTCGGAGTTCCGGCCTTGGTCGCTGGCGCGCCAGTGGCTGCGGGCGCTTCGGACGCGTCCGCATCGCGATTCTGAGCGGCGATCAGTGCCTCGTCGGGTTCGACCGACAGGAAGCGCCAGACGCCATAGGCCGACACCAGGATGAGCGCGACGACAACCAGCGTCCACGTCAGCCGTGCCGTCGGCAGGCGATCGGGATCGGTCGGTTCATACGCCTCGTAAAGCGGACGCGCGCCATATTCATCTTCTTCGAGCTCGCGGCGGATCTCCGCGCCGATTTCTGCCTCGGGAAGGTCGACAGCGCGAGCATAGGCGCGCGCGAAACCCGTGACATAGGTCCGCCCGGGAAGCTCGGAAAATTCCGATTTTTCAATGGCCAGAAGATGACGCTGGGTAATGCGCGTGCGCGTGGCGATATCGGCAAGCGACAGCCCCGCGGCCTCGCGGGCCAGGCGTAGCCGATCGCCGGTACGCGTGATCGCCAGTTCGCCTTGGGGGGCGCCCTCTTCTTCTGCCATTACTGTCTCCGTGCCGGTCGGTTGCAACCCATGACGACCGTGTCGCACCGTTCATCGCATTGACGGCGCGGCAAAGTCAAATGAAGTTCGGCAAAACGAACGGCTTAATGGGGGCCTTGTTCGGCTCGCCCCGAAGCCTGGCAAAAAGCGGTGCGATCAGAGGACATATTTGCTGAGGTCGGTGTCGCCGACGACGTCGGCAAGCTGGCCGTCGACATAGGCAGCGTCGATCACGAGCGTCGTCCCGCCCATGTCCTCGGCGCCGAAGCTGACTTCCTCGACGAGCCGTTCCATCATTGTCTGCAACCGGCGCGCGCCGATATTCTCGACCTTCTCATTCACCTCGGCAGCGAGCTTCGCAACGCGCGCGATCGCGTCGTCGGTGAAAGAGATGGTGACGCCTTCGGTCTGGATCAACGCGACATATTGTTCGGGGAGCCCCGCCTTGGTTTCACTGAGGATGCGGACGAAATCGGACTCACTGAGAGCGCTCAGCTCGACACGGATCGGCAGGCGGCCCTGCAGTTCGGGGAGCAGGTCGCTGGGCTTCGCAACATGGAAGGCGCCGGATGCGATGAAGAGGATATGGTCGGTCTTCATCGGACCATATTTGGTCGCGACCGTCGTGCCCTCGATCAGCGGCAACAGGTCGCGCTGGACGCCCTCGCGGCTCACCGATCCGCCGCGCACATCGCTGACCGCGATCTTGTCGATTTCGTCGAGGAAGACGATGCCATTGGCCTCGGCATCGGCGAGCGCGACGCGTGCGACATCATCCTGGTCGAGGCGCTTGTCCTGCTCTTCCTCGATCAGCCGCGTCGCGGCTTCGATGACCTTCAGCTTGCGGCGCTTCTTGGGCATGCCGCCCATCGCCTTGCCGAGCATGTCGGACAAGTTGATCATGCCCATCTGGCCCGGCTGACCGGGCAGTTCGAACGGCATGCTCGGGGCATCGGATACCTCGATTTCGACTTCGTTGTCGTCGAGATGGCCTTCGCGTATCCTTTGGCGGAAACTCTGGCGCGTCGCCTCGCTGGCGCCCTTGCCGGTGAGCGCGTCCAGCAGGCGTTCCATCGCGGCTTCTTCGGCGGCGGCGCGCACGGCTTCGCGGCGGCGGTCCTTCTCCAGCCGCACGGCTTCTTCCACGAGATCGCGGGCGATCTGTTCGACGTCGCGGCCGACATAGCCGACCTCGGTGAATTTGGTCGCCTCGACCTTGATGAAGGGTGCGTCGGCGAGCTTCGCCAGGCGCCGCGAAATCTCGGTCTTCCCGCAGCCCGTGGGGCCAATCATCAGGATATTCTTTGGCGTCACTTCGTCGCGCAGATCGGACGACAGCTGCTGGCGACGCCAGCGGTTGCGCAGCGCGACGGCGACCGCGCGCTTGGCGGCGTCCTGGCCGATGATGTGCGTGTCCAATGCGGCGACGATCGCCTTCGGGGTCAGATCTTTGTTCATGGGATTATGCCTGAATTTCGATGGTTTCTTGGGTGAACTGGTCGTTGGTGTAGACGCAGATTTCGGCGGCGACCTGCATCGCCTTTTTCACCAGCACCTCGGCATCCTTTTCATAGTCGACCAGCGCCGTTGCGGCGGAGAGCGCGAAATTGCCGCCCGAGCCGATCGCGGCGATCCCGCCTTTGGGTTCGAGCACATCGCCATTGCCGGTGATGACCAGCGTGACTTCCTTGTCGGCGACGATCATCATCGCCTCCAGGTTGCGCAGATATTTGTCGGTGCGCCAATCCTTGGCCAGTTCGACAGCGGCGCGCAAAAGCTGACCGTTGTGCCGTTCGAGCTTAGCCTCGAGGCGCTCGAACAGGGTGAAGGCATCTGCGGTCGCGCCGGCGAAGCCGCCGATGACGCTGCCGTCGTGCAGGCGGCGAACCTTGCGGGCATTGGGTTTCATCACCGTCTGGCCCATCGACACCTGGCCGTCACCGATGATGACGACCTTTTCGGGAGTGCGGGCGGAAAGGATGGTGGTTCCGTGCCAAGGCGCGGCACGCTGCGTGGATGTTTCGCTCATGAACGGCGATATGGGAGATCGCCCGGCAGCCCGCAAGGGGAGGGGGTTCCCGTTTCGCTCAGGCGGCCCAGCAAAGCAGCGCGCGGCCGCCCGGGGCGATGTCGATCAATGCGGGATCATGCAGCAACACTGCTTCGCCTAAGCCGAGCGCTTCGCCCGCGACGCGGCAGGCGGCTGACAGCGGAAGGAACGTCAGTTCGCCGTCTATGCCGGTCAATAATTCCGGATCGACCGGGCCGGCCATGTGCAGGACGTGAAAATAGGGGCCGCTCACCAGTTTGCGATCGCGGGCAGGATCTATGTGGCAATCACGCGGATCGGCGACGGGCTCTGCCGACGCGACTTTCAGCCCCTCTTCGAGGTGTAGTTCGCGCGGACGGCCGTAATCATAAAGCCGATAAGTTCGGTCGATATTCTGCTGGACCTCGACGATCGTGAGCCCGCCGCCGATCGCGTGGATGGTGCCGGCGGGATTATAGATGAAATCATTCGCGGCGGCGGGGCGCCAATCCACCATATCGACGATCGATCCGTCGAGAGCGGCGCGGTGCACTGCCTCGCGCGTTGTTTTTCCGGTCAGGCCGACGCCCAGCTCAGCGCCCTGATCGGCCGCCATGACCAGCCAGCATTCATCCTTGCCCTGCGCCAGTCCCGCCGCGCGTGCATCATTGTTGTCGGGGTGGACCTGAATCGAAAGCCGTTCGGAGGTGAAGAGAAATTTGATCATGAACGCTGCGGCGTCGCCGCTCGGATGCAAGAACCATATCTCGCCGATACGCTTTCCGCCAAAATCACCGAACGCGCGCGGAATGTCGGTGCGGCCCCAAGGTTTTTCGAGGACGAGCCTTTCCAGACGCTGAAATGTTGCTGCGCTATTCTGAAGATTGTCCATTGCCAAATCAGGCCGCGAGATGCAGCCGGATGTCGCTTGCGGCGCCCGATTGGCAGAGCCACAGCCTGCGGGTGTCATAGACCATCTTGCCACCACGTTCTAAGAGCGCTGCGATATCTCCACGCCCAAGAAGTGCGGCTTTCTGTCCAATGTCAATGGGCACGGGCGATAATCTCAGCGATCTGTCTGGCTGCTGTGCCGTCGCCAAAGGGGTTATGGGCGCGGGCCATGGCAGTATAGGCATCCTTGTCATCCAAAAGGCTGAAAACTTCAGAAACAATACGCTGCTTGTCGGTTCCAACAAGCCGTGCCGTGCCAGCTTCGATGCCTTCTGGCCGCTCGGTCGTCTCGCGCATCACTAGGACGGGCTTGCCTAGTGCGGGTGCTTCTTCTTGGACGCCGCCGCTGTCGGTCAGAACAAGTGCGGACATTGCAAGCAAGCGGACGAAGTGCGGATAATCGAGTGGGTCGATCAGTGCAACATTATCGAGACCTTGCAGGATCGGTTCCATAATATTGCGCACGTGCGGATTAGGATGAACCGGGAAGACGACCGCGACATCGTTGCGAGACGCGATGGCGGCGACGGCTTCGGCTATCGCGGTCATCCCGTCGCCGAAATTCTCGCGCCGGTGCGATGTGACGGCAATGATGTGTTTTCCGGCAAAGCGTGCCGCAAGCTGATCGAGTCCGGCAGCGAGGGCGGGCTCGTCGTCGATTCGTGCCTTGGTTGCCAGCAGCGCATCGATCACAGTATTGCCGGTGACGTGGATGCGATCGGCCGGCACATTCTCTACGCGTAGCGCCGTTGCGGCAGTTTCGGTCGGTGCGAAATGTAGGTCGGCGACAGCGCCGGCAATCTTGCGGTTAACTTCTTCTGGCCAAGGGTGATAAATATTGCCGCTGCGTAGTCCCGCTTCGACATGACCGACCGGGATTTTCCGGAAATAGGCGGACAATGTTGCCGCCATCGTGGTCAGCGTGTCGCCATGGACCAGAACTCGATCGGGCTTTTCGGCGTCGAAGGTTTCGCCGAGGCCTGTCACCAGACGTGCGAGAAGCCCATCAAGCGACTGATTTTTTTGCATAACGTTGAGGTCCACGTCGGGTGTGATTCGCGCAATGTGCAGCACTTGGTCCAGCATCTCGCGGTGCTGGGCGGTCACGCATACACGGACTTGGATGGCTTTTTGGTTTCTCAGCGCGTGGATTACAGGGAACATCTTAATCGCCTCAGGCCGCGTCCCGAAAACCGCCATCACTTTCATCGCAAACATCTCCATGTAACAGGGGGCGCCCCGCTTGCTGACGCTCGATAACAAGCCGTTGCGGAACTGCCACTTAAATAAGTTGCGTCTGTGGCAAGGCGTGGTGAAGGAACGTCGAGGCCGGACACGCGTTGTTGTCGATCCCGCGCCGCGCTGGTACCGGTCGCCAGAGACGCCGGATTCGCCATTTATCTCTCCATATGCCTGCATTACCGAAGGTTTTTCAACACCATGTTCTGGAAGCGTAGAAGCCAGTACGAAGAACGCAAAATTCCCGTTGCTCATGCCATTCCGGCCGGGCGTAGAGTCTATGCGATCGGCGACATTCACGGTCGCGACGATCTGTTCTCGCAGATAATCGACATGATACGAGCCGACAATTTATCTCGGTCACAGGCGGAAACGACTCTTATCCTTCTCGGCGACCTTGTCGATCGCGGGCCGGCCTCGGCCGAGGTCGTCGAGCGCGCGCGCCTCTTGAAAAACGAATTCCCCGACACCCGACTGCTCATGGGAAATCATGAGGAGTGCTTTCTCGCCGCGCTTACGGGCAGTGTCCGTCGACTGCGCTATTTCATGCGTATTGGCGGCGACGCGACAGTGGAGAGTTATTGGAAGGATAGTGACTCTCTGGCCAATGCCAGCTTCGAAGGCGTCGCGGCGCGCCTGCCTACCTTGGTGCCTCAGTCCCACATCGACTTCCTCAACAGCGGCGAAGATTACATCGAGATCGGAGACTACGCCTTTGTCCATGCCGGCATCCGTCCTGGCGTGCCGTTAGAGCGGCAATCCTTGGCCGATTTGCGTTGGATTCGAGATGAGTTCCTCGATGAAACGAACGATCATGGCAAAGTCATCGTTCATGGCCATAGCATCACGGCAGAGCCCGATGAGCAAGCCAATCGGATTGGAATCGATCTGGGTGCGTTTCAGAGCGGATGCCTTGCTGCGTTGGCGCTCGAAAATGACCAGCGCTGGTATTTGTTTGCGCGCGAAGCGCAATCATGAGGCGGCGAGCGTGCCAAGGGCCGGAACGTATCAGCCGGAACGTATCAAGTGCATCTCAGCTTTCCTTGTCATATTGCTTGTCACTGCCGGTGCGAGCGTTTAAGCGCCGGCCAGCATGATTTCGGGCGGCTTGGTCTGCTTTTGGCTTTTTGATCTAAGAGTTTGATGAGTAAAATTTCTCAGTCGGTTATCGCTTTTAGGTCGCAAGCCCGGTTTGCGGTTCGTGATCGTATGCCCGTCCTGTTTGTCGCATTCGTCGTTTTGCTCGGCGGGTCGTCTCGCAGCGATGTCGCGTCGCTTCCATTGTTGCGGGGCGGGGCGGTGCTGTTTGCTTGCTGGGCATTGGCCGGGATGTCTCGTGACGACTGGAAGCGTATTCGAACGCCTTTGGTTCTGTTGCTTCTTCTTACAGTCTGGAATGCTGTTCAACTTATCCCGTTGCCGCCAGGTATCTGGCAAGCTCTGCCGGGGCGCGACACGGTGTTCGCGATTGATCAATTGTTGGGGCAGCCTGATTGGTGGCGCCCGATTTCCTTTGCACCGTCAAAAACCTGGAACAGTCTCCTTGCGTTGACTGTTCCGATCGCGGCGCTGCTCATAGCTGGACGAATGAACAGCGAAAATCAGCGCGAGATGATGTTTGCTATCGTGGGCATCGCGGCGTTCAGTGCCTTGCTCGGTCTGATCCAGATTCTGTCGGGTATTGGAGGTGCGGCGTATTTTTATCGCATAACCGATCCCATTTCGATGGTCGGTTTGTTCGCAAACCGCAATCATCATGCCATCTTCCTCGCCATCGCTGTGCTCGTTGCCGCAACGCTGTTGCGCGATGAATTGATGCGCAAGCGGCAGCGCAAAATGGTGCAGGCGGGGCTGATCTTCTCGGCACTTTTCCTAACCGCTCTGACCGCTCTGATCGGTTCGCGCGCAGGATTCGCGGCTGGGGTCGTTGCATTTTGCCTTGGCTATGCGGTCGTGGGATTGACCTGGCGCGCCGGCCAAAGTGAGTTGCCAGCAAGCAAGAGGAGGCTCTCGGCACCTCAAGCGTTCGCGACACGTTGGAAAAATGCGATTCTCTTTGCTCCCCCGGTTCTGCTTGCGCTTGCTCTGGGCGCTACTCTCTGGCTTGGAAGCCGTGCGAGCGCTGTCGCGCGTTTCATGGGTGAGGGTGTTGCGGACGATCTGCGTGTTCGAGCCTGGCCAACGGTGCAATCGATGATTGAACAATATTGGCTGACGGGTAGCGGGCTCGGCTCTTTCGCTGAAATCTATAAGGTATATGAACCAGACCACTTGCTGCAGCCCAGCTATTTCAATCATGCACATAATGACTGGACTGAGGCGGTGCTCACGGGCGGCTTGCCTTTTGTGTTGATCCTCGTTGCTGCGTTCGTCTGGTTGGGCCGTGCCATCTTGGCAAAGGGGCTTCGTAACCTGATCAAGGGGCATCGCGGTGACATGCGCGTGATGGTCATTGCGGTGACGATGCTGCTGGCGGCGGCGAGCGCGACGGACTATCCGTTGCGCGTGCCGTCGATGCAGGTGGTTGCGATCATGTTGCTGATGACAATTGTTCCTGCTTCGCCCGTAAACAGGGTCCGTCTGAAATCGAGCCGGCGCGGTGATGATAGCGGCTTGCGAGCATAGTTGCAGTCTTTATAGCCGTCTCCATCTTCGGAACTCTGGATCAATTAAACCATGAAGCACTTTCGTCTAGCGCTCGCATTCAATGTTGCCTTGCTCGCTGGGTGCGCCAGTTCGCCGCCGCCGGTGGCCAGTGCGACGGGCACGCCTATCACGCCGCTGACTGAGCTACCACTCCCCGGTGCGGACGATGGAGTACGTGCGAGCCGCGTCGCTTATATTGGCCCTTTCACTGAACTGCGCGTCGAGGTGTTCGGCGTTCCGGAAATGCAGCGCGATGTGATGACAGACGGGCAGGGCGGGTTTACCTTTCCGTTGGTCGGTGCGCTGGATGCCGGCGGCAAGACTACCAACATGGTTTCAGAAGAAATTCGGAGTAAATTGGCTGGCCGTTATGTCCGCGATCCGCAGGTCACGGTGAACTTCAAATCGCCAACCAGTGCATATTCGATCCAATCGATGACTGTGGCGGTGGATGGTGAAGTGAAAAAGGCTGGCGCATATCCGGTCGTAGGTCGCGTCACCCTGATGCGTGCTGTTGCCCTTGCTGGCGGCACGAACGAATTTGCCAAGCTCGAAGACGTCGTTATTTTCCGTACCGTCGGTGGCAAGGAATATGTCGGCCTCTATAATCTGGAGGCGATCCGACGGGGCAATTATTCCGATCCCGAAGTTTTCCCGAACGATATTGTGATTGTTGGCGATTCCCCACAGCGGCGTCGATTCAACCTGCTGCTGCAGTCGGTTCCGGCGTTGCTGTCACCGATTATCCTCCTTGCGAGCGAGATGAGAAAATGAGTCCCATTGTAAACGGACGCGAAGCGATGTCCGGTAAGGATATGATCGCGCTGGAGAACGAGGAGGCTCGCTACGATTCCTCTCGGTTCGGACTTTCGATCCTTGAGCAGATAATGACGGTGATTCTTAATCATCGCTATCTGGCGCTGAGCATAGTTGCGGGCTCGTTGGTTCTCGGCCTACTCTTGACCTTTATTGCCACACCCCAATACACCTCAACGGCACGTATCGAAATCTTGCCCGACGCTCCGGTTTCCACATCGGTTGCAGGGGAGCGCGAACGAAGCCTGATCAACGAGGTGGCTTTCTACAACACGCAATATTCCCTGCTCGAATCCCGCTCGCTTGCCGAACGCGTCGTCCGCGCGGGCAATCTGACGGCGAATGAAGAATTTCTACGTCTGTTCAAGCTGGAGAATCCTGAAGGGGCATTGTCGAGCGCGCAACGAGAGAGTTTGACAACCAATGCTGCGATGGTTCTGCTTGATCGATTGACTGTGTCGCCGATGCGGGCGTCGAGCCTCGTTGACGTTAGTTTTTCGACGCCATCGCCGGCGCTTTCGGCGAAACTCACCGACCTGTGGGTGACTCAATTCGTCCAATCGAACACAGATCGCCGCTTCGCGGCGACGTCTGATGCGCGGAAATATCTCGAGGCGCGCCTTGATACGCTGCGACAGAATCTGGAAACATCCGAACGCGGACTTATCAACTATGCGACGAGCCGGGGGATTGTTACCATTTCCTCGAAAGCCGATGCCAATGGGAATACACAATCGGAAACGCTGGTCGGAACCGACATCACGGAAATCAGCCGCGCATTGGCGCGCGCGCGCGAACAACGTATCGCCACCGAAGCCGAATTGTCGAACACGCTGACGGGGGCAGGGCAGGCGAACGCACAGACGATTGTCGGTTTGCGCCAGCGTCGTGCCGATCTTGAAGCCGAACTTGCTCGCCAGCGTGTTACTTTCGGGGATGATTATCCGACAGTGGTTTCGCTTCGTGCGCAGGTGTCCAATCTGGACCGCAGTCTGTCTGCGGAAACCGGGCGCTCGAAGCAGGGCAACCAAGAGGCATACAACGCCGCACTCAAGCGCGAGCGACAGTTGCAGGCGGAACTCGATCAACTGACAGACAAATACAATGTCCAACAGCGCGATTCGATCCAGATGGCGATCCTTCAGCGCGAAGTGGATTCTAACCGGCAGCTTTATGATGGTTTGCTCCAGCGCTACAAAGAAATCGGTGCTGCAGGTGTTGGAACGAACAATATTTCAATCGTCGACAGGGCGAAGGTGGCGGGCTCGCCTTCGAGCCCCAATCTTCAGCTGAACCTTGTCTTGGCTCTATTGCCGGGTCTGATTCTTGCGGTCGGCCTTGCGTTCTTCCTCGAGCGGATGGACAGCTCGGTTCGCGATCCGCAGGAAGTGGGCGCTCGCTTCGGCTTGCCCCTGCTGGGTGCGATTCCTGAAAGCGTCGATAAGGATGTGGCCGACGCTATCGTCGACAAGAAATCGCCGATTTACGAAGCCTATTTCTCGGTCATGACCAACCTGACGTTCCTGACCGAACATGGAGCGCCGCGGTCGATCATGTTGACGTCTTCCCGTCCTAAGGAAGGGAAGAGCAACTCATCGCTCAGCGTCGCCACAGTGCTGGCCGCGACCGGAAAATCGGTAATCCTCGTCGATTCCGACATCCGGAACCCGTCGTTGAATCGCTATTTGGATATTCCGATGCAGCGCGGTTTGAGCCATTATCTGGCTGGTGACGACCATGTTGATGAAATGATCATGCCGCTAAATAAATTCGGCTTCTCGATCATCACTGCCGGGAAGAAGCCGCCGAATCCCGCCGAACTTCTTGGTAACGACCGCCTTGCGCAGCTCATTGAAATCTTGCTGCGTCGTTACGATCATGTGTTGATCGACGCGCCGCCTCTGCTTGGTCTCGCGGACGCCCCGCTCATCGCTCAACGTGTCGAAGGCGTGTTGTTCGTGATTGAAGCGAATGTGACGAAGGGGCGTGCTGTGTCTACGGCACTGACACGTCTGCGTATGTCGGGTGCTCGTCTGTTCGGCGCTATCGTGACCAAGGTTGGCGCCAAGAATCAAGTTTATGGCTATGGTTATGGTTATGGCTATGGCTATGGCTATGGCAACGAAGCGACGAAGGACGACAATTGAGCTCCTTGGCGTCAATCGCATATTTGGAAAAGCCGTGAAGATCTATAACATAGCACTATGGATGGTCGCAGTTATTTTGGCGATCGGTGTAGCCTTGTCCAGCTATGTTGTGGCGTATGAAGTTCGAGCGCCGGACAGGGCCTGCGCGATCCAGGTCCCTCCTGTCAGTGGTGCATGCGCCAATCTTGCAGCCGCAACCTATGCCGCGCGCCGTCAGAAAAATGCCAAAGCGGTTGTTTTGAAACTTGAACGCGCGATGGCGCTGCAGGGCTACCGAGCGGAGCCGCTCTCGGCGAACGCGTTATCGACCCTGACTGCACCTTCCCGAGAAAAGATCAACGGTCAGCACCGGCAAGCCCTGCTCGAACTCGCCGGCAAGGTGACGCGGCGGAATTCCCTTATCAATGCCGAATTGATTGAGTCCGCCGGCTACCGGGATGATAAGCAGGCGTTCTTCCAATGGCTGTCGCGGTCTATGCTTACTAAAAATGAAGCCCGAAAGTCCTATGTCGGGGTCATTGCTCAGGCGACGTCGATGCCCGGCGCTGTCGAGGCATTAACGCCGGTGATCGGCGCGGCTCCCAAGTGGGCACCTGATTATTGGCGTGCTGTGGTCCTGCATCCTCAGAGTCTTGGTAATGCTGCAAAATTGCGCATGGCTTTGGTTGAGCGACCCTGGCGCCAGACAACGATCGACGCGATGGATGAACGGCTTGTCCTTGGTCTCGTCCAATATGGGCAACTCGACGAAGCATTCGCCCTAGCCGACAGCCTTGCGCCATCGACCTGGCGCGCTCGGGGACAGGCGAACCGACTTATCAATGGTCATTTTGCGGGCCAGCCGCACTTTCCGCCGCTGGATTGGGAATTGGCGGCGATGGGCAACCTTGGCGCCACAATTGAGCCGGCAAGGAAGCGCCTCTTGATCTCTGCTATCGGGGGAGCGCAAGGAATGGCTGCCAGACAGTTGGTCAGGCTTTCGCCAGGTGACTATACGTTGAACTGGGCCTTATCTCACAATGCCGACAGTTCGCTGCGTTTCCGGATTTACTGTGCCGAGGCCGACGGAGCATCGTTGCCCCCGGTGATCGTGCCGGCCGTGGCAGGAAAAAGGCAGGCCTCTGTGAGATTAGTGGGAGACGCGTGCAATTGGCGCTGGGTGTCCCTCGATATTGCGCTTCCTGATGATGCGGCGGGTATCGATGTCTATCTGAGTGACGTTTCTCTGGTGCCGACGGGCTTAACACCGCCGCAAACCACGCGCTAATTCTGACTCCGCATAAGCGGCCGAATGTAACACGGACGGAGATGGGCGTGCCGCAAAAGATTTTCATTACTGGGACTGCCGGATTTATCGGGTTTCACCTTGCTCGCCTGCTGATCGCGGAGGGATACTCGGTTCACGGTTTCGACGGCATGACCGATTATTATGACGTTCGCCTGAAGCAGCGGCGGCATCAGGCCCTGCTTCAGAATGCGGCCTTCGGTGTCACTGAGGGTATGCTCGAGGATCATGCGCTTCTGGACAGTACGGTTGATTCCTTCGAGCCCGATGTCATCGTCCACCTCGCTGCACAGGCCGGCGTGCGTTACAGTATCGAAAATCCTCGTGCCTACATCGACAGCAACGTCGTCGGCACCTTCAATGTCATGGAGGCGGCACGGCGACTGGAGGTTCAGCACCTGCTGATGGCGTCGACTTCATCCGTCTATGGCGCGAACGAGGAAATGCCGTTTACCGAAACCGAAAAGGCCGACACCCCGCTGACAATCTATGCCGCGACGAAGAAGGCGAATGAGGCGATGGCGCATTCCTATGCGCATCTATGGAATCTGCCGACGACAATGTTCCGCTTTTTCACAGTCTATGGGCCGTGGGGGCGTCCCGACCTAGCGCTGTACAAATTCGTCGATGCCATTTTGGATGGGCGGCCGATCGACATCTACAACCATGGCGACATGTACCGCGACTTTACCTACGTGGGTGATTTGGTGCGCGGGATTCGATTGCTGATCGACGCCGTACCTCAGCGGCCTGCTTCAGCCACCGATATAGCAAATGGGGACTCGCTGAGCCCAGTGGCGCCATTCCGTATCGTGAACATCGGCAACAACGATAAGATCCGGCTGCTCGACTTCATTGAGGCGATAGAAGCCGAACTCGGGATGAAGGCGGAGCGCAACTATATGGACATGCAGCCCGGCGATGTTCCTGCGACATGGGCGGATGCATCGCTTCTCGAACGGTTGACGGGCTACCGTCCCCAGACGAATTATCGCGACGGCATTCGTGATTTCGTCAGTTGGTATCGCGATTATGCAGGCAAGTGACAGAAAATATGAACTGGCAGTTTAATAGAATTGCGGTGGTGGGGCTGGGCTATATTGGCCTGCCTACTGCGGCGATGTTCGCGTCCCGGAAAATCCATGTGATCGGAATTGATGTAAGCGAGCACGCGGTCGAAACGATCAACCAAGGTAAGGTTCATATTGTCGAGCCAGATCTTGATATCGCTGTCCATTCGGCAGTTAGCCAAGGCTATTTGCGGGCGACTACGAAGCCGGAACCGGCGGACGCGTTTCTGATTGCGGTGCCGACACCATTCAAGGGCGATGATCACGACCCCGATCTATCCTATATCGAGGCGGCATGCCGATCGATTGCGCCGGTTCTGGCGCAGGGCAATCTGGTGGTATTGGAATCGACGTCGCCGGTTGGCACCACCGAAAAAATGTCGGCCTGGTTGGCCGAAGCGCGACCCGACCTAAGTTTCCCGCAACAATCCGGCGAGGCGTCGGACGTTCGCGTCGCGCATTGTCCTGAGCGGGTGCTCCCGGGCAAAGTGATGCAGGAACTCATTCAAAATGATCGCGTTATCGGTGGCATCACGTCAGCCTGTTCGGACGCGGCGCTGTCGCTTTACAGCTTGTTTGTGAAGGGTGAATGTGTTGTCACGGATGCGAGAACCGCTGAAATGGCTAAGCTCACCGAGAATGCCTTTCGCGACGTGAACATCGCATTCGCGAATGAATTGTCGCTGATCTGCGATCGACTGGACATCAATGTATGGGAGTTGATCGCGCTCGCCAATCGCCATCCGCGCGTAAATATCCTGCAGCCGGGGCCTGGGGTTGGTGGGCACTGCATTGCTGTCGATCCCTGGTTCATCGTGTCGAGCGCGCCCGATATATCCCGCCTTATCCGTGCGACGCGTGAGGTGAATGACGGAAAGCCGGGCTGGGTTCTACAGAAAGTCGAGGCTGCCGTTGCACAGTGGAGCACGCGCAGCGGTAGCAGCGCGAGTGAAGTGACCATCGCTTGCTACGGCCTGGCGTTCAAGCCGGATATCGATGATCTGCGCGAAAGCCCTGCCTTGTATATTGCTGAGCAGCTTCAAGAGCGGTTCGGTGAACGGCTTGTGGTGATCGAACCTAATATCGAGGGTCTTCCGGTCAGCCTCGACCGTTGCCAGTTTGGTTCGACCCCCGACATCGCGGCCGACATTCATGTGTTGTTGGTCGATCACCGTGAATTTAAGGCGATGGCAGTGCCGGAGGGGCTGATCGTCGATACGCGGGGAGTCTGGACCGGCGTGAGGGGGGCAGCGTGATCAGTACTGCAGAACAGGCCCGGATTGGAATCGTCGGGCTCGGCTATGTCGGTCTGCCGCTTGCTGTGGAGTTTGCAAAAGTCGGTCGGGTTGTGGGATTCGACATCAACCGCCAACGCATCGCTTCGCTGAGAGGCGGCGTTGATGAGACATTGGAGGTCGACAAGGCCGAACTGGCAGCCGCGACCAATCTCCATTTCACGACCGAGACGACAGAGCTTGCTGATTGCAACTTCTATATCGTCACTGTTCCGACCCCGGTGGATACGCAGAAACGACCCGATCTTCGACCTCTTTTGAAGGCATCGGAGACGGTCGGCAAGCTGCTGAAGCATGGCGATATCGTCGTCTATGAATCGACCGTTTATCCGGGCGCCACCGAAGAGGATTGCGTACCCATATTGGAGAAACAGTCGAACCTCGTGTTCAATCGCGACTTCTTCGCAGGCTATAGCCCCGAACGGATCAATCCCGGCGATAAGACGCGCCGGTTGCCCGATATTCGCAAGATCACGTCGGGCTCGACGCCTGAGGTCGCTGAACTCGTCGATGCCGTCTATCGCCGCGTTATCACCGCGGGAACGCATTGTGCCGCATCGATCCGGGTGGCCGAAGCGGCGAAAGTTATCGAGAACACGCAGCGCGATCTGAATATCGCGCTGATCAACGAACTAGCGATGATTTTCAACCGGATGGACATTGATACCCAGGCGGTCCTCGATGCTGCGGGCACGAAATGGAATTTTTTGCCGTTCCGGCCCGGTTTGGTCGGTGGGCACTGCATCGGCGTTGACCCTTATTATCTGACGCACAAGGCGCAGGCGATCGGCTATCATCCCCAGATCATTCTGGCAGGACGTAGGCTGAACGACGGAATGGGCGCTTACGTCGTTGGACAGATGGTAAAGGCGATGATTGGTCGGTCGATTCAGGTTCGTGGCGCGCGCGTACTTGTGATGGGGCTCTCCTTCAAAGAAAATTGCCCCGACTTGCGCAATACACGCGTCATTGACGTCGTGCGCGAACTCGAAGGCTATGGCATTGAGGTTGATGTCTATGACCCTTGGGTCGACGCCGGGGAAGCTGCGGCCGAATATGGTCTGACGCTCATCCACGATCCGGCGCAAGACGCGTATGACGGCATCATTCTTGCGGTAGCACACGATGAATTTCGAGTTTTGGGTAGCGAAGCGTTGCGCGCGTTCGGCAAGCGCGATCATATTCTTTACGATCTCAAATATTTACTTCCGGCGGAAGCAAGCGATCTGAGGCTGTGATCGATTGCGGTCCATGGACACGACCATTCAATCGGTAAAAAGCGACAGAGAGGGTATGAGTTTTGTGCGGCATTTTCGGCATCGTTGACCTGGGCGGTGGGCGCCCGATCGATGAGGGTCGATTCCGCGAAGGGCTGGAAAAACTTGCTCATCGTGGACCCGACGGGCGGCGGTCGCAGCGGGTCGTAGATGGAGTCATGTTCGGTCATGCCCGGCTGTCGATCATCGACCTG
Source organism: Sphingopyxis selenitireducens (assembly GCF_051550705.1). Taxonomy (NCBI): domain Bacteria; kingdom Pseudomonadati; phylum Pseudomonadota; class Alphaproteobacteria; order Sphingomonadales; family Sphingopyxidaceae; genus Sphingopyxis; species Sphingopyxis selenitireducens. The sequence continues at coordinate 310,014 of NZ_JBPULG010000002.1, forward strand.
TCTGATGAAAGCAACCAGCCGTTTCAGATTTCCGACCGTTATTGGCTGACCTATAATGGCGAGATCTTCAATTATCTCGAACTCCGGGCAGAACTAGAAGCGCTCGGCATCGCTTTTCAGACGAACGGCGATACCGAGGTCTTGCTCCGGGCCTATATCCAGTGGGGCGATGACTGTGTCAGCCGTTTCAACGGCATGTGGGCTTTTGCCATTTATGACTGCGTCGAGCGGACGATTTTCGCCTCACGCGATCGGTTTGGCATCAAGCCGTTCAACTATTCCTTGCATAACGGACAATTGCTGTTTGCCTCTGAAATAAAATCATTGCTCCACTATGCACCGGCGTTGGTGGAGCCCGACTATGGCGTGATTGCCAATTATTGCCGAACATCGGTGGGTGCCCAGCACGAACAGAGCTGGTTCCGCGACGTCCGTCGGTTGCAACCGGGCCATAATCTGACGATCGACGCCAACGGCGCGCTGCGAGTGTGGCGATATTGGGATTATCCGACCGGACGGAGCGGCCTCGACTTCGACGAAGCCCGGCGTCAATATGGCGAATTATTCGAAGACGCGGTGCGTCTGCGGATGCGGAGCGACGTTCCGCTCGGCATTACCTTGTCGTCGGGTGTCGATTCCAATTCGATCGCGTCGGTCATGCAGGTCATCGACCCCGCACCGCACCACAGCTTTACCGCACGGTTCGATAGCGAGGAAGGACTGGTTCAGGACGGCGCCATCTATCAGGACAGCACGAGGAGAATAGATGAATCGATAGGTGCGTGCGAGACCGCCGAAAGGCTTGGTCTCGATGCCCATATAATAGATACCGATTATTCAGATTTCATCGGACGGCTTGGCCAGATCGTCTATCATCTCGAAAGCGGCAACAGTTCGCCCGCGGTGATCCCGCTGATGCAGTTGCTCCAGGAAGCGCGCAAACGCTTGACCGTGGTGTTGGACGGGCAGGGAGCTGATGAACTACTGGCGGGCTATATCTCGGCGGTGATATGGCCAGCTGAACGCGACCTGATTGCATCGGGACGGTGGGGAAAGGCTTGGCGCGGCCTGAGGCAATATCTAAAAACCTATACGCTCCGCTCGTTGATTTTGCTGGTTGCAAGGCAGGCAAGCAACGATCTGCCGTGGATTTCGCGCTTGCAACAGCGGCTGCAGGGATTCGACGGCATCTATGGGCCTCGATTACGCGAACATCCCCCTATGGCCGATTTCCCGACTTTGGAACCTGTCGCGGGTGAAGGTGCTCTCGCGCGCCGGCTGCGTGAACAGCACAGTGGTGGGCTCGTCAACTTGCTGCACTATGGCGATGCCATTTCGATGGCGAATAGCCTGGAGGCTCGCATGCCCTTTCTTGACCACCGGCTGGTTGAATTTGTCTGGCCTCTTCCCGGCGACTTTAAGGCCGAATTGGGGGTAGGCAAATATATTCATCGCCAAGCCATGCGTGGGTTGGTCGATGATGCGATCCTTGATGAAACGATCAAATATGGGTTTACCACGCCGATCGGACGACAGTTCCGAAAAAGCTACGCGCCCGGAACGGGGCCGCTGGATATCCTCTGCAGCGACCGGTGTCTCGCGCGAGGGCTGTTTGACGCCCAGGGGCTAAGGGCGAGGATCGAGGATCATCGGTCGGGCCGCAGCGATCATGGCACCTTATTATTTCGTCTGTTGAGCGTTGAGTTGTGGTTCCGCATCTTCATTGACGGCGACATGAGTGTTGCCCGACCGGTCGGGGCCGCAGCATGAACTCGCTGCTGTTGCGACGCTGACGGAGAAAACGCCATGCCTTCTCCCATTTACCTATGGTCGAAATTGTTCCGCAAGATCCGCGGCGCGGCGATTCGCGGTAGCGAGGTCCATCCGACGTCTAAGGTCGAGCCCGGCTCTTCCTTCGTGGGGAGCACAATGGGGCGTCACAGTTTTTGTGGCTATGACTGCGAAATCACGACGACGGACATCGGTGATTTCTGCTCGATCGCGAATTATGTCGTCATTGGCGGTGGCCGGCACCCGATCGAGTGGGTCGGCACCTCGCCGGTTTTTTATGAGGGTCGCGACAGCGTCAGGAAGAAGTTCTCGACCTTCCCGCGTCCCGATCCGCAGCGCACAATTGTGGGTAGCGACGTGTGGATCGGCTACCGCGCAATCCTCATGCAGGGCATCACCATCGGCCATGGTGCGGTGATCGGAGCTGGTGCTGTGGTGACGCGGGATGTTCCGCCCTACGCCATCGTTGCGGGCTCTCCCGCGCGTTTCATCCGCTACCGGTTCGATGAGCCAGTCCGCGAGGCTCTTCTCGCCAGCCGGTGGTGGGACCAGCCGGATACGGTTCTGGAACAATGTGCGGAAGACATCCGCGATCCCCAAAAATTCTTAGAGCGGCTTGAACAATGCGCATAGCTCATATCTGCCTCGCGGCATTCTATATCGATGGGTTCGGTTACCAGGAAAATATCCTTCCGCGCATTCACCGAAAGATGGGGCACGATGTGATGATCGTTGCCTCGACCGAAACATATCTTGAGCGGACGCAGCTAGGATATGTCGAACCGACGAGTTACATTAACGAGGATGGCGTGCCTGTACATCGCTTGCCTTATGCTTCGTGGGTACCGAAGTGCCTTCAGGCCAAAGTTCGCGCCTATGAGGGCGTTGAAAAGCTGCTTGAAGAGTTCAAACCTGATCTTATCTTCGTCCATGACGTCCAGTTCTGGGATTTCCTGACCATCCGCAGCTATGTGCTTCGACGCCCGACGCCGGTCTATGCGGACTGCCATACCGACTATGTCAATAGCGCGCGGGGCTTCGTCTCGCGCCACTTGCTGCACGGGCTGTTCTATCGCGCTATCGTGAAGCGGGTATCGCCGATCGTGCAGCGTTTCCTGCCGACTCTGCCGGTTCGTGGAGATTTCCTGCACGAGGTTTACGGGGTCGACCGCGCTAAGATGGAACTGCTTCCGTTCGGGGCGGACGACACGCAGACTGCAGGGCTCGATCGCAGCCAGGTTCGACGCGAAGCGCGAGCCGGATGGGGAATTCCCGACGACGCATTGCTATTCGTGACTGGCGGGAAACTCGATCTTCGCAAGAATATTCATACGCTGATCGATCGCTTTTCGCGCGCCAAGCGGAGAGGGGAGATTGGTAACGCCCATCTTATTGTTTTTGGTCAAGCGACACCTGAAGTTCAGGTGGAACTCGACGGCATCGATATCCATGAAGATGTGCATATGCTGGGCTGGACACCGGCGAACGAAATCTATCGCATCTTCTGGGCGGGCGATTTCGCCCTGTTTCCGGGTACCCATTCGGTATTGTGGGAAGAGGCCATTGGGCAAGGACTCGGTACCGTTTTCCATCATTGGCGGGGGATGGACCATCTGGATATCGGTGGAAATACGCGGATCATACATGATGCTAGCCCCGAGACACTGGACCGGCTGCTGAGCGAATTGACAGCCGACGATGGAGCCGAGGCCATGCGTCTAAGTGCTGTGGCTGCCCAAAAGGGCCCGCGCGTTTTTGCGTTCAGCGCCATCGCGTCCAAGGCGATCGGCTCGGCGTAGCGGTCGCGCTTCCCGTCCAAAATGGCGCCGCGGGCTTTACGAGTGCGCTGGGCTAAAGTATGTGTTCAAATATGAACAGGATTTGTCTCCACCTCTCGATCTGCATGGCCAAAGGGTTCCGGTGCGATAGCGATATGGCGGCATGACCAATCGAAAAAAAAACAGTCGCGACGAAGACGTCAATTTCCGTGCATTGCGAATTCTGGAATCCAATCCGCAGATCAGTCAGCGGGAACTGGCAAAGGCGTTGGGCATCAGCTTGGGTGGGATCAACTATTGCCTAAATGCGCTCGTCGAAAAGGGGCATGTGAAGATAGCCAACTTTCGGTCTTCGCAGAACAAAATTGGCTATATTTATGAGTTGACGCCCGAGGGCATGGCGCATCGGGCCATGCTCACATCGCGTTTTATAAAGCGCAAGATGGCTGAGTATGAAACATTAAAAGCGGAAATCGAAAGCCTGCAGGCAGACATGCGCGCGAACGCGCCGCTCGAGGACGGGTGAGGCAGGTCGGATTTGTGCTGGATGGCTGCCATCCAAAGGGCGTCACCCCAAAAGAAACAGCAAGATAGAAACGAGAGGACAAGAGTGGTGCACAGCAATATCGAGATCATTGGCGATGGCGAGGTCGTAATCGGTAAGAGCACGTCGATCGCTGCGGGCGTTAAGATCGTTTTTCACAAGCCGGCGCGGGTAGAGATCGGCGATTATTGCTCCATCGGGCCGGGTGTCAAATTCATCGTCAGCGGTGGTAGGGTTAGCATCGGCGATTGGACGTCGCTGCACGATAATTGCCTAATCCTTTCGACCGAGGGCGTTACGATCGGCCAGCACGGCTGGTTCGGCCAAAACACCGTATTGGACGGTAGTGGGGGGCTGACGATCGGCAACGGTGTTCGCGTTGGCATGTATTCGCAAATCTGGTCGCACGTCGCGGCGGGCGAACGGATTGAGGGTTGCACTCTTTATGGCGAACGGCCCGTCGTGATAGAAGATGATGTCTGGTTGGTCGGTTCGTGCATTTGCGCTTCTGGGGTAACGATCGGCCGTCGCACCGTCGCGTTGATCGGATCGAACATCACGAGGTCTTGGCCAGCCGAAGTCGTGCTGGCCGGTTCTCCGGCCACGCAGAAGGAGACATTGTCCTTCTACAAAACCGTTTCGGCCGAGGAGAAGTGGAAGATGCTGGCCGGGTGGATGAGCGACCTCGAAGTCGAACTGGGCATCGAGCAGCTGGATGGGGCATCGGACGGAATTCTCGCTTATGGCTGGAAGGCGGCCGGGAAAGACGAGGCTATAGTCTTCGTCAGCGACAGCGCGCGTCAGAAGGCGGCGACGGATCGCTTTGATGACGCGACTATTTGCAACATCGATACGAAAAAATATCGAAAAATGTTCACTCCGATCGAGCAACGCGTCCTAAAGGCCTTGTCCAACAACAAGGTTCGTTTCCTTTCGGAATGACTCGTCTATCGCGACGCGCCGTTGCAGCTTGGGCTATCGCATCCAGGCCGTGCGGAAGTTGGAAAGCTGATTCACTATGACCAGTTCGGTCTCGTTACCTTTGCCCCTCGTCAAAGTCGCCATGCCGCCGCGGGAAGGACTTATGTCGGCTCTGGAAGAGGTGCTGTACAGCGGCATGATCGGGGAGGGGGAAGCCGTTTATGAATTCGAGCGCCGCTTTGGCGAACAATTCGGACTGCCGCGGGCACTTGCGACGAGCAGCGGGACCGGCGCGCTGCATGTGGCGCTGCTACTCTCTGGCGCGGGCCCCGGTCGTGAGGTCATCACGACGTCGATGACCGCGGAGCCCACCAACACCGTCATCATGCAAACCGGTGCCACGCCAGTATTTGCCGACGTTGATCCCGATACGGGCAATCTGTCACCCGTCGCCGTTCAGGCCGCGGTTACGGAGCGAACGGCTGCGATCTGCGTGGTGCATTATGCCGGTTACCCGGCAGATTTGGCTGCGCTGCGTACGATTGCGGATCGACACGAGGTGGGCCTGATTGAGGATTGCGCCCATGCGCTCGGAGCGCGCTACGCCGGAAAGCCGATCGGGACGATCGGTGATTCCGCTATTTTTTCGCTTCAGGCGATCAAGCATATGACCACCGTCGATGGCGGTATTTTAGGTCTGCAGGACTCTGCGCAGGCCTTGCTTGCCAAGCAGTTGCGCTGGTTCGGCCTGACAAAGGGAGTACCCCGCACGGAGGTAGATATAAAGCGTCCGGGCTTTAAATATAATATGAGCAATGTCACGGCAACGATTGGCCTGCAGCAACTGGATCATATCGATGGTCTGATCGCGCGCCATTGCAACAACGGCCGCTTTTTCGATCGCGAGCTTGCTGCAATCGCGGGCATTAAGCCGGCCGTTGTCCTATCCGAAGCCGACCCGAGCTACTGGATATACACGTTGCTAGCCGATAATTCTGAAGAGGTGGAGCAGTGCCTTGCAGCGATCGGGGTCAGCGCGTCAAAGCTGCATCGGCCGAACCATTTTCATTCTGTATTTGCGCCTTTTGCCGGACCGATGCCGGGGCTCGACAGCTTCTACCAGCGGCTGGTTCATATACCGTCTGGCTGGTGGGTCGGCGATGAAGATCGGCAGCGGATCGTCGATGCGCTGGCGAAGGGATAGAGATGGCGATTCCCCTGTTCGATTGTCGCGTTGATGGAGCTGCTATTGCGGCAATGGCACCAGCGCTTGAATCCGGCCAGCTGGCAGCGGGGGCGCACGTGGGTGCGTTGGAAAATGAAATGTCGGCCCGGCATGGAGGGGCGTCCATCGTCGCGCTGAGCGATATGACGCAGGCGATCGAATTGGCGTTGCGTCTGTCGGGTGTCGGCCCGGGTGACGAGGTGTTGACGCTGTCGTACAATTGCCTCTCATCGAACAGTGCCATCTTTCACGTCGGTGCCACCGCCGTCTGGGTCGATATTGATCCCGTGACGGCGACGATGGATGTCGAGGACGCGAGGTCAAAGGTTACCTCAGCAACGCGCGCCCTCATTGTATATCACGTGGCAGGCTACCCCGCCGATACTGCGGCGTTGCGGAGGCTTTGCGATGAGGCAGGTCTGACCCTGATCGAAGATGCCAATAATGCATTGGGCGCGCACTTGCCGGGTGGTGAGGGTGCAGGATCGGTCGGCGATTTTGCGATTTTTTCCTTCTATGCCAACCGCCAAGTCAATGCGATCGAAGGGGCGGCGTTGCTGTGCCGCGACAAAGACGCCGCCGCAGCAGCGCGAAAGTTGCGGCGTTTCGGGATTGATCAGGAGCGTTTCCGTGATCCATTGGGTGAAATCGATCCGCAGGCCGGCATTCCAGAAATAGGCTTTGCGGCGACGCTGCCGAATGTGAACGCGGCATTGGCCCGGCACAATCTGGCGCAGTTGGACGCGCGGCAGCGAGCTATTCGAGCGAATGTGGAAGCGATAGACCTTGCGCTCGCCGGGGTGCCGGGCGTCGCTGCTGTCCAGCCGTTGAGCGGTGCCACTCCGGCCTTTTGGGCAATGTTGCTGCTTTGCGAAGGACGCGATGATGTGCTCAAAGCTTTGAAAGAGCAAGGGGTCGGCTGTTCCAAGCTGCATCAGCCCAATCACGTTTATTCCGGTTTCGCGAGCCGTGCCGGGGCTTTACCCGGTACCGAATGGTTTATGGACCATGTTTTGGCGGTGCCTGTCGGCTGGTGGGTGGGGTCGGCAGAACGGCGGCAAATCGTCACCACAATATCTGGCGTGCGGTGGGATGATTGCGCTAGGGAGCCAGCTTAAAACGTATCCCGCCAAGGCGTTCGATGATCGATTAATCGGCATGACGCTTCTGAGTGACCTAGCTTGATCTACGACCACGGAGTTTTCATGTTCAAAGATAAGACGTTGATGATTACCGGCGGAACGGGATCGTTCGGCAAGACGGTATTAGGCCGATTCCTGGCAACCGACGTCGCGCGGATCGTGATATTCAGTCGTGATGAAAAAAAGCAGGAAGACCTTCGAATCAAGCTGCGCAGTAACAAAGTGTCCTTTGTTCTGGGGGACGTGCGCGATTTCGATTCGATCGACAATGCGATGCAGGGCGTCGATTATGTGTTCCACGCTGCGGCGTTGAAGCAGGTTCCGTCCTGCGAATTCTATCCCATGGAAGCGGTCCGCACGAATATCGTCGGAACTGAAAATGTCGCGCGTGCAGCCATTAAGAATGGCGTTGAGCGCTTGGTTCTGCTCAGCACCGACAAAGCGGTTTATCCGATCAACGCCATGGGTATTTCCAAGGCGATGGCGGAAAAAATCCTGATCGCCCGTGCTCTTGCAACACCGCCCGGAGGCCCGGTGATGTGCGCCACTCGCTATGGCAATGTCATGGCGTCGCGCGGATCGGTAATCCCACTATTTATCGAGAAAATTAAGGCCGGCAGGCCGCTGCGCGTGACGGACACGCGCATGACGCGCTTCATGATGTCGCTGGATGAATCGGTTGATCTTGTCCTACACGCTTTCGCCAACGGCAATCAGGGCGATATCTTTGTCCAGAAAGCGCCTGCGTGCAGTCTCGAAAATCTGAGCGCGGCGTTGAAGACGTTGTTCCTGTCGGATGCACCGATCGAGATCATGGGTACGCGTCACGGTGAGAAGCTGTATGAAACGCTCGTGTCGCGCGAGGAAATGGCGAAATCTGAGGACCTCGGCCGGTATTACCGGATTCCTGCCGATAATCGCGATCTCAACTACGAATTGTTTATCAGCGAAGGCAATGTCGAGGCCAATGTGGTCGACGACTATACATCACACAACACGCAGCAATTGTCGGTGGAAGAGACGATGGAACTGATGCGGTCGCTGTCCTATGTGCGCCAAGAGCTTGGTGAAGAGTGATTTTGAGCCGCAACGTGGAGGGTTTTTCCATGCCGTCGCAGAATAGCGACATCCTGTTGTCCATCGCCATTCCGACGAAAAATCGCCAGCCCTATCTTATCAACCTGGTCGATGAACTGCTGCGGTCGGAGCGGCGGGATTTCGAAATCATCCTGCAGGATAATTCCGATGACGATCAGCTGGCGGCTTATGTTGCCGAACTGAACGATACGCGCGTCCATTACGCCTATACCAACGGATGGATTTCGGTGGTCGACAATTGCGACGCTGCGGTTCGAGCTTGTTCGGGCGACTATGTGTGCATGCTAGGCGACGATGACGGGATTATGCTGGATGAGGCGCTGGACGAAATGGCGGCCGCCAAGAGAGAAGGGGCCGATGCCGTGATGGGCGCGGTTCTTCTTTATACATGGCCCGACATCACTCATCGCAGCATCAGTGGGCTCGGTGGAAAGCTCTATCGGCGGCGGATGTTCACCCGTCGCGGCCGTGGCGATACTCTCGCCGACGCGCGCCGCGTCGTGGCTCGGAGCGGGGCGCTGGGACTCGAGGGGTTGCCCTGCGTATATCAGGGTTTTGTCAGTCGCGAGGTGCTTGCCGCCGTCGACCATCGAACCGGAACCTACTTTCCAGGCGCCAGCCCCGATATGGCGAATGCTATCGGGATTGCGGCTTTTATTAGCCGATGTCATCATGTCGAACGGCCCTTGATCATTGCCGGCCACAGTCGAAGCAGCGGGGCAGGGCGAGGAACGATGCGCGAGCACCGTGGCTCGATTGCCGAGCAAAAGCATCTCCCTGCCGATACGGCGCAGACATGGTATTCGCAAATCCCCTTTTTTTGGTCGGGGCCTACTATCTACGCGCAGTCGCTGCGCAGCGCGATCAATCGGACGGGGACGACAGCGCTCGGTGTGCCTGGCGATGCTTGTCTCTATAGTGCTTGTTTCATCTTCGAACGGTCTTACGCAAAGAATATTCGGGATGCGATGCGTAATTCGCACGAGCGGCTGGTGACGCTCGTTCCGCAGATGATCTATTATGCACTGGTCATCACCGCGAAACGCGCGGCGCAATTTCGGAACAATCTGCTGGTGCGCTTCTTCCCCGATCGCGCTGCGATCGAAGCTGCGTCCATTGCCGATGCGATTGGTGCGGTTCGCGCCAGATTGAGTTGAGAGGGAAGCGCGATGGGTAAAATCCTGCTGGCCCTGCAATCGCTGTACCGCGAATTTATCGTCGGATTGCCCGATGAATTCAGCAAGTTCCGCGTCAGCTACTATAACCGTCACGGTTGCCGGATCGCCAAGGGTGCTTCTTTGTCGCCGAATGTTAGAGTGCGTGGGTTGCTCGAGATGCGTGCGGGCAGTTCGATTGCCCAGAATGGCTCCATCGGCGGTTGGGATGCAGGGGTTTTTATCGGGCAGGACGTCATGATCGCGCCCAATGTGGTGATTGTCGCATTCGATCATGGCATTGGCAGCCTCGATATTCCGATGGTGCAACAGGCCAATGTCGAGGCGGCGGTCCACATTGAAGACGATGTCTGGATTGGTGCCAATGTCACCATCGGCAAGGGGGTCCGGGTCGGTAAAGGGTCTGTTATCGGCGCAAACAGTTATTTAAACCGCGATGTTCCGCCCTATTCTATAGTGGGTGGGGTTCCGGCTAAAGTTATCAAGAGCCGGATCGGAGATGAATAGAAATATAATCGCAAATATTTTTGGTCGATTTTGGTCCACGATTTCAAATTTTATATTTATACCGCTCTATATTTATATACTTGGAATCGAAAACTATGGTGTGATTTCATTTGCGCTGATTGTCGCGGGAATGCTTATGGTTCTCGATCTAGGGCTCTCGGCGTCAATCATGCGCGAAATAGCGCGCCGGGATTTGTCAGTACAGGAAAAGTTCCGTAGCTTTAGTACGTTCGAAAAAATCTATGTCGTCGTAATTTTTGCTTGCGGAATCTGCGGTTTTCTATTCGCGGGCCCCGTCGCGATAAGTTTTATTAATGAAACACCTGTCGATCGCGAGTTGATTGCATTGTGCTTGAAAATTGTCGCGTGCGAAGCGGGGCTGCAGATGCTTTTCCGCTATTACGTCAGCGCGATGATGGGGCTTGAGCGGCAAGTAGAAGCCAATATTTTTAATATTGCTTGGGGGGCAGCGCGTAACGGACTTGTTATGTTTCCACTAATTTTCTGGCCAACACTTTCTGTTTTTTTCTTCGGTCAGCTGGTTGCTACCTTGTTACTTATACTTGTCGCGAAATGGCGACTGAACCGTATATTGGCACCATGGAGACCCGCTCAGTTTCCCTTAATCGATTGGAGCACGCTGGCGCGAATACGGGGGTTTGCGGCTGGGGTCTTCCTTATCGCAATCGTCGCTTTGGTAAACACGCAGCTCGACCGTATAGTGCTTAGCCGCCTGCTCGATCTGGAATATCTTGGTTATTATAATATCGCTATCGCGTTGGGCACAGGTATGATTGCCATCGCTTCGCCGTTTCAGGCGGCCATTCAGCCGCGTCTGACGGCGTGGTTTTCAGAAGGCAATGGCGATAGCGCGCGTGAGCTCTATCTACAAACTACAACGTTGGTCGCGGTGCTGGTTTTTCCTGTGATGGCAACGGTCGCGGTTAATGCGGAAATGGTCGTGATGGGATGGACTGGCAATGCCAATGTGGCGAAAAATGCGGCGCCGTTCGTGCCGTGGGTTATCGCATCCTATTCGTTTCTGGCAATGTCTTCGCTAACCTACAGTGTGGCTCTAGCCAACGGTTATACCCGCTTTAACAACGTTCTTGGTCTCGCTTCTTTGTGTGTTTCGATACCCGGCTATTGGCTGGCCGTTGGACGCTTTGGAGCGGTGGGCGCTGCGGCGCTATTTTTCGCTATCCAGTTTTCCGTTTCGACAGCGTTTCACGCGCTCGTTGATCGCCGGTTTCTCGGTTTTGGTATCGTGCGGACATATCTTCAATTGCTCTTGGTGCCGGCGGCCACTGCCATTGCGATCGCCTTGGCATTTGAACGGTTCGCCGCTCCGTTGAGCTCGACCAGATTGGGGATGTTTCTATTTCTTGGCTGTGCCTTGGCTCTCGCTCTTGCTGGTACGGTGCTTGTCGCAGTTGCGGCGTTCCGGATGCGGTGGCCCTTCGGGGATTTGGATGCCGGTCATGGCTGAGGCCGCAGAGACAATGGGCTTGCGCCGACGCTGGCGGGCGGGTAGCGGCCGTGGGAGTGCAGGGCTGCGGCTTGCCATGTTGATGAGGGCAGTCGAAGCGCTGAAGAGTGTGCCAAGTGATGCGTAAACTTTATATCCCCTCTATGGCCGTTTTGGCTTTTAGCTACCCGTTCACTACGGTGCTGCTGCTGGTGATTGGAGTGCCCGTTGAGGGGCTCGGCCTGTTCAACTACGCAATCAAGGGTCTGATTACTGCGGTTTTCGGTGTAGCGCTTCTTGCTGCCGCCTCTCAGAGGCGATCCATCGCGGCGATCGTGCTTCCATTGTTCTTGCTGTTTGGCCTGTTCGGGATCCGGCTGCTTTATGACGTGGTGGGGCTTGATATCGTTCCTCCGTTGGCCAGTCCAAGTTACATTCTTCTGTATTTCTTCGGGTTAACAGTGCTTCCGGTGCTTTCGATCGCGATTGCGTTCGATGCAGATGACATGGAGGACCTGCACAAGTGGCTTTTCTGGATGCTTGTCCTCACAAATCTGGCGCTGTTCTATTACGTTGCTATACAGGCGCAGGATCTGGCGACCGAAAATGCGCTTGCATATCGCTTTCAAGTAACGGGTCAGGATGATGCAACATCAGTCCTCAATCCCATTACGATCAGCTTGATGGGGGCTGTCCTCTTGCTTTTCGTCATTGGTCGTTTTGCAGTATTTTTCAGGATGACGCTGTTTTCGCAGGCCGTTCATCTTGGTGTTTTTGCCGTTGGTCTTGCCAATATGTTGCTTGGTGGGTCGCGGGGCCCGGTCGTTGCGTTCGTTTTCGGACTGATGTTCGTCGCTGCGTCGGCTTTGAAAGTGAACTCCCGTGCGATTACACAGTTCAGAATCAGGCCACGCGTTTGGGTCTATCTCGGTCTGATGATTGTCGGCGGTGTCGCCTTTGCACTTTTCAGTGATTTGACGATTGCGTCATTCGACCGTTTCAGGACGATGTTCGACGGCAGCGGTTCGCGTATTATCGAAGAGCGCGACTATATCGCGGCGGCCGCGTGGGGTGACTTCAAGAAATCCCCGATCATAGGATACAGCTATATCACTATGAATGGCACGGCTTTGGCGCACAACGTATTTCTGGAATCGTTTATGGCGCTGGGCATCGTGGGAGGATTGGTCTATCTCTTCTGCCTTCTCATCATGCTGCGCGGCATATGGCACGGCGTCACGGGTCGGTTCGGACCGTATGGCTATTCGGTTGCCCTTGCCGGGGCCGCGTTGATCGCACTTTCGATGACATCGGGGTCGATCGGACAATCGCCAGAGATTTGGGCCATGGTGGCGTTAATCATGAGTATGGCGCAGTCCCGTGCCACACCGCGCCGCACCATTTATCATCGTGGCGGGAGTTTTCCGCTGCGTTCTCGGTCGACCGAGCCGCGTCCTGCCGCGATTTCTGCATCGCTTCCAAGGTAATACCATGAATCATCGCTCCTACCAGGTTTGCACGCGCTGCGTGATGGACACCAGCGATAGCCAAATCCGGTTCGACGAAGCTGGCGTGTGCGATCATTGCCACGCCTTCGACGATGACGTCGTACCGCACTGGCACCCTGATGAACGTGGCCGCGCCGAAGTCGAAAAGATTGTGGCGGCTATTAAGGAGGGCGGCAAAGGCAAGCAGTTCGATTCTATCCTTGGCATGTCGGGTGGCCTGGACAGCTCATATATGCTGCATTTGATGGTTACGGAATTCGGCTTGCGTCCGCTGGTCTTCCACGTCGACGGCGGGTGGAACAGTGACATTGCGGTCAGTAATATCCAGAACCTTGTCGGCGGGCTGGGACTCGACCTCTACACCGAAGTGATCAATTGGGAGGAGATGCGGGATTTCCAGTTGGCATTCTTCAAGTCGGGCGTGTCGCACCTCGACATTCCCCAAGACCATGCCTTCATCGCCACGCTGTATCATTTCGCGAACAAGCATGGCATCAAATGGATTCTCAACGGCGGGAATATCTCGACCGAATGTGTACGGAACCCCAAAGATTGGCTCTATTATGGCACGGACATGCCTCAACTGCGCGATATTCATCGGCAGTTCGGAACCCGGCCGCTTAAGACCTATCCAACCAGTTCGATCCTTTTTCACAAATTCTATCTGCGCTATGCGCGTGGGGTGAGGGTGTTTAAGCCGCTCGATCTTCTTCCTTATACGAAGAAGCTGGCGATCGAAACGTTGAGCCGCGAATATGGTTGGAAGGCTTATCCGCAGAAGCATTTCGAAAGCCGCTTCACAAAGTTTTTCGAAGCTTATTGGCTGCCGACGCGCTTCGGATATGATACGCGGCGCGTCCAGTTTTCTTCCCTGATCCTCACCGAACAGATGACGCGTGAGGAAGCGTTGGAGAAGCTGATCTCGCCTGCATACGACCTCGCTACCATCGACGATGATTTCGAATATATCGCGAGCAAATTGCGTATCGGCGTCGACGAACTGCGGCGCTATCATGAGATGCCGAAAAAAAGCTATCGTGACTATAAGAACCAGGAATGGATGTTCGATCTGGGCGCTAAGGTGCTGAAAGCAATTGGTGCGGAAAAGGCAACAAAACGCTAGAGGGCGAGCATGATTGCGATTATCGACTATGGCTCGGGCAACGTCGGGGCCATCATGAACATTTTGCGTCAGCGCAAGATCCCGCATGTGCTGACGAGCGATCCGGCGACACTCGCGGACGCCGATCGCTTCATCCTGCCGGGCGTTGGCGCGTTCGACCCGACCATGGACATTTTACAGCGTTCGGGCATCGTCGATGCGCTGGGCGAGGAAGTGCTGGGCAAAGGCAAGAAGGTCCTCGGCATATGTGTTGGCATGCATCTTCTCGCCGATGGCAGTGACGAAGGCAGCTTGCCCGGCTTAGGCTGGATTCCGGGTCGTGTTCGCAAGATCGATGCGGGCCGGATCGACGCGAAGCCCAAGTTGCCGCATATGGGCTGGAACAATGTCGCGATCGCGCCCTGCGCGAAGCTGTTCGATGGTGTCGATGAAGAGCGCGGCTTTTACTTTCTCCACAGCTATTATTTTGACGCCGCCGATCCCGCGCATATCCGGGCGCATGTTTCCTACGGCGTCGATCTTCCATGCGCGATTGAACGCGACAATGTTTTTGGAATGCAGTTCCACCCGGAAAAAAGCCATTCGAACGGGACGCGGGTTTTCGTTAATTTTGCGGAAGCCGTATAATGTTGCGCTCGCGCATTATTCCCTGCCTGCTGATGCAAGACAGTGGCCTCGTGAAGACACGGCAGTTTGCTGACCCCAAATATTTAGGCGACCCAATAAATGCGGTCAAAATCTATAATGAAAAAGAGGTCGACGAACTGTCTATTTACGACATTGACGCGACTGTTCAGGGGCGTGGGCCCGATTTCGATCATCTACGGAGCATCGCCGTCGAGAGCCGGATGCCACTTTGTTATGGTGGCGGTGTTCGTAGCGCAGCTGATGCCGTCCAATTGATCAAATTGGGGTTTGAAAAGGTCTCGATCAGTGCCGCTGCGCTGGAACGTCCCGCGCTGATCCGCGAACTCGCCGACGCGGTCGGGCGGCAAAGTGTAGTGGTGACACTCGATGTAAAAAAAGCCGGCCTTCTGGGCCGACTTGGTATCTTCACGCATAATGGCAAACGAGCTGCGAAGATGAAGCTCGCGGACTTCCTGCCGCTCGTTGAGGATCAGGGCGCGGGTGAAGTCGTCGTTAATCATATTGATCGCGATGGCATGATGCAGGGCTATGATCTCGACCTCGCACGGTCAGTCCGCGCCGCCGTTGACATCCCTGCGACGATGCTTGGCGGCGCAGGAAACGTCGGGCATTTGCGCGAACTTATCGACGCGATCGGGACTTGCGGCGCTGCGGCTGGCAGTATGTTCGTCTTCAACGGCGTGTACCGCGCCGTCCTGATTTCCTATGCGCGCCCCTGATCTACGGCGAAGCGCGAAATTCATCCCAATTCAAGGCAGACCATTGAAATGCAGCAAATCCTTCAGGATCTCGGTGGCGGCGAAACCATCCTCGTTACGGCCCCGGTACCGCAAGTGCGGCCGGGCCAGCTTCTGATCGATACAACAAAGACGCTGATCTCGACCGGAACCGAACGCATGCTTGTCGATTTCGGCAAGGCCGGAATGATTGCGAAGGCACGCGCGCAGCCTGAAAAAGTGGCGCAGGTCCTGTCCAAGGTGAAAACGGACGGTCTTCTGACGACGATCGACGCCGTTCGCTCAAAATTGGGGCACCCGATTCCGCTCGGGTACAGCAATGTCGGGGTCGTGCGCGCGGTGGGTGCCGGGGTCGATGGCTTTACAGTTGGCGACCGGGTCGTATCGAACGGACCGCACGCCGATGTGGTCAGTGTACCGCAAAACCTGTGCGCCAAAGTGCCCGACGGCGTCAGCGACGAGGCTGCCTGCTTCACCGTCGTTGCGAGTATCGGCCTGCAGGGTATCCGCCTCGCACAACCGACGCTTGGCGAAGCCGTTGTCGTTACGGGGGTCGGGTTGATTGGCCTGCTGACAGTACAATTGCTTCGCGCGCATGGCTGTCGCGTGCTGGCGATCGATTTCGATGCAGAGAAGCTGGCGCTTGCTCGCCGCTTCGGCGCTGAAACTTGTAATCCAGGCGCGGGTGAAGACCCGGTGGCGGCCGGCATGGCCTTTAGTGGCGGACAAGGTGTCGATGCGGTCATTATCACCGCATCGACCAAATCCAACGACCCGGTAACGCAGGCGGCGCAAATGAGCCGGAAGCGCGGTCGCATCATCCTGATTGGTGTGACGGGGCTGGAACTCAACCGAGCCGATTTCTACGAGAAGGAACTGACCTTCCAGGTCAGTTGCTCCTATGGCCCCGGACGCTATGATCCTGCCTATGAGGAGCGCGGGCAGGACTATCCATTGGGATTCGTCCGCTGGACTGAACAGCGGAACTTTGTAGCCATCCTCGACATGATGGCATTGGGCCCTCTGACGATCGAAGGGCTGGTGTCGCACCGCGTTGCTTTCACCGAAGCCCCTGAGGCCTACAAGCTTCTGACGAGGGACAAGGGCGCGTTGGGCATTGTGCTCGACTACGCGCATGACGTTGAGCCGCGGCACCGGACGAGGGTCGACCTTGTGCCGGCTATCGGCGCGCGCGTGCCGGACGCCGCGACACCCATTGTGGGTTTCATCGGTGCGGGAAATTATGCCTCGCGCGTTTTGATTCCGGCGTTTCGCAAGGCCGGTGCGACACTTCATACTATTGCATCCGCAGGCGGGACAAGCGGTGTTCTTCACGGCAAGAGCGCGGGCTTCCACCACGCATCATCCAACAACGACGAACTGCTCGCCGACCCGGCGATCAACACGGTCGTGATAGCTACGCGCCACGACAGTCACGCGCGTTTAACCATTGCCGCCCTGAATGCCGGAAAGCATGTTTTCGTTGAAAAGCCGTTGTGTCTGACGCGTGATGAACTCGCCGGGATTACTGCGGCACATGCGACATCGGGCGCTAAGCTGATGGTGGGCTTCAACCGTCGTTTCTCGCCACTGGTCTTGAAAATGAAGACACTCGTGGATCGCGTGGCGGAGCCGAAGGCTTTTGTCATGGTCATGAACGCAGGTGTCATTCCTGCTAGTCATTGGACGCAGGACCCCGTTCTGGGCGGGGGACGCATCATCGGAGAGGGGTGCCATCACATCGACCTGATGCGCTTCCTTGCCGGTTCGCCGATCGTCTCGATCGAGGCGCGGAGTATGGGAAGAAATGCGTCTCAGCCGCTGACCGAGGACAAGGCCGTGATAACCGTCGGTTTTGCTGACGGTTCCTTTGGCACGGTTCATTATCTTGCGAATGGCGGCAGTAGTTTTCCCAAAGAACGCATTGAGGTGTTTGCTGGAGGGCGGACTCTTCAACTCGACAATTTCGTTGCGTTGCGCGGCTTTAGCTGGCCAGGTTTCCGAAAGGAAAAACTATGGCGCCAGGACAAGGGGCAGGTCGATTGCGCGCGCGCTTTCCTTTCGGCTATATCCGAGGGACGTGAAAGCCCTATCCCGAACGAGCAGCTGTTCGAGGTGGTCGAAGCGTCGATTGAGGCCGTCGAGAAGATTCGGTTACAACCATAGAATATGGATCGCCATCGGCGGATAGTAGCTTGATTCAGGGGGTCTTTCAGTGAATATTGGTCGGCTGTTCCGAACCGTCCGCCATCTGCGCGTAACCCAAATCTGGTATCGGCTGCTTCAACTATTGCCGCGGAAATCGTTACGGATTGGGGACCTTTCGCGGCCTGACACGCCGATTGCGACGTTCGCGGTGCCCGCAACGCGGATATCGTCGCTGATTGCCCCCGGCCGCGCACGTTTCCTGAACCGCGAAGGGCCGATTGGCGATGACTGGGATCCTTCCGATTTTAGCAAATTATGGCGATACAATCTCCATTATTTCGATGATTTGAACGCGGTTGGAGCTCGCGATCGGGTCGAGTGGCATCGTGCCCTCATTGACCGGTGGATTGCTTCCAATCCACCGACGGCCGGAACCGGGTGGGAACCTTATCCTACGTCGCTTCGGATTGTGAACTGGATCAAGTGGCAATTGCGTGAAAATGCGCTGGACAAGGCCGCATTGGACAGCCTCGCGTTGCAGGCTCGCTGGTTGGCAAGCCGGATAGAATGGCATATCCTGGGCAATCATTTGTTCGCCAACGCCAAAGCACTGCTTTTTGCCGGGCTAATATTCAGCGGCGAGGAAGCCGCCGCGTGGCGGAAAATGGCGCGATCGATTTTGTTGCGCGAATTGCCAGAACAATGCCTGACCGATGGGGCGCATTTTGAACTCAGTCCGATGTACCATCTTCTCTTTCTGGAGGACGTGCTGGACATCATCAACATCGTTGAAAGCGCTGCGCGGGCGGGCCGAGGCAGCGATGTCGGTGCGATTGTCGATGCGATCGACGAACGGTTAACGCCTATGTTCGCGTGGGCGCATGCAATGGTCCATCCTGACGGCGAGATTTCCTTTTTCAATGATGCGGCGTTCGACATTGCGCCGACGCTTGCTGATTTGGCCAACTATGCGCTCCGATTGGGCCGTCCGGCGCCCGAGGGGGCGCCTTCGTCTCATTTGCGGGCAGCTTCGGGCTATGTGCGACTGCAACGCCATGAGGCAGTGGTGATCGCCGACGTGGGCTGCGTCGGGCCGGATTACCTGCCCGGGCATGCTCATGCCGATACGTTGAGCTTTGAAATGTCGCTTGCGGGGCGGCGTCTCGTCGTGAACGGCGGTACATCGCTATACGAGTCTGGAGCGGAACGACTTCGCCAACGGGGAACGATTGCGCATTCGACGCTTGTACTCGACGGCGAGAACTCTTCGGAGGTCTGGTCGAGCTTTCGCGTCGGACGCCGCGCCTATCCGCAAAATGTCGCGCTGGATATCGGTGACGTGGTGCTTCTGCAGGCAGAACATGACGGTTACCGCCACCTTTCAGGAGGCCCTATGCATCAGCGCACATGGTCGCTCGGTGCATCGTATCTTGACATTGTGGATCGCATTTCCGGGCAGGGGTCGCATCAGGCGAAGCTTTATTTTCATCTTGGTGTCGGATTGCGTGCGTGCGCGAAAGACGCCTCGCATGTGGAAATTCACTGCAGTGTAAACGGAGTTTTGATCGCTGAAATGAGCAGCCTGTCGGGTCTCGCGCTTCGCGTTGAAGCGGACACGCACCACCCTCGCTTTGGCGCTTCGGAGCCGAGCCAGGCGATCGTGATCGGCTTTGACAGTGGAGATGTTGACGAGCATCGGTTGCGCATAAGCTGGATTGCCGCATGAACATTACCTTCCTGACATTTTACTATCCGCCAGACTTGAGCGCCGGCTCTTTTCGTGCTGCGGCGCTGGTCGAGGCATTGTCGGAGCAATTGCGCCCCGAAGATCGGATCACGGTCATCACCACCAGTCCGAACCGGTATAAGCAGGCATCCGTCGAAGCGCCCGATACCGAAATATACGGACCGGTGACCATCAGGCGGGTTCAACTTCCCCAGCATGACAGCGGGATGGTCGATCAGGCGAAGGCGTTCGCTCATTTTTCCTGGCAGGCATTGGGGCTAGCCCGTGCCAGCCGCCCTGACCTCGTTATCGGCACCTCATCGCGCCTGTTCACTGCGTCGCTCGCCGCGGTCCTCGCGACCCGATATCGGGCGAAGCTGTATCTTGATATCCGGGATATATTTTCCGACACAATCGGTGACATATTTGGCGTAGGGATGGGGCGTCTTGCTATGCCGTTGATTTCCTTTCTTGAAAAAGCGACCATTCGCCGCGCGGATGCGGTCAATCTTGTGTCACCGGGTTTTCTGGGTGTCTTTGAGGAGATGGCACCGGGCAAGCTATTCCGGACGTTCACCAACGGCATCGACCCCGAATGGCTCGAACCTCTATCGGCTTCTGGAACGTCGCAAAGCCGCCCTCTAAATATCGTCTTTGCAGGGAATATCGGGGAAGGGCAGGGGCTGCACAAAATTCTTCCTGTGGCAGCTAAGAAGCTCGAGACAGAAGCGCGCTTCACTATCGTAGGCGCGGGCGGGCGTCGGCGACAGCTGGAAATGGCGTTGCACGATGCCGGGGTGGTCAATGTCGAGATGGTCGATCCGGTGCCGAGGTCTCGGTTGGCCGACTATTATATTGCGGCTGACCTATTGCTTCTCCACCTCAATGATTATCCTGCTTTTGAAAAGGTCATCCCGTCCAAGGTGTTCGAATATGCCGCGACGGGCAAACCGATTCTGGCCGGGATCGCGGGCTATGGCGCGCAATTTATTTCCGGCAATATTGATGGGGCGGCGGTATTTCGGCCCTGCGACGTCGAGGGCTTGGTCAATTGCGTACACCAGAGCATAAATGCGCCGATAAGTTATGATCGCCGAACATTTGTTCAGCGATTTAGCCGGAGTACGATCATGAAAGAAATGGCGGCGGACGTTCTGTCGCTTCGAGACTGAATACTCGCCGCAAGTTCAGTCGCGAACCTTGTCGCCGCTGCCGCCGCCGACGAGCGTGCGCAGCAACAGCTTGATGTCGCCGATTAGCGATTGGGTATTGAGGTAGATGGCGTCCTGCTGCGCCAATCTAACGGGATTTGACATATCGATTCCGTTCACCTGAGCAAAACCGCTAATTCCTGGCGCTATCGCATAGACGCCTCGATCCGAGCGTTCGTGGATCAGCTCTTCCTGTTGAGGCAGGCAGGGGCGTGGGCCGATCAATGTCATTTCGTTCCGCAGGAGATTGACGATCTGGGGTAGCTCATCAAATTTGGACGCTCGCAGAAATTTTCCGAGCGGAGTAACGCTTGATGCAGCGACCTCATGTGTGGCGACCGACTTGGTATCCGCGCTCATCGTACGAAATTTGTAACAAGTGAAGTGGGCGCCGTCCTTGCCGACCCGCGTTTGAGCAAAGATGCCCGGGCCTGCCGACGTGAGTTTTACTGCAAACCAAACCAACGCGAGTAGCCACCAGAACAGCAACGTTACCGACAGGGCAAAAGCGAGGTCAATCGCGCGCTTGGCCCATCGGTAGAGGGTGTGGGTTCTGGCAGAATGGGACGAAATCCTATCCGTGGCTGCGCTACTTTCAATTTCTGCAACGAGGTCGTCGACAAGCTGATCGAAACTGACACAAGGTTGCAGCGCCGGTGCGACATGCCAGAAAAGGGCCGCGATACCAGAGGGTGTAGTGTTAAGCGCGAAAACGCGCGAGGCGTAAATGTTGGAAACGCATAAGCCGTCAACTTGCCTCAGGGCATCGACTGCCTCGCGCTTGCTGACGCTATATGGATCTGTCTTCTCCGGGTATAGCGCGTGGATGGTCGAAAGATTGACAAATTTTCGGACACCGGACCTAGCGGCCGTCGATGCCAGATGGCTTGCGAATGCCACGTTGGCCGCCCTGAATGCCACGATATCCTGCTTCCTGGCGTCATTGTTGAGTGTGGCAAGATGAACAACAACGTCGCATCGAGCGAGCTTTGTATCGAGACTGCTGTAATCTAGCTCATCATCATCCCAACCTTCGGTGTTGCCGGCTCTCGAAAAGGCCAGCGTCCGGTATCCCAATTGACGCAGTCGGGGAACTAGCGCTCTGCCGATTTTTCCCGTTGCACCAGTGACGCCCACGATAGTTGTTGTGATCATCTGGCGCCTATAGCTTTCGATCAGCCACGGTCAACGATGAGCCCATTCAGCCGCCAGCCTTGTTGTCTGCAACTTGCCCTGTCCATGTCAAATCTCGGGTATATTCCGGAACGAGGCGGCACAATATCTCGATCACGATTTGGGTGTCCCCGTTGTGGAGCGCAGTATCCAGCGCCGCCATTTCACGTTCGAGCATGTCGCTGGGCCAGCAACCCTCGCGGGCTCGCAGGATGCGAGGGTGGTTGGTCGACTCCGGATTGTCGCCGATCAATAACTCCTCATAGAGCTTCTCGCCTGGGCGTAATCCGGTTTCGATGATCTCGATATCGCCATCTGGATGATCTGTGTCGCGGACACTCAGGCCCGAAAGGCGGATCATGCTGCGTGCGAGGTCGATTATTTTAACCGGTTGCCCCATGTCTAGTACGAATACTTCGCCCCCGCGCGCCATCGCCGTCGCCTGAATGACCAGTTGTGAGGCTTCTGGAATTGTCATAAAATAACGGGTGATATCCTGATGGGTGATCGTGACCGGGCCGCCGGAAGCAATCTGGGCTTTGAAGCGTGGGACGACCGAGCCACTCGACCCCAATACATTGCCGAAGCGCACCATGCTGAAAATAGTCGACGCCTTTGTCCGCTCCGCGCGTGCCTGCAAAATCAGTTCACATACGCGTTTCGATGCGCCCATGACGTTGGTAGGGCGCACCGCCTTGTCAGTGCTGATCAGAGTAAAGTTGGCGACCTCGTGAGCCTCCGCAGCTTCCGCGCTGTAAAGAGTGCCCATGACATTGTTTCGCATACCGGCGACCGGGTTGCTTTCGACAAGGGGGACATGTTTGTAAGCGGCGGCATGAAACACTGTGTCCGGTCGATGGCGACCGTAAACCCGCATCATCGTCGCGCGATCGGAAACGTTGCCGAGTTCGAGAATCAGCGGCGTATTCGTTCCGAGCTCCAGGACGATCGCGGAGAGTTCCTGCTCGATCGCATAAAGCGCAAATTCCGATTGCTCGAGCAGGACAAGCCTTGCCGGGCGGCATTGAAGTATCTGCCGGCACAGTTCGCCTCCGATGGATCCGCCCGCGCCCGAAACAAGTACGGTCTTACCAAAGATCGTCTTGGACAGCAGCACCTCGTTCGGCGCGACGGCCTCGCGTCCCAGCAATTCTTCGATCTGGATTTCCCGAAGATCGTTTACGGTAATCGAGCCCTCGATGATGTGAGTCAGGCTGGGCAGAGATCGTACGTATACGTTGGCTTCCTGAAGTGTTGCGATAATTTCGCGGCGTCGCATGCGCGATGCGCTTGGAAGGGCAAGCAGCACCTCGTCGATGTCGGTCGTTTCGAGCAGTTGGTGTAGTTTTTTCGAACCGAACACCGGAATTCCATCGAGCCGTTGACCATCGAGGCGGGCGTCATCGTCGATGAAGCCGACGAGATAAACCTGCCTCTCATGACGAAGCGACAGCGCCAGTTGCTGGCCGGCTCGACCCGCACCATAGACGAGTACGCGCCGGGCATCGGTCGAGATGAGATTGAGCAGGTCGAGAAGGGCAAAGCGGATGATAATGCGACTCGAGGCGAGGAGCATCAGGAAAATGATCGGGTGAAGAATGGTCAACGTGCGCGGAACCGCCGGAATACGGTAAAAAACAAACGCGATTACGAGTGGTACCATCAGGGCCGCGCAGGCGGCGCCAAGCCCCGCAATCGTGCGCGCGCCAGAAAAACGGATCAATGACCGATAGACGCCCATCGACCAGGCGATAGGGTACCAGAAAATAAGCGCGACGGCGGCGAAGCTGATCACTGGTCGTGAAAAAAGATCCCATGTTCCCAGTCGCAGAGAGTAGGCGATCCAAACCGCGAGGACGCAAAGCACGCCATCCATGGCCGCGGCCAAGAGCCGCCGCTCGTCGCGTGTGCGCTGCACCAAGAAGCGCAGGGTTTGAATCGGAAAACTGCGCCAGTCCCCATAGTCTTCGAATAGCATGTACTGCCTGTCGTTTCTCACGGCCCCGTCACATCGTCAAAGGCATGGAATGAGACGCGCCAACGCGAATCGGGTTGCTCGAAAATTACTATTTCGACCAAACCGCCCATCTTGCCTTGCGCTGGGTACATGGCAGGAAATGACAGGAAGCTCAACCAATCCGGCTAGTTTCGTTTGGCGCAGGCTATTCGATATGTGTTAGGTTCGATGGTCCTATTGCACAAATATGAGGCAAAAATTGCACGATAAGGAAAAACGGAGCTGGAGTCGGCGTGCCGTCGTTGCCGGAATAGGGCTCGCAGGTCTTCCGGTTGCAGCACGCGCTCAGGCAGCGCGCAGCGCTGCTGCTCCGGTCACTGCCTCGGAATTTCTCGATCTGTCTGCGGCCGTGGCGCAATGGGAATTGGTGGGCGGAACGCTCCTGCTTGATCGGGATTTCGACATTTCCTTGCCGATCACTATGATCGCACGGCGCGGTTTGTCCTATCATCTGATCACCGATGGGCCGCGGCTGCTGCGGTATGTGGGGCCGCGCCATCATTGGGCGCTTTGCATTTACTCGGAAGGCGAAACTCCATTCCGTATCGAGGGCAATTTGACGATCGACGGTACAAATCGCGTCGCGATGCCTTTTTTTGCTAGATTTGAGAATGTCTCGGGCGAACTGCGTCGTGACTTTCGGGTCAGGGGGCTAGCATGCCGGAACGCAAAAATTGTTAATGGCACTAGTGGTCTGGATGGAACGCCGGCCAATTCCTATGGCGCCTCTGGCATGCTGTTTTCGGGTGGCTTTGACCGGCTTCATTTGAGCGACGTTTCGGTGAAGGATGTGACGCGGGCGGCGGGTTCCGGTATTCCGGGATCGAAGGGTTCGCTGGGCATTGGCGTAACCGGCAACCTTCAATCCACAAGTAGTGCGCGTCATGTGACTATAGAGGATTTCGAGGTGTGTCGTATCGATAGTGAGGATAGTCCATTGTCGCCCGAGCGCGTCGACATGGACGGAGTACTCGTTTTCCAGGCCGCTGAAGAGGGCGGGACACGGCCCGTCATTCAGCGCGGAACGATACGTGAAGCTGCTGGTCGATCCGTAAAGGTATTTGCACCTGGTGGCGGAGGAGTCACGCGGGAACTGAAAATCTTTCGATCGATCTCTTCGCGCTATTACGGCTCGGTCGATATCAATCATCAGCATGGTGACGGTCTGATTGCTGATATCGAGATAAGCTACGCCGGACGCGCGCATGATTTGCCGACGACTTCCATTTCCATGAGTAGTGGTACCGCTCGCGCAAAGGGATTCCCCTTTGCCGTGGGCGAGGTCCGCAACATTCGAATTCACGACACAACCGGTCGCCCTAAAGGCGCGTTGGTCGGTTTGCAGTATAATGTTGTCGGCGATACCAGTCCCCGAAGATATCTGTTTTCACACATAATAGATGATGGCGTTTCGCGGTCATTCTTCCTGCCGGGCGCATTGGGCACGCACGGTCCTGCAACGATAATTATCGAAGATGTCGATGTAGGTTTGAGTGAATCGTTGTTCGCATCGGAAGATCCGACGCAATTCCTGCGGGTTCAAGCCCGGCGCGCACATCTCAGTCGCGGGCGCGAACTGCCCGTCAAAGTAAACTACAGTGGGCGACCCGTTCCACGAAATCTTGATGTTCGTGTCAACGCCGATGCGAGCGTTTCTGGGCTGCATCTAGCGGATTGATTCCAATGTTTGGGCATCGCGTCTGACGGCCGACATGAGATGCTTGGGATCGGCCTTCCAAATGAAGGGGCGTGGTTCCCGATTGTCTGTCGTCAGAATATTCGGCGCATCTTGCGGCGAAAATTAACGGGCTGCGGGCCTCGTCCGATCACCGATGAGAATGCTCTATTGTGTCACAGGCCATACCATAAACGTAGATGCAATATAGGATCGCATAAGGCTGTCCTACATTATTGAGCGATGCCATTCCGGTTTCGGGAACGGCGAATCAGAAGCCCTCAATGGCCACACAACCATCCCATCGCCATCAAGCCCGCATTCGAGGCTGGCTTGCGCACCTTGGCCCTGTTGCTGATATCTTCAGCACTCACGGGGATCAATAATGAGGCTAAAACGCTAAAGGAATGGAAGATATGACAAACGTAGTTCTAGGCCCCCAGGCTGGCGCATCTCTGACTACTGGAACCAATAATACGGCTGTAGGCTATCAAGCTTTGGCCGATGGAACGACTGCGACGAACAATGTGGCCGTTGGCAGTGGTGCTCTTCGCGTCAATGTGACAGGCAATCGAAATATCGCTATCGGCTCGCAGGCTTTGTACGCGGCTACCGGTGACCGTAATTTGGGCCTTGGCTATCGTGCGGGCAGTTCGCTCACTACTGGATTCTTTAACGTTTTGATCGGCGACGAAGCTGGCGCGTCAATGACCATTTCGGAAGGAAACACAGTCGTCGGTTCAGGCGCGGGGTTCAAGCTGACTACCGGCAATTACAATGCTCTTCTTGGTAACGGGGCAGGATCGCTTTTGACCACCGGAAACGGGAACACGTTCTTCGGGTACGGCACCGGCGGGACGACCACGGGTCAAAATAACGTGGCGCTCGGGATCGGCGCGATGCAGAAAAATCAGAACTCGGCGAATCTGGTGGCTGTTGGCGGCTACGCGCTCTTTTCCTCGACCGGCACCTTCGCTAGTACGGCGGTCGGTTATAGCGCAGCCTACGCCATGACCACTGGCCATGGCACCGCGATCGGTAATAACGCGCTGCTCCACACAACTACCGGGGAGTATAATACGGGTCTAGGCGCAGAGGCATTGGTCGCGAACGTTGCCGGAAGCTTTAATACTGCCATCGGTTCACACTGCCTTGATGGAAATCAGGGCGATCGGAATACTGGCTTGGGCCTTGGTGCGGGCTATCGCCAGACTGACGGTGCAGACAATTTGTTTGCTGGCTTTGCTGCGGCTCGTGGGCTTGAGGCGGACCCCAATTTTATTATCAGCCGCAGCGTCATCCTCGGCGCGGACGCGTTCGCACGGCCGGCTACTGGCGCGGACGACAATACGATCATCGGCTATCGTGCAGGCTACACGCTTTCGACCGGTACCACGAACGTGTTTCTTGGATCACAGGCTGGCGACAATGTGACCACCGGTTCAGCTAATATCGTGATCGGTTCCGGGGCTCACGCTGATACGGCAGGCGGCAACAACCAGATCAACGTTGGCGACCGCTACTTCCACGACCGCATCCGGTTGCTTGAGCGTAGCGCGGATCCAGACGCCCCGGCGGAAGGAAACTGCATTGTCTGGATGAGCGACGGCAGCACTGCCAAAGGCGACGATGGAGACGTGCTGATCGCGGCGACGGCCAACGGAATTACCACTTGGTCCGTGCTATTCGACCACAGCGCCGGTCAGCCTTGGTAAGTCGTTAAACTCACCTGTCGCCATAAGGTAGATAGGTGCAGTGTCGTAATTTCGTTGGGCAGGACTTTCCTGCCTGGCGAAATTGCGTACTGCAGCAGCGCGTCATCGCGCGGCGTGCAACCCGCAAATCTCAAGCCCAAGGCCGCCGCGGCCTGAAAACATCTCTCTGCGGCGTCTGCGGGTTTTCTACGAATGAAGCGAAGCCGGAGCAGGCAGGGTTTTGTGATTGGGTGCTTGTATTTATAGGGTCAACGCTCGACATAGCGGCTAATGGATTTCGCTTTTGATAACAGTTTCCATGATTGTATGGAGGGCTTTTATGCCCCGGCCGAGGCGGTAAAGCCCTCGGCGCCTAAACTGCTGATCTTTAACCAAGCGCTTGTCGAGCAGTTGGGCGTCGAGACCTTGGGTGCGAGCGAGGCACAGCTAGCGGCTCTCTTTTCGGGTAAGGAATTGCCAGACGGCGCCAACCCGATCGCTCTTGCTTACGCCGGGCACCAGTTCGGGCATTTTTCGCCGCAGCTTGGTGACGGCCGCGCACTGCTTCTCGGCGAAATCGTCGCTCCCGACGGCGCACGCTTTGATCTGCAACTCAAGGGATCGGGGCCGACACCCTTTTCTCGCAACGGCGACGGTAAGGCCGCAATCGGCCCGGTTCTGCGCGAATTCCTCGTATCCGAAGCGATGGCGGCGATGGGCGTACCGACCACCAGATCGCTCGCAGCGGTGGCGACCGGGGACCGCGTGCAGCGCGAGCGCGCGCATCCCGGGGCGGTGCTGACCCGCGTTGCCAGCAGCCATATTCGCGTTGGCACCTTCCAGTTTTTCGCCGCGCATTTTGGCGCCGATCATGTCATCCGGCTGTCGGATTACAGCATCCACCGGCATTTCCCCGATCTGGCCAGGGCGCCGAACCCGCATCTTGCGTTGCTCGACCGTGTCATCGGCCTGCAATGCGAACTGGTCGCGCACTGGCTGGGTGTGGGCTTCATCCATGGTGTGATGAACACCGACAATGTCGCGATCAGCGGCGAGACGATCGACTATGGCCCCTGCGCCTTCATGGACCGCTTCGCGGTCGATACGGTGTTCAGCTCGATCGATGCCAATGGTCGCTATGCCTACGGCCGCCAGCCGCAGATATTGCACTGGAATATGGCGCGTTTTGCCGAGGCTCTGCTGCCGGCGATCCATGCGGTGGATCCGGCCGGAGTCGAGGAGGCGAAGGCGCTTGTCGAGGCGATCCCCGGCCGGTTTCGCGCGATCTGGCTCGAGCGGATGCGTGCGAAACTGGGATTCGCCGTAGCGGGCGACGATGACGCTGAACTGATCGATAATCTGTTCGGTGAGCTCGAGCGGCATCGCGTCGACTTCACCTCTTTCTTTCGCGCGCTGGCCGTGCTGCTGCGCGGCGATGCTTCAATGCTCGAACGCCTGCTTCCGTCGCCCGACGCGATGGCTTCATGGATCGCCGACTGGTGGGCGAAGATTGAGCGAACGGACGTCCATCCGCGTGAGCGCGCCGATGCGATGGACGCCGTCAATCCGCTCTATATCCCGCGCAATCATAGGGTTGAAGCGGTGCTGGAGGCGGCGGAGCAGGGTGATATGGCACCGTGGCTGGAGCTGCTGGAGGTCGTCCGCCATCCCTTCGTCGCCAACCCCGCATGGGACGAATATGCTACGCCGGCGCCTGAGGATTTTGGGCCGTATAAGACCTTTTGTGGAACCTGACCCTTTCGGGCTCGTTGATAGGCGATGGCCGGAAACGGATGGGAAGATCGTGGGGGATCATGCGGGCGCATAAGAAAGCTGGGATGATTTTAGCGGGTTGCGCCGCCGCGCGGTCCAAGCCAAAAGCGGGCATCGGCTGTGAACAGATGCAAAATCCTGAATTTTCTTGTGAAACAAATTCCGGCCGATCCGGCGGCATGCCCCGCCTGTTGATCGTGTCGACGTCGCTTGTCTGCCTCGGCTGGGCAAGCGCCGCTACGGCGCAGCAGGTCGAGCCGCCCCGGGTCGTTCCGACGATCGAACAGCCGGTGCCTGACGATATTGCGGCGCCCACTCCGCCACCGCCCGATGCGCAGCTTCCCGAAGTCGCGCCGATCATTGAGGATGAGGAGTTCCGCAAGGCGATCCCGTCGATCCGGGCCGAGGATGACGCGGAACTCGACCGTCCGCTCGAATCGATCGCCGATTTCGAAAAGCGCCATGCGGCGGAAGCCGGGAAGGCAGCCGGAGCGGCCGCAGCAGGCACGGCAGAAGCTGTCGCCGAAACCCAGCCGCCCACGATCGACGGCGTACCGATCCCGGCGCTCGCCGACGGCGACGCGGTTGAGGCGATTGGCGATGCACCGATCACCGACACCGAGCTCGCCGCGCCGCTGCCGCCGCTCGACAGTTTCGATGTGGAGCCGGTGCAATTTGCCGAGGCCGAGGACGACGACGCGAACCGCAGCGTCCCATATCTGGTCAAGGTCAACGGTCTCGCGGGGCCCGATGACAGCACCGACGCCAATCTCGCCGACCTGTTCGGCGATTTGTCGGCGCTCTATGACGGCGACGGCAAGGCCGACAATGCGGCGATGGTCCGCGCCCGACTGGCCGCCGACGGTGACTTGATGCAGCGCATCCTCGCGTCGGAGGGCTATTATGACGCCCAGGTCGAAACGCGGATCGATCGTGAACCGCGCGCGGACGGCGAACGCGGACAGTCGCTCACCGCGGTTATCGATGTCACGCCGGGCGTTCGCTATACATTTTCCGACATCGTCATCGACGCAAAGCCGACGGTTCCGCCGACGCTGATCGCCGATAATTTCCCTTTGAGCATTGGCGAGCCGATCGTTGCGGAGCGCGTTCAGGGCGCCGAAGCCGCGCTTGCGCTGAAGCTGCCCGAGGAGGGCTATCCCTTCGCCAAGGTTGGGCAACGCGACATCCTGCTCGACGGCGCGACCGGCGACGGCGTCTATACATTGCCGGTCGATATCGGGACCCGCGCTCGTTTTGGTGGTATCGAGACGACAGGAAAGCTTGCCTTCGACGCCGAACATGTCGGCGTGCTGGCGCGTTTCAAGCGCGGCGATCTGTACGACAGCCGAAAGGTCGACGACCTGCGCCAGGCGCTCGTCGCGACGGGGCTGTTCGCGACGGTTTCCGCCGAAGCACAGCCAACGGGCGAAAGCGCGGGCG
This sequence comes from Sphingopyxis selenitireducens, assembly GCF_051550705.1. Lineage (NCBI taxonomy): Bacteria > Pseudomonadati > Pseudomonadota > Alphaproteobacteria > Sphingomonadales > Sphingopyxidaceae > Sphingopyxis > Sphingopyxis selenitireducens. The sequence goes on from NZ_JBPULG010000002.1 coordinate 340,539, forward strand.
ATGACACCCAATATGTGAACATGCTGGTCACCCAACAGGCCGGTCCGCCGCGGACGATCGCGGCGAGCGCGGGCTATGGCACAGGCGAGGGGATCCGGCTCGAGGGCAGCTGGACCCACCGTAATTTCCTGCCGCCCGAAGGCGCGTTGATCGGACGCGGCCTGATCGGAACGAAGGAGCAGGGGCTGAGTGCGACCCTGCGCCGCTCGAACGCCGGCCGCCGCGACCGCACCTTCGAACTGGTCGCTGACCTGACGCGCAGCAATTATAACGCGTTTGAGGCTTTCACCGGACGCGTCGGTGCGCGGGTCAGCTACGATTCGACCCCGATCTGGCAAAAAAAGCTGACCTATGCCTATGGCGTCGAACTGATCGCGACCAGTGAGGATGATTATGATTTCGATCAGGGCGCGCGCAACCGCGATTTCTATACCATCCTCGGGCTGACCGGACAGCTCGGGATCGACCGCACCAACAGCCTGCTCGACCCGACCAAGGGGTTCCGGGTGACCGCGCTGGTGCAGCCCGAAGGGTCGATGGCAGGGCGCTTTTCGCCCTATGCCCGCGGGCGGCTTGACGTCAGCGGCTATTATCCGGTGACCGACAGCGTCGTCCTTGCCGGCCGCGTTCGCGTCGGTTCGATTTTCGGCGCGGCGCGCGAACGGCTGGCGCCGTCGCGGCGTTTTTATGCCGGCGGCGGCGGGTCGGTGCGCGGCTTCGGCTATCAGCAGCTCGGACCCAAGGATCCCAATCTCGACCCCATCGGTGGGCGCAGCGTCAACGAGGCGGCGGTCGAGGCGCGCTATCGCTTCGGCAATTTCGGTATCGTCGGCTTTGTCGATGCGGGGCAGGTCTATCGCGGTTCGACCCCCACTTTCTCGAATATGCGTTTCGGTGCGGGAATCGGCGGGCGTTTCTATACCAACTTCGGCCCGATGCGGCTCGACCTTGCGACGCCGATCGACCGCCAGCCGGGTGAGTCGCGGATCAGCGTCTACGTCTCGATCGGTCAGGCTTTCTGATGGCCGAAGATGCGCCCGTGATCGCCCAAAGCGAAAAAGCGCCGAAGCTTTCCTGGTCATGGAGAATCCTGCGCGGGATCGGTATCGCGCTGCTGGGCCTTGTCCTGCTGGTCGCGCTGTTCCTCGTCGGGCTCAACAGCGATGCCGGGCGCCGGTTCGTCGTCACCCAGATCGAAAAATATGAATTCGAAAACGGGATGAAGATCGGCATCGGTCGGCTCGACGGATCACTGTTCGGCGCGATGGTCGTGCGCAATCTGACGCTATCCGATACCAAGGGCGTGTTCGTCGCATCGCCCGAGGTGCGGGTCGACTGGCGTCCCTTCGCCTATTTGTCGAACCATATCGATGTCCGCTCGGCGACTGCACAGACGGTGACGATGCAGCGGATTCCCGAATTCAAGGCGGTCCCTGATACCGGCGAACCGCTGCTTCCCGACATCGACATCGACGTTCGTACCTTACGTGTCGATCGCCTGATTTTCGGGCCTGCGGTCGCTGGCGAACGCCAGGAAGCGCGCCTGAACGGCAAGATCGCGATCGCCGATCGCCGCGCGCAGGTGACCGCCAACGCCGAGACCATCGGCGCCGGGGCAAAGGGCGACAAACTCGCGCTGCTGCTCGATGCGTTACCCGAAGCCAATCGCTTCGCGGTGACGCTCGACGTCAGCGCGCCGCAGGGCGGCGTGCTCGCGGCGATGGGCGGGTTCACGGAGCCGCTGACGGCCAAGCTCGACGGGCGCGGCGACTGGAAGGTCTGGAACGGCAATCTGATCGCCGATCTCGGCGCGGCGCCGCTGGCTCGCCTGGCGCTGACCGGGCGCGATGGCACTTTTGCGGCCAAGGGGACGACACAGGCGTCGCGCTTTTTCACCGGCCCGATCGCCGGGCTGCTCGGCCCGCAGACCGATGTCGATCTCACGGCAAAGCTCGACCAGCGCAAGGCTGCGCTCGATGGCCGGGTTTCGTCCAATGCGTTCCTTTTCGGGATCAGCGGCGGGGTCGATTTGGGCGCCAGCCGTTACGAAGAGCTCCGGCTCGCCTTCAATCTGCTCCGTCCGTCGGATGTCGCTCCGGCGGTGCGCGCCAACGGCGTTCGTGCAACGGCCCGGCTCGACGGTGCATTCGCGCTCCCGACGGTCCAATATACCGCCAATGCCAATATGCTCGCGGTCAACGACATCGTCGTCGAGACGATCAGCCTCGCGGGCAACGCCCGCGTCGATCCCGACAAGATTCTCATTCCCGTTGCGGGCCGCGTGGCACGGATTCGGGGGCTCGATACGGTCGCGGGCGGAACCCTGACCGCAGTACGGCTCGACGGCGACCTTGCCTACGCAAACGGCCGTCTCCTTAGCGACAATATGCGCCTGCGCTCCCCACGGATCGATGCGAAGGCGATCCTGATCGCCGACATGAACCGCGGTTTCTATACCGGAGCGATCGACGGGCGGATCAACGATTATCGCATCGAAAGCGTCGGCATTTTTGACATTAATACCGATATGAAGCTGGAAACCGCGCCGCGCGGAGGTTTCGCGATTGCGGGCCGGGTGCGCGCGCGTTCGACGAAATTGTTCAATTCGGGCGTGCGCGATTTTCTGGGCGGCAATGCGGTGGCGTCCAGCGACGTGCGATACGGCACCGATGGCATCATCCGCTTCAGCAATCTCAGGGTGACGGCACCCTTGCTGCGCGTCACCAGCGGGCAGGGCAGTTATAACCCCGACGGGCGGGTCCAGTTGAGTGCCCGCGCGCATTCGACCGACTATGGCCCGGTGGGCGTCGAACTGGCAGGCACGATCACCGATCCGCGCGCGACGGTCACCGCGGCGCGCCCGGGGCTCGGCATCGGGCTTGCCAATCTGGTGGCGCGGATCACCGGCGCGCCGAACGGCTACCGCCTCGCGGCGACCGGCGAGACCGATTATGGTCCGCTGTCCGCAGATGTCGTGCTGCTGATGGCCTCCGGCCCCATGACGATCGATATCGAGCGCGGCGACCTGTCGGGGATCGGTTTCAACGGGCGGCTTGTGCGGAGCGATGCAGGTCCCTTCATCGGCCAACTCAACGCTTCTGGGCAGGGGCTCGGCGGCCTCGTGCGGTTGAGCGCTGCGGGACAATATCAGGCGGCGGCGATCAATGTTCGCGCCAACAATGTTGTGCTTCCCGGCGCGGCACAGCTCTCATTGGGCGCCGCCGTCGTCGATGCCGATGTCACCCTTTATGATACCCCCCATGTCGTTGCCGATATCCAGATCGCGGACACCCGCATCCGCAACTTTGATATCGCGGTCGGCCGCGTGAAGGTCGACTATCGCGATGGTAGCGGCAAAGCGCAGGCGCTGGTCGAGGGGACGAGCGGAGTTCCCTTCCGCGTCGCGCTCAATGCAGATCTCAAACCCGAATTGTGGCGCGCCTCGGTTCAGGGGCGCGCAACCGGGATCAATTTCCGCACAACCTCGCCTGCACGGATCATACCGGGCAAGGATGGCTATGAGCTTTTGCCGACTGCGGTCAATCTGGGGCGGGGCAGCAATGCGCGTATCGCGGGGCGTTATGGCGATGGCGGGATCATGCTTCAGAGTCGGCTTGAGCGCGTCAATATGGCGATTCTCAACGCCATATATCCCGACATGGGCCTCGGTGGCCGCGCGACGGGCAGCCTCGATTTCGAACAGGCAAACAGCGACGCCTTTCCGCGCGCCGATGCGCGGCTGACCGTCACCGATTTCACCCGCACCACCGCAGCATCGGTGAGCCAGCCGGTCGATGTCAATTTCGTCGGAAAGCTGCTCAGTGACGGCGGTGAAGCGCGCGCGGTAATGCGGCGGCGCGGCACTGTTATCGGCCGAATGCAGGCGTCGCTGCGTCCGCTCGATGCCGGTGCTGGCGACTGGACGACGCGTTTGCAGGCGGCGCCACTCGGCGGCGGGATTCGCTACAATGGACCCGCCGACACGCTCTATTCCTTCTTCGGACCCGCCGGCCAGCATGTGACGGGCCCTGTCGCCGTCGCTGCCGATTTCAGTTGCCGGCTGTCCAACCCCTGCCTGCAAGGGGTCGTGCGCGGGAAGGACATGACTTATGACAATCAGGCCTATGGCACGCGGCTGACCAAGATGACCGTCAACGGCCGTTTCGATGGCAACCGGCTGGAGATTGACGATTTATCCGCGACTGCGGGCGACGGCAGCATCAAGGCGAAGGGCTATATCAGCCTGGCGTCGGATCAGGGCTATCCGATGAACATCGCCGCGACGCTCGACAATGCGCGGCTGGCGCGGAGTGAAAATATCGCGGCGCGCGCGACCGGCAATTTGACGCTGGAGAAGGTGGCGGGGCAGGCGGCGTTGCTGTCGGGCGATCTGCGGCTTCCCGAAACACGCTATCGCTTCGTTCGCTCCACGGAGGCGAAAGTTCCTGCACTGTCGGGGGTTCGGCGCAAGCCGCCCGCGGGTCGGACACGCGTTACCGGCGATGGCCTCGCCGCGGTCGGGGGCAGCCTGTTCGACCTGATCCGGCTGGACATCCGTCTGCGCGCAGGGGACCAGATTTATGTTTCGGGCATGGGGCTGGAATCCGAATGGCAGGCGGATATCAAGCTGCAGGGCACGACCGAGGCGCCGCGCGTTACCGGCGATATCGAACTGGTACGCGGGACGCTGGATTTTGCTGGCCGGTCCTCCGAGTTGGAGGAGGGACGGATCAATTTCCCCACCGGCGACGCCTATGATCCGGCCATCCGGTTGCTCGCGTCGGACACGATCGAAACCGTCACCGTGAACGTCAATGTTTCCGGCCGCGCGCAGAACCCGCAGATTACCTTCTCGAGCGTGCCGGGCTTGCCGCAGGACGAGATCGTCTCGCGCATCCTGTTCGGCGATTCGATCACCGAATTGTCGCCGATCCAGGCGGTGCAGCTGGCCGCGTCGCTCAATGCGCTCCGCGGCGGCGGCGGATTGAGCCCGCTCGGCGCCTTGCAATCGGCGGCTGGAATCGACCGCCTGCGTATCCTGGGTGCCGACGACACCGAAGGCCGCGGTACGGCGATCGCGGCGGGGCAATATATCTCCAAGGATATTTATCTGGAGATCATTACCGACGGGAAGGGCTATACCGCGACCCAGCTGGAAATCAGCCTGACGCGGGCGCTGTCGATACTCAGCCAGGCGGGGGGTTCGGGACAGACGAACGTCAGCGTTCGCTATCGCAAGGATTATTGATGCGCTGCGCCGCCATGCTCATCCTTCCGCTCATGCTGCTCGCAGCATGCGGTAAGGAGCCCGACTTTGAGGAGCGTTACGACCAGACCGCCAGGGAGATCGAGGCGCGGGCGAAGGCGATGGACGCCGATATAGCGAAATCCGATAAAGCCGCGGTGGCATCGGAAGACTTGCAACCGGCGGCCAAGCCGTCTAACCCGCCCACGTCATCTGGGGAGTAGCCAGCCGTCGTTCGCGACGGGCCATCGTGTCAACATACTCGGTCGAGAGGCCGTGGTGCGGTGGAAGCGGGAAACCGCTTGGGCGAGACCAATGGCATCGCACCTTTCGTCCAGGCCGGGCGGCGGGTAGCGATGACCGTTGGAATTCGCCGCCGCCCGGCCCTGGAGTATGTTCATGGAAGCCATATTTACGTCGACTGCGGTCGTCGCCCTTGCCGAAATCGGCGACAAGACCCAGTTGCTCGCGATACTGCTCGCGACGCGGTTCAACCGGCCGGTGCCGATCATCCTCGGCATATTGTTCGCGACGCTGGCCAATCATGCGCTCGCGGCACTACTCGGCGCGCAGGCCGCAGCGTTCCTCGACAGCCCGATCTTCCGTTATGCGATCGGCGCTTCGTTCATCGCAATGGCTGCGTGGACGCTGATCCCCGACAAGTTCGACGATGATGATGCGCCCAAGCCGCGGTTCGGCGCTTTTCTGACGACGCTGGTGGCCTTCTTCCTCGTCGAAATGGGCGACAAGACGCAGATCGCGACGATCGCGCTTGGCGCCCAATATCACAACGTCATTGCGGTCACGACCGGGACGACGCTGGGCATGATGATCGCCAATGTTCCGGCAATCTTCCTTGGCCATGAATTGCTGAAGCGCGTCGATCTCGCCAAGGTCCGCATGGTCGCGGCGGGACTGTTTCTGGTGATCGGCCTGTGGGTGCTGGCGCAGACGGCGGGCTGGTTGGGCTAAGCCGACCCTGCGAACGGGCGGCGCTATGCCTTGGTGTTGCGCATCGCGCGGGCCCGTTCGAAGTTCCAGCTCGATGCGCACATCGCGTCGAGCCCGCGGCTGGCCTCCCACGCCAGTTCGGCCTTCGCTCTGTCCGGGCTGGCAAAGCAGCTCGCGACGTCGCCGGCGCGGCGCGGCGCGAGCTGATAGGGGACCTTCACCGCGTTCACCCGTTCGAATGCGGTGACCATGTCGAGGACTGAATAGCCCTGACCGGTGCCCAAGTTCCAGATCGACAGCGGACGGTCGAGTTTTGCGAGGCCGTCGAGCGCGGCGGCATGCCCCGCCGCGAGGTCGAGAATGTGGACATAATCGCGAACCCCCGTGCCGTCGGGCGTGTCATAATCGGCGCCGAACACCGCCAGTTCGGGCAGGCGCCCGCCGGCGACCCGGCTGATATAGGGCATCAGATTGTTGGGAATGCCGTTTGGATCCTCGCCGATCATCCCGCTGTCATGCGCGCCGACGGGGTTGAAATAGCGCAGGATGCCGATACGCCATGCGGGGTCGGCGGCGGCGATGTCGGTCAGCATCTCTTCGATCATCAGCTTTGTCCGGCCATAGGGGTTGGTCGCCGAGGTCGGATGATTTTCGTCGAGCGGCAGATATTGCGGCTGGCCATAAACGGTGGCGCTGGACGAAAAGACCAGCGTCTTGACGTTGCAATCAGCCATCGCCCTGACCAGCGCCAGCGTCCCGACAACATTATTGTCATAATAGCGGACGGGATCGGAGACCGATTCGCCGACCGCCTTCAATCCGGCGAAATGGACGACCGCCTCGACACCATGATCGGTCATGGCGCGGCGGAGGCTGTCGCCGTCGCGGATGTCGCCGACGACCAGCGGGAAAGACGCGCCGCTGATGCTTTCCACGCGTTCAATCACGTCGGCCGAGCTGTTCGACAGATTGTCGAAACAGACAAGGTCATGACCCAGTGCAGCCAGTGCGACGGCCGTGTGGCTGCCGATATATCCCGTTCCGCCCGTCAGGAGAATTTTCATCTTTTCCGCCAGTTCGTGGTTGATAGCTGCGAACGACCGTCCGCCGCGCTTCCTTAGCGCAGAACTTGTATCGAAATAGTGGACGGCGTCCCCGAATGAGGCCGACGGACGTTGCGGTGCGGTCAATGCGGTGGCAGACCGCGTGAATGAACTATGCCTATCTCGCACTGGCGATAGTCGCGGAGGTCGTCGCGACCTCCTGCCTCAAATGGTCGGAGGGTTTCACCAGATTGTGGCCGTCGGTCGTGACCGTCGTCGGCTATGGCATCGCCTTTTATTTTCTGTCGCTCACGCTTCGGACCATCCCGACCGGAATCGCCTATGCGATCTGGTCGGGGGTCGGGGTCGTTCTGATCGTTACGGTCGCCTGGCTGTTCCAGGGCCAAAAGCTCGACGCGCCGGCGATCGCCGGCATCGGGCTCATCGTTGCGGGTGTCGCGGTGATGAACCTGTTTTCAAAAGCGATGGTACATTGATCGGTACGGCCCCGTTCACGAGGCCGTTGTCCTGCATCAGCCGTTCGATTTGGGCGTCACCCAGATAAAGACCGGCGTGGCAAATTTGCCGGGCGCGGGCTTGCCGATGTCGATGCGTTCGGCGGTGACCTGTTCGCCGCTTTCGAGATGGAAGGTCACCCAGGGTTTCGGCATGCGCTGAAAGCTCAATTTCTGGATGGGCTGACCCGTGGCGGTGTTCATGATCGTGGCAGTGATACTCATCGCGCGTCGGTAGCGATGGAGCCGCCGATTCGTCCACCCCGAAGGCGACAGATTATGCAGGCGCTGTGGCTGGCATCTGAATCAGGTTAAGAAAGCTCATCGCGACTTCGCCGCGCTGGTTGGTGACGGTCATCTTCATTTCGATCGTCCCGCGATCGGGTTTCGACCGCGACCGGGTTACCGCCATGATTTCGCGGTGGATGTTCAGCGTATCGCCGGGACGCACGGCAGTCAGCCATTGGAGCGCATCGACCCGCAGCCCGAGCAGCGGGGTGGCGCCGAACGGCTGCTTCTCGACGAAATCGCGCATGACCAGCGAGGCAACGTGCCAGCCGCTCGCGATGATCCCGCCAAAGCGTCCTTCGGCAGAGGAGACGGGGTCGACATGCATGGGCTGCGGGTCGAACTCCGCGGCAAATTTGATGATCGCTTCCTCGCTCACCAGGATCGGGCCGCCCGTCCACACGTCGCCGACATGGAGGTCCTCCAGATAGAGCGAGCGATTTTCCATACCGTCTTCCTGTCAGCTGCTTCGGGATCGCGCCGATCTAGGGATGCCGCGCGGTGCAGGCAATCCGGAAGGCAGGGATTCAGTCCTTCATCGACAGTGCCGCCCGAAGCGATAACGGCGGAGCAGGGGCACCGCTGCGTTCCAGCTCGTCGAGCGTCGCGCGCGCCATGGCGCTATAGGCGGGCAGCAGCTCGGGGCAGTCGCATTCGAGCGCGGTCATATGGTTGCCGATGGTTTCGCCGTCGCCGCGCAGCAACGGGCCGGACAATGCGCCAAAGCCGTGCGCAAGGCTGTTCTCGACCGCTGCGCGGACCAGCGGGGCAAGCAGCGCGTGGGGATCGTCGACGCCCGCGCGTGTCAGGGCGTGCGATGCTCCGCTGATCAGCGTGACGAGATGGTTCGCGGCGTGGCACAGCGCGGCGTGATAGAGCGGGCGGTGTGCCTCGTCGATTTCGGCCCCGACGCCGCCCAACAGGCGCACGACCCGTCCGGCCTCCGCGGTCGCATCTTCACTCGACCCGGTAATTGCAAAGCGCGCGCCGATCATGCGCGCGACCTCATTTTGCGGATCGCCGGTGAAGGTCATGACAGGATGGATAGCTGCCGTCTGCGCGCCGGCTCTGTGCAACGGATCGAGGATCGCCGCGCCGCTGCGGCCGCTGACGTGGAAAATAAAAGGGGCGGAGGTGAGAGATACAAGCGGTGCCAAGTCGGCGACGACGGGGGCGATCGCGTCGTCGGACACTGCGATCGCAATCAGGTCGCAATTCTCGACCAGCGTGGCGACGCGATCCGCCGCGACCGCGCGGCCAATGTCATCGACCGCAGTGCGTCTGCTGCCCTCGGATCGCGCCCACAGCAGTATGGGCGCCACCGAATGGCGCGCAAGTGCGAGAGAAAGGGCGCGGGCGACCCGCCCGGCACCGATGACGCCGATCTGGCGATAGGTCGGGCTATCCGTCATTCTGTGCCTCTAGTCCGATCGGCGCTGTCCCGCCAGCCGTGACGGCCAATGCGCGGCCGCGGTAACCGACATAATCCGTCGCTGAATCGGCATCAACCGTTTGAAAGGCCGCCCTTGATTTCGCCGGGGCGCAACGTGCTCACCAACTGAATGAAGCTGCGCCGCGCGATGATTTCCAGCATCGGCATTTGCTCGCGCCAGGGTTTTTCATAGCCGGCGAACATGGTCATTCCCTCCATCGAGGCCGAAATGAACAACGCCAATATCTTGCGCTCATCGTCGGGAAGCGCCGGGTTGATCTCGCCGATCAGTTCGTTGAGCGACACGCGTGCGCGATCGTAAAGCTCGTTCATCCGATCGTACACAAAGGGATCATGGTTCGCCATCGCCCACAGTTCGGGGAAAAAGCGCGTCGTTTTCTTCGTCGTAATATCCTCGAGAATCAGCATCACCAGATTCTCCAGCCGCGCTTCGGCGGTTGCACCCGGCTCATGGATGATCTCGTCGAACGATTCCTCATAGCTGCTGATCACGGCGTTCAGCAGTTCGCGGATCAATTCTTCCTTCGACCGGAAATAATAGTTGAGGTTGCCGACGTTCATTCCCGATTCGGTGGCGATCCGGCGCAGCGTCAGCGCGGCCGATCCATGGTTCACGAGCAGCGCCAGCGCTGATCGCAAAATATGCTCAAAGCCGTCCTGACCGCGGGCATAGCCCCCGGTGCGCGGCGTGATTTTCAAATCGGGAACAATGAAATTCGTCAAGTTTCTGTGGCCTTTCCGGGGTCTAGTTAAACGCCTCGCGCTCCTTGGACAAGTGACCTAATTTTTACAATTGACTAAATTTGGACAAGTGAACAATATTATCCCGAATCGGCCATCAGAGCCATCGGCCACAGATCAGGGAGAGTGAGGATGCAGCGCATCGCACGTGGGACGGCCTTTGCCATTTTGATGGCATCAGCCAGCATGTCGGCAGCAGCGGAATATCCGCAGCCATTGGCCGAGGAGCCCGTTCCGTCGGTCGCCGAACTGCCCGCCGACTATCCCGACAGCTGGGTTCTGGTGCACGACCTGCATTTCAACAGTCTGCCCGACGGGCGCGCGGCGGTCGTCGATGTCGCTGCCGAAAATCATCATGTGCGCGGGCAGATCCCGATCGCCCAGTTCGGCAACATCCTGCCGTCGACAACACGCGGTGAAATCTATGTCGGCGAGACTTTCCTGTCGAGGCTGACCCGCGGTGAGCGCACCGACGTCATCACCATCTGGGATACGAAGACGCTGGCGCCGAAGGGGGAGATTATCCTGCCCGGCGCCAAGCGCGGCCTGTTCGTTACGCTGCGCAACAGCCTGCAACTGACCAATGATGAAAAATGGGCGCTGGTGTTCAACTTCACCCCCGGGTCGTCGGTGACGGTGGTTGACCTCGACGGGCGTAAAATCCTGTCCGACATCGAACTGCCGGGCTGTTCGCTCGTCTATCCGACGGGGCCGCGCGGCTTCACCTCGCTTTGCGCCGACGGCACGATGACCAGCATTACCCTCGACGCCGCGGGCAAGGCTGCGACGACGGTTACGAGCGCGGCATTCAACAATATCGACGACGACCCGCTGTTCATGACCCCGGCGATGGTCGGCAAGACCGCATGGTTCGTCAGCTTCAAGGGCGGTCTTCGCGCGATCGACTTCTCCGGCACCGCGGCGCGCGATCTCGGCGAATTCCGGATCCCGGTTCAGGCCGGCGGTACGCCCGAATGGCGGCCCGGCGGATGGCAGGTCATCTCCTCCGACCGGGCCGGAAAACTCTATGTGCTGATGAATCCCAAGGGCGGCGAAGGGTCGCACAAGGACGGCGGAACCGAGGCGTGGGTGATCGATCCAGCGACCCGGACGGTCGTCAGCCGGATCGCGCTCAAAAACCACAGCGTATCGATCGAGGCAACCCAACAGGCGGCACCGCTGCTCGTCGCCTCGCGTCCCGACGGATCGCTCGATGTCTATGATGCAGCCAGCGGCGCTTTCGTTCGGACGATCGTCGACGTCGCGCACGATCCGATGACGATGACGGCGTCGCGCTGATGTCGGCCATCGGCTCCGCGCTCATCCCGTTTCTCGCTGCGATGCTGGCCGTCGCGGCGGCGCATAAGCTCACCGAGCGGGGGCGGCTGGCGCAGGCCACGGCGGGCTTGCTACGGATCGACGCCACCATTGCGATGCCGCTGACGATGGCGGCCGCGACAATCGAAGCGGCCGCGGCGCTCGCGCTGCTCTTTCCGGCCTCGCGGCCTGTCGGAGCGCTGCTCGCAGCACTGCTGTGGGCCGGATATGGCGCGGCACTATATGCCGCCCGCCGTCGCGGTGATGCCGACATGGACTGCGGCTGTGACTTTGGCGCGCGGCGCCAGGGCATCGGACGCTTTTCCGTCGGGCGCGCCTTCGCGCTGTCCGCCGCCGCGCTCGCGCTTCTCGTCTCTCCCGCCGGGGGCGGCGCGATCGATATTCAGTCGATCTTCGCTGCCCTCGCTTTTCTCGCGCTGCTCTTCGCGGCCAGCGAGATTGCCCATCTGCCCATCAGGAGTGCCGCACGATGACCGGCTTTGTTTTCGCTTCGCAAATCTTGCTGTGGATCGCCGTCGCGGTGCTCGCGGTCCTCGTCGCGGCGCTCGCCCGGCAGGTCGGCGTACTCCACGAACGCATCGCTCCGGCGGGCGCGCTGACGCTTCATCAAAAGGTCAATGTCGGCGACACTGCCCCCGAAATGACGCTCGAAACGCTCGAAGGAACGAACGTCACCATTGGCGGCAAGCGCCATCGGCGCGGGCAGTTGATCTTCTTCCTCTCGCCCGACTGCCCGGTCTGCAAGACCTTGCTGCCCGTCGTCCGCTCGGCGCGCGGCGCGGAACGCGGCTGGCTCGATGTGGTGTTGGCCAGCGACGGCGACGCCGCCGCGCATCGCCGGTTGGTGATGGCTGAGGGGCTGGCGGGTTTCGACTATGTCCTGTCCGAAGATCTCGGCCGCAAGCTCGGCGTTTCGAAGCTGCCCTATGCAGTGCTGATCGACGAAGAGGGACGCATCGCCTCGCTCGGCCTCGTCAACAATCGCGAGCATCTGGAAAGCCTGTTCGAGGCCAAGGAACGCCGCGTCGCATCCATTCAGGAATATCTCGCACGCGGCTGAGCCGCGCGGCCCGACAAAAAGGGGACTAGTATGTCGCGTCTGGACAAATTTTCCGAAACCGTCACGCGCCAGGTCGCGCGCGCCACATCGCGGCGCAGCCTGCTGACGCTGATCGGCGGGGCGATCACCGGGGCGGCGACGCTGCCCGTCCTGCCCGTCGCCCGCGCCCAGACCCATGGGGGAGGGCATGGCGGCGGAAGCGGCGACCATATCGCACCGCAAACCACCGGCAATCCGCAGGATCCGGGCGATCAGACCCAGTGCGATTATTGGCGCTACTGCGCGATCGACGGATTTTTGTGCAGCTGCTGCGGCGGCACCGCGAGCAGCTGCCCGCCGGGAACCGAAATGTCGCCGATCACCTGGATCGGCACCTGTCAGAACCCTGCCGACAACCGCTCCTACATCATCAGCTATAATGATTGCTGCGGCAAATCCTCGTGCGGGCGCTGCCTGTGCAACCGCAACGAGCGCGATCGGCCGATGGTCCGGCCGCAAGCCAATAACGACATCAACTGGTGTCTTGGAACATCGAGTGCGATCTACAATTGCTCGACTGCGGTAATCCTCGGCGTTGCGCTGGAGCAGAAATAATGCGCGGTGCCGGGATGATATTGACGCTGGCCGGGCTCGTTGCGGGCGGGCAGGTCGCGCGCGCCGATGACGGAGCGACGGTCTACAAACGCTGCGCCGCCTGCCATCTCGCCGACGGAGCGGGCGTGCCGGGTGCCTTTCCGTCGCTGAAAGTCGATGCCAAGGCGCTCGCCGCGACGCCCGTAGGGCGCCGTTATCTGGCGCTGGTGGTGATCCGCGGCGTATCAGGGCCGCTGACCGTCGGGGGGAAAGTCTATCGCGGAACGATGCCCGCGCAGGCCGGACTCAATGACGCGCAGGTCGCGGCGGTGCTCAACCATGTGGTGAAAGGCTCTCGGGCGTTCACTCCGCGCGAGGTCGCGGGATATCGCGCCGGTGGGGCGACGCTCAATGGCGCTGCGGTCGCTCGCCTCCGGCCGGGTGCTGCCGCGAAATGAAGGGGCTGGCCGTCTCGGCGCTGATCGTGGCGACCGGAGCGGCTTTGACGGCGCCGGCCTTCGGCGGGGTGGAGGCGATGCCGGGCGTCGCGGATCCGCTGCGCGCGCGGCAGAACTGGATCTTGCAATGCCAGGGCTGCCACCGCGCCGATGCGACGGGAACGCCGCAGACGACCCCGACAATGGCGGGGGTGGTCGGGCAGTTCCTGCACGTCCCCGGCGGGCGCGAATATCTGGGGGAGGTGCCGGGCGTTGCCACGGCGGCCCTGTCCGATGCCGCGCTGGCGGAGGTGCTCAACTGGTCGCTTCTGCGTTTCGATCCTGCTCACGTGCCAGATGATTTCACGCCCTACACGCCCGCCGAAATCGGACGTTTGCGGAAAAAACCTTTGCGGACCGAGGCGGCGGCCGTCCGGGCGGACCTGCTCGCGCGCTTCGCCGCCAACAAAGAAACAATCAAAAAGTAGGGGAGGATTGCCAATGACCAGGATGACAGAGCGCCGCACGGCGCGCAGAATAGCGCTATTGCTGCTTGCCGGGGTGTCGGTTCCGGCGCTGGCGCAAGAAACGCCCGCCGCGGATGCCCCCGCGATCACCGACGGCACCGACATCGTCGTGACGGCGCAAAAGCGGTCCGAACGCTTGCAGGACGTGCCGATCGCGGTCAGCGCGCTTGGCGGAGAGTCGCTCGAACGGCAGCGGGTGACGCAGGCCGACGAACTCGCGGGCAAGATAGTCAATCTGCAGCTCACTTCGACCGTCGGCGACAACACCCCGATCTTCGCGCTGCGCGGCGTGTCGATGTCCGACTACAGCCTCAACCAAGCAAGTCCCGTCGCGACCTATTATGACGAAGTTTACAAGGGTAACTTCGCCTTTCTGGGCGTCGCCATGTACGACCTCGAACGCGTCGAGGTGCTGCGCGGGCCGCAGGGCACGCTCTATGGCAAGAACACCACCGGCGGCGCGGTCAACCTGATCAGCCGGACGCCGGTGCTGGGCGACACCGAAGGCTATCTCAACCTCGGTTATGGAAACTATGGCCGCTACGAAGCCAATGGCGCAGTCAGCGTGCCCTTGGGTGAGACGTTGGCGGCGCGCGTCGCCTTCACCTTCGCGCGTGCCAATGGCTGGTTCAAGAACCAGCTGCCGGGCGAGCCCGATCTGGCCGGGGTGCGCGAATATGGCATTCGCGGATCGCTGTTGTTCGAACCGTCGGACAGCATGCGCTTCGTCCTGCGCGCCTCAACGAGCTACCAGAACCCGCGCAACTATGGCATTTACGCCCAGCCCGAAGCGGTGAACCGTCCGGGGCTCGGCCGCCGCGAGATCGAGGCGAACGTCACCGACCGCCGCCGCGCACGCACCTGGTCGGTCGCGCTGACCGGCACCGTCGATATCAGCGACAGCCTCGCGATCACCAGCGTCACCTCATGGGACAAGGGGCGGCTAAGCTTTTACGAGGACACCGACGGCACGGCGAGCGAAACGCTCGAAATCCCCTATCTCGATCGCGCATCGCAATTTGCGCAGGATTTGCGGCTGACCAGTGACTTCGGCGGGCCGTTCAACTTCATCCTCGGCGCCTATTTCAACCGCGAGAAAGTCTATAACCAGACGACCTTCGAAATCGGCAAGGATGTCGATTCCGACGGAGTGCCCGGCGTCACCGACGCTGATTGCGCGATCGGCTTTCCCTTGGGCTGCCTGTTCCGCAACAGCTTCGATCAGGTCAAGAAAAGCTATGCGCTCTACACCGACATGAGCTTCGAACTGACCGACGCGCTGACGCTGCGCGGCGGTCTGCGCTACACGCGTGACAAGGGGACGCAGAGCGATTTCGAGGCCAATGCCTTCGGCCCGAACGAAGTGCTGGTCATGAACCTGATCCCGCTCTCGTCGCTCCGTTACAGTACCAACAATCTGTCGGGAAAGATCGGCGCCGATTACAAGATCAACCCCGACGTGATGGTCTATGGCAATTATAGTCGCGGCTATCGCGCGCCCAGCTTCAACGCGCAGGCCTTTTTCGACCCGGCCGAACTGTCGGTGGCCAAGGCCGAAAAGATCGACGCCTTCGAACTCGGGGTGAAAAGCCAGTTCGCCGACCGCCGCCTCACGCTGAACATGGCGGCCTTCCATTATAGCTATAGCAATCAGCAATTCATCAACGTCGATCCAGTGACGGCGGCGCAGACTTTGCTCAACATCCCGCGCTCGCGGATCTTGGGCGGCGAGGCCGAACTGACCGCGCGCGCCACCGACATGCTGACGCTGCGCGCCGGGGTCGGTATCCTCGATACGAAGATCAAGCGCGGCATGGTCAGCGGCGTCGATGTCAGCGGCAACCGTCTGTCCAATGCGCCCAAGCTGACCTTCACCGGCGGTTTCGATGCGACGGTGATGGACAATGACAGCGGCGAGATCAGCTTGCACGGCGACCTCAACTATTCGTCGAACCAATATTTCGAAGTGCTCAACATCCCCCGGCTGCGGCAGAATAAATATGTCCTCCTGTCGGGGCATATCGACTGGGAATCGGGCGACGGGCGCTGGACGGCGTCGGTCTGGGGAAAGAACCTGACCCACAAATTCTATTTCACCTCGCGCGTCGACCTGCTCGCCGGTTTCGGCTTCGACTATAATCATGTCGGAACGCCGCGGACTTACGGCGTCACTGTCGGCGTGAAATTCTGACTGGAGAGCGACATGGCAGACTATAAAATGCTGATCGGCGGCCGCCTCGTCGACGGCGACAGCCTGATGGACGTCATCAATCCCGCGACCGAACAGGTGTTCGCGACCGTCGCCCGCGCATCCGAGCGGCAGGCCGACGAAGCGATCGCCGCCGCCGCCGCCGCCTTTCCGTCTTGGGCCGAAACCCCGATGGCGGAGCGGCGGGCAAAGATCAGCGCGCTCGCCGATGCGATCGTCGCTAACGGCGACGCGCTCGCCCGCGCGCTGACGCAGGAACAGGGCAAGCCGCTCGCCGAGGCGCAAGGGGAAATCGCGTGGGCCGAGGGCTATTTGCGCCATTATGCGACGCTCGAAATCGCCGAGCGGACGATCCAGGACGATGAAAATGGCCTGATCCAGATCCGCCGCAAGCCGCTGGGCGTCGTCGCGGGGATCATTGCGTGGAATTTCCCGCTGCTCGTCGCCTGCTGGAAAATCGGTCCGGCGGTGCTCGCGGGCAACACGATCGTGCTGAAGCCCGCGCCGACCACCCCCGTTACCGCGCTGATGCTCGGCGAATTGTGCCAGACGATCTTTCCGGCGGGCGTCGTCAATATCATCGTCGATGCCAATGACCTCGGCGGCTATCTGACCGCCGACCCCCGCATCGCCAAGATCGGCTTCACCGGATCGACCGCGACGGGCAAGAAGATCATGGCGAGCGCCGCCGACGGGCTGAAGCGGCTGACGCTGGAACTCGGCGGCAACGACCCGGGGATCGTGCTCGACGATGTTGATGTGCGCGCCGCGGCGCAGGGCATTTTCAACGCGGCCTTCCTGAACTGCGGGCAAGTCTGCCTCGCGATCAAGCGCGCCTATGTCCATGACAGCATTTATGACGCGATGTGCGACGAACTGGCGCGGCTCGCCGAAGCGGCGGTGGTCGACGATGGCCTCGCGCAGGGCGCGCAAATCGGCCCGATCCAGAACCGGGCGCAATATGAAAAGCTGCAGGGCTTCCTCGAACGCGCGCGGTCGGACGGCACGATCATCGCGGGTGGCGAGCTGATCGACCGCGCGGGCTATTTCATCCGCCCGACGATCGTCCGCGACGTCACCGACGGCGACCAGATCGTCGACGAAGAACAGTTTGGCCCGATCCTGCCGGTGATCCGCTATTCGGATATTGACGATGTCGTCGCGCGCGCCAATGCTTCGCCCTACGGGCTGGGGGCATCGGTCTGGTCGCGCGATACCGGCCGGGCGCTGGCGGTCGCGGAACGGATCGAAAGCGGTTCGGTCTGGGTCAACCAGCATGTCGCGATCGGCCCGCATATCCCGATGGCCGGGGTCAAATCCTCGGGCCTCGGCGTCGAACAGGCGGAGGAAGGCTTGGCGGAATATACGCAATTGTCGGTGATCAACATGGCGCGCGGCGGATGAGCGAGGCGTTCGACTGGAATCCGCCGACCCATTATAATTTCGCCCGCGACACGATCGGGCGGCTCGCGGCCGAGCGGCCCGATGCGCGTGCCATGCTGTGGACCGACGGATCGGGCGCGGTGATCGACCGGAGCTTTGCCGAACTGGCCGAACATTCGGCGCGCGCCGCTGCAGTGCTCCGCGCGGCCGGCGTGGAGCGCGGCGACACCGTGCTGATCCTGCTGTCGCGCGAGATTGAATGGTGGGAGCTCATGCTCGCCTGTCTGCGGCTCGGCGCGATCGCGTCGCCGGGGACGGTGCAGCTGACGCCGAAGGATATCGCCTATCGCCGGGAGGCGGCGGAGGCACGCTGCATCGTCGCGGGCGCCGATGTTGCGCCGCGCGCCGATGAGGCGCTGGCCGATGCGGCGGTAACACGCATCCATATCGGCGGCGCGCGCGCCGGGTGGACCGATTATTCGGCGGCGAAGGCCAGCGCCATGCCGCTGGCCGATATCGCCGACACCGCGTTCGACGATCCGGCGCTTTGCTATTTCACCAGCGGTACAACCGGCCAGCCCAAGATGACGATCCACGGCGCGGGCTATGCGCTGGCGCACCAGATTACCGGGCGCTTCTGGCTCGACCTTGGTCCGGGCGATCTTCACTGGAATATGTCCGACACCGGCTGGGCGAAGGCGGCGTGGAGCAGCCTGTTCGCGCCATGGCTGATGGGCGCCGCGATCTTCGTCAATCACGCGCCGGGTTTCGATCCCGTCGCCGCGATGGACCTGCTCGAAACGCATCCGGTGACGACTCTGTGCGCCCCGCCGACCGCCTATCGCATGTTCGTGCGCTCAGACCTCGACGGCCGTGCGTTCCCGCATCTGCGCCACTGCGTCAGTGCCGGAGAGCCGCTGAACCCCGAGGTGATCGACCTGTGGAAGCGCGCGACCGGGCTCGATATCCACGACGGTTACGGCCAGACCGAAACCGTGCTGCTCTGCTGCAACCGTGCGGGCGCGGCGCGGCAGGGCGCGATGGGGCGCCCTGCGCCCGGCATCGACCTTGCCGTGATCGGCGATGCGGGCGAAATCCTGCCGCCTGATGTGGAGGGCGATATTGCGCTGCGCGTCGGCGAAGGCCTGCCTCCGGGGCTGTTCCTCGGCTATCGCGGCGACCCCGATCGCACCGCCAGTGTCTTCCGCGATGGTTGGTACCTGACCGGCGACCGCGCCACCGTCGATGCCGAGGGCTATTTCTGGTTCGTCGGCCGCGCCGACGATGTCATCCTGTCGTCGGGCTATCGCATCGGACCATTCGAGGTTGAAAGCGTGCTCTTCGAACATGAAGCCGTCGCCGAAAGCGCGGTCGTCGCCAGCCCCGATCCGACCCGCGGCGAAGTGGTAAAGGCGTTTATCGTCCTCGCCGCCGGGCACAGCCCGTCGGACGAACTGGCGAAGGTACTTCAGGATCATGTGAAGGCGACCACCGCGCCCTATAAATATCCGCGCCGCATCGAGTTTGTGGCCAGCCTGCCCAAGACGGTCAGCGGCAAGATCAGGCGCAAGGAATTGCGCGACGCCGAGTTTGAAAAGGCCGACGCATGACCGACAGCTTCGTTCGCGGCGACGACACCGCCCCGCTGATCGAGATGACGATCGGCGATCGCTTCGACCAGACCGTCGCCCGCTATCCTGACGGCGACGCGCTGATCGTCCGCCATCAGAATATCCGCTGGAGCTGGGCCGAGCTTCGCGCGCGCGTCGATGCCGTCGCGGCGGGCCTGTTGCAGCGCGGTCTGAAGCCCGGCGACCGCGTCGGCATCTGGGCGCCCAATTGCGCCGAATGGGTGATCGTCCAGTTCGCGACGGCGAAGGCCGGGCTGATCCTTGTCAACATCAACCCGGCTTACCGCGTCCCCGAACTCGACTATGCGCTGAACAAGGTCGGCTGCGCGGCGCTGATCCTCGCACCCTCGCACAAGAGCAGCGATTATGTCGCGATGTTGGGGGAGATTGCGCCCGAGTTGAAGGCGGCGCCGCCGGGCGCGTTACACGCCGCGCGATTGCCCGGTCTGCGGCTCGTCGTCGTGCTGGGCGAAGAAGCCCATGCCGGTTGCCTGCCATTTGCTGATCTTGCGAGCGACGACACTGCCGTGCTTGCGGACATCGCGATCGAACCCGGCATGCCGGTCAACATCCAGTTCACCAGCGGCACCACCGGCTTTCCCAAGGGTGCGACACTGTCGCACCGCAACATATTGAACAACGGCGCCTTTGTCGGCGCACGGATCGCGCTGACGGCCGCCGACCGCATCTGCATCCCGGTGCCGCTCTATCATTGTTTCGGGATGGTGATGGGCAATCTTGCCTGCGCCGTCCACGGCGCGACGATGGTCTATCCGTCCGAAGCCTTCGACCCCGGCGCGGTGCTGGAAGCGGTCGAGGCCGAGCGCTGCACCGCACTCTACGGCGTCCCGACGATGTTCATCGCCGCATTGAACCATCCCGATTTCGCGCGCTTCGATCTGTCGTCATTGCGCACCGGGATCATGGCGGGGTCGCCATGTCCGATGGCAGTGATGCGCGAAGTGATCGACCGGATGCATATGGATCAGGTCACGATCGCCTATGGCATGACCGAAACCAGCCCGGTGAGTTTTCAGAGCGCCACCGACGATCCGCTGGCGCTACGCGTGTCGACCGTCGGCCGCGTTCAGCCGCATCTGGAGGTGAAGCTCATCGATCTGGCGGGCGATATCGTCGCGCGCGGCGAGACGGGTGAGCTGTGCACGCGCGGCTATTCGGTGATGCTCGGCTATTGGGACGATGCCGAACGCACCGCCGATGCGATCGACGCCGACGGTTGGATGCACACCGGCGACCTCGCGGTCATCGACGATGCGGGATATGGGCAGATCGTCGGGCGGATCAAGGATCTGGTCATCCGCGGGGGTGAGAATATCTATCCGCGCGAGGTCGAGGAGTTTTTGCTCACCCATCCCGGCATTGCCGATGTGCAGGGGGTCGGCATTCCCGACGACAAATATGGTGAAGAACTTTGCGTCTGGATCATCGTCCGTCCCGGTGCGGTGCTGACCGAAGCCGATGTCCGCGCGCATTGTCAGGGCCGCATCGCCCATTATAAAATTCCGCGGCACATCCGCTTCGTCGATGAATTCCCGATGACGGTGACAGGCAAGGTCCAGAAATTCGCGATGCGCGAACAGATGGTGAAGGAACTGGCCGCCCGCGAAGCCGTCCGCTGACGCTATTCAGGAAAATAGCGCAGCGGACGCCGGGGAGCAGGGGCAGGGAAGGCGTCAGAAGGCGGCCAGTCCGGTGATCGCGCGCCCGATAATCAGCGCATGGACGTCGTGCGTACCTTCATAGGTGTTCACCGTTTCCAGATTCATCATATGGCGGATGACCTGAAATTCGCCCGAAATGCCATTGCCGCCGTGCATGTCGCGCGCCATCCGGGCTATATCGAGTGCCTTGCCGACATTGTTGCGCTTGACGATCGAGATCATCTCGGGTGCGAAATTTTCGGCGTCCATCAGGCGGCCGACCCGAAGCGAGGCATGAAGCCCCAGGCTGATTTCGGTCGCCATGTCGGCAAGCTTTTTCTGGAACAATTGCGTCGCGGCGAGCGGGCGCCCGAACTGGTGGCGATCGAGCCCATATTGCCGCGCCGCCGCATAGCAGAATTCGGCGGCGCCGAGCGCACCCCAGGAAATGCCATAGCGTGCGCGGTTGAGGCATCCGAACGGGCCTTTCAGCCCCTCGACATGCGGAAGGAGGGCGTCTTCCGGGACAACCACATCGTCAAGGTTGATCATCCCCGTGATCGAAGCGCGGAGCGAAAGCTTGTTTTCAATCTTCGGCGCCGACAGCCCTTTCATGCCCTTTTCGAGAATGAAGCCGCGGATCGCACCGCCATGGGCCTCGGATTTCGCCCAGACGACGAAGACGTCTGCGATCGGGGCGTTGGAGATCCACGTCTTGTTGCCGTTCAGCCGGTAACCGTCGGCGACCTTCACCGCCGTGGTCCGCATGCCGCCCGGGTCGGAGCCTGCGTCAGGCTCAGTCAGGCCAAAACAGCCGATCAGCGTACCGGCGGTCAGGCCGGGCAGATAGCGTCGCTTCTGCTCTTCCGACCCATATGCGAAGATGGGATAGATGACGAGGCTCGACTGGACGCTCATCATCGAGCGGTAACCTGAATCGACCCGTTCGATCTCGCGCGCGATCAGCCCGTAAGAGACATAGGATGCGCCGGCGCCGCCAAATTCTTCGGATATGGTGGCGCCGAGCAAACCTTGCTGGCCCATCTCGGCGAAAATATCGGGGTCGGTCTTTTCCTTTTCAAAGGCTTCGATGACACGGGGCTGAAGGCGATCCTGCGCAAAGGCGCGCGCCGCATCGCGGATATGCCGTTCGTCCTCGCCGAGTTCCTCCTCAATCCGGAACGCATCTTCCCAATCAAATCTGCCCATGGCCGCCATCTGGTCTCTCCCTTGAATGGGCGCCGCCCTCGGCTTGATTGAAATTCCAAACAATGACAGAATTCACTTTAATCAATCTCGATACGGAATGAAAAATGATCGACGCCGAACAACTGTCCAGCTTCATCGCCGTCGCAGAGACGCGCAGCTTCGTGCGGTCCGCCGACCGGCTAGGCGTGGTCCAGTCGGTCGTCAGCAAGCGGCTGCGCCGGCTGGAGGACGAACTCGGCGCTCCGCTTGTCGACCGGTCGAACCGGCGCGCGATCATATTGACGCGCGTCGGTACGCTTTTTCTCGAAGAGGCCCGCGAAACACTGGCGCGTCTGGAGGTCACTGCGCGGGTGGGGAAGAGCCTCGCGCGGGGCGAGGCGGGCCCGCTGCGCATCGGCTATGTCTTTTCGGCTGCGATGACAGGTCTTGTCACGCGTATCGTACAGCGCCTCGCCGAAGCCCGTCCCGGGGTCGAGGTTAGGCTCGTCCTGATGGAAACACCGGACCAGCTTGCGGCGCTGGCTGACGGGCGGCTGGACATTGCCCTGACCCGGCCGCGGCCGAGCTATCCGGCAGGGACCGAGGCGCATCGGATCCACAAGGAAGGGGTTATGCTGGCGCTGGCGGCGGAGCAGGGTCTTGGCCGGCGGGCCAGTGTGGTGGTGGCTGAGCTGGCGGCCCAGACCTTTATCGTCCCGCAATTCCGGGAAAGCGTCGGCCTCATCGAGCATGTCCGGGCGTTGGCGAAAAAGGGAGGCTTTCCTTCGGTTCGAACGATCGAGACGCCGGATTATATCAGTGCGGCCAGCCTTGCCGCCGCCGGACTGGGGGTTGTTCTGGCGCCCGCGTCGCTTCAAAGGCTCGGCCTCAACGGCCTGTCGTTCATGCCGATCGATGACTTCGAGGCCGATTTCGAACTCATGTTGGTGCGGCGCGTCGGCATCGCGCCGGGGCTTGCCGACATCATGCTCGCCGAATTTGCGGAATAGGCCGACAGGACGGGACCGATAAGCCTCGGCTCGCCGCCCGAAAGATTTTCTTCGTCGCAAAAACGGGCCTCGATCGTTGACGAATCAAATATCAATCGTTTAAGTTGACTTTGTTGCTCGGGACTGGTCGAGACGGGCAACGGGCTCTCCCCCTCGACCCGCGGCTTTTGATCGGGAAGCAGCTTGCTCCGCGTTACCAACGGCTAAAGCGCGTGATGCTCGGGCGACATCGCCAGGCATTGCGTTCCCCCTCCAGATAAGGGGTTATTGCGATGCATATGTGTAGCACCAACATTTAGAAGATCGTCGATCCTGTGCGTGGGATAGCGGACTGACCGCATCCCGTTCCGCGCAGCGACGCCTCCCAAATCTCCAGTCGCGCCTCCTCACGCGGGGCGTTGCGACGACATGTCCGGCGCGTTTTGCGCGCCGGCACGGGGAAAATCATGCCTTTGCTGACCCAATCCGACCTGTCGGATCTGGCTCGCTATCCTGCGTCCCTGCGCAGCGCCGCCCGTGCGCTGTGGGGGACCGGGCTCGCGGCTGCCCGATCCGGTGCGGCGCACCGCGCTACGATTCATCACATCAAAAAGGGGGCGCAAACGCCGCCCGGGGACATCATATAATGACCGCTTTCTCTCCCGAACATCGTCTTAAGCTTTTGGCCGGCGCCGCCCTTCTGATACCCGCCGCGCCGGCCCTTGCAGCGGAAACGACCGCCGACACGACAGCTGAAACAGTGGACGTCGGCACCGAAGCCGAAGTTCCCACCCGTCTCGACGACGCCGATTATGGCAATGAAATCATCGTGTCGGCGCGCCGCCGCGACGAAAGCGCGCAGGACGTGCCGATCGCGCTGTCGGTCATCGGTGCCGCCGCGCTCGAGCAGACGGGCAATTATACGCTGACGCAGGTCCAGCAGATCGTGCCAAGCCTGCAGGTGTTCAGCTTCAATCCGCGCAACACCAATATCAACATCCGCGGGCTGGGCAGCAATGTCGCGCTGACCAACGACGGGCTCGAGAATGGCGTCGGCTTCTATATCGACAATGTCTATTACGGCCGGGTTGGCCAGTCGCAGTTCGATCTTGTCGACCTGGCACAGATCGAAGTGCTGCGCGGTCCGCAGGGGACGCTGTTCGGCAAGAATACGACGTCCGGCGCGATCAATATCAGTTCGAAGAAGCCGAGCTTCGATCCCGAATTTTCGGGCGAGGCGAGCGTTGGCGATTATGGCTATTACCAGCTGCGCGGATCGGTTTCGGGCGGGATCATCGACGATCTGCTCGCCGTGCGGATCAGCGGCTCGTCGACCGAACGGCGCGGCTTCCTCTACAACACAACCCAGAATGAGCGCGCGCAGGATTATTCAAACTGGAGCGTGCGCGGACAGTTGCTGCTGACGCCCTCGTCCGATGTCGAGCTGCGGATCATCGGCGACTTTGCGCGCCAGAAACAGAACCACGTCCTCAATATTTTCGCCGATTATTTTGGCACTTACGAGAATGGCGTCGCCATCCCGAACAGTTTCGCGGAGCGCGCGGCGCGCTTTCCCGGCTATGTGTTCCCGACCATCGATCCCTTCGCGCGGCAGGGCCAGGCCGACAGCCATTATCAGTCGAACATGGACGGATATGGCGTCTCGGGCCAGCTCGACTGGGATTTGGGCGCGGCGAAGCTGACCTCGATCACCGCCTATCGCTGGTGGGACTGGAACCCCGCAAACGATGGTGACTCGACGTCTCTTCCTGTCATTACAAAGGCACAGCAGTCAAACCGCCAGCGCCAGTTCAGCCAGGAAATCCGGCTGGCTTCCGACAATAGCGGTCCGATCAACTATGTCGTCGGCGCTTATTATTTCTGGCAGGTAATCCGGGGGAAGGGGGCCAGCGCCTATGGTCCCGCCGCGGCCCTCTGGAACCGGCCCGCGACATCGCCGATCCCGCTCGCCGCGTGGGAAGCCGCGCTTAATGGTTTCGAGGCGAATTCGACCTCGGACCCGCGCACCAAAAGCTACGCCTTGTTCGGCCAGCTCGACTGGAAATTCACCGACCGGCTGACGCTGACCGCTGGCCTGCGTTACACGTATGAAAAGAAGAGCGGTTCGTTCAATCAATATCATGTCGCGGGCATCGATCTCGCGACCTTGCCGGCGAATATCGCCGGACCTGCCGCGCTCATTCGTCAGCAATTCAACCCCACCAATGCGAATGTTTCGACCAGCTTCAGCGACAACAGCCTGTCGGGGCTCGCGACATTGTCGTGGCAGTTCGCCGACGATGCGCTCGCCTATGCCTCTTACTCACGCGGCAACAAGTCGGGCGGGCTCAACCTGACCAGCCTGCCGGCGGGGATCGACCCCGATGTCGCGCCCGAAAAGGTCGACAGTTATGAACTCGGGATCAAGACCCAGTGGCTCGATCGCGCGGTGACGCTCAACGTCGCGGGCTATTGGACGGAGATCAGCGATTATCAGACCGCGATCACCGAACAGGTCGCAAATACCGTCAATTTCCGCCAATATATTGCCAATATTCCCGGCGTGCGGTCTCGCGGGATCGAGGGCGATTTGTCGGTCGCGCCGACGCAGCGACTGAGCTTCTATGCCTCCGCTGCCTATGCCGACACGACTTATAGCGATTATCGCAATGCGCCGCAGGCGCCCGAGCGTCTGAACCTCGACGGAAAACAGGATCTGACCGGCGCGCAATTGCCCGGGGTTCCCAAATTCACCTACACATTCGGCGGCGATGCGTCGGCGCCGCTGGGCGCGCTCGGCGGACGCGACCTCTCGCTTTACGGACATGCCGATTACTCGCATCGCTCGACCTTCAACACCTCGTCGAGCAACAGCCGCTACGCCGATGTCCCCGGCTTTGGCATCGCCAACGCCCGCATCGGTATCCGCACCGACGACGGGTTGCTCGACCTGTCGATCTGGGCGCGCAACCTGTTTGACAAGGATTATTTCCAGACCTTGTCGGCGCAAAACACCGGCATCGTCACCGCGCTAATCGGCGAACCGCGCACGATCGGTGCGACGCTCAGGACGAAGCTGTGATGAGCGGCGCGTCGCCCCCCACCGCCGCCGAGCTCGCGCGCTTCTCCGCGATCGCGGTGCCGCTCGCCGCCGCCGGCCTCCCGCTCGGTGTCTATCTTCCCGCGATTTATGCGCGTGATTATGGTCTGTCGCTGACCGTGATCGGCGTGATCTTCCTGCTCGGTCGGCTGTGGGACGCCATCGCCGATCCGGTGATGGGGTCGCTCAGCGACCGCACGCGCAGCCGCTATGGCCGCCGCAAGCCGTGGATCGCGGCCGGCGGCGTGGTCTTCGGCCTTTCGTCGATCTTCCTCTTCTTCCCGCCCTTTGGCGTGACGCCGCTATCACTCGGGATCGTCCTCTTCTTCTTCTATCTCGGCTGGACGGCGGTGCAGATCCCGTTCCAGGCGTGGTCGGGTGAGGTGTCAGGCGAATATCATCAGCGCACGCGCATCGCGACCTATCAGACCGTCGTGACGTCGGGTGCGCTGTTGCTGACGCTGATCCTGCCGACGATCGCCGATCAGCTGCGTCCCGGCGACGGCCGACTTCAGCTGACACTGATGGGTGCGCTCGTCCTGCTGTCGATCGTCCCCGCGTTGTTCCTGACGCTGACCGCACTCAAGGAGCCGCCGTTACCCCCGCTGCCGGTCGGCAAGCCCAGCCTCAAGGAAACGATCCGCGCGATCACTGGCGAACCTCTGCTGCTGCGCGTCCTCGCGTCCGATTTTGCGGTGACGCTCGCGCAGAATATCCGCGCCGCGCTGATCGTCTTCTTCGTCAGCTTCTACATGGGGCGGCCGGAGTGGGCAGGCGGACTGTTCCTGTTCCAGTTCGTATTTGGCGTCTTCGCCGGACCGATCTGGCTCAAGATCGGGCGCCGCTATGGCAAGCATCGCACCGCGGTGGCGGGCGAGCTGGTGCAGGTCGGGATCAACCTGTCGCTGCTCCTCGTCACCCCCGACACCTTCGGACTGCTGCTCGCGTTGACGCTGGCGCAGGGGCTTGCGCAGGGATCGGGCAACCTGATGCTGCGCGCCATCGTGGCGGATGTTGCCGACAAGCACCGGCTCGACAGCGGGGAGGACCGCACCGGGCTTTATTATTCGGTGTTCAGCCTAGCCGGGAAGACCGCGACCGCGGTCGCGGTCGGCATCGCATTGCCGCTCGTCAGCTGGCTGGGTTTCGATCCCAAGGTGGCAAACAGCCCCGAAGCATTGACCGGCCTGCTCCTCGTCTTCGCCCTTGGCCCCGCCATCGCCCACGCCTTGTCCGCCGCCCTCATCGCGCGCTTCCCGCTCGACGAGGCAGCGCACGCCGAAATTCGCCGACAGCTCGATCCGGGACCGCCCGATTACGCCTTCGCCGAATGATCCCGCCCCCTCCAACGCATCCCAACCCCAAAGGAGACTGACCATGACTGACCTTCACAACAGCTATGCCAACGCCCGCGACAAGAGCATCGATCTCGACGTCACTCCCGTGACGGGCACGATTGGCGCGATCGTCAACAATGTGCAGCTGTCGGGTGATCTGCCCGCAGCGACAGTACAGGCGATCCAGGCCTCGCTCGTCCGCCACAAGGTGCTGTTCTTCCGCGACCAGCAACATCTGACGGACGAAGAGCATGAGGATTTCTCCGCGCTGCTTGGCGATCCGATTGCGCATCCGACGGTGCCCGTCGCCGAAGGGTCGCGCTACCTGCTCGAACTCGACAGCCGCGAAGGCTATGCGGCGTCGAGCTGGCACACCGATGTCACCTTCGTCGATGCCTATCCCAAGGCGTCGATCCTGCGCGCGCTCACCATCCCCGAAGCGGGCGGCGACACCCAATGGGCGAATGGCGAAACCGCTTATGAAGGCTTGCCGGAGGTTCTGCGCCAGCTGGTCAACAATTTGTGGGCGACGCACACCAACCTCTATGATTATGCGTCGATCCTGCAAAGCGCGCCCGATAACGATACGGCGCGCGACCGCATCGCCCAGCATCGCAATGTCTTCGCTTCGACCGTCTATGAAACCGAGCATCCGGTCGTCCGCGTCCATCCGGTCAGCGGCCAGCGCAGCCTGCTGCTCGGTCATTTCGTCAAGCAGTTCGTCGGACTGAACGCCACCGACAGCGCGCGGCTGTTCCAGACGCTGCAGGATCATATCACCAAGCCCGAAAATGTCGTGCGCTGGCGCTGGCGCGAAGGCGATGTCGCCATCTGGGACAATCAATCGACCCAGCACCGCGCGACCGCCGATTTCGGGCTGCAACGCCGGACGCTGCGCCGCGCGACGATCGCGGGCGAAATTCCGGTCGCGATCGACGGACGCAAGAGCCGCACGGTGCGCAAGGACAAGGCGGTTCAATACGAACCTGCCTGACGAACCGGGCCGGCGCCTGCGGTTATCCTCTCCCTTCCTCTGACTGCGCCGGTCCCCTCTACGGCGCGCCCGGGTTCCATTCGCCCGCGGCGCGCCGGCCCTTTCTGTTTTTCCAGGGATGTTTCGAATGACCGATCGCCGCCGACTCTCCACTCTGTTTCTGTCCACTATCGTAGGGGCATGGCTGTCTTTTGTCCCCGCACAGGCGAAGGAGCGGCGACCCAATTTTCTGGTGATTGTTGCCGATGATCTCGGCTATTCAGACATCGGGGCATTCGGGGGCGAGATACGGACTCCGCATCTCGACAAGCTCGCGCTGGCAGGCATCCGGCTTTCCGGTTTTCACACCGCGCCAACCTGTTCGCCGACCCGATCGATGCTGTTGTCGGGCACCGACAATCATCTGGCAGGCCTTGGTACGATGGCGGAGATGATCCGGCCGAACCAGAAGGGGCAGCCGGGCTATGAAGGCCATTTGCGCAGCGATGTTGCGACGATCGCCGAAAGACTGTCGGCCCATGGCTACAGCACCTTGCTCTCGGGAAAATGGCACCTCGGCCTGACCGAAGCGCAGGATCCGCACGCGCGCGGTTTCGATCGCAGCTTTGCCCTGCTTCAGGGCGGGCATAATCATTTCGGCACCGACGCCGATCCCGCAAAGGGCGGAACCGTGACCTATCGCGAGGACGGCAAGCCGGTGACGCACCTGCCGTCGGATTTCTACTCCAGTGACTATTTCGCGACCCGGCTGATCGACTTCCTCGGCGAGCGACCGGGGGCAGGGAAGGGTGAGAAACCCTTTTTCGCCTATCTCGCCTTCACCGCGCCGCACTGGCCGCTACAGGCGCCGCCGGAGGATATTGCACGCTACAAGGGACAATATGACGCCGGGTTCGACGTGCTGCGCGAACGGCGGCTGGCGCGTCAGCATGCGCTGGGCATATTGGCGAAGGATGTCACACCGCATACGCCGCGCAACCGCGACGGCAGCTGGGATTCGCTGACCGCCGGGCAACAGCGGCTCGCCGCGCGCAATATGGAAATCTATGCCGCGATGGTCGACCGGCTCGATCAGAATGTCGGACGCGTGATCGAGGCGCTGCGCGCGTCGGGTGAGCTCGACAACACCGTCATCGTCTTTCTCGCCGACAATGGCGCCGAGGCGCTCGATATCGAAACGACGGGAGCTGAAATGCTCGGGCGTTATGCGAAGGGCGCCGACAACAGCTTTGCCAATCGCGGCGCAGCGACCTCCTACCTCACCTACGGCGCGGGCTGGGCGCAGGCCGCGACCGCGCCGTCGTGGCTGACCAAAGGCTATCAAAGCGAAGGCGGCACCCGGGCGGTCGCTTTCATCAGCGGTGCTGGCATCCCGCACAGGCAAGGCGCGGATGCGCAATATCTGTCGGTTGCCGATATCGCGCCAACCCTGCTCGACCTTGCGGGTGCTGATGCCGGCGCGACCGATGTTGAAGGGCGCAAGGTCCGGCCGATCACCGGTCGATCGTGGACCGCCTGGCTGCGCGACGCCGCTGCGCGCATCTATGGTCCCGAAGATGGTGTCGGGGCGGAGCTGTTCGGGTCGCGCGCCTATCGCCGCGGCGATTGGAAAATCACCGACACCGGCGACGGCGAGTGGAGGTTGTTCAACATCGCTCGCGATCCCGGCGAAACCCGCGACCTGTCGCTCGACGATCCCGAACGCAAGGCCGTGCTCGCGGCCGCCTGGGACCAATATGCGCGCGACGCCGGTGTTATCCGGCCCGACGCCATACCCTATCGGCCGTGACTCGGGGCAGTAACTGGCGATCCGCGATCCCGTATATGTGACGGGGCGCGGCGCCTCCCGGCGATTGCGTGGCTTTGTCCGGACGGGACCATGGCAAACGCCAAATCGCCGGCAGACAAGCCCCCGAACGGATCGTCCTGTATCCGGCACATACTCGCGCTGCCGACTTGTATTCCCTCGCGCTCAAGACATGTTGCATTGCAACAAGATTACTTGAACCCAGGGAGTCCCCCATCCCATGACCAGGATCGACTTGGCGCTCCACGGCGCGCCCGTTCGAAGACTGCCGGCAAAAGCCGCGCCGCGTAATGCCAAGATATGGCTCTGTCTGGGGCTGATGGCATTGGACGCGGTGGCGTTGATGTTCGGCTTTGCGGTGACGCTGATAATCGAAGAACCGCGACATGTTTCGGACGGACTTTGGACGGCTATGCTGGGCGCGCTCCTCGTCCACGCCGCGATTGCCTTTCAGAATCAGGCCTATAATCCGCGGTGTCTGACCCACCCGGTCAAAAGCTGCCGCCAGACGCTGATTTCGTTCGCGACCACCTTGCTCGTCTTCCTGCTTGTCGCCTTCTCGCTCCGCGTGACCGGCAAGGTGCCGCGCTTCGCGGTCGGCATGGGCATGGTGACCGCGCTGATGCTGCTGGTCGCACAAAGGCTGCTGGTCTGCCATATCGTGCGCCGGGCCTTTGGCAAGATGACCGCCGAACTGGTCATCCTCGATGGGGCGAATGTGCCGGCATCCTATCTGGGCCGTGACATTATCGATGCACGGGCGACGGGGCTCTGCACCAATCTCGACGACCCCTATATGCTCGATCGCCTCGGTACGGTGCTGCAGGATTATGACCGGGTGACGATCGTCTGTGCGCCGGAGCGAAAGGTGGAATGGGCGCGGGCGCTGAAAGGCGTGAATATTCTGGGTGAGATTGTGATGCCCGAGATCGCCCAGCTGGGCCCGCTCACCACGCGGCAATGGGGCGGGGTGACGACGCTGGTTGTCTCCTGGGGCCCGCTCAATCGTGCCAATCGGGTCAAGAAACGTGCGCTCGATCTGGCGGTGACGGTCCCGGCGCTGCTGCTGCTGTTTCCGTTGCTGGTACTGGTGGCGATCGCGATCAAGCTCGACTCGCCGGGGCCCGTATTCTTTCTTCAGGAGCGGATGGGGCGCGGCAATCGTATCTTCCGGATCCTGAAGTTTCGCAGCATGCGCGTCGAGACGACCGACGCGAATGGCGCGCGCTCGGCCAGCCGCGACGACGACCGGATCACGCGCGTCGGCCGGCTGATCCGGATGACGAGCATCGACGAACTGCCCCAGCTGATCAACGTCTTGTCCGGCGAGATGAGCCTGGTGGGACCGCGCCCGCATGCGCTGGGTTCGACCGCCGGGGATGAATTATTCTGGCGCGTGGATCGGCAGTATTGGCATCGTCATGCGCTCAAACCCGGCATCACGGGCCTCGCCCAGATCCGCGGTTTTCGCGGCGCGACCAATACCAAGCGCGATATCGTCAACCGGCTTGAGGCCGATCTTGAGTATCAGCAGGGCTGGTCCTTGCTCCGCGATATTTCGATCCTGGTGCGCACTGCGCAGGTGTTGACGCACCGCAACGCTTATTGAGGCGGTCGGCGCGTTTTCAGCCGTCGACGATCTGCGGAGCGCGGCAGGCCAGCGCGATTTCAAAGGCATCGGTGCGGTTGGTCGCGCGCATCAGACCCGCATAATCACCGGTCCATTGGTCGGCGAAGCCGGCGACTTTGCCATAGCTGTTGTCGAGCAGAACATGCGGGATATCGAGCAGCAGTGAGAGAATATGCGCGTGGAGCCGGTCGGTGACGACCAGCTCACCGGCGGACAGCATCGCGAGGCCGCGCTGAAGCCGCCATTCCGCCAGACGCCGCTGCCGCGTCGCGCGCTGCGCCATCGGATCGCGCGTGAGGAGGCGGCCAAGCCCCAGCGACAGGCGAAGATAGCGCTTCTGCGCGGGATCCTCTTCCAGCCAGTCGTCGGCAACCACACCGGCGGGGAGCGTGCCGGTCTGGCCGGCCGCGCGCTCATGATCGGTGCGGAGCAGCGCGAATACCGGCGTGGTCGGCGGGTCGCGCTGCTGGCGGCCGAGCATCAGCGCGGCATCGGGACAAAGATGGATCGCGCAGTCGAAATGCTCCTGCGCGAAGGCCAGCGAACGGGCGTCGCGGACCAGCAGGGTGAACCGGCCGTGCGCGTGGATCGCCTCGGCCATTTCGGCCGCTGCGGCGGGGTCTGCATAATGGATCGACTGCGGCATCTGGACGATCGGGCGGCCGCGATGCGTGCGAAGGAGGTGGAGGCGAAACGCTTCATGCCGGGGCCACAGCGTGCCCATATTGCCGCCGCCATGGATCAGGACAGGGCCATCGCCGATCGCGACCTGACACGCAGCATCGTCGAAATCGGCGATCGCAGAATAATAGGCCGGAAGGCGGTTCCGTTTGCGCAGATAAGCCATCTCGCCGAGCCAGATCGCCGAATCGCCGACATTGGAGTGATCGGGAAAATCGACCAGCGCCAGCGCGCCCGACGGCAAGACGGAATCGAGTATTCGCGCGAAATTTCTGGCGAGTTCGCCGACCAGCTGGTCGGCGGTCTTCTTGGTCATATACGACCCTTTCTGACGAGTTTGAATATAGACAGAAGGCGACTGCGCCATGGTCCGGAGATGGCGAGCAGGACGATCGCATAGAATAGCGCGCCGACCGCGGTGAGCAGCAGCAGCGACTGCCAGCCCGGCAGATGCGCGTCGAGAAACCGCATCGCAATCGCCAGCATCACGCCCATCAGGGTGGAGGCGATCAGCGGCGCGCCGACCGCGCGCAAGCTATCGACCGGACGAATGCCCGACGCGCGGCGGAGAAGCCAGATCTGCATCGGCAAGGTCAGATAGGCGCGCCCGACATAGGCGATGGCGACAGCGAAAAGCCCATAAGGCAGCGCCGCGAGCGTCAGGGCTACGCCAAGTACCAATTGCGTCGTCGACAGTGATATCAGACTGCGCGACGCGCCCAACACGCTGAGCGAGGGCGAGGCGAAAAAGTTGAGCGTGAAGGGCACGGCCATGAATGCGAAGATCTGCGCGAGCTCGCCGGCTTCAGCCCATTTTGCGCCGAACACGGTGGGGATCGCGACCGGCGCCAGCGCACCGAAACCGACCAGCGCGGGAAAGGACAGCGCGGCGGAGCCCGAGATCATCCAGCGATAGGCCTCGCGCAGTTCGGCGGGATCATTCTTCACGCGCGCCAGCGTCTGTACCGCGACTTGGGTGAAGGGCTGGATCGCGCCGCGACCGATCAGCTCGACGGTGCGCCAGGCGGTGCGATAGACGCCGACGGCGGCGAGCCCGATCCCGGCGCCGATCGCCATTTCCTGCACGCGCACCGTCGCGAGGAAGGCGAGCTGGACATAGATCAGGCTGGCGTTGAGCAGCAGATTGCCGCGCAGGATCGCAAGGTCGAACTGCCAGCCGGGCTTCCAGTCATAGGATGCGCGCGACAGGACCACGCCGACGATCTCGGTGACAAGGCGCTGGATGACGAGGCTCCACAGCCCCAGCCCGGCGAAGGCCGCAGCGACCGCGCAGGTCCCGCCGATCAGTCCGCCGACGACCGAGCGAAGCGCCGTGGTGCGGTGCCCGAACTCGCGCAGACGCAGCGCCAGATGGGTGGCGCCAAAGGACGAAATCGGCAGCGCGAGGCTCATCGCCATAAGGGGCAGGGCGATGTGCGGCGCGTCCATCCAGTCCGCGATTGGCTGCGCGAGAGCGATGATCAGGGCCGCAGACAGAAAGGAAAACCCCTGTTGCGAGCGATAGATTGTATCGAGGAACGCCGGGCTCAGCTTGTCCTTTCGCGCGATCGTCTGGACCAGCCCGGCGGTGGCGATGATGCGGAACGCTTCGGCCGTCACCGCCATCACCGCAAAAGCGCCGATATCGGCCTGCGCGAGCAGGCGGGCGAGAATCACAAAGACGATGAAAGAGAAGATCTGGTCCGACAGAAAGCGGGTGATCGTCCATCCGATCGAACTGCGACTGCGCGCGCGCAAGCCCTCGTCAAAGCGTGCGGGAAGGTCAGCGGTCAAGCAGGCGTCTCGCTTTCAGCATCCGCATGCGCGCACGCTCGACATGGCGCCAGACCTTTTGTTTCGCCGAGTGATAGAGTGGATCGGTCTTGGGTCCGAAGCGCGAATTGCCGATGTCGGAGACGACCGCAGCCTCCAGGATCGGCGCAGGATAAAGCGCGAGGTTCGGCAGGTCGTGCGCCCATGATCGGTCCATTTCGTCGTCGATCGGGCGGCGAACGATCTGACAATGCGCGGCCAGCCGCCGCGCGCCCTCGAGCGTGATCGCATAGCCCTGGGTGCCATATGCCAGCCCGATCAGTTCGACGATCGTGCGCGAGTGCTGCAGGAAATCGCGCCGCACCACGCGCTGCCAGGTCGGCTTCTTGGCATAAAGCCTCAGATAGTCGATGCCCTCGGCATGCAGGTCGGTACGCGCCAGCGGTTCGAGATAGGCCCAGTCGACCACCGTATCGTCTTCCAGCACGATCGCCTGCCGCAGATTGCGCGCGATCATGTCCTGCCAGATCGAAAAATGGCTGGCATAGCAGCCGATCTCGCCCTTGCTCATCGGCCGGCCCTTGTTGCGGCGGATGGCGGGCTCGTCGATCGTCATTCCCGGCGCGGGGCCGGTGCAGGCGTCGAAGAAACGCCAGGCAAGCGACGTCCCTTCGGCGCGCGCGGCAAACGCCTCCCGGCGCGCCACGGCGGTTTCAAGCGACACCACCAGAATATCGGCGGCTTCGCCCGATTCGGGCTGGGGATCACCCACGAATATGCGCCTCCTACTGAGCACCGCGAGCTGTCTTGTGCAGTACAGAACCGATGATGGCTCC
The DNA here is from genome assembly GCF_051550705.1 of Sphingopyxis selenitireducens. Lineage (NCBI taxonomy): Bacteria > Pseudomonadati > Pseudomonadota > Alphaproteobacteria > Sphingomonadales > Sphingopyxidaceae > Sphingopyxis > Sphingopyxis selenitireducens. Next base: position 375,929 of record NZ_JBPULG010000002.1, read on the forward strand.
AAGGCGATCCTTGGTAGCGGGCAATTATTTGAGAGCGAAGTCGCTCCGGCTCCGGTCGTCCGGTCAACGGGGCGGCTCGTCTTCGCAGGTGCAGCATGCGATTGACCCGGGCCGGTCAGGAGGCCGATTGAGCCGCGGCGGGGGCACTGGACAGGCCTATCTATGTTTCAAGTCGCAATCATTATACCCGTATGGAATGGACAGGCCGTACTCGGCCGCTGCCTCGACGCGCTCGCGCGGCAGACACTCGCGCGGAATGCATATCAGATCATCGTCGTCGACAATGGATCGGACGACGCGACGCGTGAGATTGCGCGCCGTTATCCGGGGGTCGACCTGCTCGAAGAGACGCGGCCCGGTTCCTATGTTGCGCGCAATATGGGCATCGAGTGGGTGCGGGCGCCGATCACGGCCTTTACCGACGCTGATTGCGAGCCTGCGTCCGACTGGCTCGAACAGATACTGCGCGCGGCGGACGCAAATCCGGGGTTCGGCGTGCTTGCCGGAAAGATTGAGCTGTTCGACGAGATTGCGCCAGAGCGCGAGGTATTCGGCGATTACGAGCGGCTGTTCAGCTTTCCGCAGAACCATGCTGCGCGCGGCAATTGCGCAACGGCCAATTGGGCGAGCGAGACGGCTTTGCTTCGCCAGTTGGGTGGGTTCGATGCAGCGCTGAAGTCAGGTGGCGACCGGCAAATGGCACTGCGCATCCGCGAAGCCGGCGCGCCGCTCGTCTATGTCCCCGCGATGGTGGTGCGTCACCCCGTGCGGGCAAGCCGCGCCGATCTGGTGCGCAAGCGCCAGCGGCTGAGCGGTGGGCGCTGGGACCGCACGGCGCGGCGCCCGCGCCTTGCCCATGTGCTGGGCATAACCGCAATCGATACGGTCCGGCGACTGCGCCGGGCGGCGATCTCCCGCGACCTTTCGATCGGGCGGCGGCTTGCCGTGATGTTGCTGACGCTGCAGCTCGCCGGGGTGGCAATCAGCGAATATCTCAATCTTGCCGGGGGACGAAAGGCTGTGCGCGACTGATGATTACGCCCCCATCCACCCCATGTTTTTCCGTGGTCATGCCGCTCTACAACAAGGCCGCGCATGTCCGCGCGGCAATCGAAAGCATATTCTCCCAGACTGTACCCGCGCACGAGATATTGGTGATCGACAATGGTTCGACCGACGGCGGGCGCGATCTGGTCGCGGCGATCGGCGATGCGCGGATCAAGCTGCTCGATCTGCCGACGCCGGGTCCGGGCGGCTATGCCGGGCGCAACATGGGCATCCGTGCGGCGCGCGGCGACTGGATCGCCTTTCTCGATGCGGACGACCTCTGGCACCCCGGGCACCTCGCCGCGCTGGCCGAGGGGATCGCGGCCGACCCGGAGCTGTGCGCGGTTGCGACGCGGTTCGATCACAGGTTCGAGGGCCGCTCGCAGCCGCAGCGGATTGCGCCGCAGCTTCAGCAGGCGCGCAGCCTCGATTTCGCCGATTTTCTCGATGCGTGGCTTGCCGTGCGCGAATGCCCCATGTGGACCGGCGCGATCGCGATCCGCCGCGACACGCTGTTTCAGGCGGGGCTGTTTCCCGAGGGGCGGGCGGTGCGCGGCGGCGACAAGGATTTGTGGCTGCGCGTGATCGCCCGGGGTAGGCTGCGTTACGATCCGCGCGTTACGGCTGTTTTTCACCGCGACAGCGATAACAAGGTCAGCAAATCGACCACCACGCTCGATCTGCCCTGCATCGTCGACACCGCACGGGGGATGCTCGCGGGTGCGACGGGGCGCAAGGCGCTGCTCCTGCGGCGGCTCGTGAATCAGGAGATCGCGCATTATGCGCGCTACGCGATGAAATATCCGGGCCGAACAACGATCCGGCTGGGTGACCTCTATCTGCCCGAGGGGGTCAGCGCTGCGGCGTTGCTGCTCGCGGCAAAGCTGATCCCCGCATCGCTCCGGCAATCCGGCCACGCCCTGCGCAACCGGCTGCTTGCCCGCGGGTGAAACTCGTCCGCACCTTTGGCGCTCTGCTGACCGGCGGGTCGTGCCTTGCTGCCTGGCTCTCGCTCGCCGGCGCGTTCGTGCCGCTACTCGATGCGCTGGCATCCTTCCTGCCGCTGTTCGGCGTGACGGCGGCGCTAGGGCTGCTGCTTGCCCGGCGGCGTCCGGGCTGGACGATCGCGGCCGCCACCATCTGCCTGCTGCCGGTGGCGATCGGCGTGATGCCGGAACTGACGCGCGAGATTCCGGCGGCAACGAAAGGCGCCCCGCAGATCCGTTTGCTCACCCACAATATATGGCGCAGCAACCGCGATCCCGCCGATACTGCGCAGGCGATCGTCAACGCCAGGGCCGATGTCGTGATGCTTCAGGAAGTCGATGGCAATTTTCGCCCGATGCTCGCGGCGCTGCGCCAGCATTTTGCCTATGCCACGAAATGCACTTCGGGCTGTGACTTGGCCATCTTCTCCCGCTGGCCGATCATGGACAGCGACTATTTCCTGAAAGACGCCGCAGGGCGGAAATTCGGCCCGCCGATGCTCTGGGCGCGGATCGCGGGGCCTGATGGGCGCCCCTTCACCGTGACGACATTTCACTACCCATGGCCGACTTCGCGCGATCAGGCGGTGCAGAGGCGGGATGTGGCGCAGGCGCTGGTACGGATCAATCGCGACCGGTTAATCGTTGCAGGTGACATGAACCTTACTCCTTGGGCCGCGGCGATGCGTGAGCAGGATCGCGCCTTCGCACCGCTGACCCGCATGACGCGCGCGTTGCCAAGCTGGCCGCGCGCCTTTCCCGTCCTGCCGATCGATCAGCTTTACGCCGGACCCGATTGGGGGCTGGTGTCGGCGCGGCGGCTGCCCGCGACCGGATCGGATCATGCGCCGATCCTCGTCACGCTGGGCCGTCGATGAGGCGGGCATTCACCTTGGCGCTGCTCGGCAGCTGCGGCTTGGCGGCGCCCGCGCTCGCGCAGCAATCGGATGCGACCGACGGGCTCGGATCGGTTTCCACCGAGAATAGTTTCGGGCGCGACCGCAATGTCGGCGTACTCGAACGCCGCCGGCCCGACTACACACCCGAGCCGATCCGCGTCGGGACACTCGAACTGATGCCGCGGATCGCGATCGGCGCCGGTTATGACGACAATCTCTATGCCCAGCCGGACAACCGGATCGGCGACGCCTATTTGCGAATCCGTCCGCGCCTCTCGCTTGTGCGCCCGTCGCCTAATCTCAAACTGTCGCTCGATGGCGAACTGGACCTGCTGCGCCATGCCGACCGCGCGAGCGAGAATTCCACCCAATATGCGCTGAATGCCGGCGCGCTGTATAGGATCAGCAATTCGGACACGCTGGGCCTCACGCTGCGCCGCGGGCGTTACAGTCAGGAGCGCGTATCGCCCGACAGCCCGACGCAGGCGGATCGGCCGATCCGCTTCACGCAGAGCGGCGGGACGGCAACCTACACCCATGTTTTCAACCGGCTGCGCGTGCGCGGGGTGATCGATGTCGAGAACCGCAATTATGCAGATAGTGAGACCCCCGACGGCACCCCGATCGATCAGGATTTCCGCGATCACACGACCTACACCGGCACGGCGATCGGCGAATATGCGCTGAGCCCGAGCATCTCGCTGTTCGTCGCCGGTTCGGCCAATAAACGCGACTATCGCGAGCGCACCGGCCCGGTGGCGGCGCGCGACTCCACCGGCTTCGATCTTGCGGCGGGGGCCAGCTTCGAACTGGGCCGCAAGGCGCGCGGCTCTCTGCGGCTCGGCTATCTCCATCAGGATTACCGCCCGGTGGAGTATGAGGATGTCTCGGGCTTTCTGGTGCGCGGCGAGCTTGCCTATTTCCTCACCCCGCTGGTGACGATCACCGGCACGATCGACCGCGGTATCCGCGAAACCGGCGTCAATGGCGCGACGGGCTATCTTGCCACCAATATGACGCTGCGCGCCGATTACGAACTGCTGCGCAACCTGATTATCAGCGCGGGCGGTGAGTTGGAGAAGCGCGATTTCAACAATATCGACCGGCGCGACGACCGCTGGAACTGGCGCGGCAGTGCGTCCTGGCTGGTGAGCAAGCGGATGGCGTTGCGTCTCGATCTGCAACGGCGCACCCAGTCGAGCTGGGGCGCCACGGCGGGCCGGGCGTTTTCGGACAATCGTGTCTCAGTAGGGGTGACCTTTTCAGGCCTGTAAGACGGGCTTTGGTTTCGGCTTCGTTTCGCGCGCCCCGAAGAGCGCGCCCTCACACGCCGCAAGCAGATGGGGCGGGGCGAGGCGATTGATATAGCCGTCCGATCCCTGATCCGACAGCAGCTTCGCGGGAATTCCGCCCACCACGCCGCGCTCGGGCACATCCTTGGTCACGACGGCATTTGCACCGATCGCGGCCTCGCTGCCGACGTGAACACCGCCTATCACCTTGGCGCCCGATCCCAGAAAGGAACGATCGCCGATCACCGGGGCGCCGCGGCGGCTGCCGCGGTTCATATAGCCCAGCACGACGCCGTGAGTGATGTTGACATTGTTACCCAGCACCGTGTCGCCGTGGAAATAAAAGCCCCCAAAGCGGTTGAGGAACAGCCCCGGCCCGATCTCCATATATTCGGGGATAGCGAAACCATATTTGTAACGCGCGCGCAGCAGCATCCATTTGGCAAAGGGATAAAGGCCAAAGGCTTTGGCGCGCTTGAGCTTGAGCCAGCCGGCGGTGCGCATCAGCACCGTATATTTATACCCCGGAGTGAAGGCGTAATGTCTGGCGAAGGCGCCGAGGCTGACGCGGCCGGCATAGCGATAAAGGTCGGCGGCGAGCAGTGCCTTCAGCTTGGCAAAGCTCACCGGGCAGCCGCGCAAATGCGGTTTGCCGCTCTCGTCGGGCACGGCGTCTTCGGATCCCGGAGCGGGGGTCAGCGATGCGGTTGCCATGTTCATCAGAAATAGCGCTCGCCAAAGCGGATCGTATCGCCGGGCAGCACCGCAAAATCGGCGGTCATCGGATATTCCCGTTCGCCGGCTTCGCCCGCGCGCTTCAGGAAGACGCGCTTTTCATTGGCGCGATAGGTGAAGCCGTCGGCCTTGGCGACGGCCCCCCGGATGGTGAGGCCCTGGGCATAGGGATATTCGCCGGGCTTGTTCACTTCACCCAGAATATAGACGGGACGAAAGCTGGCGACCTGGATCGAAACCTTCGGTTCGAGCAAATAGCCGTCGCCCAGTTTCGCCTCGATCGCCTTGGATAATTCTTCGGTCTGCAACCCTGCCGCCTTGACCTCGCCGATCAGCGGGAAGGCGATCGTGCCTGCGGGCGATACCTGGAATTCGCCGGTGAGCGTCTCTTCGCCATAGGTTGCGACCTTGATCTTGTCGCCCGGGGATAGCTGGAATGCCGCGGCGGGCGGCGGCGGCGCGCCACTCCCCGCGAGCGGGGCTTGCCCGGCGCATCCGCCAAGCAGCGCAAGCGCGCCCGTCATCGCGATTTGCATGTGCCATTTCATGAACTTACTCCCGAATGCAATGGTGATATGGCTTTGATTTCGGGCGCTGGTGATTGCGCCGCGAGTGCTGCCTCGATCCGTTCCCAGTAATTTGCCGCCGCCTGCTCGACCCCATAAGCCCGCGAGCGTTCGCGCGCCCGCGCGCCGCAGACGCTGCGATGCGGTTCGGTGAGGACGCGGCCGAGCGCCGCTGCAAAAGCTTGCACATCATCGGTGGGGACCAACGCACCCGCATCAACATCGATCCCGCCGCTGATCGCATCGCGCGACCGGCTCGCCAGAATTTCGGACGGACCCGACGCGCAATTGGTCGCGACGACGGGCACGCCGCACGCCATCGCTTCGACCAGGCCGTTCGGGAACCCCTCTGCGTTGGAGGGCATCGCATAAGCCTGCGCCCGCGCGACCACCGCGAAAGGATTGGCCATAAAGCCGGGCATATCGACCCGGTCGGCTATGCCAAGCGACGCGGCCAGTGCCTCAAGTGCGTTCCGCTCGGGCCCTTCGCCCAGAATGACCAGACGCGCTTGCGGGGCAGCCAGCGCATAGGCGCGCAGAAGAAGCGGAAAATTCTTGTTCGGCATCAGCCGCCCGGCGGCGACGATATAGGGACCGGCGGGGGTAAAGGGGGGTTGCGCCGCGGCAAGTTCGGCGATGCGCCGATGATCGACGGGATTGGCGATCGCCGACATGCGGGAACGCGCCACGCCGAAGTTGGCGGCCAGGTCGTCGACCACGCCTTCGGATACCGCGATGACATGTGCGGCGCGCGGATAAACGAAGCGGACCATCGCCCTGGCTGCGCGCGCGTTCCCCAGATGCGCGCTGGTGTTGACCCGTTCGCTGATCAGCCAAGGCCGGCGGCGCCCCGCCATCGCCCAGCCATTGGCGATATTGGCGCGGGTAAGGAAGCTCAGTGTTGCATCGGGGGCGAGCCGCCCCACGAGCGAACGGAACTGGGTCAGGCTCGGCAGCAATTTATGCCGGGCATCCAGCTGATGAACCGCGACCCAAGCGGGCACATCATAGGCGCGCGGCTCGTCGTCGAGCAGCGCGAGGTGAATGTCATAGCGCTCGCGCCAGGGCGTTGATCCGCCAAGCAATGTGACGAGCACGCGCTCGGCGCCGCCGCCCGCCAGCGAGTTGATCGCGAACAATATCCGCTTTCTCTGCCGCATGTTTCCTCGCTGAAATTTCGGACGGAGTTCGCCTCGGGATCGTCTTTACCACGGGCTTTTGTTGCGGTGCACACAGGCCCGCCCGCTTCATCGTCTTCGGGGGGCAGCTGGCCGATTAGGCGGAGTTTCGATCGGCGATGCATCTATCAGAGGGGGCATCGGCGAACGATTGCGGAGGTATGCGATGGACATTCGGCGGGTTGAGTGTCTGGACGGCTTGCGCGGGGTTGCGGCGCTGTGGGTGCTGGTCGGGCACATGATGATCCTCACCGGTTTCCGTTTGCCATTGATCAGCAAGCCGGACCTCGGCGTCGATCTGTTCATCCTCCTCTCGGGCTTTCTGATGATGTATCAGTACCGGCTCCGCGCGGGCAGCGAGGACTGGTCCTCGCCCGGCACCTGGGCGTCCTTCTGGACGCGCCGCTTCTTCCGGCTCGCACCGCTCTTCTATGTGACGCTGGCGGTGGTGCTGATCGCCGGGCCGTTGATTTACGCCGACCGCGTCGCGATCGACAGCTTCCTTGGTCAGGCGCTCCAGCCCAGCGAACGCTATAATGATGCCAGCCTCACCAATATCGCGCTGCACCTGACTTTCCTGTTCGGGTTGCTGCCCGACTATGCATTTCGCACCCCGCTTCCCGACTGGAGCCTCGCGCTGGAAATGCAGTTCTACGCGCTCTTTCCATTTCTCATCCTGCTCGGACGACGGATCGGCTGGGTGCCGTCGGCGCTGCTTGCCGCGAGTGGCGGCGTGATTGTGGCCTTGCTCGCCGGCGCGGCGGGTCTCGACTATCCGATGCCGTCTTTTCTGGCGCTCAAGCTCCAGCTGTTCCTCGCGGGCATGCTGATCGCCGTCGGGCCCGGCGCAAGCCGCGGGCAGCTCTGGCTTCGCCTCGGCGCGGCGATGCTCCTCGCCGCGATCCCGATCGGGGGCGAGCAGGATCTGCTGCATTTCTCGGTTCGCGCGCTGCTTGTGCTCGGCTTTTTTGCGCTGGTCCATTGGCGCTCGCTCGGAATGATCGGGTGGGTTTCGCGCTTGTTCGGCAGCCGGCCTTTCCATTGGCTGGGTGAGCTGTCCTACGGCACCTATCTGATCCACCTGCTGATCCTGCAGCCCGTCGCAGCGGCGGTAATCGGGCAATATGGCCTGGGGCTCAGCGCGATCGGACGGTTCGCGCTGACCGGGGCGATCGTGGTGCCCGTCACCTACGCCCTGGCGTTCCTGACCTACAAGCTGGTCGAGCTGCCCGGACAGCGACTGGGCAAGACGGTAATCAGGCGCGCGACCGGTCGCAACACGGCGCGCACGCTTCAGACTGCGCCATGATGATGGAGGTTATCCGATGGACCGACGAACGCTCATGACATCGATCGCGGGCGCCGCCGCGGTTGCCTGCTCGGCACGAGATGAGGTGGAGGCCAAGCGCACCGGCCGACCGACGCTCGCTGTCGAGTCCGAAGGACCGGGGCGCTGGCGCATCCGCAGCTGGCAGTGGGAGGAGAATGCATGGCGTCCGGCGATTGCCCGGGCACAGCAGACCGCCGCGGGTATCGAATTCAGCGGACCCATCGCCGCCGCCGACCGGGCGAAAGTCGTCGCCCGGCTAGACGCCTAAACTTCCACGGCACCCGACGAGGTAACGGAACGGCGGGCGGGTCGATCTGGCGCGAGGGTTGCGCGATACACGTCGAGTGTATCTTCCGCCGCCTTGTCCCAGCTGAAGCGCGCGCGAACGGCGTCGCGGTCGACCCGAAACTCCGCGCAATCGGCATTCAGCCGCTCGGTCAGCACCGCGACATCGCCGACGGGGAAATAGTTCGGCGCGTCGAGCCCGATGTCGAGATTGGCGGGTATGTCGCTCAACAGCATTCGCGCGCCACAACTCGCCGCCTCCAGCGCCGCGATCGGCAGGCCTTCGTGATAGGACGGCATGACAAACATCGCACAATGTTCGTAAAGGCATTTGAGCGTCGCCCGTGACTGGACGCCGGCAAAGATCACGCGGTCGCTGGCGCGCGCCATCAGTTCGCGGGCATATTCGCTTTCATGGTCGGCGGATCCGGCGATCACCAGCTTGCCCGTGCAGTTCGACCGTTCGAAAGCGTCGATCAGATCGTGGAGGCCCTTTTCGGGAACGAGCCGCGCGACGGCGAGGTGGAAGTCGCCGTCCTTCAGTCCCAGTCGTTCGAGCGCCAGTGCGGCATCGGCATCACCGGGCAAGTCGGACGTGCCATTGGGAATATAGGCTATCGCGTGCGCGCGTGCGGGAAAGCTCTGCCGCAATTGCGCAGCAAGCGAGGGCGAAACCGCGATGATCCGATTGGCGAAAGTAAGCGCCAGCCACTCGCCCGCGCGCAAAGCGGTGCGCGCGAGAGGCCCCCATTTGGCGCGGTGATAATCGGTGCCGTGATGCGTCACGACCACCTTCAGACCAAGCAGCCGGGCGAGCGGTGCCAGCAATCCGGGACCGATCGCGTGAATATGGATCAGCCCGGCACCGCGCCGGCGCGCGGAAAGCACGGCAAGCAGCGTCGATACGACGGCTTCCAGATGTTGCGAGCGCGGGCAGGGGATGCCGACGATCTCGACCCCGCGATGCTCGCCCGTCGGCTCCAACAGATAGGGCGCGCGGCCAAGCACGACCGACCGGTGACCGGGCCACAGCGCCTTGATGCGCGGCAGCAGCTCCTCGCAATGACTTTCGATCCCGCCCATCACATGGGGAAAGCCGCGAAGGCCGGTCACGCAGATCACGGGCGGCGCCGCAAGCTCGCTGGCAGGCGCATTTGTCCGTTGCAGCATTGTCAAACTCCACTCGCGCCCCGCCGAATTTCCCCGTTCAGGCCACCGCTGCCATCGGACTGCGTCCGCGTTCGATTTCGCTGACATACCAGTCGACGAACCGCTCGATTCCCCGCGCCAGTGGCACCTTGGGATGATATCCGGTGAGCGCGTTGATCGCCGAAATGTCGGCATAGGTCGCGGTCACGTCGCCCGGCTGCATCGGCCGCATCAGCTTGATCGCCGGACGGCCGAGCGCGCGTTCGAGCAGCGCAATCATGTCCATCAACCCGACGGGATTGCAGTCGCCGATGTTGAGCAGCCGATGCTCGCCATTAGCCGGCGGCTTGTCCAGCACGCCGACCACGCCATCGACGATATCGTCGATATAGGTGAAATCGCGCGCCATCCGGCCCTCGCCGAACACCTCGATAGGCTGGCCGAGCAGGATTTTCTGCGCGAAGCCGAAATAGGCCATGTCGGGCCGGCCCCACGGGCCATAAACGGTGAAGAAGCGCAGCCCGCTCAGCGGCAAGCCGTAGAGCGGAGCATAGCTCTGACTCATCAATTCGCAGCTGCGTTTGGTCGCCGCATAGAGTGAGACCGGCATGGCGCAGGGCTCGTCTTCGCGAAAGCCGGTACCGCCGAGCGGTCGGTCGCCATAGACCGAGCTGGATGAGGCATAGACAAGATGTTCGATATTGCCCGCATGGCGTGCGGCCTCGAGCACCGCGAGATGCCCTTTGAGGTTGCTATGCTCATAGGCAAAGGGGTTTTCGAGGCTGTAGCGGACGCCCGCCTGCGCCGCGAGATGGACGATCCGGCGCACGCCGTTCGCCTCGACCAGCTCGCTCACCAGCCCGGGGCTGGCGATGTCGCCGTCGATCAGCCGGAAGTTGAAATTGTCGACGAGCCGCGCGACGCGCGCTTTTTTTAGCGCGACGTCATAATAGTCGGTGAAATTGTCGAGCCCGATCACGCGCTCGCCGCGCGCGAGGAGCCGTTCGGACACCGCGTGGCCGATAAAGCCCGCGGCGCCCGTCACCAATATGGGGCTGTTCTCCGTCATGCTGCCTGCCTCTCGCGTGCGGTGTCTTCATTCTGCGTCGGTGTGCCCGGGCGGCCGACGCCGACATAGCGCAGCCCTGCGGCTTCCGCCTGTACGGGGCGATAGATGTTGCGCAGATCGACGAGCAGGGGTTCGGCCATTGCGGCCCTGATCCGCGGAAGGTCGAGTGCGCGAAACGCATCCCATTCGGTGACGATCACCGCTGCCGCCGCACCTTCGACCGCGGCATAAGCGGAGGCGGCATATTCCACATCGGTGAGAAGCGCTTCGGCCGCAGCCATCCCCTCGGGGTCATAGGCACGCACCTTGGCGCCCGCATCCTGCAGCGCCTGGATGATCGCGATCGAGGGCGCATCGCGCATGTCGTCGGTGTTGGGTTTGAAGGTGAGGCCGAGCACCGCAACGGTGCGGCCACGCACGCGCCCGTCCATCGCGCCGAGTATCTTGCGGGCCATTGCGCGCTTGCGCTGCTCGTTCACCGCGACCGTCGCCTCGATCAGCCGCAGCGGCGCTTCATGGTCTTGCGCCGTCTTCATCAGCGCGAGCGTGTCCTTGGGAAAACAGGAACCGCCATATCCCGGACCGGCATTCAGGAATTTGCCGCCGATCCGGTTGTCGAGCCCGATGCCGCGCGCGACCTCCTGAACGTCGGCGCCGACCTGCTCGCACAGATCCGCCATTTCGTTGATGTAGGTGATCTTCATCGCAAGGAAGGCATTGGCGGCATATTTGATCAGTTCGCTGGTGCGGCGACGGGTGAAAATGATCGGCGCCTTGTTCAGCGACAGCGGGCGATAAACTTCGTCCAGCGGCGCGCGCGCGCGTTCGTCCTCGATTCCGATCACGACGCGGTCGGGGCGTTTGAAATCCTCGATCGCGGCGCCTTCGCGCAGGAATTCGGGATTGGATGCCACTGCGAAATCGGCGTCGGGATTATGCTCGCGGACGATCCGCTCGACCTCGTCGCCGGTGCCGACGGGCACGGTCGACTTGGTGACGATCACCGTGAAGCCGTTCAGCGCTCCCGCAATCTCGCGTGCCGCGTCATGGACATAGGAAAGGTCGGCATGACCATCGCCGCGGCGGCTGGGGGTGCCGACTGCGATGAACACGACGTCGGCTGCGCCCACCGCGCCGGACAATTCTGTGGTGAAGTCCAGATTGCCCGCCGCGACATTGCGCGCGACCAGACCGTCCAGGCCGGGCTCATAAATGGGAATTCCGCCAGCCTGCAGGCGGGCGATCTTGTTCGCGTCCTTGTCGACGCAGGTCACATGATGGCCGAAATCGGCAAAACATGCGCCCGAAACCAGCCCGACATAGCCGGACCCGATCATTACGATACGCATTATGCGTTGCTCCCTTTTAACGGCGGCTGTTTTTGCTGCGCCTGCGAACAATCGTCTCGCGGGGCGGGGGGCGTCAACTTGCCCGCTTTGAGAAGAGGCAATTTGAAGGCGAAGCGAAGATGGTCATGGGTGAGGTTAAGTAACGGTAATATAGTTATTTTATAAGTGACAGCCCGGGTCGTTGCCTAAACGACGGCGGGGCGATTTTGCTCCCATGCGACGAAACGGTCCGACCGGAACTTGCCACAGGTCGAGGGCGAACGAGGGGTGGAATACGACAAGCGGTAAAAGGCAGGGGCGGGCGCGGCGCACCTCCGGTGAGGGATCGGGAGAGCGAGTCGGCAAGGCCCGCCGAAGGGACGCCGGTGCCGACCCCGGGCGCGCCACGCCGCGTCGCATCGGGCTGGCGCTGCGCGCCGCCGTCAACCTACGCCGCCGCATGGCCGACACCTCTTCCCGCCGAGTCCCGAACGCGGTTCCGATCGCCGCGAATGGTGAGCCAGTCTATTATGTCCAGTCTGGCGGGGTCTATCGCGGTGTCCGCGCACGCGACGTCGGCAACGGCCTGTTCGTGATCCGCGAGCCTGTCCACAATGTGCGGATCGGCGATATCCGGGTGCACGGCGGCTACCGGGTGATAGAAAATACCGCCGCGCCGGATCTGGTGGCGGCGGGCTGCGCCGGGCTTCGAGTGCGCGGCGCTCGGGCGAGCGATCTCGAACGCAGCTTCGCCCGCATTCGCTATGACAGCCATGATGGGGTGATCGAGGACGTCAGCGCGAGCGGCATGCTCACCACCGGCGCGACCGATCTGCCGGTGGGTATCGCCTTTGCCGATACCGCGCATGATTTCCGGATCGAACGCTGTTTCATGCGCGGCTTTCAATGGAAGCGCCGCGACACGCAATATTGGAACGGCGACGGCTTTTCGACCGAGCGCGGCAATGCGCGTTTCCTGTTCCGCCAGTGCGCCGCCTGGGACAATAGCGATGGCGGATTCGACCTGAAGTCGACCGAGACGGTGCTGGACGACTGCATCAGCGGCCGCAACGCACGTAATTTCCGGCTCTGGACGAGTATGCGCGCGACGCGGCTCATCAGCCTGGATCCCATCAAGATCGGCGGGACGGGCGATACCAACCATTTCTCGATCATGGCCGCGCAGGGAGCGAGCGAGCCCCTGATCATCTATATCGAGCATCTGACGGTGAAGAGCGATCGGGGCTGGCCGATCTTCGACGTCCACAATGGGCCGGCAAAGATCATCATCGGCTCGCACGATATTCAGGTGCCGCCGGGAACGCCTCTGGTTCGCCCGCGTGGCGGGGGCTCCGTGCCCGGCGGCGTGTCCTTCGCCGGGACACCGCCCAGGCTCTGAAACAGTCCGGGCGCAGTTTGAACACGGCTCGACGCCGGGCTCTTGCTGCAATGCAGCGTAAAGGCGCAGATCGCCCTCGTCAGCACGTGGCGATCGTGTCGGCAAATCCGAAAGCTGGTTTTTTGGGGGGGAACCCAGTGACCAGAAAAGGGTGTAAAGATGCGAAAAATACGCAAGGCCGTGTTCCCCATTGGCGGCCTTGGGACCCGGTTTCTTCCGGCGACCAAATCCATGCCCAAGGAGATGCTGCCGATCGTCGACCGGCCATTGATCCAATATGCCGTCGACGAAGCCCGCGAGGCGGGTATCGAACAGTTTATTTTCGTGACGGGCCGCGGCAAGAGTCTGATCGACGATCATTTCGATCATGCCTTTGAACTCGAAGAAACGATGGCCCGGCGCGGGAAATCGCTTCTCGCGCTTGACGGGACGCGCAGTTCCCCGGGCGATATCAGCATCGTGCGGCAACAGGACCCGCTGGGGCTTGGCCATGCCGTGTGGTGCGCCCGGCGCATCGTCGGCGACGAGCCTTTCGCCGTGCTGTTGCCCGACGATCTGATGGTCGGTGAACCCGGCTGCCTCAAACAGATGGTCGAGGCCTATGCCGAGCTCGGCGGCAACCTGATCTGCACCGAGGAAGTGCCGTTTGAGGACACCGCGAAATACGGCATCGTCACACCGGGCGCGCGCGCAGGAGCGATCACCGAAGTGAAGGGGCTGGTCGAGAAACCCGCTCCCGAAGCCGCACCGTCAAGGCAAGCCATTATCGGGCGCTATATCCTTCAGCCGGAGGTGATGGACGTGCTCAGCAGTCAGGAGGAAGGTGCGGGCGGCGAGATCCAGCTCACCGACGCGCTGGCGCGGATGATCGGCCAGCAGCCATTTCACGGCGTCAACTTTGCAGGGAAGCGTTACGACTGCGGCGACAAGAGCGGTTTCGTAACCGCGACGATCGCCCTGGCGCTTGCCCGGCCGGACATCGGCCCGGCGGTGCGTGCCTTCATGGCTACTGCGTGACATGGACGCGGTTACGCGACGTTCGCCGCTTAGACGGGAAGCGGATCCGCAGGTCGATCGGGGAGCCCTGATCGACTTGCGGCATGTCGGCGCGGTGCTGCGCCGGCGATGGATGGTGCTGAGCGCAGCGATGCTCGCGGCGGTCGCGGTCGCCGCGTCGGCCTATCTGGTTGCAGAACCGCGTTACCTCGCCACCGCTCAGGTCGCGCTCGAACGATCGGCCGAGCAGGTCATCAAGGTCGATTCGGTGGTCCCGACCACCGATCCAGATTCGGCCGCCGTTGATACCGAAGTACAAGTTCTGCGCTCGCCCGAGTTGATCGGGCGTGTGGTCGATCGGCTGCGTCTTGCCGGCGATCCCGCGTTCAACGAGGCGGCGGGGCAGGGCGCGCCGGTCGCGCAGCCCGACCTGATCGGGCGTCAGCGCGCGATCGGTACGGTGCTGGGCGGGCTGACGGTCAAGCGCGATGGGCTTTCCTATGCAATCAGCGTCTCGTTCGAGGGCGGCACGCCGGTCCAGTCGGCGCAGATCGCCAATGCACTGGTCGACGATTATGTCTCGGGTCAGGCGGGCGCCAAAACCGAGGCCACGCATCGCGCGCGCGGTTTCCTCGAACAGCGGCTTCAGGATTTGCGCGCGCAGGTGGTGGGCGCCGAGCGCGCGGTCGCCGACTATCGCGCCGCCCATAGTCTTTTTGCGGTCTCCGAAGCGAGCACGGTGACGCAGCAGGAGCTGTCGGGCCTTTCGACCCAGCTGGCGCAGGCAAAGGCGGACAATGCCGCGGCGCAGGCGCGCCTCTCGGCCGCACGCGCCCAGCTCAGCGGCGGGCGGAGCGGCGAGGAGCTTGGCGATTCACTCGATTCACCGGTGGTCAGCCAACTGCGCGCCCAGCGCGCCGAGGTCGGACGCGAAGTGGCGGCGCTGGAAAAGCGCTACGGTCCGCGCCATCCCGACCTCGTTCGCGCGCAGAGCCAGCTCCGCGTCGCCGATCAGCAGATCGCAGCCGAGGTGCAGCGTATCGTCTCCAATGTCTCGATCCAGGCGAGCATCGCCAGTCAGCGCGCGGGCTCGCTTGCGGGGTCGGTCGCGCAGTCGGAGGGCAAGCTTGCCAGCGACAATGAAGCATCGGTGCGGCTGAACGAGCTGGAACGGAACGCCGAATCGGCACGAACGCTCTATCAGGCGTTCCTCGATCGCTATCGCCAGACGGTTGCGCAGTCGGGGCTGGAACGCAGCGATGCCTATATTGTCAGCCGCGCGCGCGTGCCCGGCGCGCCAAGTTCCCCCAACATGCTGATCTATGCCGCGATGGCGGTGGTCGGCGGGCTGGGCATCGGCGTGTTGCTCGTTGTGCTGCTCCAGCTGCTCGAACGGGGGCTCGAGACGGGCGATGCGGTCGAGAATGCCTTGGGGCTGCCGACGCTCGCATCCATCCCCGACGCGAACACGCTGCCCGGCTATCGCAAGTCGGGCCCGCCCGCGCCGCCCGCAGAGTTGCTGCTCAAGCGGCCGCAATCCAGCTATGCCGAAGCTTTTCGCAGCCTGCGCACCTCGATCCAGTTTGCCGAGGCCGCGAAGCCGATCCGCGTCGTCGCCATCACTTCGGCGGTGCCGGGTGAGGGCAAGACCACCACTGCGATCGGCCTCGCGCGGGCGATGGCGGCGGCGGGCGGCAAGGTGCTGCTGATCGACGCCGATGCACGGCGGCGTGCCTCCAGCCGGCAGTTCGCCGACAATGTAAAGCTGGGACTGGACGAAGTGCTGGCCGGCGAGGCGACGCTGGACCGGGCAATCGTCAAGGATAGCCTGTCCGACGCCTTCCTGCTGCCGCAACGGATCGATTCAAAGGGGCTCAGCCTGACCGACAGCCCGCGCCTCGCCGAACTGATCGAGCAGGTGCGCGAGCGCTATGATCTGGTGATCCTCGACATGCCGCCGGTGCTGCCGGTGGACGAGGCGCGCGTGATCGCCAGCATGGCCGACGGGGTGGTGTTTCTGGTGCGCTGGCGCAAGACGCCTGCGAAGGCTGCGTCGCTGGCACTGCGGCGGCTGTACGACGTCCATGCCGAGGTGCTTGGCGCCGTGCTGACGCTGGTGGATGCGCGCGAGCAGGAGCGGGGCGGCTATGAGCAGGGCGGCACCTTCCTGAAAGCCTACCGCCCCTATTATGCGGACTGATCGAACGGCGCCGTGACCGCGCAGGCGCTGCCCTATGGCCCGGCCTTCGGGCTTGGTGTCTTGTTGCCGGTGACGGCGCTGCTGCTCGTTTCGCTCGTCATCGCGGCGCGGCGGGCGGGCAGTGTTGCGGGTGCGTTTGTGGTGGTGGCGCTGTGGATGCGCTACACCGCCGGCGCTTATCATCTCTATATGTTCAAACCCTTCGCGGGCGGGCTGTCGGGCAATGCCTTGCTCTCGATCGCGGTAACCGCGTTCGGGCTGCTTTTCGTGGTGCGGCCGGCCAATCTGGCGCTCAAATGGCTGTTGCCGGTCTATGCGCTGGTGGGACTGGCGCTGTTCAGCGCGGGCCTGAACGGCGACCTCGCCGGCGGCATCAATGTCGGCGTCAAATATGCCTATATGATCGTGATCATGATCGCGGTGTTTCAGGCGCTGCGCATCGATCCCCAGGCGCGGTTCCTCAACTGGGCGATGGTTTCCTTTCTGCCGCTGCTCGTCTTTCAGGCGCTGTCGCTGGCGCTGAACCTGCCCAAGGGATCGGAGGATGGCGACGGGCTGGTCTGGATCGGCGGCTATAATCACGAGGCGGCTTTTTCGGTCGCAATGATGACGGGGTTTCTGGTTGGCTGCTTCGCCCGATCGGCGCCGCGCGGGGTCCGCGTCGCCTTTCTGGCGGCGACCTTCCTCGGCATCCTGCTCGCGGGCTATCGCACCACGATCCTTGCGTTCGCTCCGCTCGCGCTCGCGGTGTTCCTCAGCGGCCTGACGATGAGCGTGCGGCGCGATCAGCGCGGGCCGATGGCGGTGACGGCGATCGTGGCGGGCGTGCTGCTCGTCTCGGTTGCGTCCTTGCTTTACCGTGAGAGTTTCGCGGATCTGACGGCCTTCCTCTCGGACCCCGCCGGTCTGATCAAGCCGCCGCGCGACTTTGACCTTCTCGAGCGTCAGGTGATGTCCGGCCGCCCGCTGATCTGGAGCAGCTATATCTACGCCTGGGCCGAGGGGACACCGCTTCAGCATCTGTTCGGCCTCGGGCCGGAAAGCTGGGAGGGCGTGTTCAAAGTCTATCCACACAACACGTTGATCGCGACGCTCTACGAACTTGGCTGGTTCGGCGCCGCGGCGATGGTCGCGCTATGGATCGTCATGCTCGCCGCGGCGGCTCGGGCGCACGGTGAACGCTTCAAGCTGCTTGCGGCGCATTTCGCCTTCTTCCTGCTCAACATGGCAACGATGCCGTTCTGGCAGGTCGAGGGGCTCGCGCTTTACGGGCTGCTCTGCGGATACACGATCCACGCTTGCCGCACGGCGACGCTCCCGCGCTTGATGAGTGAGAGGGGTGAACCCATGGTTCGTCAACGCGCCGTCACTGCCAGGGAAGCTGGCTGACCGTTTTTCTTGTTGCGAATCATTCGCAATTATGCCAATCCGCGTCCATGATACATGTGCCCATCGACCTGCCTGCGGAAAGGATCAGCAGCGACGTGCTGATCGTCGAAGCGGCGCGTTGCTGGCGACGGGCACGCGACGCAAAAATGGCGGCGATGCCCAAAGTCCATGCGCTGGCCTGTGCGAAAGGCTGGCCGATGCTCGCGCCGGTGTTGGACAGTCTGATGCACCTGTTCGAGGACAGCCTGAGCCGGCCTTTTGAAATGGGGCGGTCGAAAACGCTGTCCGCCGACGAGCGCCTGCTTGCCGGACTGACGAGGGAGGCACGGGACTTCGCGACACCGCTGGCCTGCGCTTTCTGTTCCATGCGACTCGTTCTGGATCGGGGGTAAGTATGGGCGCTATAATCGACACGATCGACGCACTGGAGCGCGTGATCGGGAAGACGCCTCCCGCCGTGAATTTGAAGGTCATCGATCACATCGACGACACGGCGCGTCGCTGGCTCGCCGCATCAAGGCTGATGTTCGCGGGGGGAGGGGATGTCGGCGGCATTGCTATAACGCTTGGCGGAGGAGCGGCGGGTTTCGCATGGGCGGTTGATCGCCATACTCTGGCAGTCCCGCTCGATATGCTTGACGATCCGGCGATTGCCGTGCCGGGCGCAAGCTTTGGCTCGCTGTTTCTCATTCCAGGCATCGGAGAGACGCTGCGTATCAACGGCCGCGTCGAAACCGTGGTCGAAGGGCTGGTGCATGTTGCGGTCACGGAATGTTACGTCCATTGCGCGAAGGCGCTGATCCGGTCCGGATTCTGGGACGCTCTGCCCATCGGCAACATCCCCGTCGAGGCTATCGAATTTGTGGCCGCCAGCCGTTTCATGGCGCTGGCAACGATCGACGCAGCGGGGCATGCCGATCTCAGCCCCAAGGGGGATCCAGCCGGCGCAATGGCGCTAATGATCGACGGACGATTTTGCTTCGCCGATCGGCCGGGAAACCGCCGCGCCGATAGTTTCCGCAACATCATCGCCCAGCCGCAGGTCGCGGCCGCTCTGTTGATACCCGGATCGACAATGATCGTGCAGGTCGCCGGGCGCGCGCAGCTGACCACCGACGAAGCCTTGCGGAACGCCCTTGCCGTTCAGGATAAGGTGCCGTTGCTCGCGAACCGCATCGATGGCCTTTCGCTGACCCTGCAATCGAGCGCGGCGCTTGAACGGGCGAAGCTATGGCCCGCGTCGGCGGCTCCGGCCGATATCCGGCCCGCCAAAATCTTTGCCGAGCATGTCCGGCTCAACAAGGACAAGGGGATCGGTGCGCGGATCGCCGGGGCGTTCGTGTCGGTGCCCGGCCTGATGCAGCGCGGGCTCGACAAGGATTATAAGGACAATCTCTACTAAGCCCGGCGGGGCGCCTAGAAGCGCCCCTCGAAGGTCAGCCCGATCATCCGCGGCTTGCCGAACAACGCCTGTACGCGGCCGGCATTTTCATATTGATAGTCGTAATATTTTTCGTCGAAGAGGTTCGTCGCGATCAGATAGGCACCGAAATTATCGTTGCTGTACCCGATCTTGGCGTTGACCAGCGTCCGCGGGGGAACAGTGCGCCCCGCGCTTTGGTCGGCGACGTCCTGAAACTGCGCGCTGCGATAATTGACGTTCAGATTGGCGCTGAAGCCGGTCGGATGCCGCCAGTCGAGCCCTGCCGCCCAGGTCCAGCGCGGCGCATTGGCGAATTCGAAACCGGACAGGTCGCGCACCTGCCCGTTGGTTGTCTGGAAATCGAGGAACTTGCTGTTCGCATAGCCGACCGAGCCATAGATGTTCAGCCGGTCGGTGATGTCGAAATCGCTCTCGACCTCGAAACCCCAGACGCGCGAGCTGCCGGCATTCTGCGTTTCATAGTCATAGACGCTCTCCGACAGCTGGACGATGACCTGCTGGTCGGTCCAGTCGACATAAAAGGCGTTGGCATTCAGCGTCAGCCGCCGGTCGAGCCATTGCGTGCGCAGCGACAGCTCATAATTCCACGTATATTCGGGATCATAGACATGGGTCGATGCGCGTCCGGGATTAACTCCGCTGCCGCCCGAACGATACCCGCGCTGGACGATTGCACTGACGGTCTTGTCGGGTGCGAATTCGAACGACACGCCGCCCTTGGGCAGGAACGCCTCGTATGTCGTGGACGATTCCGGGCCGCTGCTGTTGGCATTGTCCACCTGCGCCTGCAGCAATCCGTTTACCGCTCCGATGATCATCGCAAGCGTCGGGTCACTCGCATAATTGGCGGGGTTCGGGATGGGCGTGTTGAGCACCACAATATTGCTGTTCGCGACTTTCTGCCGCTCACGGTCATAGCGGAATCCTGCGAGCAGCTTGAGGCCTGGCGCGATTTCCCAGCTCGCGTCGCCGAACGCCGCGATCGTCTCGATATCGACCGCATAAAGCTGCTGCGACGAGATGAAGACGCGGTCGGGATATTCGGCGCGCGCGCGGCCCGCCAGAAACTGTGCGGTTGGCAGTGGTAGCCCCAGCTGGCTGACCAGATAGGCGGTGACCTGATTGGTCAGCCCCAGTTCGCGATCGAGATCGAGGCTGAAGGTGCTGTTCGAATCGGAATCTGGATTTTTGAGTCGCGAGTAATAGCCTCCGATCAGGCCCTGCAACGGTCCGGTATCGAAGCTCAGCCGTGCTTCCTGACTGAACGTCTTCTGGTCGGTCGCGAAATCGCCGTAGGAAATCTCCTCGGGGCGTAAATCGCCGTCATAGGTCGAGAAGGTCTTGATATGGCTGTAGGTGCTGACCGATGACAGGGTGAAGACGTCGCTGAGCGGCAACGAAATGTCGAGCGTGCCAAGGTCGGTGCTCGTCCTGGTATAGGTCGGGCGGTTCGCCTCGACATGACGGTCGTTCCACGCATCGGGGACATCGCTGAACACATAGCCGCGTCCGTTGTTGCCGACATGCCGGTCATAGAGCCAGGACAGCTTGACCTGCAGTCCGTCGGTGCCCGAGGGCGCGAACAAGAGCTTGCCGCGCAGGACTTCGCTGTTCGTCGGGGCATAATGGCCGCCCGTGAGGCGGTTTCGGGTCAGCCCGTCACCGCGGGTGAGTTCGCCCGCGACGCGGAAGGCCAGCACATCGTCGATGATCGGTCCGCCAACCGCCGCCGCGAGGCGATATTCGCCGTCGGCGTCGGTTATCATCGCGCGCGCCTTGCCGCGCCAGTCGAAGCTCGGATCGGCGGTCTTGAGGATGATCGCGCCTGCCAGTGCATTACGACCTTGCAGCGTCGATTGCGGGCCGCGCAAAATTTCGACCTGGTCGAGATCCCACAGGTCGAGCGGTCCGCCACCCGCCGCCTCGCCCGGTAACGGCGATCCGTCGAGATAGATGGTGGCGAGGGTGCCGAAACCATAGCCGGAGACATTCTTGTTCGAAATGCCGCGAATGTTGAACCCCGAATTGGCAAAGGCGGAGGAAAGGTTCGCGGTCCGGTCGATCAGGTCATAGACGCTGACCAGATTCTGCCGTTCAATGTCTTCCGACGTGAAAACCTTCACACTTTCGGGCGTGTCCTGCAACGATCGGTCGAACTTCATGCCGGTGACGACGATTTCGTTTCTGGCGGCGTCGGTCGCATCCACGGCGTCGACCGCTTCTGTTGCCTGAACCGGCATGGCCGCGCTCGCGAGCAGAAAAAGAAGCGTCGGCTTGAAAATCTTGGTCATTGCGAAGGACTCCCCATGTCGCTATCAACGGCGCCGCTATTGATATTGCGAATGCAAGTCAATAGTGACGCGGGAAATGGGGGATATGCGATGGAAGACAGCTCGCCGCTCGTGCCGGCCGCGTTGATGCTGATTGGGACCGGCGCGGGTGTATGGTTGCTGCGCAAATCCTGGTCGCGCAAGGACGCGCAGGGTCGCGGCTTGCTATGGGGCGGTTGGTTGTTGATCGCCGCTTCCTTCGTGCGGCCCGTCTGGTCGCTGGGAACCGCCCGCGGCGCCTTTATTGCGATCGCGCTTTTCTCGACCGCCGCGCTTGCCGTCGTTGCATCGGGTTACAGCATCAAGATCGCCCGTAACCGCGCGGTGCGCGAAAGCCTCGCGCCCGAGCCTTCCGACCGTGCGACGACCAAATGGCGCGAAACGCTGCGCTGGCTGCTCGCGGGGCCGATCGGCATGATCGCTGCGATGGGGGTGGGGATCGCATGGGCCGCACTCGTTCCCGGCGAACAGCAGACACGGCTCGTTGTCGGCGGGCTGATCGTTCCGGTCGCGTGGGGGGCGTGCATGGCATGGACGCTCGCCGATAACCGCATTCTTCGTGCGACCGCGGTGCTCGTGGGCGTCGCCGTCGTCAGCTTTTCTGCCGCCATATTGAAAGGGTTCGCATGACCTCCGTCCCGGCCCGCAAACCCGCGCCCAAAAAGGCGAAGAAAGATCTCATGTCGCGCATTCCGGCAGGCTTTGTCCGCGCGGTTCTGCGTGGACATAGCTCGCTCGGCCTCGCCTTCGCTGCCCTCATCTATCTTGTCTGCCTGTCAGGCAGCCTCGCGGTCTTCGCGCACGAATATCAGCGGTGGGAGAGCGCCTCCGCGCCGCAGGTTACCAGGGTGACGCCAGATGCGGTGCAGGCCGCGTTCGAAGGCGCGATCGCCCGGGGCGGCCCGGGGGTCGAGCATGTCTATATCACTCTTCCTTCGGCCGACTTTCCGCGGTTGCTCCTCCATGTCGATGCCGATGAAGACCGGGAGTATCTCGCCGATGCAAAGGGACAGATTGTCGACGGCAATGCCTTCGCATGGACCGAATTCATCACCCGGCTGCACATCAACCTCCACCTGCCGCGCACATGGGGCGGGTTTTTGGTCGGTCTGATCGGAGTCGCGCTGCTCTCCTCGCTGATCTCGGGCATTCTGGCGCATCCACGCATCTTTCGCGATGCCTTTCACCTGCGCCTCGGTGGCTCGAAACGGCTGCAGGAGGCCGATCTGCACAACCGGCTCGGCGTATGGGCGCTGCCTTTTCATATCATAATCTCGCTGACCGGCGCCTTCCTCGGGCTCACGACGATCATCGTTGGCGTGCTTGGGATGGCCATGTTCAATGGCGATGTGAACAAGGTGTACGCGCTGTTTGTCCCCGCGCCGCCGATTGACGATCCGCGTCCCGCGCCGGTACTCGATCTCCGGCCGATGTTTGCAAAGCTGCCCGACACTGGCGGCCGCGTCGAATATGTCTTTACGGAACACCCGACCGAAGCGGGCGGCGCGGCGTTGTTCAACGTCAAACATGCCGACCGGCTTGCGGGCACCGACAGCTACGCCTTCCGCCGCGATGCGACAATTTACAACGCATCTCCGGCGGCGCAGAATAATCTTGGAGAGGATATTATCGCCTCGATGGGTGTGCTGCATTTCGGCTGGTTCGGTGGCGGGCTGGTCAAGATTATTTACTTCCTGCTCGGCCTCGGGCTGACCTATCTTGCCGCGAGCGGCGTCAATATCTGGCTGGCGCGGCGGCGCGACAAGGGCCGCCCGGCGCCCGTGTGGGAGCGGCTTTGGAGCGCAACCATCTGGGGACAGCCTGCCGCAATGGCGGCGGCGGCGGTGACAAGCCTGATCGCCCGGGAGCTGGCGCCTGTGATCGTAACATGGGCGGGCCTGTCCGTACTTTTCTGGCTGCTGGCAATCCGCGTTGATGCTGCGCGGCTGGGGTGGTCGGGCCGTGTTGCGACCGGCCTGCTGATGCTCCTGACGGCGGCCGTGCATGTGGCATTCGTCGGCGGAAACGACGCGATTGCATGGCTGGTGGATATCTCCCTTGTGGCAGGCGGCGCCGCACTCGCGTTTTCGCCGCTGCGGAGCTTGCGGCGACCTGCCATGAAGGCCGCAGAGGCAGGCTGACGCTTTCGCCGGAACCGGAGGGGCGAAACACTTTCACAAAGACGACGGGCCGGGTGCTGCGGCGGCCCGGGGCTGGCGTGGGCAAGTCGATGCGGCTCGCCGTGTCCGCTGCACGGCCGGGCAACATGGCATTTGGTGCGATGGCGCGCGATGCGGCACGGGCGGATATCATGTTCGACAGGAGCCTTTCATGCCCAAGCCTTCCGGCCTGCTCGCCGCGCTATGTCTCGCCGGTGCGGCGCTGCCTGCTGCTCCCGCCGCGCATGCACAGGAAGTGGCGCCTGCCGCGTCGTTGACCCCGGGCACCAAAGTCTATGATCAGGACGGCGAAGTGATCGGGCAGATCGTCAGGGTCATGGGCGACAAGGTCGCGGTGGCGATTGACGGCAACGGGCTGGTGGTGCCGAAGAATGCCTTTCTGAAGACGAAAAAGGGCCCGGCCCTGAAGGCGTCGAAGGAGAAAATTCTTGCGGTCTGAGGGAGGCGGAGACCGATGCCGCGGCGGTCGACGGGGCGCTCCGGCCGGGGGCTGAGGTACGCAGCGCCGACGGCACCGCGGTGCTCGGCAAGGTCAAATCGCTGGCGCCGCAGGGCGCGGTGCTGACCACCAGGGAAGGCAATATTACGATGCCGCGGGCTGCCTTTTTCCTGTCGAAACAGGGGCTGGCGGTAAAGGTCAACGAGAAGGCATTTTTCGACGGCGTCAAAGCTGCGCGGGCGACGAAGGAGCGTTGAACCGCATGTCCGTTTTGGTCGCTTTACGGCAGGCCGGCGCTTGCTGCGAACGATGACGTGAAAACGCGGGTGAAGCGATCATCAGCCATCCGGTCGAGCGTCTGACGCTCGCAATCGGACGCGCAGCGTTTTGCGGTCGAGCTTGCCGATGGCGGTCTTGGGTATCTCGTCCACAATGTGGACCCGATGCGGCTTTTTATAGGATGCAATGCGCGATCCGACATGTGCGATCAGGACGTTCTCCTCGATCGTCTGGCCGGGTCGCAGCACGATAAAGGCCACAACCGCCTCGACCCATTTTTCGTGCGGCGCCCCCACGACGGCGGCCTCGGCGATGGCGGGGTGCGACAACAGCGCATCCTCCACTTCGCGCGGATAGATATTATAGCCACCGGAAATGATCATGTCGGAGGTGCGGTCGAGCAGGTGAAGGAAACCCTCGCGGTCGATCGTCCCGATATCGCGGGTATGAACCCAGCCTTCGGCGTCGAACGTCGCGGCGGTCAGCTCGTCCGCATGGAAATAACCCGCGGCCGCCGTTGCGCTGCGAAGCAGAACCTCGCCCGGACCGTCGCCGGCATCCCGTCCTTCCTCGTCCACAAGCCGGATTTCGACGTCAACCGCCGGCCTGCCGCACGCGCCCAGCCGATCGCCGGCATGATCCTCGGGGCGTAGCACCGCGATGCAGAGCGGGGCTTCGGTTTGCCCGAAATATTGCCAGAAGCGATCCTGTCCGAGGCGCGCGATCGCGCGCTCGATCAACGGGCGCGGCATCGGTGAAGCGCCATAGATGATATGGCGGAGCGATGCGATATCGTGCCGGTCGATCGCGGGATCATCCAATAATATCTGGAGCATCGTCGGGACGAGGTTGATTGCAGTGACCCGGTGCGCCTCGATCGCCGCGAGATAGGCGTCGGGCACGAATCCCGGCAGGATCACGCTGCAGGCGCCGCGTATCCAGAAGGGAAGGACGAAGGTGCCGCTCGCATGGATCAGCGAGGCTGCGTGGAGCATGCGGTCGTCGGGCGTGACCGGAAACAGGTTGAGCAGCACGTTTCGGCAAATCGCGGCATAGCTGCCCTGCGTGTGCTGTGCCGCCTTGAGTACTCCGGTGGTGCCCGATGTATACAATGTTATCATGACGTCGTCGTGGCTGATTTCGACATCCGGCCACGATGCATCGGCCTCGCTGGCAAGCTGGTCGAGATCGGCCCCGGCGGGGAGGGCGGTGCCAAGGCCGACGGTCCGGAGAGCGGGGAGGTCGCTCGCGATTTCGTCCGCGCGGTCCGAAAGATCGGCGCCGAAAAGCAGCGTGTCGCACCGCGCTTCGCGCACCATCCGGATATGTTCGCCGGGAGACAGGCGCGCGTTGAGCGGAACCTTGTTCAGCCCCGCCTTGCAGAGCGCAAAATCGACGGGGATGCTGTCGGGACCGTTGTTGAGCAGGACCGCGATCCGCGTGCCCTTTGAGGCGCCGGCGCCGATCAGCGCGTGGGCCAGACGATTGGCGCGATCGTCGACGTCGGCAAAGCTATAGCTTCGGCCATCGACGATCATTGCAGTGCGGTCCGGATGCGCGCGGGCGCCGCGTTCGACGAGGTCGCGGTAAGTCGGTCCACGCGCGATCATCGCGACGTCTCGAACCGGCCATGGCGGCCCGCGCCGGTGGTGAAGCGCTGCGCACCCGCGCGGCCCTCCGCTGCGACGATCGGGGCGCCAAGCCGTCCTTCCATCCGCAGCGCTTCGTCCAGCGGCAGGCTCCACTGGGCAAAGGCCATGTGGCGATCGGCGGTCATGCACATCTGGGGGAAGGCGGCGATTTCGTGCGCCAGCGTTTCGGCGGCTTCGCGCACGGTGCCGTCGGGAACGATGCGATTGGCGAGGCCGAAGGACAAGGCTTCCTGCGCGCCCACCGGCCGTCCGGTGAGGATCATGTCGAGCGCGCGGCCCTGGCCGATGATGCGCGGAAGGCGAACCGTCCCGCCGTCGATCAGTGGCACGCCCCAGCGGCGGCAGAAGACGCCAAAGGTTGCGCTTTCCTCGGCAACGCGAAGATCGGCGAGCAGCGCGAGTTCGAGGCCCCCCGCCACGGCATAGCCCGCGACCGCCGCGATGAGGGGTTTTGACAGCATCAGGCGGCTTGGCCCCATCGGTCCCGCACCGCCGCCGGTCGGGTCGAGGTCGAGCGACCGTTCGCGATCCTCGACCGCGGACAGGTCGGCGCCGGCACAGAATACGCCATGCTCGCCATAGAGGACCGCGACGCGCTGTGCATCGTCGGCTTCAAAGGCGCGCATGGCATCGCGCAGGCCATAGGCCATGTCCCGGTCGACTGCGTTGCGGCGGCTCGGGCGGGACATGATGATCGTCGTGACCGGGCCGTCCTTCTCCACGCGAACGGTCGGGGGCGTATCCAGCGTATCCGTCATTGCGTTATCCTCATGTCCTGCCGTGTCGCGCGGCGTATGACATCCACATATCCTCGCGAAAGACAGTCATATCCGTCGAAAAATCCCTTCGACCGGAGAAGCCGATGCATCTGGCCCAGCCGATAGGGGGGGATACCGGCCGCCAGGTGATGCTCGACATGATAATTGACATGATTGGGGGCAATGAACAGCCGTTCCCACCAGCGTGCGATCGTCGTCGATGTGTTCATGCGGGGATCGGCATCGCCCCGGTCGGGAACGACGCCATGTTCGCCGATCTGACGCAGGCGGACGATCACGGGATAGACGAACAACAGGGCGACCCACCACAGCGCATAAGCCCACCAGCCCCCCGCGAGCGCGAGCAGCGCGAACAGGCCGGCGTGGAAAGCGAGCCACGGCCATTGCTCGGCGAAACGGAACCGCGACAGCGATTGCGCCAGATCGCGAATGCCGGTGCGGCCGGTGATGTCGCGCAGAAATTTGCGGCGCAGCGATGCGCGCGGGATCGGATATTTGGCGACGAAAACAAGATCGGGATCGTCGGGGGTCCCGGCGTAGCGATGATGTTTCAGATGATAGGTGCGATAGGCCGCGAGCGAGAGGTTGATCGGAACACCGGCAAGCCATTGCCCGGCCACTTCGTTGGTGCGGCGGGCCTTGAACATGGCGTGATGGGCACAGTCGTGGACCAATATGCCGAGCCCGAGCTGTCGCCCCGCGATGATCAGAACCGCCGCGAGAAGGGTGAGCGGGTTGGGCCACAGAATGGCCAGCGCGAAGGCCGCGGCGATCAGGCCCCAGTTGACCGCAAACGCCCACCATGCCCGCG
This sequence comes from Sphingopyxis selenitireducens, assembly GCF_051550705.1. Classification (NCBI taxonomy): domain Bacteria; kingdom Pseudomonadati; phylum Pseudomonadota; class Alphaproteobacteria; order Sphingomonadales; family Sphingopyxidaceae; genus Sphingopyxis; species Sphingopyxis selenitireducens. The sequence continues at coordinate 403,691 of NZ_JBPULG010000002.1, forward strand.
CGTCCGACCGGTGCATCAACTGCGTGAGTTCCTCTTTGCATAGATAGTCGGAGGGTTTCATATGCGCATCCGTTCCCTTGCTCTTCCGGTTCGCCGGTTTTGCGATATAACACAATTATTCATTATGAGTCAAAATATGTTATATGACTGGCGCAGAGCCGTGACGCCGCGTTCGCTGGCGCTCTGGCTGCTGTCGACTGTGGACCCTGCACCGATGCGCGCCGGGGCGTTGATCGACCGCGCCGCCATCTTTGGTATCGACGCCGCCGCGATGCGGGTCGCGCTGGGCCGGCTGACGCGCGAAGGGATGGCGCGGCAGGTGGAGCGCGGCGTCTATGCGATCGGACCGCAGGCCGCGGCCCTCCATACCAAGGCGAGAAGCTGGGCCGAGGTGGAGAAGGGGGTTCGGCGCTGGAGCGGAGAATGGATCCTCATCCTCACTCATCATCTGGGGCGGACCGATCGCCCGCGTCTTCAGGCGCGGGAGCGCGCGCTCCGGCTCGGCGGTTTTGCGATGACGGCAGCGGGCGCGTGGGTGCGGCCCGACAATCTGCGGCGATCGAGCGCCTCGCTGATGGAGGAATTGCAGGGGCTCGGCCTCGACGGCGGCGCGTCGATGCTTACCGGCTGCACGGCACAGACAGGCGACGACGGGGCATTCCGCCTGTTGTGGCCCGCCCGCGAACTCGAACGGGGTTACCGGTTCTGGCTGGAGCAAATGGAGGAAAGCATCGGGCGGATCGGGGGAGCGGCGGTCACCGAAGCGGCCCGCGAATCCTATCTCCTCGGTCAATCGGTGATCCGTGCGATCAATTCGGACCCGCTGTTACCCGCCGAACTGGTCGATACCGACCTGCGCCGGGACATGGTGGAGGCGATGAAAGATTATAATGCGATCGCTCTCGGCTTCTGGGAACAAATGCCCTGAGCCCACCGGTTGATACCCACATTGTGAAGCCATAATATCCATCGAACCTCCGGGAGGATATATGACCAGCCACCGCATCTACGCCGTCAGCGTCGGGAGCGTTTATCCTCACTATATTGCCAAGGCGGTAAAGAAGGGGCGGACAAAGGCAGAGGTCGATGAAATCATTCGTTGGCTGACCGGGCATAGTCAGGACACATTGGACGATGAGCTGGCGAAGAACACGACGTTCGAGGATTTCTTTGCCCATGCGCCGCGGATGAATGATCTGCGATCGAAAATCACGGGCGTGGTGTGCGGCGTCCGCGTCGAGGATGTCGAGGACCGCGTCGTGCGGGAAATCCGCTATCTCGACAAGCTGATCGACGAGCTCGCGAGGGGCAAGGCGATGGAAAAGATTTTGAGAAAATAGACATTCGATCCGGCGCCATGGAGCGAGCAAGGGTCTTGAGCTTGGGATCCCCCGATCCAGACGCGTGAATTCTCTGCCGAAATGCGGGTTCCGTTGCGGATGGCGGAACTATCCACGGCTCCGGCGCGCTGTTGCACTATGCCCGCGGCGCGCCTTATCCACGTTGAAGACAGCCTGCCGGGCATAAGCCGCGAGCGCATCAACGACGGTTGGCGATATCGCGACGCTAAGGGAGTATTGATCCGGAACGCCGCAGAAATTAGCCGTTTGAACGCTATCGCGCTGCCGCCCGCCTATGAGGATGCGTGGTTCTGCCCCGACCCGCACGGCCACATACTAGCAACCGGCTACGATGCGCGCGGACGCAAGCAATATCGCTACCATCCCGAATTCCGTCTGGCGCAGGAGGCGAGCAAATTTGACCGCTGCGCCGCCTTTGGTCACGCGTTGCCGCAGCTTCGCGCAAGGCTGGATAGCGATCTTGCGCGGCGCAATCTGTGCCGGGAACGGATCGTCGGCGCGGTCGTGCGCCTGCTTGATCTGGCCGCGCTCCGCGTTGGGAATGAGGAGTATGCCGAGGCGAACAAAAGCTTTGGCGCGACCACCCTGCGCCAGCGTCACGCCAGCCTCTCGGGTCGGACGCTTTACCTCAGCTACCGTGCCAAGGGCGGCGCGAAACGCAAGGTGACCATCAGCGACCGCCACCTCGTGACGCTCGTCCGCCGCCTCCAGGATTTGCCGGGACAACATCTGTTTCAATATGAAGATGAGGGAAGCTTGTGCGCGGTCGGTTCAAGCGACGTGAATGCCTATATCCGCGCGGCGATGGGCGAGGATTTCAGCGCAAAGCATTTCCGAACATGGTCGGCGAGCGTGGAGGCCTTCGCCTTTCTTCACGGCGCATCCGAACCCCCGACGATGAAAGCCATGCTCGCGCATGTATCGGCATGGCTTGGCAACACACCCGCGGTCGCGCGAAAGGCTTACGTCCATCCTGCGATGCTCGCCGCGGTGCAGGAACGCGCCGATTTTCAAGCGGTTGTGGGGCCATTGCCGCGTGCGACCAAATATCTGTCGCGTTACGAACGCGGTTTTCTGGCCTTTCTCGACAGTGCCCCGGACACTGCGTCCTTGCTAAGCTCTGCGTGATAGCGGTCAGAGACGTTCGAGCCGCGTTTCGACGCGGATGCGCAAGATCGCGGTACGGCGGCGTGGGTATGACGTGCGCCGCAACCGCGATCCTCGCCGTCTAGCAGTTGCCTTTAACTCCATCAGCACAGTCTGCAGCCGATTCCACGTCCTTCCCTGCGCCTTCAACGGTGTTGCAGGCAGACAGGATCAATATCGAGCCGCTAAGGGCGAAAATTGTCAGAATCTTCTTCATTTTCTCTCTCCAACGTGAGGGCGAACAGCCTCAGGTTTTGAGTTTCAATGTTTTCAGACAATGGCTGTTCCGTTTTCAGACAACGGCTGTTCACAACGATTGTTCCGTTGCATCGGCGTCACGCTAGCCGAAACGATCCTGCAAACATGGGAAGGCCGCCCTCTTCGCCTTCGATGGACGGGGCGAAGGGGCCGCGGGCTATGCGATCGGACGATTATAGATCTCCGCGGGCCCCGGATATTCGCTTCCGTCGTCCTTTCCGATCTCGCGAGCGATCAATGCGTTCGCCATCGCGTTGAGGCGCAGGAGGTTGCGCCGTTGTTCCGGGCGCGATGCAAGGTTGGTGATTTCACCGGGGTCCGCCTGCGTATCATAGAGTTCCAGATCGTTGTTTCCCGAAAGCTGCGCCCAGTTTCCGGGCAGATGATGCTGTGCGGGTGCGAAATAGCGCGCGAACTTCCAGCGGCCGTCGTGAACGCCGCGGTGCAACCGGCGGCGCGACAGGTCGAAACGTTCGGTGAACGCGGCGGTGGGTGGCTGTCCGGCCCGCGGCGCCCAGCCATAGCCCACGGCATAGTTGAACAAATGTCCCCGCACGTCGCGTTCGGTCCGGGCATTGGGGTCGGTCAAAAGGGGGGTGATGTCGACACCCGGCAAATCCGGATAATGTTCCTTCGTCCAACCCACGCTGTTGCCCGCGAGCGAGAGAAGCGTCGGCGCGATATCGACCGCGCTCATCAGGCGCTGCGACCGATGCCCGCCCGGCATATCGGGATGAACGATGATCATCGGCACATTGGTTTCTTCGCGGTAGATTGTGCCGCCTTTCTGCCGCATCCCGTGCGCACCCGCGCGTTCGCCATGGTCCGACGTATAGACGATGATCGTATTTTCCAGCTGCCCGCTGGCTTCCAGCGACCATAATAGCTGGACGATCCGCCGGTCGACATCGCGGATGCAGTTGTAATAATAGTTGCGGAACCGGCGCCACGACGCCTCGTCGTCCAGCTTCAGGTCTCCATAAGTGCGGTCGTTGGATGCAACGATCCCCCGATGTGCCTCGGGCTTTCCGCTCAGGTCGTCGCGATGAAAGCTTTCGGGCAAATCGAAGCGATTGTCTTCGGCATAAAGCGGGTCGCCCGGTTCGCGGCGCAGCGGGCCCAGAAGATAGGGGTGAGCTCGCGATGCGGTCTGCTTCCCCGTGGCGTCATAGAACATGATGTCGTGGGGGTTGAGCAGGCCGACAACCATGAACCAGGGTTTGCCGGCGGCCTTGTCGCGTTCCTTGAAGTCGAGAATGCTGCGCGACGCATCGGCCGCGATATACTGATCATGCCGGTAGCCGTCCCACGTCAGGCCGACCGCTTCGCCATCGAACCCGTAATCGTCGAAGCCATATGCCTCCATGGCCTTTTCCGTCGCGGGATAGATCATGCCGGAAACCTGGTTCCAGTTCCGCTTTTCGTTAATCGGCGAAAGGTGCCATTTGCCTTTGTAGCTGGTGTAATAGCCGGAAGCGCGCATCATATGCCCCAGCGTCGGAAGATCGGTTGGCAATACCGGATCCTCTGCGCCGCTGGAGTTCAGATAAATGCCCGTGCGCTGGGTGTGACGCCCGGTAAAGATCGTCGATCGCGACGGGCTGCAGGGCGTGGTCTGAACATGATAATTGTCGACCAGCAGGCCGCGCGCCATGAGTTCGCGGTGGCCCGGCAGTTTTTCCAGCAGGCCGTCGGGGAAGCTGGCAAGGCTCTGTTCCTGATCGGTAACGATCATCAATATATTAAGTTTCCGGCCGTTGCTGGCGAGGCCGGGCGTCGGCATGCCGGAGGCGGCGAGCGCGCCGACACCCCCTATGCCACCGACAAATGTGCGCCGATCCATCGTCCAAACCATCTTGCAACTCCCTCCGTCAAACCGGCGATTTTCCTAGAAGCGGAAAACGGCTTCCAGATTGACCGTCCGCGGCGGATTGATCATCACGACATGGCTGTTTCCGCCCAGCAGCGGCGTGTTGATCGCCTGGCTGAACGTCACTTTGTTCGTGAGGTTGCGGCCGATCAGCGCCAGTTCCCACGCGCCGCCTTCTTCACGAACCGCCAGCCGCGCATCGACCTTCACATAACCCGGCTGCGTGTTCAGCGGGTTCAGGTCGCCCTGCAGATAGGAACGCGACGTATAATCGGCCGCGCCGCGCGCGGTGACGATCAGGCGATCACTCACCGGCACATCGAACTGCAGGAAACCCGACGCCTTCCATTCGGGTGCGCGGGTCAGGCGGACACCGGCAAGATTGTTGGTTGCCGGGACGCAACCGACCGGCGCGTCGTAAAGGCAGGGGCCGCCGGGATAATCATTATATTTCGCATCGAGATAGGCGCCGGTGATGCCCAGATTGACGATATTGCTGGGTCGGTACCGCGCCTCGACCTCGATTCCTTGCGCCGTTGCCTTGGCGGCGTTGCCGGTGATGAAAGCCGTGCCGTTGAACGAGGAAACTTGCAGATTGGCGAAGCGCGTGCGGAACAGCGCGATGTCCAGATCGAGGCGACGGTCGAGCAAGCGCATCTTTGTGCCGACTTCCCAGGCCCGCGCGCGTTCGTCGTCGAAATCGAAACGACCGTTATTGTTGTTGATATTATAGAGGAGAAGTCCGTCGTTGGACAGGAAGCCGCCGCCCTTGGTCCCGGTGGCATAGCTACCGTAGACCGATACTTGCGGGCTGAATTCATAGCGAAGGCGCAGCGAGTAATCCCACAGCTTTTCGGTGCGTTCGCCGGTGATATCGAAATCCAGATTGTTCGCGGGAATCCGCGGGCCGACATTGGTGCTGGTGCCGCGCGCTTCCTTTTTTTCATAGCTGTAGCGCAGGCTGCCGCTGAAGGTCAGCGCGTCGGTCAGTTCGGCATCGACGATGGCAAAGGGCGACAGCGACCAGGACGATTGGGTGAAACCGCGCACGCCTTCGGCCTGCGGCAGGGTCGTCCCGACCAGATTGCCGTTATAATTGACGAGCTGCAGGATATCGAGGTCGGCGTCGGTGTAGGTCGCCCCGAAAGCGAGGTTGATGCCTGCGGCGACATCGCGCGACATGCGCAGTTCCTGAAAAAACTGGCTGCTCTCTTCGGCCTGCAAGGTGTTGAGCAGATTGATGGGGCCGGGAATGGTGTTGAACGTGCGTTCCGAATCCACCGCCTGATAAGCGGTGATCGACGTGATCGACCAGTCGCCCGGCGTCCAGTTCATCGTCATCGCACCCGTGCGCGATTTGGTGACGTCATATTCTTTGGGAGTGCCGCGGCTGAATCGCCAGAACCCGGGCTTGTCCTGCGCGTCCGCGCCGCCGCTGGCGTTGCGGATGATGTTGCACAGATTGCAGTTCGGATTGCCGATATTATTGTACACGGCGTTCGATCCGTTGATCTCGTTCCGGAAACCCTCGACCTTCAGCAGGACCTCGAAATCCTCGCTGGGTTCCCACAGGATCTGGGCGCGGCCTGAGCGATATTTCGACCCGTTATCGTCGAAGCCCGTCAGCCGGTTTTCGATATAGCCGTCGGACTGTCCCGCCCCGCCGCTTACCCGGACGCTCAAGGTGTCGCTGATCGGCCCCGACAGATATCCGCTGAAATTCATCCCGCCTTCGGCGAGCTCGGTTCCCGCGCGGAACTCGGCTTCGAAATCGCGTGTCGGGCGGCGAGTGATCATGCTGATCGCGCCGGCGTTGGTATTCTTGCCGAACAGGGCTCCCTGCGGCCCGCGAACCACCTCGATCCGCTCGACATCGAGGAACGGCACCTGCAGCGAGCGCGCCCGGCTGGAATAGACGCCATCGACAAACAGGCCGACCGATTGCTCGAACGCCAGATTGTTCGCGCCCGATCCGAGGCCGCGGATAGTAATGGCGTAATTGCCGTTGGTGTTGTCGATCTGAAGGTTGGGGACCGACGACTGAAGGTCGGTGAACAGGCGTTGCCCCTGTTGCTCAATAGCTTCCCCGGTCACCACGCCGACCGAAATGGGCACTTCCTGCAGTGTCTGCGGACGCCTTGATGCGGTGACGATGATGTCCTGGCTGCCTGCGCCATCGCTCGCCTCTGCGGTCCCGCTATCCTGCGCTGCCGCCGGATTGGCGGTCGCGATCAGCAAGGCTCCGGTAACGAGCGCGGTCATTGCTCCGTGGTGGCGTGTCATCCCCTGTCTCCCATATTCGCGGTCAGCATCTTCCGGAGGCGCCTCTCGCCAACCTTCTCGATTTTGTGGCTCTTCCACGTTATCTATCAAGTGATAGATTTGAGGTTTGGCAAAATCAATAGCTTTCTAAGTATTTTTTGCGAATGCTGGAATTTGCGTGGTTAGCGGCAGAAAACCGCCGTTTGCCAATCAGGCGAAAGATGGGTTACGCAGGGGCAGGTGCACTGACGGCGAATTTTGAGGTGAATCATAACTATGGAAGATTGGGTTGCAGCACCTGCCGCGTCGCCGGGAAGGGGTGTGGTGTCGAATGCGTCGCGCAAGGGCGACGAATCGCGCCAGCGCATTCTCGAGGCTGCGCTGATCGAATTTGGGAAGGCTGGATTCAGGTCCGCAACCACGCGCAGTATCTCAGAGCGGGCCAGTATGACGCTTCCTCAACTGGGCTATTATTTCGGCGGCAAGGAGGGGCTCTACCGATCTTGCGCGGAGGAAATCGTTGCGCGTTACGCGCGGGTAACTCACGATGCGGTGGAAGAGGCGAGGCGGACTCTCGACGCCGCCGCGGGGCCGGAGGCGGCTCGTGAAACGCTTAAAAAACTGATGACGGCTTCGATCGAATTGATTCTGGGGAACGAGGCCTATGCGCTGGGCAATGGAATTGTGGCGCGCGAACTGGCCGAACCGGGCCCGGCGTTCGACATCTTCTACGACCGCTTGTGGTTGCCGGGCATCGAACGCAATTCGCGGCTGATCTCGCGGATCAAATCCGAACCGGATGTGTCGGAGGAATCGCGCCTGCAATCCATCTTGCTGGTATCCAGCATTCCTTCGCTGCATACCCGAAGGGTCGTTGCACAAAGAGCCATGGCATGGACGGGCATCGGACCGGCAGAACTTGCGCTCGTTTCGAAGGTCCTGCACAAGCAGATCGACCAGCTGTAGGCGCTGCCGGGGTGTGAGGCCTTTTCCAGATCGTGGCCGTAATAGTCTGGCGACCGATATCCACGATCTGGATGAAAGGCTGCTCCCGGTTCCGGGAAATCCCCTCGGGAGAGATCAGGCCGACCAGGTCTCGCGGCAATTGGTCAGAAACTGACTGGCCTCTTCCTCCGACGCCAGCTGCAGAATTTCTTCCCAGTCCTTCATGGACTTGGCGAACTTCTCGTCCGTGTCGTCGCCATTGGCCGGTGCCAGCTCAACGGCCTTGGCGAGCGCGAGGTCGGCCATACGCAGATCCTCGTCATCTCCAGCCGTCTTGAGCACAATCACACATGCCTGCGCATCCTGATAGGCCTGGGCCTGTTCCGGCGTCGGATCTTGAGCGATGGCGGGCGACGTGACCGCGAGGAACGCCGTTACCAGCGCCGCCGCAATGACCGAATTCTTCATCTGTTGCTTTCCTTTGTGACAAGATGGTCGAGTGTGAAAACGGCCCCCGGAATGTCAGCGGCCGCCTCTCGCTATGCGGCTCAGTCTTCGGCGCATTCTGCCTTGCCAATGACCACGTCGAACTGGCGGGCGCCGACCATCCCCTCGGGCATTGCCTTGCCGACGATCTTGACGCTGACGACGCATTTGCCAGCCTGCACCTGATACAGATCGGGGCTAACATAGGAAATTTCGTCGATTGGCGTGTTTTGCGGGAACGCGGCGACCAGGTCGGGCTGATCGATAATCGCCTTCAGTTCCGCCATGCGCTGATAGGCGGGCGGCAACGCGGCCAGCGCCGGCGAGGTGATGGCAATGGCGGCGGTAGCGGCGACCAGCTTGATAATCTTCATTGTCATTCCTTCTCGGATAAGCGTTTCGAAATTTCGGTCGGGCCGTGCCCGCATATGTTCGGCGGGGCTCGCCCAATCACGCGCGCCGACGCCCAAACTCGGCCGCGATAAGTGCAGAAACTCGCGTCAATTCATTGGCTTGTTGTGCAAAGGATCAGAAGCACTATGGCGCGGATATGCACAGCACCGCATTCCTTGCAAAACGGTTTTAGCAATATGCCCAAAGATGTTACCGGCGACCGGGTGGCTTCGCGGGAAAGCGTCGGCGGGGCCATCGAGGCGCGTGCATATTCTGCCGATGCCTTGATCCGGATGGACCGTTTTCAGGACGGTCTTGCGCTCGCCGCCCGGGAATTGTTGCAAACGCATGCCTCCTTGCCCGCAGAGGTGCATTATGTGGCGGACCTCCGGCGCTGGCTACTAAGCCAGGCGACCATCGCCATACATTTTGAGCATCTCCTGAATCTGGATGCGCCGCCCATATCTCCGTCCGCTTTGCAGCGCATGTTGGATGGGACCGGAATCGCATCGCGCAACACCATCGGCACATTTCTCTCCGAAATGAGCCGGTACGGGTTCATCGCGTCGATACACAGCCGGGACAGGCGGAGGCGGGAATTTCGAGCATCCGAAAAGAGCGAGGCGCTCATAAGTCGCTATTTCAACATCCATCTGCGGTCGCTGGATGTCATCGACAACGGCCGCCGCCATGCGATCTCCTGTCAGTATCCGGACCTTCTTCCGCTCGCGCAGTCGGACTTTGCCAGAAGGCTTTGTGAAAACCGGCAATGGTATCATCCGGCGCAAAGCATCGCCGGATTCGTCCGGTCGGATTCAGGCAGCAGTGTCCTGCATGATCTGGTCTCGAGAGCGCCGGGAACCCATGATCTTTCCGGCCCTCCGATTTGGGTGGGGGATTTGTCGCCCGGCGATTTTTCCGGAAAATACCGGATATCCAGAATGCATGTCTCGCGCCTGTTCGGCGAAGCGCGAACCGCCGGCCTCATGGGGTGGGCTAAGAGCAGCAATCGCGGCGAAGGATGGATATCGCCGGTCCTCGTCCATGACTACCGCCATTGGCAGGCGCTGAAACTCGGAGCGGTTTCGCACGCTTTCCACGACGCCTGCGAACGGGCAAAGCTCGGGGCTCACACGGCATCGGCAGCGGCCGGGCAGCCGCTCAATATTCGCTGCTAAGTCTTTGAAAGGAAATGGTGGACGCACTAGGGCTCGAACCTAGGACCCGCTGATTAAGAGTCAGCTGCTCTACCAACTGAGCTATGCGTCCACCGCCGTTTCCGGCCTGCTTGGCAGCGAAGAGAGATGCTCTTTGCTGCGAAGAGAGCGGCCCGCTATCATGACCTTTCGGGGTTGGCAATGCCTGTCCCGAAGTTTTTTCTCAATGAAAGCGCCGCGTCCCGGTTTTGCTGTCGTTTTCGATGGCAAGAATAATTCCGACGCACGTCATGATCGTCAGCATCGACGACCCGCCATAGGAAAAGAGGGGTAGGGGAATCCCGACCACCGGCGCCAGGCCCATCACCATCATCAGGTTGATCGCGATATAGAAGAAGATCGTCATGGTCAGGCCGGTGGCGACCAGCTGGCCGAACCGGGTGCGCGCCTTGAGTGCGACGCGCGTCGACCAGCGCAGCAGCAGGAAAAAGCCGAGCAACAGCGCAAGCCCGCCGATGAGCCCCCATTCCTCCGCCATGGTGGCAAAGATGAAGTCGGTATGTCCCTCGGGCAGATAGTCGAGGTGGCTCTGCGATCCGTTGAGAAAGCCCTTACCGCCGATCCCGCCCGAACCGATCGCGATCTTCGACTGGCTGATATGATAGCCGGCGCCGAGTGGATCGCTTTCGGGATCGAGGAAGATCAGCACGCGCTTTTGCTGATAATCGTGGAGGAAGGAGAAGAGGACGGGCAGCGCTGCAAGCCCCGCCGCCGCGGTGCTGCCAAACCACCAGAAGGGAAGGCCGGAGACGAACATCACGATCACCCCGCTTGCGCAGATGGCCAGCGCGGTGCCGAGGTCGGGTTGCAGCATGACGAGCGCGGCGGGAATGCCGATGATCACCAGCGCCGGCCACAGCGCGGTCCAGCCCCGCGTCTCGCCCGGCGGCAATTGCGCGTAAAAACGGGCGAGCGCGAGCACGATCGCAACCTTCATCAGCTCCGACGGCTGCAGGTTCATAAAGCCGAGGTTGAGCCATCGCTGGCTGCCGCCCCCGACAAAGCCCAGCAATTCGACCGCGACGAGCAGCACCGCAACCGCGATATAGCCCAGATAGGCGAACTCTTCGAAGAGGCGGAGGGGAAGGCGGCCGATGACCAACGCCAGCGTCAGGAAGACCCCGAAGCGAACGCTCTGTTGCATGGCCCAGGGCGTGAAGCTGCCCCCCGCCGCCGAATAGAGCACGAGGACGCCAAAGCCGGTAATGGCCGTCAACAGCGCGATCAGTTTCCACGGGAAACGCTGGATGGCGGGCGGAACCGGGATCATGGCTGCGTCCCCGGGGCCGGGCCCATGGATGCGCCCGCTTTCCATGCGGCATAGTCGCGATCCATGCGCTCCTTGATCGTGCCGCCCCATCCGGCCTCGAACTCTTCGAGCGCCGCCATCGCCTTTTCGCGGTCGAAAAGAAAGGTCATGAAATCCTTGGCGACCGGCGCCGCGGCGCGGGATCCGCCCATGCCATGTTCGATCACGACAGCCGTGGCGTAGCGCGGATTGACGACCGGCGCGAAGCCGATGAACAGGCCATGGTCGCGAAATTTCCAGGTGCCGCTTTTGCCGTTGCCCGTGCCCAGCCCGCGGACTTGCGCGGTGCCGGTCTTGCCCGCCATGGTGATGCCGTCGAGCGGCAGGCGGCTGCGTCCGGCGGTTCCCCCCGGCCCGTTGACGACAAGGTCCATGCCATGGCGCGCGGCTCCGAGAGCTTCGGCGGAGAAGGGTAGGGCCTCATTCTTGAATTCGCGGTTGATCAGGCGGGGGTAAAGCCGGCGACCCGATGCGATGCGCGACGCCATGACCGCCAGTTGAAGCGGGTTGACGCTGACATAGCCCTGGCCGATCACCGCGTTGAGCGAATCCGATGCCGACCACGCCTGGTCATATTTCTTCATCTTCCATGCGCTGTCGGGAATGGTCCCAAAGCGCTGGTTGCTGCCGGCGAGCTGAAATTCTTCACCCAGCCCAAGCAGCTTGGCGGTCGGCGCCATCGCGTCATAACCCAGCCGGTGCGCGAGCCAGTAGAAATAGCTGTTGCAGCTTTTCATGATCGCCGACGGCATGTCGAGGCTGCCGTGAGTGCCAAGGCAGCGGAAGAAACGGCTGCCGAGGCGATATCCGCCGACACAGGTGTGCCGCTCGCTGGGGTCGACGCCATGCTCGACCGCGGCGATCGCCGCCATCGGTTTCAGCGTCGATCCGGGCGGATAGAGCCCGCGCGTTGCTTTGTTGATCAACGGCTGATGATCGTCGGCGCGCAGCCAGCTATATTCCGAATTGCTGATGCCGTCCGAAAAGCTGTTCGGATCGAAGCTCGGCATCGAGACGAAGGAGAGGATGTCGCCGTTGTGGCAGTCGATCACGACCGCCGCTCCGGATTCGCGCCCCATGCGCCGTGCAACATATTCCTGCAGGTCGGCGTCGATCGTCAGATGGACGGTCTTGCCCTGCTCATCGGGCTTCACGCCCAGTTCGCGCACCACCTTGCCGCGTGCCGTGACCTCGACGCGCTTTGCGCCGGGCTCGCCGCGCAGCATCGGCTGGAAATATTTCTCCAGCCCGTCCTTGCCGGTCTTGAAGCCGGGGGTGATGTAGAGCGGGTCCTTGACGGCCTTATATTCCTCGGCGGTCGGGGCGCCGACATAGCCGATCAAATGGCCGACCGCCGCGCCGGTCGGGTAATTGCGGGCAAAGCCGCGCTGCGGCGCGACCCCCGACAGGTCGGGCAAGCGAACGAGCACCGACGCATAATCGCCTTCGCTGACATCCTCGGCCACCGCGACCGGCTGGAATCCCGACGCCGCTTTCAGGTCGCGTTCGATGCGTTCCATCGTGTCGCCGTCCAGCCGCAGCAACGTCTTCAATTGCCCCAGCACCAGTTCCTTGCTGTGCAGGCGGTCGGGGATGAGGTCGATACGCAGCGACACGCGATTGTTGGCGAGCGCCTTGCCATTGCGGTCGACGATCCATCCGCGCCGCGGCGGAACCAGCGTCAGGTTGACGCGATTGCTTTCCGATTCAAGGACATATCGGTCGTTGTCGATAATCGAAATATAGCCCATGCGCGCCGCCAGCGCGGCGCCGACGACCATCTGGCCGCCGCCGACCAGCAGCGTGCGGCGCGTGAAGGTGATGCCCCTCCAGGCTTCGGTAATGGGCGGGCTTTTGCGAACCATGAGGAATTATCGGCGTTTCAGGCGGAAATTGTCAAACTTGCCCGTCAACCGCATGAACAGCGGCACCAGCAGCGCGGAAATGATGATCTGGGGCACGACCAGACCCAGCACGCGACCCGTCGCGGCATGCGGGTGGGCGATCAGCGCCGCGAGCGACTGGATGATCGCGACGAGCAAAGCGGCGATCGCCCAGTCGTGGAAAAACCCGCGCCAATAGATACGCTGAGAGCTGTAATCGATCGCGATGCTGGCGAGCGTCCACAGTCCCGCCGCGGTTCCGAACGGCATGCCGCTGAACATATCGTCCCACAGCCCGAGCGGCAGGCCGACCCAAACCGGCCACATTTCGGAACGCAGCAATTGCCAGCACAGGAAAAACAGCAGGCCGAGCGGCGGCAGAACCGGCGAATTGGCGATCAGCGGTAGCATCAGCGGAAGTGCGGAGGCAAACATCACGCTCGCGATCGGCACGACCCGCATCCGCACCAATGATGCCGGCTCGCCCAGCCGCGGGCCTTTTTTGCTCATGATGTTGCTCATGGCGTGCCGACAGGGGCAGGAGCGGGCGCCGGCGAGGCGTCGATATTGTCCGGAGTGTAGGGGCGCAGCACCGACACCGCATCGACCTTGCCGGGGTCGGCGAGCGGGCGCGCGAGCGCGCCATCATTCTGGCGACGGGCGACGATCGCGACCGGGATATTGGGCGGATAAAGCCCCCCGGTGCCCGAGGTGAGCAGGATGTCGCCGGGCTTGAACGGGTTGTTCGCGATGTTGAGCGTGCGGATGTCGAGGTCGCCGTTGCCGCGACCATAGGCGAGCGCGGGCAGGCCGTCGCGCGCGCGGCGGACGGGTACGATATTGTCGACGTCGGTCAAGAGCAGCACCTGCGACACCGACGGCCCGCTGCTCAGCACCCGGCCGATCAGCCCGTCGGCGGCGCGCACTGGCTGTCCGGCGGCGACCCCCAGATTGCGGCCGATGCTCAGCAGAGCGATACGCTTGCTGCTCGTCGAGGTCGAGGTGAGGAGATAGCCGTTGGCGATGGCGGTCTTGTCGGTTTCCTGCAATTTGAGCAGCGTTTTGAGCTGGCGATTCTCTTCCTGCAACGCGCTCGTCGCAACAAGCTGGCGCCGTGTTTCGGCAAGCTCGTTGCGCAGGCGCCGGTTCTGTGACCCGGCGTTGACATAGGCGCCCACCCGGTCGTCGATGCCGGAGATTGATCCCGTGACCGATCGCGTCACGCGCGCGATGGGCGCGGCGATTTCCTGGCTGGCCACCCGTAACTGGGCGAAGCCGACGGGATCAACGACCGACAGGACCGCCAGCAGCAACCCGGCCACTGCCCCGGTCACCGCAATGACATAGGCAACGAACAGGCTGTATTGGGCCTTTCGGGATTGTCCCGGACGTCGATGTGCCGGGCGAGCCATGGCCTAGGCGATCAGGCTTGCTGGAGCACGCCGCGGAAGGCGCTGTCTTCCATCGCGCGGCCGGTGCCGATCGCGACGCAGGTCAGCGGGTCTTCCGCCACCGTCACGGGCAGGCCGGTCGCTTCCTTCAGCAGTTCGTCAAGCTCGGCGATCAGCGCGCCGCCGCCGGTCAGGACGATGCCCTGGTCGACGATATCGGCCGCGAGTTCGGGGGCGGTGTTTTCCAGCGCGATGCGAACGCCCTCGACGATCGTGCCGATCGGTTCGGACAGGGCTTCGGCGATCTGTGCCTGATTGATCGAGATTTCCTTGGGCACGCCGTTCACCAGGTCGCGGCCCTTGATGTGGATCGTCAGCCCGACGCCGTCGGCGGGGATGCGCGCGATGCCGAAATCCTTCTTGATCCGCTCGGCAGTCGCTTCGCCGATCAGCAGATTATGGTGTCGGCGAACATAGGAAACGATCGCTTCGTCCATCTTGTCGCCGCCCGCACGGACCGAGGTGGTATAGGCGAGGCCGCGCAGCGAAAGCACCGCGACTTCGGTCGTGCCGCCGCCGATGTCGACGACCATCGACCCGATCGGTTCGGTGACCGGCATGTCGGCGCCGATCGCGGCGGCCATCGGTTCTTCGATCAGCCACACTTCGCTGGCGCCGGCGTTCGATGCGGCATCGCGGATCGCGCGGCGTTCGACGCTGGTCGAACCCGACGGCACGCAGATCACGATTTCGGGGCTGCGGAATGCGTTCGGCTTGCCGCCGTGCACCTTGGTGATGAAATGCTTGATCATCTGTTCGGCGACGTCGATGTCGGCGATCACGCCGTCACGCAGCGGGCGGATCGCCTCGATGCTGTCGGGGGTCTTGCCCATCATCAGCTTGGCGTCGTCGCCGACCGCCTTGACCCGCTTGATGCCGTTCAGCGTTTCGACCGCGACGACCGAAGGTTCATTGAGCACGATGCCCTTGCCGCGCACATAGACAACCGTGTTGGCGGTGCCGAGGTCGATGGCCATGTCTTGCGAATTGAATTTGAACCAGCGGGAAAAGAAGGACATCGATACTGCTTCCTGTCATCGAAGCCGCACCCATCATGGGCGCGCCCTGTCGTGATTATACCCGCGTGCCCGGCCGGCAACAGGACCAAATCAGGGGAAGTTTCCGGCTCGTCCGTTAAGGGCTGGCTGGACAAAACGATCAGGCTGTGCGGGTGGGTCGCGATTTGCGTTCGACTGCGCTACGAGAGCCCCCATGTCAATACGTCGCCTGCCTGAAAAGCTCGTAAATCGGATCGCAGCCGGTGAAGTGGTCGAAAGACCCGCCGCAGCGCTCAAAGAACTGGTTGAAAACGCTATCGATGCGGGTTCGACTCGCATTTCGGTGCGAATCGCCGATGGCGGGATTTCGCGGCTGGAGGTCGAGGATGACGGCTGCGGAATGACCGCGGCCGATATGGCGCTCGCGCTCGAACGTCATGCGACGTCAAAGCTGCCCGACGATGCGATCGAGGATGTCACGACGCTGGGTTTCCGCGGCGAGGCGTTGCCCTCGATCGCCAGCGTCGCGCGGCTGACGCTCGAAAGCCGGATCGCGGGCGGCGACGGCTGGCGGCGCGTCGTCGACAATGGCGCGGTGGCGGCCGAAGGTCCGGCGGCGCTCGCCAAAGGGACGCGCGTGCTGGTCGAGGATCTGTTCGCGCGCGTGCCGGCGCGCCGCAAATTCCTGCGCAGCGGGCGCAGCGAATATGCCGCGTGCATGGATGTGGTGAAGCGGCTGGCCATGGCGCGGCCCGACGTCGGTTTCATCGTCGAGCATGACGGTCGCCGCGTGCTCGATGTGCAGTGCGATCAGGACCGGCTGGCGCGCGTCGCGGCGCTGACGCACCGCGATCTGGCCGCGAACAGCATCGGGGTCGATCTCGATCGCGGCGACGTGCATCTGGGCGGCGTGATCAGCCTGCCGACCTACAATCGCGGCATTGCCGACCATCAATATCTGTTCGTCAATGGCCGCCCGGTAAAGGACCGGCTGCTCGTCGGCGCGCTGCGCGGCGCCTATGCCGACCTGCTCGCGCGCGATCGCCATCCGGTCGTCGCGCTCTTCCTCGACGTCCCGACCAGCGAGGTCGATGTGAACGTCCATCCGGCGAAGACCGAAGTGCGCTTTCGCGATCCGCAGCTCATTCGCGGGATGATCGTCGGCGGGCTCCGCCGCGCGCTCGACGAACATGGTTTCCGCAGCGTCCAGCGCCCCGCCGAAGCGGCGCTAGCGGCGTGGCAGCAGGAACCCGTCGCGCCCCAACCGACGACGGGCTTTCTGTTCGGTCAGGCACCCGCCGCGCCGCCGCCCGCCGCCGCCCATTCATTTGGCACCAGCTATGTCCCGCCGGCTGGCGATGTCGCGCGCGTCTATGACCGTCTTACCCCCTTCGCTTCCGCCGCTCCGATCGCAGGCCGCGCCGAAGTCGCCGCCGCCCCGGTGCCTGAGGCCGAAGCCCACCCGCTCGGCATCGCGCGCGGCCAGATTGCGCGCACCTATATCGTTGCCGAGGCCGAGGATGGCCTTGTCATCGTCGATCAGCACGCCGCGCACGAACGTCTGGTGCTCGAACAACTGCGCCGCGGCATGAGCGGGCAGGCGGTGCCGTCGCAGGGATTGTTGCTCCCCGAAGTCGTCGAACTTGACGAGCCCGCCTGCGACCGGCTCGAGGCCGCGTCGGCGCAGCTCGCGGCGCTGGGTGTCGAGATCGAACGATTCGGACCCGCCGCGGTGATGGTTCGCGCGACCCCGGCCATGCTCGGCAACATCGATTGCCAAAAGCTCGTCACCGACATCGCCGACGACCTCGCGGGCTATGACGCCGCGCTGGGGCTCAACGAGAAGCTGGAACTGGTCGCCGCCACCATGGCCTGCCACGGCTCAGTCCGCGCCGGCCGGACGCTGGGTGTCCCCGAAATGAACGCGCTCCTCCGCCAGATGGAAGTGACGCCGCACTCGGGGCAATGCAACCACGGGCGGCCGACTTGGGTCAAGCTGGCGATGGACGATGTCGAAAAACTGTTCGGCAGGAAATAGCTATGCGCCGCTGGCTTCGCGGACGCGGATCAGCCCGATGCTCACCAGCGTCATCACCGGCACATCGTCCTGATTGAACACGGTCAGTCTCGATTTAAAGCTGCCCATTTCGGGCCTGCTCGTTGACTGACACTTTTCCAGCAGCTCGGTTTCACAGCGTAACGTGTCGCCGGGATAGACGGGCTTCAGCCACCGCAATTCGTCGATCCCGGGCGATCCCAGCCCGGCCTGCTGCGACGCTTTCATATTCTCGACGATCATCCGCATCGCCATCGAACCGGTATGCCAGCCGCTCGCCGACAGCCGCCCGAAATAGGTTTGCGCCGCCGCCTCATCGTCGAGATGAAAGGGCTGGGGGTCATATTTCCCGGCGAATTCAATCACCTCTTCGCGCGTAACGGGATAATGGCCGAAACGCTGCGTCGACCCGATTTCCAGATCCTCGAAATAGAGCAAGCCAGCCTCCTTAAGCCATTTTGATCCCGGCGACGCCATTCTCGACCACGCCCGTCGCGCGCTTCGACAGCGTGTTGACCGGCGTCGTAACCTTGTCGACGACCATGAAATGCGTCTGCCACGCTTCTCGATTGACGTCGCAGACCAGATAGCCGCGCTGGTCGTTGGCGAATTTGAGCTCGGGGTTCAGTGCCAGCCATTCGTCGGTGCCGTTCCGCTTGTCGCTGCCGTCGCCGCCGCTGCTGATGGAGGTGCCGACGAATTCAGCGCCCACAACCTTGTCCTTCAGCACCAGATCGCCGCAGAAATTCTGATGCTCGTCCCCCGTCAGCACGACGCAGTTTTTCAGCCCGCCCATTCGCGACAGGATGCGCTCGCGCGGCGCTTCATAGCCGGCCCAACTGTCGAGGTTCAGCACTTTTTCGGGCTCGTCGGGTTTGCGTCGCCGGTCGAGCGACATCATCGTGATCTGCTGTGCCAGCGCGTTCCACGTCGCGCCGCCCTGACCCAGATTGCGGTTCAGCCAGTCTTCCTGCGCCTTGCCTAATACCTGCGCATTTTTGTCGAAGACGCCGGGGCAGGCGGGCTTGAACCCGTCTTCGCACGGCTGGTCGTCACGATATTGCCGCGTATCGAGCAACTGCATCGCCATCAGGTCGCCGTAGCGCAGCTCGCGGTTGAGCGCGACCATCCCGCCGCGCGGCAGCAGCGCGCGGCGCACCGGCATATGTTCGTACCAGGCCTGCATCGCTCCCTGCTTTTTCAGCATAAAGACTTCGGGCGGCGCCGCGTCGGGATCGTTCCCCTCAAGGCCCATCTTCCAGTTGTCGATGTCCGACACCCAGTCGTTGCGGATCTCGTGATCGTCGAAGCTCGACATAAAGGCATGGACCGATCGCGCCGCCTGCAAATCGATATCGCCCAGCTGCTGGGCATAAGCAGCGCGGAAGTCGCCAAGGTCATAGAGCGCGCGGAACGCATGCTTGCGCACCGGCCGCGTCGGCAGCCCGGTGTTGAACAGATATTCCTCGCTATATTCATAGATGAAGTCGCCATAATGATAGACGAAAGCCAGCTCTTCGCGCGCCAGGTGCCGATAGGCACCAAAGAAACCCGCCTCGAAATGCTGGCATCCGGCGACCCCGAATTTCAGCGTATCGGCGCGCGCGCCGGGTGCGGGCAGGGTGCGCGCGCGGCCGCGCAGGCTGCGCTCGCCGCCGGCGGTGAAGCGGTAATAATAGGGGCGGTCGGGCTGCAATCCCTCGACCTCGACATGGACGCTATGCGCCAGTTCGGGGCGCGCCAGCGTCGTGCCCTTCGCCGCGATCTTGCGAAAGCCGCTGTCGTTCGCGACCTCCCACTCGACGGGAACATTTGTCAGCGGCATTCCGCCATGCGGTTCCATCGGTTCGGGGGCAAGGCGGGTCCAGATGACGAAGCCGTCGCTCGCCGGATCGCCCGACGCCACGCCTAGGCTGAAGGGGAAATCGCGAAAAATGCCCTGCGCACGGACGATTGCCGGTGCGGCGAGCCCGGCAAGGGTCGCTCCGGCAAGGAAGTGGCGGCGGTCATACATGGCTGGTTTTCCTTGGGACGCGAATCATGCGACCCTCGATAGACCAGCCATGTGGGACTTCAATGACCGAAACTCCGGCCCGCCGGCGTTATACGAACATCCACAGCATCCAGACCGCCATGCCGACCATTGCGACATTCTCGGTCAGCGAGATGAAGCCCAGCGGCACCTTGCTGCTGCCGCCGACGCAGGCGCATTTCAGCTCGCGCTTGTCGATATAGACCGCCTTGAACACCGATACGGCGCCGATGCCGCCAATGAACAGCGCAACCGGGATCGACAGCCAGGGCAGAGCGTGCGCGGTCATCAGCACACCCGCCAGCCCTTCGGCGAAGGGATAGATGGTGCCATAGGGAACCCAGCGTTTGGCGAGCAGATCATAATTGAGGAACATCGTCGCGAATTTGTCGATGTCCTGAAGCTTCAGAAGCGCGAGGACGATCATGCTGAACGAGATGAACCATTCGGCGGCGCCCAAGGTGAAGGCGTCGCCATAGGCGGAATAGGACGTTGCCAGCGCCATCAGCGCGGTCATCGCGAACAAGGCGATCACCGGGCGATAACTGGTCGCTTCCGGGTCGGCGACCTTCAGCCCGAAATGGCGGCGCAAATCATCGTAACCGCCGATGCGAACGCCGTCGATAAAGGTCTGCGGCGTCGTTTTGACATCATATTTCGCCTTGAACGCGTCGGTTTCCTCGCGCGTCGTCAGCCACTGGTCGTCGACCGTAAAGCCCTTTCTTTCGAGAAGATATTTTGCCTTGAGGCCATAGGGGCAGGTGTGCCCCGGCATGACCATGCGATGGAGGGTTGCTTGGTTTTTCATCCACCCCATATAACCTCCGTACCATAGTACGGAGTCAAGCCATGCAAATCACGATCGGAAAATTGGCGGCGGCGGGCGACGTCGGGGTTGAAACGATCCGCTATTATCAACGCCGCGGCCTGATCGGCACCCCCGCGCGCAGCGGCGGCGAAGGCTGGAGCGGCGGCATTCGCCGCTATGATGAAAATGACGTGCGGCGGCTGAAATTCATCCGCTCGGCGCAGGCGGCAGGTTTCACGCTGGAGGAAATCGGCGAATTGCTGGCGCTGGAAGCAAGCGACGACCGTGCCCGCGTGCGCAGCCTCGCGCGCCAGCGGATCGAGGTGCTCGATACGAAAATCGCGCAAATGACCGAAGCCCGCGCAGCACTGGCACGCCTCGCCACCCAATGCGCGGCGAGCGACAAGGGGCCGTGCCCGATCCTGCAGGCGTTCGAGGTCTAAAACGTCCGCCCTCGCGCGGAGCCGCAGGCGGCGAAGCAATCTCCACCCCTCCGCCTATTCGCCGCCTCCTTCATCATCGTCATCCCGGACTTGATCCGGAATCCATCGCGACGTTGAAGCCATGAACCCCGGATCAAGTCCGGGGTGACGAAGTGGAAATGGCCGCTCACGACCCAGTTGTTGACGTACTTGGTCCGTCGCCCCCGCGAAGGCGGGGGCCGCTATCGGCGTAGCGTAAGGGTTGCCCGCGGCCCCCGCCTTCGCGGGGGCGACGCCTTGGCCAACGTCCGCTCCCCACCCCATTTGCGCCATTCGCTGCCGATATGAATCGAACGACCGGAATCGACCCAATTGCGGACGTGCAATCAAGGCGGTAACGTTCAGAAATGCGCGGATCGGCAGATAGGAAGCCCTCGGAGCGGGAGATTGGAGCGCGGGTTCGCATCCACCCTGCTCACCAGGCCGAGATTGAGGCGTTGTTCGATGAAGCGATGATCATCCCGATCTACAAGGAAATGAGAACGGACGGAAATGTCTCTTACTGGTTTGGTAAGAATCAGATTTCGAAGCTTGCCGAAGCGTGTGTGCTGGAACGGATACCACCCCACTATTGGGCTCATCATGTGGTAATCGGACAACCGCCGATCATCGAATGAAGCTAACGGCAGCTCCCCACCCCAAAGCCGACATCGCTCGCTCTAAAAACCCCTAGCCCTACAGTGCCGCGCCGCGCCACCATCCGTTCGGCCCATTGAAATCGCCCGCTTCCGCCAGCCGTCCCCGCGGCGACCGAGGAGGCGGTTGCAACGCACGCTTGGTGGCTCAGACCCGTCGGATGCAGCGAATTCAGCTGTGCAGGAAGTGCATCACGTCGCCGTCCTGCACGACATAGGCCTTGCCTTCGGCGCGCAGCTTGCCCGCTTCGCGCGCGCGCGCTTCGCCGCCCAGTGCGACATAATCGTCATAGGCGATGGTTTCGGCGCGGATGAAGCCCTTCTGGAAATCGCTGTGGATTTCGCCCGCAGCTTCGGGGGCGGTCGCGCCGGTGTGGACCGTCCATGCGCGGGCTTCCTGCGGACCGACAGTGAAGAAGGTGATCAGGTGGAGCAGTTCGTAACCGGCGCGGATGACGCGCGCGAGGCCGGTTTCGGTGAGGCCCATTTCGGACAGGAATTCCATCCGGTCGGCCATCTCCATCGTCACCAGCTCGCTTTCGATCGCGGCGGATACGACGACGGCCTGCGCGCCTTCGGCGGCCGCCTTGGCAAAGACTTTTTCAGAGAAGGCGTTGCCGTTCGCCGCGCTGCCCTCGTCGACGTTGCAGACATACAGCACGGGCTTCGACGTCAGCAGCTGCGCGGTGCGCAGCACGCGGGCTTCTTCCTCGTCCTTGGGTTCGGTCAGCCGCGCGGGCTTGCCTTCGCGCAGCAGGTCGAGCGCCTGACCCAGCACCGAAGCGGCGATCTTGGCTTCCTTGTCGCCCTGCGCGGCCTTTTTGGTGAAGGCGGGAACGCGCTTCTCCAGGCTTTCGAGGTCGGACAGCAGCAATTCGGTTTCGACCGTTTCGGCGTCGGCGACCGGATCCACCTTATTCTCGACATGCTGGATATCGTCATCCTCGAAGCAGCGCAGAACATGGACGATCGCATCGACCTCGCGGATATTGCCAAGGAACTGGTTGCCCAGACCTTCGCCCTTCGACGCGCCGCGCACGAGGCCGGCGATGTCGACGAAGGCCAGCTGGGTAGCGATGATCTTCTTGCTGCCGGCGATCGCCGCCAGCTTTTCCAGCCGCGCGTCGGGGACCGCGACATTGCCGATATTGGGTTCGATCGTGCAGAAGGGATAATTCGCTGCCTGCGCCGCCGCCGTTTCGGTCAGCGCGTTGAACAGGGTGGACTTGCCGACATTGGGAAGCCCGACGATCCCGCATTTGAAACCCATGATCTTGTCTTTCGATTGTGCTGGCGCCGCGCGGACGCGATATTTGCTGGCCCGCTAGCCGGTTCGCGCGCTTTTTGCCAGCCCAGACCGCGCGGCGTTGTTGCCAATTGTTCATTATGAACAGGCTATCGCCCGGCGCAGGGGGCAAAAAGGGCGCGTCATTATGCGATGGAAATATCTTGTCCTGGCCGGCTCGGCGATTGCCGCAGCCGCCGCCGTCTCTGCAACCGCGGCGAGTGAGTTCGAGGCCGATGTGCTGGACGAACTCAACGCGCTGCGCGCCAACCCCGCTGCCTATGGACGCGAACTCGCCGAATCGCGCGATCGCTATGACGGCAACATCCTGCTCGGCCGATATGAGGACGAAATCGACATTCAAACGCATGAGGGCGTTGCAGCGCTCGACGAGGCGGTTGCCGCGCTGCGCCGCGCGCGCGCGGTTGCGACGCTGGAGCGCGGGGAGGTACTGGCACGTGCGGCCGCCGACCATGTCGCGGCGCAATCGCGCTCGGGCGAGGTCGGGCATCGCTCGCGCGGCCGCGGTCCGGGTGAGCGGGCGATCGCGCGGGGCGGCGGCCGCTACGTCGGCGAAGTGATTACCTATGGTCATGGCGATCCCGTCTCGGTGATCGATCAGTTGCTGATCGACGATGGCGTTCCGGGACGCGGCCATCGCTTTGCGCTGCTCGAGGCACGCTATCGCTATGCCGGCGCCGCATGTGGCCGCCACAGCGTTCACCGCACGATGTGCGTCATCATGCTGTCCGAAACCCCCGACGGATCGGCTCCGCCGCCGCCGAAGCGGCCTGCGGCCCGGCCAGATTAGGCAGGGTTGGAAAACGGCCAGCCCCCGGGGGAGAAGACTGGCCGTTCCGCGCGCCGCCGGATGATTCCGGCGCCGCGATCAGTTGCCGACCGGCTGGCTGTCGGTCCGCCGCACGACGACGGTCGACGACCGCGGCTGCTCGCCGGCTACCGGCCAGTCGCCCGTCGGATGCTGGATGTTGACGAAGAAGGTCTTGAGGTCGGGCGTATAGGCCAGCCCGGTGATCTCGCAGCCCACCGGCCCGACGAGGAAGCGTTTCGACTGCTTGCTCACCTGATCGACATGGAACATCGCATTATGTCCGAATGCGCCGTCGATCGTCGTTCCCGCGACGCCCGAATTGCCCGGAACGCTATGGTCGGTCTGCACCCACAGGCGGCCCTGCGGGTCGATGCGCAGCCCGTCGGGGCTGGAGAAGGTGTCGCCCTTGATATCGCCCACCAGATTGCTGCCGCCCGCTGCCAGCGTCGGGCTGCCCGCCTGCAGGAAGATTTCCCAGCTGAACTTGGTCGCCAGCGGCGAATCGCCTTCTTCGCGGAACTTGATGATATGCCCGTGCAGGTTGGTAACGCGCGGGTTGGCGGCGTCGGTAACCCTGCGGCCGCTGTTGTTGGTCAGCGTGACGAACACCGCCTTGTTGTCGGGCGCGACGGTCAGCCATTCGGGGCGGTCCATCACGGTGCCGCCAGCGACGCGTGCGGCGGACGCGCAATTGATCAGCACATCGGCCTGGTTGTTGAAGTTGACGATCGCCGGGGTCGGCGGGGTCGTGCTCTGGCTGACATTGCCGGGGTCCGACGCGCCGGCGGTCAGGCCGTTCTGCCCGACCGTCAGCGCGCGCCATTCGCCGGTGCCGTCTCCGTTGAAGCGCGCGACATAGAGCGTGCCATAATCCAGCAGGTCGGTGTTCGCGGCGCGGTTGGTGGCGCTATAGGCGCGTTCGGGCACGAACTTATAGATGCAGCCCGGGGTCGAATCATCGCCCATATAGAAAGCGACGCGGCGTTCGGCGCTCGCCATATAGGCGACATTCTCGTGGCTGAAGCGGCCCATTGCGGTGCGCTTCGTCGGTGCCGCCAGTTCGCGCAGCGGGTCGATCTCGACCACCCAGCCATAATCGCGCGCGGGCTGCGTCGGGTCGAGGTAATTGTCGGTGGTTTCCTCGCAGGTCAGATAGGTGTCCCACGGGGTGCGGCCGCTCGAACAATTGTTGAGCATTCCCTTGATCGAACCCGACAGCAGGCCCGCGGCGGGGCCGCCGGCGCGATAGCTGCTGTTGCCGGTATAGCGGCGGTTATAGGTCGACCCGGGCTTGACCGCCCATTTGCCGTCGCCGCCCTTGGCGACCTCGACGACGCCGATCCCGACCGCCGACAACGCGATCGCTTTCTGATCCGCGGTCGCGGTCGCGGCATTGTAACTGCCCGCCATCAGGATGTTGAAATCGGGATATTCGAAATTCATCGCCAGCAGGCCGCCGGCATTGGCGTCGACGCCGGGCAGGGCGAAATATTCCATGCCGTCGTGATTGCCGCCGGCCCATTTCTCGGCGACGGCGGGGCTGGCGGGGAAGCTGCCCGCGTAAGGCGCGCCGGCCTCGACCGAATCGCCGGCCTTCAGCAGCACATCGACGGTATAACCTGCGGGTACGGTGACCTTGTCATCCTGGTTCGCGGCGACCCCGGCAAAGCTGATCGCATAGCTCGGCGCGGGGGTGGGGGTCGGCGTGGGCGTCGGGGTCGGTGTGGGGGTGACCGTGACGGGCGGCTTGCCATCGTCGTCGCTGCAACCGGCGAGCGCGGCAACGGGGATCACCGACAGTCCGAACAGGCCGCTGCGCAGCAAGGTGCGGCGCGTCGGGTTTTGGGCGACGATCGCCTCCAGGCTATTCGCGCCGCCGAGGTCGTCGGTATCGCGGCGAAATGGTGCGCGCGCTTCGTCGGTAAGATGTGACATGCAGTACCCCTGTTTTTTCGGTTGGGCCCCGGGACTGAATGTCCCGATGAGGTGGCCCCGATGACAGGGGGACGTGTCAGCGTGATTGCTTGAACATGTCCGAACGGGATGATTTTGGTGACGCTTGTGTGACGCTGCCGGTCGCGGCGATCGATATCAGCCCAGCCACCGCGCGAAAACGCGCACCGGCTGCAACTCCCAGCCAAGCTGTTCGTACAGCCCCGCCGCGGGATTCCCCTCGCGCAGCATCAATTCGACCTTCGGGCAGCCGCGATGCTTCAACCAGCCGCAGGCGTGATCGAGCAATTGCCGCGCAATGCCCTGACCGCGATGATCGGGGGCGACCCCCAGATAATAAATCCACCCGCGATGGCCGTCGAATCCGGTCATCGCCGTGCCGACGATGTCGGCGCCGCGTTCGGCGATGAAGATGGTGGAGGCTGAATGCTCAAGCGCGCGCAGGAAATCGGCGCGGGGGTCGTTCCAGGGGCGCGTAAGGTCGCAGGCCTGCCAGATTGCGATCACCGCGTCGGCATCACTTTCCGCCGCGGCCCGCAAGCTGATCATCCCTGCAACCGCAGCGCCAGATCGCTCTGGAACCGCACCTCATTCCCGTCGGCAAGCCATTTCGCTTCGGCCGCGATCGCGCCGAGCAGGTCGATCAGCGGTTCCATCTCGCTCTTGTGGTAATTGCCCAGCACATGGCCGGTGACGCGATCCTTGTGCCCCGGATGGCCGATGCCGATGCGCACGCGGCGGAAATCCTCGCCGATATGCTGGATCATGCTGCGGATGCCGTTATGCCCGGCGGCGCCGCCGCCCTGCTTGACCTTCACCTTCATCGGCGCGAGGTCGAGCTCGTCATAGAAAGCGGTCACGTCCTGCGACGCCAGCTTATAGAAATCCATCGCGGCGCGCACGCTGCGGCCGCTTTCGTTCATGAAGGTTCCGGGTTTCAGCAACAGGATGCGCTGGTTGCCGATGCGGCCATCCTGGATCCAGCCCTGAAATTTCTTCGCGGGCGCGGGAAAGTCGTAAACATCGGCGATGACGTCCGCGGCCATGAAGCCGACATTGTGACGGTGCATCGCATATTGGGGCCCGGGATTGCCGAGGCCGACCCATAATTGCATGGCGTCGCCTTTCTCGGGGCCGCGTGCGGATCGCCCCTCCCCGCAAAGGGGGAGGGGCGGGTCCAGGTTCGTTTAGGCTTCGTCGCCTTCAGCAGCTTCGCCGCCGTCAACCGTCGTATCGCCCGACGTCGACTTGAGAGCCGACGGAGCGACGATCGTCGCGATGGTGAAGTCGCGATCGGTGATCGCGCTTTCGCTACCCTTGGG
The DNA here is from genome assembly GCF_051550705.1 of Sphingopyxis selenitireducens. NCBI lineage: Bacteria > Pseudomonadati > Pseudomonadota > Alphaproteobacteria > Sphingomonadales > Sphingopyxidaceae > Sphingopyxis > Sphingopyxis selenitireducens. The sequence continues at coordinate 430,675 of NZ_JBPULG010000002.1, forward strand.
CAGCTTGACGTGGCTGATGTGGATCGAATCGCCAACGTCAAAGCCGGTGACGTCGATCGCGATGTCATCGGGGATGTTGGCCGCGTCGCAGATCAGTTCCAGTTCGTGACGAACGATGTTCAGCACGCCGCCGCGCTTCAGGCCCGGCGAGGCTTCTTCGTTTGCGAACACGACCGGAACCGCGACAGTGACCTTGGCATCCTTCGAGATGCGCAGGAAGTCGGCGTGGATCGGGCGATCCTTGACCGGATGGAAAGCGACGTCCTTGGGCAGCGTGCGAATCTGCTTGCCGCCGACTTCGATCATGACGACCGAATTCATGAAGTGACCCGTCATCAGCTGCTTCATCAGCAGCTTTTCTTCGACGTGGATCATCAGGGGTTCTTCTTTGCCGCCATAGACAACGGCGGGGACGCGGCCACTACGACGCAGTTCACGCGAGGCTCCCTTGCCTCCCCGTTCACGCGTCTCGGCCGACAGCACCAGCTGGTCGCTCATCATTTTTCTCCGAGTATAGATTTCACAGTCCGCCACGCCTCCAGGGATGACCATGGACGGAAGCCGCGGCGCTTAGCGAGGAAGCGACGAAAATGCAAGCGCCGGTGCGAAGTTGGGCGCCGAGATGGCCGCGAACTACCGGAGGCTGCCCTATCCATCATCGTCACCCCGGACTTGATCCGGGGTCGCGCTTGAAGTCAAGCGCTGGTGGAGCCTCAAAAAGCGGGATCCCGGGTTAAGCCCGGGATGGCGAGTGAGGACCGGTCGCTAACGACCGGCAGAAGACAGAAAAGCCTGTAAACTTAAATTCTGCTTCTCGCGCCGCACAGGCGATTCCCGATCCAGCGCTAATATGCCGCAGACCCAATTAACAAGTGTAGGCACTGCATGATTTTCAAGCCGGCGACGTGCATTTGCAGCCTCTTCGATCGGCACCGATCCGGCGCGAATATAAAGCCTCTCAGACGGCACATTCTGGTTCGCCGGCCAGAAATGCGCGTCGAACAGATTTCCCGGGCTCCGCATCAAGTGCGTTTCGATAACGATACCGGCGCTTGTAAGCGCCTCCTCAAGAAAGGTGGGTTTGAGAGGGTAGCTGTGCCCTTTCGGTAGCTTGCCTGTTTCCGACTTCATGGGAGTATCTAACCATTTGACGGCGGAACTGGCAACGTCCGCTTCCCGCGCTATTGCTACCTCGTCCATTATCGCCACCCCATCACTGCACCCGCGTCACCTTCATCCCCTCGGCCTCCAGCATCGTCGGCACGCCGTCGCTCCCGACCAGATGTCCCGCGCCGACCGCCAGCATCACCGTTCCCGGTCGTTCCATCCGCTGCTTGATCCACGCGCTCCAGCGCCGGTTGCGGTCGGTGATGATCGCCTTGCGCGCTGCGGGAACGACTTCGACATCTTCGTTGATTACTTGCTCCAGCGCCGCAATGTCGCCGCGTGCCCATGCGGCGGTCAGCGCGTCGACATCCTCCACCGCCTTGTCGGCCTTGGCTGCCGCGCGGGTCAGCAGCGTGCGCTGTGTTTGCGGGTCGAGCGTTTCGAACAGCATCAGCTGTTCTCTTGCGGTTTCCAGCCCGCCGACGGGTTTGCCCGCCGCCTCGAACGCGGCGGTCAGGCCGGCTTCGACGCCTTGCGATGGCATCAGTTCGGCTTTTTGCGCGACGCGCTGCCCCATCAAGACCATCACCGCCCAGTCGTCGAGCTTGTCGCCGCCAAAATTGCCGCCGCTCGCCTCCAGCGTGCGATAGCCGGCAAGGGCGTCGGCCGGCAGACGCTTTTCCATCGCCAGCGGTACGCTGCGCGGCGCCAGCTCACCGAATATGCCGCCCGCAGTTGACAGCTCCGCAGGCGACAGTTCCAGCACCAGCTCATCGGCCGCGGCGATCGCACCCGCAACCTTGCCGTCGTCCCAGTCGGTGCCGCGCGGCAATGCGTGCATCGTGCCCAGCATATAGATGCGCGTGTCGCTATCTTCGACCAGCCACATTGCGGGGCGTGCCTGCGGGCCGGGTTCGGCGGCGCTGCATGCGGCGATCAGCAACGGCAAAAGGGCCGCCGCAAGGCGGCGACCCCGATGTCCGGAACGGAAAGTCCCAATCCTCAATATGCAACCCGCTCCACGGTCAGGCCGCGTTCCTTCAGATAATCCTGCACGCTCTTTTCACCCGCCAGATGGCCCGCACCGACCGCGACGAACACCGTGCCCGGCTTGTCCATCCGCGCCTTCAGCTGATCGGCCCAGCGCTGATTGCGATCCCACAGCAGCGCCTTGGTGACTTCGGGCGTATCGGCCATGCTTTCGTTCATCGTCGCCGCCAGTGCCTCGGGATCGCCTTTGCTCCATTGCATGACCAGCTTGTCGAGCATCGGTCCGGCCTTGTCGATATCCCGGACCACGGTGTTCAGATAATTGACCTGCGCTTCTTCGGGCAGCGTGTCGAGAAAGCTCAACTGCTCGGTCAGCGTTTCCAGGCCGAGGATCGGCTTTCCGCTATCCTTGGCGAAACGGGTCAGCAGCTTTTCGGCGCCTTGCTCGGGGTCGTAACCCAGCTTGCCCAGCGGCAGCATCGACAGCGTCGCCGCCGCGAACCACGGCTCGAACATGTCGAGCTGGGCCGGTTTCAGGCCCAGGCTTCCCAACGCGGCCTGATAGGTTTTAAGCTCGTCGGCATTCAGCCGCGACGACAGCGTCTTGCCGCTCTTGTCGACGGCAAGCTCCATGGTGGTGTTCGCCAGCACGGCCTGATCCTCGGGCATCACCATTTCCAGCATCAGCTGGTCGGACTTGTCGAAGGCGTCCTTGACCGCGGCGTCGAACCAGCTGAGGCCGGGTTTCAGCACATGGATAGTGCCGAACAAATAGATGGTGGTGTCATCGTCCTTCACCACCCACAGCGCGGGGTCGGCGTCGGTGGTTGCGGCGGCGGGCGCCGCCACCGCCTCTGCGGCCATGGAAGGGGTCGACGCGAAGCCGGCAAAGGAAATGATCGCGGAGCTGGCGGCAAGGGTACGAAAAAGCGTCTTCATGGGAGATGTCTTTCTTTCAGCAATGTAGCGCAAGATTGCAAAGAGGGAAGGGTGGCGGCGCCGGGTCAGCGGAACTTGAACCACAGATAAACGACGGCGTTGACGATGATCGATCCGGTAAACAGCAGCATTGCGTCGACCGGCGGGGCCAGACTGGCGCCGTGAAGAAGCCACCAGACGGGCGCGGCCAATGCAAAGGCGTACCATGCGGCGAGGCCGGCCCAGAGCAGCGCGCGTTCCTCATGATCGTCGACCGAACGATGAAACAGCGGGATGCATATTGCCAATCCGATCGCCCATAGAACCGATGCGCCGATCGCAAAGCCGGTGGTGAGCGTCGCATCGCCCAAAAAAGAAGCCCAGAAACAGAAGGGGAAGTGTCCTGGGCCGCGGGGTTGACGGCCCGTTTCCATATGCCGATCAGCCCGCCGATGGCCAGGGAAAGCCCGATTGCCGTCAGGTAACGCTTCCGGCGCGGTGACATGGGGCGCTTCGCAGGCTTTCCGGTGTCAGTCATGGTTTGATCCTTCAAAGCCATCGTCGAAAATCTCCTCGATCTGCATGTCGAACAGGCGGGCGAGTTTGAAGGCGAGGGGAAGCGAGGGGTCATATTTCCCCGTTTCGATCGCATTCACTGCCTGTCGCGAAACGTCCAGCCGGTCGGCCAGTTCGGCCTGGCTCCAGTTCCGCATCGCGCGCAGGACTTTCAGTCGGTTCTCCACGGCGGTCAGCAGAGGGCGGTGCGGCGGGAATTCGGCAAGCAAAGCCATGTCCTTAGCCTCTCCGCGCTGATGACCTGATCCCGGAACGGCGTCCAAGTCATGGGGCACATAAATTGTCTCCTGTCATGTCCTCCTGACCTTGTGTCAGGTGTTGTTGACTAAATGACATGAGTCGCTGACTGTATCAACAAGACCTGACAAAAAGTTTCGTGAGCATGACATGGTGCGGGATCGAAAGCCGCTGTCCCCTTGACCCTACGGCCGCGCTGCGCCAAGGCGGCGGCGATTTTTGCACCTGCGAAGGAATTGCGGCCGTGGCCGACGCCGAAGCGAAGAAAAGCCTCAGCTTTCAGGACATGATCCTGACGCTCCACGCCTATTGGGGCGCGCGCGGTTGCGCGATTCTCCAGCCTTATGACATGCGCGTCGGGGCGGGGACCTTTCACCCCTCGACGACGCTGCGCAGCCTCGGTCCCGAACCGTGGAATGTCGCTTATGTTCAGCCCAGCCGCCGCCCGACCGACGGCCGCTATGGCGAGAACCCGAACCGGCTCCAGCATTATTACCAATATCAGGTGATCCTGAAGCCTTCGCCGGCCGATCTTCAGGAACAATATCTGGGTTCGCTGGCGGCGATCGGCATCGACCCGCTGCTCCACGATATCCGCTTCGTCGAGGACGACTGGGAATCGCCCACATTGGGGGCATGGGGTCTCGGCTGGGAAGTCTGGTGCGACGGGATGGAAGTCACCCAGTTCACTTACTTCCAGCAAATGGGCGGTTTCGACTGCAAGCCGGTCGCGGGCGAGCTGACCTACGGGCTCGAACGCCTCGCCATGTATATCCAGAATGTCGACAATGTGTACGATTTGCGCTTCTCCGACCCCGTCGGCGACGTCGCGGGACTGAGCTATGGTGACGTTTTCCTCGAGAATGAAAAGCAGTTCTCGAAATGGAATTTCGAGGTCGCCGACACCGACACCTTGTTCGCAGGCTTCAAGGCCGCCGAAGAAGAGTGCAAGCGTGCGATCGCCGCGAACGTCCCGCTCGCCGCCTATGATCAGGCGATCGAGGCAAGCCACCTCTTCAACCTGCTTCAGGCGCGCGGCGTAATCAGCGTGCAGGAACGCGCCAACTATATGGCCCGCGTCCGCGACCTCGCCAAAGGCAGCTGCAAGGCATGGATCGACAGCCAGTCCGAAAGCTGGACCGCAAAATATCCGGGGTGGACGCTGTGACTGACTTTCTGCTCGAACTGCGCTCGGAAGAAATTCCCGCACGCATGCAGGCCGGCGCCCGCGCCGAACTCGAAAAGCTGTTCCGCGCGCAAATAACCGCCGCCGGCCTCGAAGCCGGCGATCTCACCATCTGGTCGACCCCGCGCCGCCTCGCGTTGATCGCCAAGGGGCTTCCCGAAGCGACCGCCGCGGTCAGCGAAGAACTCAAAGGCCCGCGCAGCAGCGCGCCGCCGCAGGCGCTCGAAGGTTTCCTTCGCAAGACCGGCCTGACGCAGGATCAGCTCGAAGACCGCGACGGCACGTGGTTCGCCGTCATCGACAAGCCCGGCCGCGCGACCGCCGAAGTGCTGGCCGAGGCGATCCCCGCGATCGTCCGCGCCTTCGCCTGGCCCAAGTCGATGCGCTGGGGCAAGGACAGCGCCAGCAGCGAAAGCCAGCGCTGGGTCCGCCCGCTGTCGGGCATTGTCGCCATCTTCGGCGAAGAGCTTGTGCCATGTGAAGTGAGCGGAATTGCTGCTGGTTTCGCGACGCGCGGCCACCGCTTCCACTGCCCGGGCGAGATCACGATCGGTTCGGCATCGGACTATGCCGAAAAGCTCCGCGCCTGCCACGTCATCGTCGACCATGAAGAACGTCAGTCGATCATCCGCGACGGCGCCGCCAAGGCTGCCGCCGACGCCGGGTTGAGCCTTGTCGCCGACGAAGGTCTGGTGGTCGAAAATGCCGGCCTCACCGAATGGCCGGTGCCGCTGCTCGGCCGCTTCGACGAAGCCTTTCTCGCTGTGCCGCCCGAGGTCATCCAGCTCACCGCGCGCGTGAACCAGAAATATTTCGTCGTGAACGATGCGGCGGGCCAGCTCGCCAACGGCTTCGTCTGCACCGCGAACATCGCCGCGATCGACGGCGGCGCCGAAATCGTCGCGGGCAACCAGAAAGTCCTCGCGGCACGCCTGTCCGACGCGCGCTTCTTCTGGGAACAGGACCAGAAAAAGACCCTCGCGCAGCACGCCGAAAAGCTCGCGAACATCACCTTCCACGAAAAGCTCGGCACCGTCGCCGACAAGGTCGAGCGCGTCGCCAAGCTCGCGCGCTGGTTGGTGGAAGAGGGCATTGTCGTATCTCAACCCCGTCATTCCCGCGAAGGCGGGAATCCCGCTTCAACGCCGGTAAGCGGGACCCCCGCCTCCGCGGGGGTGACGAAAGAGGAATTGGCCGATCAGGCCGAACTCGCCGCTCGCCTCGCGAAGGCAGACCTCGTCACCGAAATGGTCGGCGAATTCCCCGAACTCCAGGGCCTGATGGGCGGCTACTACGCCCGCGTTGAAGGCCTGCCCGATGCGGTAGCCGACGCGATCCGCGATCACTACAAGCCGGTAGGGCAGGGCGACGACGTCCCAACCGCGCCGGTGACGGTGGCCGTGGCGTTGGCGGATAAGCTGGATACCTTGATCGCCTTCTTCACAATTGAAGAGCGACCGACGGGTTCAAAGGATCCGTTTGCGTTGAGGCGCGCGTGCATCTCAACTGAAACAACGACGATTGATAATGGCCTCCGCTTTTCGCTTTTGGCTGTCATCTGCCACGCGATTAAGCTTCTGCGCACCCAAAGCGATGAACGCTTTCAGGAGTCCGATAAGGGGGACAAAACGAACTTCCGTTTTGAAGGAGAGCCTTGGAAATCGGTTAAGCTGATCGACCTTGATGAGCCGGAAGAAAAGCCCGTTGATTTGGGGGGCGACTTTATCAAATTTTATTGGCTGCGAGAGTTCGCTCGTCGAGCAGATGAAAATGGCCTGCCGAGCCTGCTCGACTTCTTCGCCGACCGCCTCAAAGTCCAGCAACGCGAAGCCGGCGTCCGTCACGACCTCATCGACGCGGTGTTCGCGCTCGGCGGCGAGGATGATCTCGTCCGTCTGCTCGCCCGCGTGAAGGCGCTCCAAGCCTTCATGGCAACCGACGACGGCACCAACCTGCTCGCAGGCTACAAGCGCGCGGCGAATATCCTGAAGCAGGCGGGGGAGGTCAGCGGCGCCGCCGCCGCAACCCCACCGACCGACGCCGACGCGACCTTGCTCAAGGCTCTCGACACTGCCGAACCCGCAGCCTCGGCCGCAGTCGCCGAAGAACGCTTCACCGACGCCATGGCCGCGCTCGCGTCGCTCCGCGCGCCGATCGACGCGTTCTTCGAGGGTGTGATGGTCAACGACCCCGACGAAGCCGTCCGCGCCTATCGCCTCGGCCTGCTCGCACGATTTACCGCAGCGGTGCACGGGGTCGCCGATTTCTCGAAGATCGAGGGCTGATAGGGGCTATGCCGCCCCCCTTATACCGCACGAAGTAAAACTGAATCGACGATACGCTTTCTCCACCCTATCCCCCCGCCAACCTCCTCCCCGGGGCAGCAGGAGCATGAAATGACGAAGATGGTGCATTTGTTCGGCGGCGACGCGACGACCGCGGAACGCTCGAAGGAATTGCTGGGCGGCAAGGGGTCTAACCTCGCCGAAATGGCCTCGATCGGCCTGCCGGTGCCTCCGGGCTTTACGATCACCACCGACGTCTGCACCGCCTATTATGCCAATGGCGAGCAATTCCCGGCGGGCCTGATCGAAGACGTCACCGCGGGCATCGCGCATATCGAGGGCATCACCGGCAAGATTTTCGGCGACGCCGCCGACCCGCTGCTCGTTTCGGTCCGTTCGGGCGCGCGCGTGTCGATGCCGGGGATGATGGACACCGTCCTCAACCTCGGGCTCAACGACAAGACCGTCGTCGGCCTGGCCGAGGCGTCGGGCGACGCGCGCTTCGCGTGGGACAGCTATCGCCGCTTCGTTCAGATGTATGCCGATGTCGTCATGGGTCTCGACCATGCCGAATTTGAAGAGGCGCTGGAAATCGCCAAGGAAGATCGCGGCTTCTACCTCGACACCGACATGTCGGCCGAGGATTGGCAGGCACTGGTCGCCGAATATCAGGCGATCGTCGAACGCGAAACCGGCGCGCCTTTCCCGCAGGAGCCGAAGGACCAGCTGTGGGGCGCCGTCGGCGCCGTCTTCGCCAGCTGGGAAAGCGATCGCGCGAAAGTCTATCGCCGCCTGAACTCGATCCCCGCCGAATGGGGCACCGCGGTCAATGTGCAGGCGATGGTGTTCGGCAATATGGGCGACACCTCGGCCACCGGCGTCGCCTTCACCCGCGACCCCGCGACCGGCGAGCGCGCCTGGTACGGCGAATGGCTGATCAATGCGCAGGGTGAGGACGTCGTCGCCGGCATCCGCACCCCGCAATATCTGACGAAGTCGGCGCGCGAAAAGGCGGGCGCCAAGCCGCTGTCGATGGAAGAGGCGATGCCCGAAACCTTCGTCGAATTGGGTCAGGTCTTCGACCGGCTCGAAGGCCATTACCGCGACATGCAGGACATCGAATTCACCGTCGAGCGCGGCAAATTGTGGATGCTGCAAACCCGCTCGGGCAAGCGCACCGCAAAGGCGGCGCTGAAGATCGCGGTCGATATGGCGGCCGAAAAGCTGATCACGGAAGAAGAGGCCGTGGGCCGCGTCGATCCCGGCGCGCTCGATCAGCTTCTTCACCCGACGCTCGATCCCAACGCCCCGCGCGACGTGCTGACCAAGGGGCTGCCGGCCAGCCCCGGCGCCGCATCGGGCAAGATCATGTTCGACGCCGACAGTGCCGAAAAGGCCGCCGGCATGGGTGAAGCCGTGATCCTCGTCCGCGTCGAGACCAGCCCTGAAGATATTCATGGCATGCACGCGGCCAAGGGTATCCTGACCGCACGCGGAGGGATGACCAGCCATGCGGCGGTTGTCGCACGCGGCATGGGCCGCCCCTGCGTCTCGGGCGCCGGCGGGCTGGCGATCGACGGCAATGCACGCGTCCTGCGTGTCGCCGGGCGTGAGCTTCGCGAGGGCGATATCCTGACCCTCGACGGGTCGACCGGCGAAGTGATGGCGGGTGAGGTTCCGACCCTGCTTCCCGAACTTGTCGGCGACTTCGGCACGCTGATGGTGTGGGCTGACAAGGTCCGCCGCATGAAGGTGCGCGCCAACGCCGAAACCCCCGCCGACGCACAGGTCGCGCGCGACTTCGGCGCCGAGGGTATCGGCCTTTGCCGTACCGAGCATATGTTCTTCGACGCTGCGCGCATCACCGCGGTGCGCGAGATGATCCTCGCCGAGAATGAAGACGGCCGCCGCGTCGCGCTTGCCAAGCTGCTCCCCGAACAGCGCGGCGACTTTGCCGGGATTTTCCGGGTGATGGCGGGGCTTCCCGTCACCATCCGTCTGCTCGATCCGCCGCTGCACGAATTCCTGCCGACACGCGAAGAGGATTTCGCCGTCGTCGCCGAAGCGGCAGGCGTCGGGATTGAGGCATTGAAGGCACGCGCCAACGAACTGCACGAATTCAACCCGATGCTCGGCCATCGCGGTTGCCGCCTCGGCGTCACCTATCCCGAAATCTACGAGATGCAGGCGCGCGCGATCTTCGAGGCGGCGTGCGACGTCGCCGCCGAAACCGGCGCGGCGCCGATTCCCGAAGTGATGATCCCGCTCGTCGCGACGCGCCGGGAATTCGATCTGATGAAGGCGGTCGTCGATGCGCAGGCAAAGGCAGTGTTCGAAGAAAAGGGCCGCGAGATCGCCTATCTCGTCGGCACGATGATCGAACTGCCGCGCGCCGCGCTGATGGCGGGCGAGATCGCCGAAAGCGCCGAATTCTTCAGCTTCGGCACCAATGATCTGACGCAGACGACAATCGGGATCAGCCGCGACGATGCGGGCCGCTTCCTCACCCAATATGTCGACAAGGGGATTTTCCTGACCGATCCGTTCGTCAGCCTCGATGTCGAGGGCGTCGGCCAGTTGATCGAAATTGCCGCCGATCGCGGCCGCAAGACGCGCCCGAACGTCAAGCTGGGCATTTGCGGCGAGCATGGCGGCGACGCGCCGAGCATCCATTTCTGCGAACAAACGGGTCTCGACTATGTCAGCGCCTCGCCGTACCGTGTGCCCATCGCACGTCTGGCGGCAGCACAGGCGGCATTGAAGACGAGGTAGTTTTCCCTCCCGTCATCCCGGCGAAAGCCGGGGTGACGGAAAATGGGCCGCTCACCTCGCGACAGAGGGGATGGGGCGCATGAAAAGCTGGCACCGCTATGCGATGACTCTGGTGGGCGGCCTCGCGGTCGGCCTCGGCGCCGCATGGGCGATCACTGGCCGCGGCCTTTCCGACGGTCAGATCGTCAATGGTCCGTGGACCACTTCGCTCGGCTACGGCACCAAGGCGACCGATCCGGTCACCCGCGCCGCCGTGGCACGGGCGGGGCTGCTGGCCTTGCCCGCAAAGGAAACCGTCTATTGGTCGGCGAAGAGCGACGCTGCGGGCGCTCCGCTCGATGGCAATTGCCGCTACAGCCTGTCGGGCGCCCCGCTCGATGCGCGCTGGTGGAGCGTCACGCTCTATGACGCGGCGGGTTATCTGGTGGCTAACGACGCGAAAATCTGGTCGGTCAACGGCGCCAATGTCGCTCTCGACGACAAAGGGCAGTGGAGGGTGGCGATCGCGCCAGACAGGCCCGCGAGCGGCGCCTGGCTCCCCGGCACCAAAGGGCAAGTCTTTCACCTGACCTTGCGCATGTATAACCCCGGCGGCGGCTTTCGGGCCGATCCCGCCAAAGCCGTCCTCCCGCGCATCGTGAAGGAGGGCTGCTGAGATGCGTAACTGGCTCGGACCTGTTGTTTTCGGCCTGATCGTCGCGGTCGCCACGGCCTGTGCCGCGATCGCCGCCATCCCCTATGGCTTGATGAACGTCGCGCTCGACCGCCTCGGGCAGGGCGGCATCAACCGCATGGCCTATGGCAATCTCGCCAACCCGGACCGCCAGCCGGTGGTGCGCCCCAGTCCCGACCTGGCCTATTCCAGCTGCCCCTATGATCTGTCGGCGGGGCCGTTGGCGATCGACGTGGCTCCGGTGCCGGGCCGCTACAGCTCGCTCAGCATCTTCGATGCGGCGACCGACGTCATTTTCGTCCGGAACGATGTCGAGGCGGCGGGCAAGCCCTATCGAATCATCGTCGCGCGCGAAGGGCAGGCGGTGCCGGCAGGCGTCGAAACCGTCCGCACCGACCATGATCGCGGTATCGCGCTCATTCGTCTTTTGCTGAAAGATCCGTCGGAAATTGGTCAGCTCGACGCCGCGCGGCGACAATCTTCCTGCGCGATGGTCACAAAGCTGAAATAGGGGGTTGCGCCCCTGCAACTCACCCCGTAAAGGCCCCTCACCACGCACCCGTAGCTCAGCTGGATAGAGCATCAGACTACGAATCTGAGGGTCGGGCGTTCGAATCGCTCCGGGTGCACCATTTCCCTTTTCATCATGAAAACTGGCTGAAAAGCAGGCTTTGCAGCCCGCTTGGTGCGGCCGTCTTGCGACGGAAACGCCCTCAGCCGGGCAATGGCAACGCCCTCAGCCGGGCAAGGGCTTCCGCATAAAATACCGGCTTTCCCCTCGGGGATGGTTTGGGATTTCTCCCGCGATGACGAAGCCCAGTTTCTCGTAAAAGGCACGCGCCTGAAACGAGAATGTGTCGAGCCAAATCCCCTCGCATCCCGCTTCGACCGCCGCCGCTTCCGCTTCGGCCATCAATCGGCTTCCGATGCCCGTGCCGCGCAACTCTTCGGGCACCGCGACGATGTCGATACGCAGCCAGTCATAGAGGATTTCACCCCACAGCCCGCCTTCGATCCGCTCGCCGTCCGCTTCCAGGACCAGCGAGACGGGTTGTGCGTCCGCGTCCGGGAACGCCGCCCGATTATGGGCCAGCAGCGGAGCGGCGAGGGCGGTGCCTTCCTCTTCGGTGATGGAGAGAAGCGATTTGATCGTGATTTGCATGGCCGACGGATAGAATGCGCCGGCCCGCGCCGCAACGCCGCTGCGCTATGCCCCGGGGTTGCGCGCCGTGACGATCCACGCCGCACCGTCGATCCATACCGATGTCTCGCCGGGCTGCGCGGCAAAGGCCGCACGGACGGCTGCGGCGGCCTGCGTCCGCACCTCGTCGGGCTGCCCCGCCAGCGCGCGCGACAGCGGGCCAACGGCGAACGCCAGTTCCAGCGCATCGTCGATCGCCTCGTCCCGCGTCGCACCATGGCCATAGGGAATGCTGGTGTCGAACGGCGCGATCGCAATTTCGTCAAAGCCCGCGTCGGCCAATATCCCCGAAATGCGTGCCGCATCGGCGAAGGCAAAGGGGCCGGGCGCCGTCGGATCGGCGGGGACGGGCGGCACCATGTCGCGGATGGCCGCCATCGGCAGGCGGACCCAGTCATTCTCCTGCGCTCCGCGCCAGCAGACGAAGGCCAGCCGTCCGCCAGCCTTGATGGCGCTTCGCATATGGCGGAATGCTGCGACGGGGTCGTCAAAGAACATCACCCCGAACCGCGAAAACAACAGGTCGAAGGCGGCTTGGGGGAAAGGCGCGGTCGCGGCGTCGGCGAGCTGGAACTCGACGGCGGCACCCTCGGGCGTATCCGCGCGCGCTCGCGCAATCAGTTGCGGCGATATGTCGGCGCCCAGCACGTGGCCAGCGGGCCCAACGCGCTCCGCCAGCGCAAAGCTGGTCACACCGGCGCCGCAGCCGATGTCGAGAATTTGCTCGCCTGCTTGCGCTGCGGCGGCTTCCATCGCCGCGTCGCCGAACGCCTGAAGCATCAGGTCGAGCCGCATCTGGTGGGTGACCCAATTGTCGCCACTGTTTCCGTCCCAGTCGTGGGTTGGCTTTTTCTGCGCTGTCGTCACGATCGGGTCTCCAGTAATTAAGAATGATTCGCAATTAGGGTGCCGGCGCCCGAAGTGCAAGCGGCGGCGCATAGCTATGCCTTGTTGCATCGGTGGGGGCCATGCGACATTCCCGTCAGATGGAACGCCGGGGATCGGATCGGCAGGGGAGAGTCATGAGCGAAGCCATCGTCACGGTCGATATCGGCGGAACCCACGCGCGATTTGCAATTGCTCAGGTCGCAGGCGGCCGCGTGACCGCGCTCGGCGAAGCGACGACGCTGCATACAAAGGATCACGCCAGCTTCCAGCGGGCGTGGCAGGAATATGAACGCCAGCAGGGCGGCGCACTGCCGCGCGCGGTCGCGATCGCCATCGCCGGACCGACGCGCGGCGAGATCATCCGCTTCACCAACAATCCTTGGATCATCCGCCCGGCGCTGGTGGGGGAGAAGCTGAACGTCGATCGCCATGTGCTGGTCAATGATTTCGAGGCGGTCGGCCATGCCGTGGCGCAGGCTGACGAAGCTTATTTCGAGCGGCTGACCGGCCCCGATGCGCCGCTTCCCGCCACCGGCACGATCACGATTCTCGGCCCGGGAACCGGCCTCGGCGTGGCGCATATCTGGCGCGATGGCGCCGATTATCGCGTTCAGGCGACCGAGGGCGGCCATATCGACTTCGCGCCGCTCGACAGCATCGAGGACGCCATTCTTGCGCGCCTCCGCAAGCGGCACCGCCGCGTGTCGATCGAGCGCGTCGTGTCGGGGCCGGGCATCGTCGATATCTACGAGACGCTGGCCGGGCTCGAAGGGCGCGCCGTGACTCCGCTCGACGACAAGGCGATCTGGACCAATGCGCTGGGCGGGGCGGACAGTCTCGCCGCTGCGGCAGTCGACCGCTTTTGCCTGTCGCTCGGCAGCGTCGCCGGCGACCTTGCGCTCGCGCAGGGCGCAAGCGGCGTCGTGATCGCCGGCGGGCTGGGGCTGCGCATTCGCGACAGCCTGATCGTGTCGGGCTTCCCCGAACGCTTCGTCGAAAAGGGGCGGTTCGAGGGCTTCATGGCCGCGCTTCCGGTCAAGCTGATCACCCACCCGCAACCCGGCCTGTTCGGCGCCGCCGCCGCCTTCGCGCGCCAATATGACTGAAATTCTGCTGGCGCTGCGGCGCTAAAAGCGGCAGCTTGGCAGCATGGCAGAACGCCCCGTCCTCGGTATCATCGCCTGCAACCGCATGGTCGGGACCGAGGTCGCGCAGACGGTGGTCAATCGCTATGCGACCGCCGCGATGCGCTACGCCGATTGCGCCGCGCTGATCATCCCGTCTCTGCCCGACCTGATGCACGCGCGCGAGGTTGTCGGGCGGCTCGACGGCGTGCTGCTCACCGGCACCCCCTCGAACGTCGAGCCCGCGCGCTATGGCGATGACAGCGCAGGCGAGGGGCCGTTCGACCGCGATCGCGACCGCATGATGCTGGAACTGGTCGAGGCGGTGATCGCGGCGCAGCGACCGCTGTTCGGCATTTGCCGCGGCTTTCAGGAAATCAACGTCGCGCTCGGCGGCACGCTACGCCGTGATACATCGACAAGCGACGCGCTGCTCCACCATCACGCCCCCGACGGCGTCGATTTCGACGCAATGTTCGATCATAGCCACAAGGTCGATCTGATCGAGGGCGGCCTGCTCGCATCGGCCTATGGCGCCGCGTCGCTCGACGTCAATTCGGTTCACTATCAAGGCGTCGGCCGCCTCGCCAAAGGCCTGACCGTCGAAGCCCAAGCCCCCGACGGCCTTATCGAGGCCTATAGCGCCCGCCCGAACGGAGCGCCCCTTCTCGCGGTGCAATGGCACCCCGAATGGGCGACCGGCGATAATGAACAGAGCCAGGTCTATTTCCGCCTGCTCGGTCAGGCGTTGCGGGGCGCTTTATGAACCGCCGCATCACCCGCTATAACCGCTACCTCGCGCGGCTCGGATTCTCGCCCTGATCACAGGCCAGCTCGTTTCTTCGCTCGATACGAACAGCCTATAAAATTCAGGAGTTTTCCATGCCCCGCAATCACGACATCGCCGAACTGCGCCGCCTCGACGTCGCCCACCACTTGCCCGCGCAGGCCGACTGGGCCGAAATCGAACAGCTGGGCGGCAGCCGCATCATCACCCATGCCGAGGGCTGCTATATCCACGATGGCGACGGCCACCGCATCCTTGACGGCATGGCGGGCCTCTGGTGCGTCAATGTGGGCTATGGCCGCGAGGAGCTGGTCGAGGCCGCGGCGGCGCAGATGCGCGAGCTGCCCTTTTACAACACCTTCTTCAAGACCGCGACGCCGCCGACGGTGACCCTCGCGGCGAAAATCGCCAGCCTCACCGGCAACCGCCTGCCGCACATCTTCTTCAACGCCTCGGGCAGCGAAGCCAATGACACCGTGTTCCGCATGGTCCGCCACTATTGGAAGCTGAAGGGCGAGCCAAAGCGCACCGTCTTCATCAGCCGCTGGAACGCCTATCATGGTTCGACCGTCGCGGGCGTTTCGCTCGGCGGGATGAAGGCGATGCACGCGCAGGGCGATCTGCCGATCCCCGGCGTCGAACATGTCCGCCAACCCTATGCCTATGGCGAAGGGCAGGGGATGACCGAAGAGGAATTTTGCGACGCCTGCGTCGCGGCGATCGAGGACAAGATCCTCGAGGTTGGCCCCGAAAACTGCGCCGCCTTCATCGGCGAACCGGTGCAGGGCGCCGGCGGCGTCATCATCCCGCCGAAGGGCTATTGGCCGAAGGTCGAGGCGGTGGCGCGCAAATATGGCCTGCTCGTCGTCGCCGACGAAGTCATCTGCGGCTTCGGCCGCACCGGCAAAATGTGGGGGCATGAAGCGATGGGCTTCACCCCCGATCTGATGCCGATGGCGAAGGGCCTGTCCTCGGGCTATCTGCCGATCTCGGCCACCGCAGTCGCGAGCCACATCGTCGAGGTGCTGAAGACCGGCGGCGATTTCGTCCACGGCTTCACTTACTCGGGCCACCCCGTCTGCGCGGCGGTCGCGCTCAAGAATATCGAAATCATCGAGCGCGAAGGGCTGGTCGAACGCACGGGCAATATCACCGGTCCGCATCTGGCCAAAGCCCTCGCGACGCTGAACGATCACCCGCTGGTCGGCGAGACACGCTCGATCGGCCTGCTCGGCGCGGTCGAGATCGTCGCAGACAAGGCGACGCGCGCGCGCTTCGGTGGTGCCGAAGGGACGGCGGGACCGATGGCGCGCGATGCGTGTATCGCCAGCGGCCTGATGGTGCGCGGCATTCGCGACAGTCTGGTGATGTGCCCGCCGCTGGTCATTTCGACCGACCAGATTGACGAGATGGTTGCCATCATCCGCAAATCGCTCGATGAGGTGCTGCCGCGCCTCCGTGCACTCTAAACAGGAAAGCTCAACACCCTATGCCTTCAGGCCTTTTTGCCCTGCTCGACGATATCGCGACGATTGCCAAGGTCGCGGCGGCGAGCATCGACGATATCGGTGCCGCCGCGTCGAAGGCGGGGGTGAAGGCCGCGGGGGTTGTGGTCGACGATACCGCAGTCACGCCGCGCTATGTCACCGGCTTCACTCCCGACCGCGAACTGCCGATAATCTGGCGGATTACCAAGGGGTCGATCTTCAACAAACTGGTGCTGATCCTGCCTGCGCTGTTGTTGCTCTCGACCTTCGTGCCGTGGGCGATCACCCCGCTGCTGATGCTCGGCGGCGCCTATCTGTGCTTCGAGGGCGCGGAAAAGGTGCTGCATTCGCTGCAAAAGGACAAGACAACCCTCGCCGAGGACGCCGAAATCGTCGCCGATCAGGATCATGAAGAGGCGATGGTAAAGGGCGCCGTGCGCACCGATTTCATCCTGTCGGGCGAAATCATGGTGATCGCGCTCAACGAAGTCATCGACGAACATTTCGCCATGCGCGCCGCGACGCTCGCAGTGGTGGCCATCGCCATCACCATTGCCGTCTATGGCGTCGTCGGCCTGATCGTGAAGATGGACGACATCGGCCTGCACATGGCGAAGGAAGGCAATAGCGCGCGGCGCGCGATCGGGCGCGGCCTCGTCGCCTTCATGCCCAAGCTGCTCGCCGCACTCGCACTGATCGGCACCGCGGCGATGCTGTGGGTCGGCGGCCAGATTTTCATCCACGGCCTCGACGAATATCGCATCGGCAACATCGGCCACGGCCTCCACGATTTCGCGCATGCCGTCGCAGGCAATCTGCCGGGCGCCGGACTGTGGGAATGGCTGATTAACGCGGGCGGCGCTGGCGTGTTCGGGTTGCTGCTCGGCGGCGTAATTGTTGGCGTACTGCATCTGTTGCCGGGCAAGAAGGCGGCGCACTGACCCCGCGCGCCGATTGGAAAGTTGACGAGCCGACGCTCGTACTCAGGCGTTCACGATGCCTGACTGCTCTCTTTCCAACAGGATCAATAGCCGTCGAAGACGTTGCAGGCGAAGAGGGTTCGCCTGATCGCCGCCATCATTCTCTGTTTCCCAAGTGATTGCGATACCCAATTGGCGCACGGCACTCGCACGCTCGCGCGCGGGAACTTTGGCGGGCGGTAACAGGGATAGCAGTTCGGCATTGACCACGCCCCAGTGATTCCGGTCGTCAGGTCGAAGGAGCGGCCGTGCTTCCACCAGCGCATCGCGCGCTGCGTCGAGTTGTTCCGCGCTGCCGCCGTTCGCCGCAAGGACGAGATGTGCCTCTGCGCGGCCAAGGATGCTGCGTACCCGACAGCCATACAGATCGAGTTGAGAGGCATCCGCCGCCAAAGCGTTGATAAACGCATCCACGGCCTCACGCACGCCCGGCAGGCGATTTTCGCAAAGTCGCCCAAGCTGGACGAGCGACTGGCCGAGCGAGCGCCAATCAAAGCCGGCATCATATTTGTAGATCGCCCCTGTCGCGATGGTTTGTCCGAAGGCGTCTGCTGCTTGCTCAAGCAGATCGGGTCGGGCCAGCCGTTCGCCGGCATAGAGCAGCTTGGACGCGTACATCCGGATGGTGTCGGGCCAGCGGTCAGTCGAACTGATCCGGTAGTGAGCATGGAGGTCGCGAAATCCGGCGAATATTCTATCGATCCGTTCATGGTCTCCATCGGCGACAGCCGGATAGACTTCCTGAATCAGACCCCCCTGTATATCGCTGATCTGCCACTCCCGGGGCCGATCCGCGGCAATGCTGCGCAGCTTTTGATCGAAGATCGTTTCGTCAGGACGTTGTGCGGCGGCCTTTTCCAGAAGACGGGCTGCAAAATTGGTCAGTCGCATCCACGGCGATTGCGAGGTTCCGGTCGTGCGCTGCCGGTCCGGCAATGCGTTGCCGGCCATGATCGCCTTTTGACGCTCCCGAAGCTCCCGCGGAGTCAATGCAATCACAGTGGACGCCTGTCTCAACCAGTTCGTTGCCTGCCGGGAAAAGCAGTCAAGGTCCGACGAGTCATGGAACGCATCGTCCAATTCACTGATCGCGTCCGGAATATCGCCAAAGCCAGCGCCATCGATGACCACCCTTGCCAAGTCCGGGTCGCTGCCTAGCCTGTTCCTGAACCGTTGAAAGATAGCGAGCAGGTTTTTGAGTTCGAGCCTGTCGAGCCCGGCTTCGATATCGTTCAGCACACCCGGTTCCATTTCCGAATTGCTGGCGAACTGACCGTGGCCGCCGTTTTTAACCTGTCCGATGTAGAAGCTGGAGTGGTAGATTAACCATGCGTCCGGCTGGACGTTCTCCCGGACCAGCCGCGCTTCTTCGAGGCACCAATTACAGAATCGAACCACCGCGTCGGGCAGGGTATCGGGATCGCGCGCGCCGAACTCGACCCGCGTGACCAGTATTTCTGGTACAGTTAAATCCAGAGATCGCACGAAACTACCCCAGCAAAACCACCGGGCTATCCGCGCGCCAGTGCATGCTCACCTTGTCGTCCCAGGTGAAATCCTCCTGATCGTGGCGCGACAGGTTCGGGCGCGATACGCGGATGCGCGCGCCCGATTCCAGTTCGATCTCGAACAGGGTGATGTCACCCAGATAGCTCATGCCTTTGATCTTGCCGCGCGCGAAATTATAGCCGTCGGGCGCATCCTGCGCCGCGGCTTTGACCGCTTTCCCTTCGCCCGGAACGTGGAGATAGATTTTCTCGGGGCGCAGCGCGATCCACACATCGGCGCCATGCGGGCCGGTGACCCCGTGGTTGAGATAGACTTTGCCCAGCCCCGGGCAATCGACCGCCGCCTTGTCGGGATCGTCGAGGGTCAGCTTGCCTTCGAAGATATTCACCGACCCGACAAAATCAGCGACGAAGCGGTTGGCGGGATATTCGTACAGGTCCGACGGGGTCGCAAGCTGCGCAACCTCGCCCTTGTTGATGACGCCGATCCGGCACGCCATCGACAGCGCCTCGTCCTGATCGTGGGTGACGGTGACAAAGGTAATCCCGACCTTTTCCTGCAATTCGGACAGCTCGAACTGCATCTGCGCGCGCAGCTTGGCGTCGAGCGCGGACAGCGGCTCGTCGAGCAATAACACCTTGGGGCGCATCACCAGACTGCGCGCCAGTGCGACGCGCTGGCGCTGGCCGCCCGACATCTGGTCGGGCATGCGCGTCTCGAACCCGCCGAGTTTGACCAGTTCCAGCGCCTCGGCAACGCGGTCCCTGACCTCGCCACCCTTCACGCCGGCGATCTTCAGGCCATAGGCGACATTGTCGGCGACGCTCATGTGCGGGAAGACGGCATAGCTCTGGAACACCATGTTCACCGGCCGCTTGTTCGGCGGAATGCCCGTCATATCCTGTTCGTCGATCAGGATTTTGCCTTCGGACGGCAGCTCGAACCCTGCAATCATCCGCAGCAGGGTCGTCTTGCCGCAACCCGACGGGCCGAGAAGCACGAAAAACTCGCCGGCAAGAATGTCGAGGCTGACATTGTCGACCGCGGTCACCTTGCCAAAGCGTTTGGAGACATTCTGGATCTGGATGATCGGGCGCGCGGGGTCGGTCATGACAAGATCCTGATATTCGCGTCGCCCCCGCGAAGGCGGGGGCCGGTGGCAGCATTGGGCTTCGTCGCGGGAGCAAGCCGATAACGGCCCCGGCCTTCGCGGGGGCGACGGGTTAGATAATGATCGGGCGCCAATGCCATCAATGCGTCTCCGCAATCGCCTTCACGCCCTGAAACTTCAGCGCGGCGGCGGTCAGGATGATGGTCAGGATGATCAATATGGTCGACGCCGCATTGACCTCGGGCGTCACCGAGAAACGGACCATGGAATAGACTTTGACCGGGAAGGTGATCGTGTCGGGGCCGCTGGTGAAATAGGTGATGACGAAATCGTCGAGGCTGAGCGTGAAGGACAGCAGCGCGCCCGCGACCAGCGCCGGCTTGATGTGCGGGATCAGCACGTCGCGGAATACCTGCCATTCGTTCGCGCCCAGATCCTTCGCCGCCTCTTCCTGCTCGCGATTAAAAGTCGCGAGGCGCGACCGCACGACCATGGTGACGAAGGGGAAGCAGAAGGTGATATGCGCGATGGTGATCGCGCCCAAGTTGAACGGCCAGATCAGGTCGGTCGGCCAGTCGACCGCCGAAAAGAACATCAGGAAAGCCACGCCAAGGCAGATTTCGGGGACGATGATCGGCAGCGAAATCGCCCCGTCGACCGCGCCCTTGAACGGAAAGCGAAAGCGCCACAGCATCACCGCCGCGACCGCGCCGAGGATGAGGCTGGCGACGGTCGCGAGCGCCGCGATGGTCAGCGAATTGACCAGCGCCTCGACCAGCTGATCGTTGCCGAGCGCCTTTTCATAATATTTGGTGGTGAAGCCACGCCACACGACGTTGCGCTTGCTGTCGTTGAAGCTGAAGATCATCAGCACGATCAGCGGCGCGTAGAGAAAGACCATCACCGCGCCGACCCACAGGCGCATCCACAGGGTGCGGCTATATTCGAGCGGTGCGCGCGGGGTGCGGGCGAAAAGGGCCATCAGCCGACCTCCGGCACTTTTTTGCGCATCGATTGCAGCGCGATCAGGATGAACATCGCATAGATGAGCAGGAAGGACAGCGCGGCGCCGAACGGCCAGTCATTTGCCTTCTTGAACTGGCGCTCGATCACATTGGCGATCATCTGGCTGTCGGTCCCGCCCATCAAATCGGGGGTCAGATAGGCGCCCAGCGCGGGGATCAGGGTGATCATCACCCCGGCGATGATCCCCGGTGCGGCGAGCGGAACGACGACCCGCATGATCGTGCGGAAATGCCCGGCGCCGAGGTCGAGGCTGGCCTCGATCAGGCTGCGGTCGAGCCGGTCGAGCGCGGCGTAAAGCGGCAGCACCATGAAGGGCAGGTGGACATAGACGAGCCCGAAGACGACCGCGAAATTGTTGAAGAGCAGCTGCACCGGCTCCCACGTCGGCAGCGGCTGCAGCCCGACCAGTGTCTTGAGCCAGCTCGTCCCTTCCCACAAAGCGCCGAGCCCTTTGTTGGCATAGCCCTGCGTGCCGAGCAGCATCATCAGCGCATAGGTACGGATCAGCAAATTGGTCCAGAAGGGCAGCATGATGCCCAGCAGCAGCCACGGCCGCCATTTCTCGCTGGCAAAGGTGATCGCCATCGCGACCGGGAAACCGATGATGAGGCAGATCAGCGTGACCAGCGCCGCGACCGCGAAGCTCTTGGCGAAGATGGTGAGGTACAACCATTCGGTCGCGCGCTTGTAATTGTCGAGCGTCCCCGAAATGGCGATCTCGGTCAGCCCGCGGTTCTCGCCAAAGCTATAGAGCCAGACGATGGCCATCGGGACGAGGAAAAAGACGACGACCCAAAGCAGTGTCGGTATCGACACCGCCGCAAAGGTCCGCTTGCTTGTTTTCCAGTCCTGTTCGGCCACCCCCCGATGCCTCCCTTCCTCCGGTCGCTACGCTGCCCGGACCCGGGTGAAAGCCTCTTCGAAGAGGCGCTGCATTTCGGGATCGAACTTCGCATATTCGCATTTCGCCAGCACGTCGGCGGGCGGAAAGATCACCGGGTTATTCTTGTAACTGTCGGGCATCAGCGCCTTGGCCGCGTTATTGGGGGTCGGGAAAAGGATCGTCTCGGTGATCTTCTTGTCGACCTCGGCATCCAGCAGATAATTGATGAAGGCGTGGGCATTCTTCGGATGCGGCGCACCCTTCGGGATGCACAGATTGTCCGAATTGAGCTGGCTGCCCTCCTTGGGGACGATGAAGTCGATATCATTGTCCTCGGTCATCGCCTGCGCGATGTCGCCATTATATTCCAGCACCAGATCGACATCGCCCTTCAGCAACAGATCCTGTCCGTCGTCGACATGGAAATTCTTCACATGCGGCTTTTGCTTGATCATCATCGCTTCGATCACCGCGATGTCGGCGGGGGTAAGCGCATTGACCGACTTGCCCAGATATTTGCCATAGAGGCGGAACATGTCGCCGGCTTCGGACAGCCAGGAGATGCGCCCGGCATATTCGGGGCTGTCGAACAGGACTTTCCAGCTGTCGGGCTTGGTCTTCACCTTCGACTTGCGATAGCCGATCCCCAGCGACAGCCAGGTGTAGGGCATCGAAAATTTGCGGCCCTTGTCATAATCGACGTCGATGAAGGTCGGGTCGATATTCTTGATGTTCGGGATCTGGGCATGGTCGAGCGTCTGGAGCATGTCGGCGCGCGCCATGCGTTCGACAAAATCGTTCGAGGGGACGATGACGTCATACCCCGGGTTGCCCGCCTTGAACTTGGCGAACAGCACGTCGTTGCTGTCGAACAGGTCCATCTTGACCTCGACCCCGGTCGCGCCCCTGAAATCGTCGAGCGTCGTCTCGCCGATATAGGTGTCCCAGTTATAGAAGTTCAGCTTGGCCTCTTCGCCATTGGCGAGTTTCTTGCCTTCGCCCTTGCTGCAGGCGGCCATGCCGCCAAAGCTGATCCCGACTGCCGCAACCCCAAGGGCCTGCAACAACGAGCGACGACCTCTGGTTCGATTAAGCAGTTCGTTCAGATCCACGGCTGGCCTCCCTGTATGTGACGCCAAGCTGACTCAATAAAGGCGCGTTGGAAAGAGGTTATTTTGCACCGCAGCACGAATCTTTGTCATTTTCATGCGTTGCGAAGGTACCAGTCATAATCAAGTGTCGGCACGACGCTGAAATAACGGTCCTGTTCGACCCGCTTCACGATCGTGAACATATCGACGAACCGCTCTCCCAGATATTCGCGCATCAGGCGCGAGTCATGGAAACGATCCACCGCCGCAAACCAGTTCGAAGGCGGCTTGTCGTCGCCGCTGTTATCGCGGTCATAGCCATTGCCGACCACCGCCGGACCGGGATCGATCGCGCCGGTCATCCCGTGGTGCATGCCGGCCAGCACCGCCGCGACGGCCAGATAGGGATTGGCGTCGGCCCCGCACGCGCGATGTTCGACGTGACGGCTCGATGGCGGACCGGCCGGGATACGGAACGATACTGTGCGGTTGTTCACCCCCCATGTGGGCGCAACGGGTGCATAGCTGTTCGCCTTGAAGCGGCGATAGCTGTTCGCGTGCGGCGCAAAGAGCGCAAAGCCGTCGCCGACACTCCCGATCATCCCGCCGATCGCATGGCGCAGCGCCGGGGTGCCCTCGGGATCGTCGCTCGCGAAGATATTGCTGCCCGTGTCGTCGTTGACTGAGACATGGATGTGCATGCCGCTTCCCGCCTGCTCGGCGAAGGGCTTGGCCATGAAGGTCGCTTCCAAACCATGTGCCTGCGCGATCGCTTTCACGAGTTTTTTGTACATGATCGCATCGTCGCAGGCGCGTAGCACGTCGGGCTTGTGGCGCAGCGTCAGTTCGAACTGGCCCGGCGCAAATTCCGAAATCGCGCTTTCCAGCGGCAGGTCCTGCACATCGGTCGCGGCGTACAGCGCGTCGAAGAAGGGCCGGAAATCGTCGAGTTCGCGCAGGCCATAAACCTCGACATTGCGCGGCGTGTCGCGGCTGTAGCCGGGACGGGCAGGGCGGATCGACCCGTCGCGGGCGCGGCGCGGATCGACGAGATAGAATTCCAGTTCGACCGCGAGCACCGGGGTCAGCCCTTCGGCGGTGAAACGGTCGATCACCCCGCCCAGAACATGGCGCGGGTCGAGGTCGTGCGGGGTTCCGTCGAGCTCATAGAAACCGACAAGGAATTGCGCGGCCTGATCTCCGCCCCACGGGGTCCGAACCAGCGTGCCGGGGATCGGCTTCATCGATCGGTCGGCGTCGCCATCCTCCCACACCAAGCCCGTTTCGATCGTATCCTGCCCGGTGATGTCGACGACGGTGATCGACCCGGGGAACATGCGGCCGGTTTCATAGACCGCAAGCACCTCATGCTGGCGCAGCCGCTTGCCCCGCGGCACACCGCTAAAGTCGGTATAGATCATTTCGATCGAATCGACGTCGGGATTGGTCTGGAAAAAGGCCTCGGCCTCTGAACGGCCCGCGATGACGCCCGATGACTTCGACATTGCCAAAAACTCCTGAAATCCGGGTCAACCGAGCCGATCGCGAAGCGCATACCAGAGCAGCCCCAGCGTAGCGAGGGGGCGTCTGATCCACGGTCCGCCGGGAAAAGGGCGCGAGGGAAGGTTCGCGAGCACGTCGAAACGCTCGGCGGTGCCCGCCATCGCCTCGGCGATCAATTCGCCCGCGAGCGTCGTCACCATCGCGCCATGCCCCGAAAAGCCGTGCGCGAAAAAGACATTCCCGCGCCGCCCGATATGCGGCAGCCGGTTCATCGTCACCGCGACCGCGCCGCCCCAGCCATAGTCAATCTTAGCGTCAGCAATCTGTGGAAAAACCTGCGCCATGAAGGGCCGCACGAACGCCGCGATATCGCGCGGCGGCGTCTGCGAATAACGCTCGCCACCGCCAAAGATCAGGCGCTTGTCGGCCGACAGGCGGAAATAGTTTAGGACGAAGCGGCTGTCAGCGACCGCGGCGTCGCTGGGCAACAGCGCGTCGGCATTCGCGAGCGGCGCGGTCGCGATATTATAATTCATGATCGGGACGGTGTAGCGGCCGAGATCGGGTTCGAGGTCGCCTATCCAGCTGTCGGTGGCGTCTATGAAATAACGTGCTTCGATTGTCGCATCGCCCAGGAATAATTCGCCGGGATCTCCGTCGAGGATCCAGTTTGCTCGCTGTCCCTGAAGGATCCGTACGCCAGCGGTTTCGGCTGCTGTGGCCAAGCCGATAGCATAGTTGAGGGGATGAAAATGGCCGCCCTGCCTGTCGTAAATGCCGCCGTGATAAAGCGGGCTTGCGATATGGGCATCCATTTCAGCCTGCGCGATCACATCGGCTTCATAGCCGTAGCGCGTAGTCAGGTAATCAGCTTCGCGCCGCATCCCGTCGAAATCCTTCGGCGTCCACGCGGCTTCCAGATGTCCGACCTTGAGATCACAGGCGATGCTATGCTTCGCGATCCGGGTTTTGACAGGATTGCCTCGCCAGCAGAGATCAAACAGGGCGGCGGCACGCTCGTTGCCAAATTCTGTTTCGAGCTCGGAAGCCGACCAGCGAAGGCCGGGGATCAGTTGCCCGCCATTGCGTCCCGATGCGCCGAAGCCGACTTCTTCGGCCTCGACCAGAATGACCGAAAAGCCCCGCTCCGCACAGGCCAGAGCAGCTGACAAGCCGGTGAATCCGCCGCCGATAACGGCAACATCGCAAGCATATTCGCCTTTTATGTCCGCAGGCACGGTCCACGAATGCGCGGTCGCGGCATAATAGCTGTGGTTCAGCGGATCGGTCATGGCGGCCTCGCGCGTCAGACCCGCATCAACAGATGTTCGCGTTCCCAGCTCGACACGACAGACTGATAATTGAACAGCTCATAATCCTTCACCGCGAAGAAGATTTCGAAGAAATCGTCGCCCAGCAGGTTGCGGACCTTCTTGCACGAACTGAACCGGTCGAGCGCCGCCTCCAATGTGCGCGGCAGGGTGCGCGCGCGATTGTAAGCGCTGCCGGTGATCGGCTTGGGCGGCACCATGCGGTCGACCATGCCGATATATCCGCACACCAGCGAAGCGGCGATGGCGAGATAGGGGTTGCTGTCGGCACCGGGCAGGCGGTTTTCGACGCGGCGGTTGTTCTTGTCGGCGATTGGGATGCGGAAACCGCAGCTGCGATTATCCTCGCCCCACTGGACGTTGATCGGCGCGGCGCTGTCAGGGCGCATGCGGCGAAAGCTGTTCACATTGGGTGCCCACATTGGCGAGATTTGCGGCATGAAACGGATCAGCCCCGCAACATAGCTGCGGAACATCGCGCTATCACGGCCATTGGCGGTCGCGAACAGATTGCGCCCGGTATCGGCATCGACGATCGACTGATGGATGTGCATCGCGCTGCCCGGCTGACCCGCCATCGGGTTCGCCATGAAGGTCGCATAAACATCATGCTGCTTCGCGACATTGCGCACGACACGCTTGAACAGGAAGACCTCATCGGCAAGGCGTAACGGATCGCCGTGGATGAAGTTCACCTCCAGCTGCGCGGCGCCCATTTCATGGATCATCGTGTCGATATCGAGCCCCATCATCTCGCAATCGTCATAGATATGATCGATGATATCCTCATATTCGTTCATCGCCTCCAGCCCATAGGGCTGGCTCGCGCTTTCACTGCGCCCCGACTCTCCGGTCGGCGGGGTCAGCGGAAAATCGGGATCGGTGTTCTGCGACACGAGGTAAAATTCGACCTCGGGTGCGATGATCGGGCGCCAACCCTTGTCGGCATAGAGCGCCAGCACTTTTTTCAGGATCGTTCGCGGTGCGATATCGACCTCGCTGCCATCGCGGTTAAGGGCGTCGGCGATGACGAAAGCGGTGGGTGACTTGAACCCCGGCGCGACGCAGATCGTGCTGGGGTCGGCGATCAATATCTTGTCGGGGTCCTTGTCCCAGATATCGTCGATATCTTCAGGATAATGGCCGTCGATCGTACAGATGAAGACGCTGCCCGGAATGCGCAACGACTTGTCTTTCACCGATGACAGGAACTTCTTCGCCGGCAGCACCTTTCCGCGCTGAACTCCGTTGATGTCGGGGACGATGCATTCGACCTCGTCGATATTATGTTCGCTGATCCATTGTTCCAGATTGACTGACATGCGCCCCCGATTGGGCCGGGGGTCCGGCCCTGTTGTGGAAGATGCAGCCTATCGTGAAGTCGAGGGGAGCGCCAGAGGGGCCGGTATCGGCCATTTTTCCTCCCCGGCTATTCCGTCGGTTCCGCGCTCTGCCCGGCGGCGCAAAGCGACTCGACTTTTCGCTGTCCTACATTGTTCGGCCGCGATACCCTTCCTTCATGTCCTTGTCCGTTTTCCCTTCTCACTCCGCCGCACGGGTCCGCGCCGCTGCGTTCGGGGGAGGGGAAACCAGGGGGGACGTAGTGTGACTTTACTATACTTTGGAATAAAATTGCGCGGGCGCGTCGCAGGACACGCCGGCGATCATGGAGGTGAATGATGAGGGGCGACAACGACCAGATGGCTTCCTTTTGGATGCCCTTCACCGATAACCGGTCGTACAAGGCGCACCCGCGCCAGCTCGTTTCGGCGAGCGGCATGCATTATCGATCGAGCGACGGGCAGGCGATTCTCGACGGCACCTCGGGCCTGTGGTGCAGCAATGCGGGCCATTGCCGGCCCGAGATTACCGAAGCGATTGCAAAGACGGCGGCGACGCTGGATTTCGCCCCGACCTTTCAACTCGGACACCCGCTGCCTTTCGAGCTTGCACAGCGGCTCGCGGCGCTGATGCCGGAGGGGCTTGACCGGATATTCTTCACCAACAGCGGCTCTGAATCGGTCGATACGGCGCTGAAAATCGCCATCGCGGTTCAACGCGCCAGGGGGCAGGGGACGCGGACCCGCCTGATCGGGCGTGAGCGCGGCTATCATGGCACCGGCTTCGGCGGGATCAGCGTCGGGGGCATCGTCACCAACCGGCGGACCTTCGGCGGCGGGCTGCCCGGCGCCGACCATATGCGCCACACCCATGATATCGCGCGCAACGCTTTTTCGCGCGGCTTTCCGCAGCATGGCGCCGAACTGGCCGACGATCTCCAGCGTCTCGTCGATTTGCACGGCGCCGACACGATTGCGGCGGTGATCGTCGAACCGATGGCGGGGTCGACCGGGGTGCTTGTGCCGCCCGTCGGCTATCTCCAGCGGCTGCGCGAGATTTGCGACCGCCACGGCATCATCCTCATCTTCGACGAAGTGATCACCGCTTTCGGCCGCGTCGGCGGCGCGACCGCGGCGGGGCAGTGGGGCGTGACCCCGGACATCATCACCATGGCAAAGGGGCTGACCAACGCGGCGGTGCCGATGGGCGCGGTCGCGGTCCGGCGCGAGCTTCACGACGCGATGATCGACAGCGTGCCCGGCGGGATCGAGCTGTTCCACGGCTATACCTATTCGGGGCACCCGCTCGCCAGCGCGGCGGGGCTTGCGACCCTCGACCTCTATGCGCGCGATGGATTGTTCGAGCGCGCGGCCGACCTCGGCGCCTATTGGGAGGATGCGGCGCACAGCCTGAAGGGGCGACGTCATATTATCGACATTCGCACGATCGGACTGGTCGCGGGGATTGAGCTCGATCCCCGCCCCGGCGCTCCGACGGCGCGCGCGATGGAACTGTTTCGCGCCTGTTTCGACAATGGCCTGCTCGTCCGCGCGACGGGCGATATCATCGCGCTGTCGCCCCCGCTGATCGCCGAGAAGGCGCATATCGACGAAATGTTTGGAAAGCTGGGCGATCTGCTCGAGGGTATCGCTTAAGCCTCTGTTTCAAAACGGGACGCGGCTCGCCGTGGCCAGCCATGGCAAAATCGGCTATGGGCGCGGTCAGGCCTATATGGCTTTTCCCATTCACTACAGGCGTATCACCGTGTCCTTTGCTTTTCGTTCGCTCACTCCGATTGCCGCTATCGCCCTGGCGGCGGTGTCTTTGCCCGCGCTTGCCCAATCGGGATCGCCGATCATCGGCATCGACGCGCTGCGCGAATGGAACCTCGTCGTTCTCGGCAATCTCAACTCCTCATCGGAGGTGGAGGGACGGACTTTTGTCGGCGGCAATCTGACCGGCAATTCGTCCAACTATGGTATCCGCCCGCTCGCCGCGTCGCCGAATGGCACCCCCGGACTGACGGTGGTCGGTGATATCAATGGCGGACACAAGAATCTGAACAATGGTTCGGGCGCGATCGTCGGCGGCAACGTCAACAGCGGCTTCAACCTCAACGGCTCGGCGCAGACGGTGAAGGTCGGCGGCACGATCAGCAACACCAACGTCAATCAGAACACCGTCCTGTCGGGGCTCGGCGCGAAGGACCCGGGCTTTACCGTGGGCTTGCAACAGCAGAAGAGCCAGCTCAGCAGCAGCATGGCCAGCCTGTCTTTCGACATGGGCACATTGGCAACGAACAGCAAGTTCGTGACGCAAGGCAATCGCGGCATTTTCACCGCTCAGCCGAACGCCGACGGGATGGCGGTTTTCAACATCACGTCAGCCGACCTCGACAAGATCGGCGAGATTCAGTTCAATCTGAACGGCGCGAAGACCGCGATCGTCAATGTCACGGGTCAGAAGATCACGCTCAACGACAATTTCCTCGGCGGCACGAATAATCTGGGTGAGAATGTCATCTGGAACTTCCCCGACGCTGAAGAGCTGAAGCTGACGACCGCGTGGGGCGGGTCGGTGCTGGCGCCGCACGCCGATGCGCAGACCGGCAATTATATTCAGGGCTCGGCGGTTTTCGGCAATCTGAAGCAGAATGGCGAGATGCACATCGGCACTTACAAGGGTGGCGATATCCGGCCGCCGGGTGGCGGTTCCTCGTCGGGCGGCGGCACCAGCTCGGGGGGCGCGACGCCGATCCCGGAACCGGGGATGTTCGGGCTGTTCGCGCTGGGTGTTGGCGGGCTGATCTACGCGCGCCGCCGCCGCGCAAAGCGCGCCGAATAAGGGCCAACGCGCGCTGAATAACGGGCGTTCAGGCTTCGTCGGCGATCGGGAAGGTCACCGTCACCCGCGTTCCCTTGCCCAGCTCGCTCTCGATATCCAGCTGCCCCTGATGGCGCTCGCTGATATGCTTGACGATGGCCAGGCCAAGGCCGGTGCCCCCGACCGAACGGCTGCGCGCTTCGTCGACGCGATAGAAACGCTCGGTCAGGCGGGGGATATGATCGGGCGCGATGCCGTCGCCCTCGTCGCTGACCGACAGCCGCGCGCGCTGGCCCTCGCGAACGAGTTCGACCGTCACCGGGCTCCCGGCGCGGCCATATTTCATCGCGTTCGAGATGATATTGTGCGCAAGCTGTCCCAACTGCGCTTCGTCGCCGAGCATGGGATAGGCGCCGTCGTCGAGCTTGGGGGCAATGTCCTTCGTCCGCGGTTGTTCGCTGTCGCGCAGCTGTCCGATCGTGTGCCGGACGATCGCGTCCAGTTTGACCGGCGTCGTCGGCCGCCGGAAGCGGTCGGCTTCGACGCGTGAGATCGAGAGGAGGTCAAGGACGAGCTGTTGCATGCGCCCGGCCTCACGTTGAATGATCGACAGGAAGCGGTGCCGCATCGGGGCGTCCGCCTCGGAGTTCATGTCCTGCAGCGTCTCGACATAGCCCAGGATCGCGGCGAGCGGCGTGCGCAGTTCGTGGCTTGCATTGGCGACGAAATCGGAACGCATCCGGTCGGCAGCATCGATCACCGAACGGTCGGTCAGAAAGATGATTCGTTCGGCCCCCGACAAAGCCGCGATGCGCATCGTCCAGCGCTGACCGGGACGCGGATAGTCGACAAGGTCGATGGTCTGCATCGAAGCCGCGACGTCAGCCTGCGACAGCGAGCCCGCCGCGGCGGGGTGACGGATCGCGGTTCGGATGTCTGCCCCAACAATGTGGCGGCCGAGCAGCTTGATCGCGGCGTCGTTGGCGATGGTGACGATATTGTCGGCAGTCCCGAGCAGCGGCTCCTTTTCCTGATCCGCCCAGCGTGCGAAGTCGGGATGACGCAGCAGCGAGGGGTGCTGGGGATTGGCAGGAAGATGTGCGACCTCGCCGCTTGGCTCGGGCAATGCGGTGGGCAGGGCAGCATGGACGATAGCGGCCGCGGCGACGCCGGCGATCGTCAATATGGCGATCGTCAGGGCATCGCCGCCAGCCAGTGCGGCAAAAATGGCTGCGACAGCGACGAGCGTCAGTGCGATGACCAGGCTGGACAGACGATCGAACATTGCAGCCGGCCTCGCACGAAGCGGCGGCCGCCGCAAGGCGGTTTTCAGCGGTTAATGATCGGCCGGTGAATGTCCCAAGGTGGGATAATGCGCGGTGATGCCGGTCTTTCGCTTTTCCTAAACGACTCATTGGGTTATGCGCTGACCATGGAAAACAGCGATATCCCGGCGGAAAGCGGCTCGGACAATGAACAGGACATCCCGACGCGCCGCACGATGCTGGCGCTGGGGGCGGTTGGTGTGTCGGCGGCGCTGACGATCCGTCCCGCTTTCGCCCAAACCGCCGTCTCGGTGATGAACTGCCAAATTCCCGTGCCCGCGCCGACTGCGGCGGGGAAGTTCATTGATACCAATGGCAAGCTGGTCCCGCCGGGCACAAAGGGTGCTTTTCCAGGCGCGTCGAGGCCGTTTACCGGCGAAGAAGTGAAGCGTGCGTTCCGCGGTCAGACGTTGCCGGGAACCTCCTACAAGCAGTCGCAGGCCTATCTGCAATATATACGGCGCTTGCAGGCGGGGCAGAGCGGCTTTACCTGTTTCGCATCGATCCAGATGCCGCGCTGATCATCGCTTCCTTTTCTGGTGATGACGGCTTCGACCGCATCGCAGACAAAGGACAATGTGTGAAACTAGCTTCACTGAAGCAGGGCCGCGATGGTCGGCTTGTTGTCGTTTCGGATGATCTTGCCTGGTGTGCAGATGCCACGCATGTCAGCCCGACCTTACAGGCCGCGCTCGACAATTGGGCGTATGCCGCGCCGCGACTCGCTGCGCTTGCCGAAGATCTCAACCATGATGCGATTCCCAAGGATCGTTTCCATGAGCGTGACGCGGCTTCGCCGTTGCCGCGCGCCTATCAATGGGCCGATGGCAGCGCTTATGTGAATCATGTCGCGCTGGTGCGGCAGGCGCGCGGTGCCGAAATGCCCGATAGTTTCTGGCACGATCCGCTGATGTATCAGGGCGGCAGCGATGCCTTTCTGGCACCGCGCGATCCAATCCCGCTGGGCGACCCGGCCTGGGGCTGTGACATGGAGGCCGAGGTCGTCGTGGTGACCGGCGACGTTCCTGCGGGCGTCGATGCGGTTACGGCGCGCGATCATATCCTGCTCGTCGGCCTGACCAACGACGTCTCGCTGCGCGGCCTGATCCCGGGCGAACTGGCGAAGGGCTTCGGCTTCTTTCAGTCGAAGCCATCGAGCGCGATGTCGCCGGTGTTCGTTACCCCCGATGCGCTGGGCGACCGTTGGAAGGACGGCAAGCTGCACGGAACCCTGTGCGTGGACCTGAATGGCGAACCGCTGGGCCGCGCCGATGCCGGGGTCGACATGACCTTTGATTTCGGGGCGCTCGTTGCCCATGCCGCCAAGACGCGCAATCTGGGGGCCGGTACGATCATCGGGTCGGGGACGGTGTCGAACCGCGATGCGGATGGCGGCCCGGGGAAACCCGTCAGCGAAGGCGGGCTGGGTTACTGCTGCCTTGCTGAAGTGCGCACGGTTGAAACCATCCGGAACGGCGAAGCGAAAACGCCCTTCATGCAAAAGGGCGATCGCGTCCGCATCTGGATGGATGACGATCGCCACCACAGCATCTTCGGCGCGATCGAACAGCAGGTGGATTGAGGTCGCCGGTCAGGGGAGGGCGCGGCACGCCGCGCCCTCCTTGAGATCATTTGCCACCCGACATGGCGCCCGACGAGAAAGCGTCGCCCAGCGAGCAGGCTGCGGGACCCAGAATGACAATGAACAGCACCGGCAGGATGAACAGGATCAGTGGAATGGTCATGATCGCCGGCAGGCGCGCGGCCTTTTCCTCTGCTCGCATCATGCGCTCATTTCGGAATTCTGCCGACAGCACGCGCAGCGCCGAAGCCAGCGGAGTGCCGTATTTTTCGGTCTGGATCAGCGTCGTGACGACGCCTTTCACCGATTCCAGATTGACGCGGTAAGCCAGATTTTCAAAGGCCTGCCGTCGTTCGGTCAGGAAACCAAGTTCGATCGATGAAAGGGCGAACTCTTCGCCCAGTTCGGGGTAGGCGCGGCCCAGTTCCTTCGCGACGCGGCTGAACGCTGCATCGACGGTCAAGCCTGCCTCGGCACAGATGACGAGCAGGTCGAGCGCGTCTGGCAAGCCCTTGCGGATCGCGTCGGTACGCTTGGTCCGCTTGTTCTCGACGAACAAGTCGGGCGCTTTATAACCGAGAATGAGTGCCGCCATCGTAGCGCCCGAACGCTTGAAGGACGAAAGATCGGGCCACATATCAATGCCATAAATCAGGAAGGCGGCGGTGCAGCCAAACAGGATCGGCAGCACCATCCGGCCAAAAATCACCGTAACTGCCAGATCCTTTGACCTGATGCCGGCCTGTGCGAGCTTTTGCTGGACCTCCTTGATCTGGCTGTCCTGCAGCACTTGCAATCGACCGAGGACGGTACGCATCTTGTCGGCGGTTTGATTTTTGCGAACCAGCTTCGCGCGTCGCTTCGCGGTGGAGGCTGTGATCCCGGCCTTCAACTGTTCGCGGCGCTCATTTAGCGCCTTGACCCGTTTGGTCATCGGGTTGCGGACGGTCAATGCGCCATAGATGGCGACCAGCACGGCGAACACGCCCACCGCGGCCATCACGGTGCCGACCCAGACGACGTCGATACCAAAGATCGTCGGACCGGCCGGGGTTCCCGTAAACGCGGCGGAGAGGAGGCTGCTGTTCATGGCTGTTATGCCTTCAGATTTCGAAGCTGATCATGCGCGACATGATGAACACGCCTATGCTCATCCACACCAACCCGCCGGCGCCGGCGATCATCAGACGCTCTTCGGAGAAGAATCCGACCAGATATTCGGGATTCATCATCCAGACCATTGCGAACACAAAGAAAGGAAGCGAGCCGACGATATAGGCCGACGCCTTG
This sequence comes from Sphingopyxis selenitireducens, assembly GCF_051550705.1. Classification (NCBI taxonomy): domain Bacteria; kingdom Pseudomonadati; phylum Pseudomonadota; class Alphaproteobacteria; order Sphingomonadales; family Sphingopyxidaceae; genus Sphingopyxis; species Sphingopyxis selenitireducens. Next base: position 464,701 of record NZ_JBPULG010000002.1, read on the forward strand.
GCTTCCGATGACATTGCCCGGATTTTCAGTTTCATCTGGGCGCGTTTGCGGAGAACGTCGGACAGATTGGCGAGCGTTTCAGCGAGGTTTCCGCCCGTTTCGCGCTGGATCGCGATCGTGATGCAGAAAAACTGGAATTCCGGCGTGCCCAGCATGGCGGCCGTTTCCTGAAGCGCGGCTTCCATCGTATTGCCGATGCGGATGCGTTCGACGACGCCCTTGAATTCCTCGCCGACCGGGCCGGGCACTTCCTGGCTGACGACCTGAAAGGTTTCGGTGACCGGCAGGCCCGATCGCAAGCCACGGACCAGCAGATCGATCGCATCCGGAAAGCGGGTGTTGAACCGCGCGACGCGTTTTGTGATCATTTGGCCGACGATCACATGAGGCAGCCCGACCCCTGCGAGCAGTCCGAGCATGCCCGCCAGCATCGCAGGTGCTCGCAGCATCAATAGCCCGCCAGTGACGAGGATGAATAACCCCATGGCGCCGAACATATATTGACTGACGGTCCAGTTCTTGCCGGTTCGGCGCAATCGCAATTCCATCAAATCGCGGCGCGGCATCAGGCTGGAAATCTGGCTGTTGCCCGCGTTTCCGGCGGATTGGATTGTCTTGCGCATCTGGGCGGCGACGACGGCCTCGGTCGAGGCAGCGTGGCGGTCCTTCAGCATGGACAGGCGCCGTGTCTTCGCCTTGCCCACCGACGGCCCGCCGAGGAGAATCACGAGCAGCGAAAACGCCAGAAAGGCGGCGCTGATGATAAGAATCACTGACAAGTTCATAGTCGCCATTCGTCCCGTTTGGGCCTTGCAAGGAGGTTGCGGCCGGAGGGTTCCGGCCGCAATATCATCCTTGTTTCACGCCTTTTTTTGCCATTATGCCGCCGATCCCGCCCAGCTTTCCAAGCAGGGATCCGCCAGATTTGCGCTTCGCTGCGACCGGTGCCGCTTCGGCTTCGATATCGGCGCCGTCGAGGACGATCCGCATCAAATTGGTCCATGGCTGGGCGGATTTTGTTCCCTTGCAGATTTCGGCATAGGATTTGCCAAGTTTGGCTGCCTGGCTGACCATTTTGGGGTCGAAGGGGATGACGATGTCAATCTGGCGTTCGATCGACGATTCAAACTCCTTGCGCGACAATTCGCCGATGCCGTTCTGGAATTTGTTCGCGACCAGCACGACGCGGGCGCCCGGCAAATTTTGCTTGAACCACGCCAGAAGGCGGATCGTGTCGCGTGCCGCAGCAAGCGTCACGTCGGTAACCAGCATCATCGTTCCAGCTTCCGACGCCAGATGGGGGAAGGGGATCAGCACCTGACGCGGGATGTCGACGATCGTCATCTCGAACGCGTTGCGCAATTCTTCCTCGAGCTGGAAGAAAGCAGAGCCGTCGGTCATCACCGGCTGATGGATCGGCGCCTCGGCCGACAACAGGCTGAGCTTATCCGACGCCCGCACCATTGCGCGTTCGATGAAAAGGCCGTCGATGCGGCTGGGATTGTCGATTGCGTCGATCAGGCCGCGCCCCGGTTCGAGGTCGAGCGTCAACGCGCCGGTCCCGAAATGGACGTCAAGATCGAGCAGCGCGGTCTGGCGGCCCGCCTGTTCGCTCATCGCCCATGCAAGCGATGTCGATACGAGCGACGCGCCGACCCCGCCGCGCACGCCGACGACCGTCATCATGTGATGCGGCTTATCGTCCTGCATATCGGCGTGTTTCGGCGCCGTCAGCATCGCCTGCGCCATGGTCAGCGATTCGCGAACCTGGTCGAGCGACAGGGGTTTGAGCAGATAGTCCTGAATGCCGCTGGACAGGAGGTCGCGATACAGACGGACATCGTTGACCTGCCCGGCCGCGATGACGACTGTGCCGGGTTCGCAAACCTCCGCGAGCGCATTGATATCGTTGATCGGGTCACCCGACTCCGACATATCGACGAACAGGATGTTCGGGCTTGCCGAAACCGACAGCGACTGGACCGCATTGCGCAGCCCGCCCTTGTTGCACTTTTCGGTGGGCCATCCCATGTCGGCGGCGGCGACGCGCATCAGTTCCAGCGTGTCTTCGTCACACACAAAGGCGTTGAACGGATCGCGCAGCCCCGCAGGTTTGAAAGGAGCGTTCACTTGCCGCCTCCGTTGGTCTCTTCGGCCTTCAGCTGACCGGCCCCGGTCTGGGGTTTTTCCCGATAGGTTTTGATCGGCCGGGTTGCGGCGGACGGATCATAATTTTCGTTGCGCGCACCCTTGATCAGATCATTGGGGTCGGCAACCATCGCCGCCAGATTGCTGTTTGCCGCGCAGCCAAAATTGGCCGAGGTGGCGTTGGCGAGGTTGATCGACGATGAGCTGGACCAGTCGGGGCATCCCGGCACATGGGCCGATGCGCGGGTGATGATCACGCGCAAATAACCGGACGGAACAGCGCCGGTGGTCACAGGGACATCCGCACTCAAAAGCAGCCCGCGCCGCTCGACCATCTGGCGGACCGCCGCCTGTGCCGCACTCGCACCATAGGTTGCTGGATCTTCGATCGCGATGCGGTCACCGTAGCGCGCACCCATGGCGTCAAGCCAATCGCGCAGACGGGCTTGTTCGCTTGGCGCGAGGTCGCCGTCACTGGCAGCAACGTCGAATTGATAGGTGGCTTTGCGCACGATCGGCTGATGGACCGAATCCAGGCTGCGATTGCTGGTGGCGGTGCCGTTTGCGCATCCGGCAAGCGAAGTTGCCAGCGCCAATATTGTCCAGGCTGCGATTTTGTTCATCACTTTGCTCCTCGAAACCAGCGCGTCATTTGTTGATGCTGAAGCCCGGCGATACGTCGCCGCCGCCGCGCGGGCGGTCGGCATCGCCGGGTGACGTGTCGAGCCGCGGCTTGGGGCGGTCGCCGCCGGTGATGCCGTCGCTTTCCTGGCTGCCCAGAAGTCGGTCGGCGTCGTTCGCAACCTGAAAAGCGTCGGTAGGCAGCTTGATGTCGTTCGCCGACACCGGCTGGACCAGATAGGGGGTGACGACGATAACCAGTTCGGTTTCACCGCGGCGGAAGCTGTCCGATTTGAACAACATGCCAAGGATGGGCACGTCGCCGAGACCCGGAATCTTGTCGATGGCGCCGATCGAACGGTTGTTCATCAAGCCGGCGATCATGAAGCTTTCGCCCGATCCGAGTTCGACGGTCGTTTCGGCCCGACGAACGGTGAGAGCCGGGATCTGGTATCCCTGCATCTGGATCGCGCCTTCCGTCGACAGTTCCGATACTTCGGGACGGACGCGCAGGCTGATCCGTCCGTTCGACAGGACCGTCGGCGTGTAGGCCAGGCTGACACCATATTGACGATATTCGATCGTCGTGCCGGCGAAGTTTCCGGGGATCGGGATCGGGAATTCGCCGCCAGCCAGGAAGTCGGCGGTTTCACCCGAGATTGCGGTCAGGTTTGGCTGAGCCAGCGTGACCACCATCCCCGAACGCTCGCCGATATCGAGCGATGCGATCACATCGAGTCCAAACAGGCGTCCGGCGCCGGCAAGGCTGTTCGTGCCCGAGGGGGTCTGGATGTTGTAGGTGGTGCTGCCGTCGGGGTTGCGGGTGATCGTGCCGGCTTGCCGGCCGCGGACGATGTTGCCGAGGAAGCCGTTGCCGAAGGGGCCGTCATTGTCGCTCGTCGCCACGTTTCCGCTGATTTCCTTGACCAAAGTGCGGTTCACTTCGGCGATGCGGACCTGCAGATTTACTTGCAGCGGCGTGGCGGTGCGGAGGCGCGACATGACTTTGGTCTGTTCGCCCACGAACGCCTGGACAAGGCGTTCCGCCTCGGCCGCGTCGTCGGGCGACTGGACAGTTCCGGTCAGCAGGATGAAGCCGTTCATCGCATTCGAAGAAATGCTGGCATCCGGCATGGCGAGCGACAGCATCTGCTCGATCGTCTCGATATTGTTGCCGACCCGGGCGACGGTCGAATACACGACCCGGCCGCTGGCATCGGTGGCGTAGATGCTGGTTTCGCCCGGCCCCTTGCCAAAGATGTAAAGCTGACGGCTCGAACGGATTTGCACGTCGGCGACGGCATCGTTCGCGACGAAGACGTCGCTCATCGAAGCGGGCAGGCTGATCAGGCGGCCACGGCCCACCGACAATTCGATGCTGCCGCTGGCGTTCTGGACGGCCTGAGCCGAAGCGGGGCTCGACGGGGCCCATGCAAGGGTGGCCGCCATCAGGCCGATGGCCAGGGTGCGCGCGAGCGCGGCGGCCTTGAAATCGGGTTTGCTGTTCATCTTACTTGCCCCCCACCGGAACTTCGGTCACCTTTTCGCCGCGCGTCACGCGGACCACGGGTCCGCTGCGAACGGCTGGTGCGGCGCTTCCGCCGTCGCTGGACGACTGTTGCACCAGCGCAGGCCGGCCGAGCGACCCGCGGCCGCTCACCGGAATCCAGAAACGTGACACGTCGCCGCCGGTGGTCGCAGACGAGCGGCCTGCGGTCGGACGATTGGCGACTTCGGCCAGCATTTTCCTTTCGGCTGCGCTGCCGCCTTTCGCGGGTACGTTCACGTCGCCCGAAGCGATCGCGGCGTCGAGGTCGCCGGTGCTTTCGGCGAGCGGACGCAGTGCGAGCGACAATTTGCCCATGTTCTGGCCGACTGCGATCTTCTCGGCGATCTCGGGCGTCGCTTCGAGCGTGACCGAGCTGAAGGTGTTCACCGGGGTCTTTCCGGTTTCATCCTCCGCATTGAACCGCTGGTCGGTGGCGAGGACGCGCACGTTGCGCACGATGGTTTCCGCGGTGAAAAGCTGGGAGTCGGGATAGGAGCTTCCTTCCTTGACCTCGATCGTCTGCGACAACACCACATCGACCCGGTCGCCCGGAAAGACGAAGCCGGCGACGCCCTGTTCCTGCGAAACCTTGACGGTGACGGCGCGCATGCCCGGGCCGAGCGCCGCAGCAAGGAAGCCGCGATCATTCGGATGGACGAGCGCGCCTTGCGTCAGCGGCTGACCGGCAGTGATCGGGTGGCGTACGACGGTTCCGACCAATGTCTGAGCGTCGGATTTGTCCTTCAGGAAATAGGCGTTCTCGACCAGTTCCTTGGGCCAGGGTTGATAGCGGAAGCTGTCGGGGCCGATGATCGTACCCACCGGCAGCGACCGCGTCGCGACGAGGATAAGCGGACCCGTGATCTCCGGTGCAGCCGCAGCGCGGGCCTCCGGTGTCGATGCCCCACGCATTATCTGGTTGACCCCGAATGCAGCGCCGATGGCAATCACCAGCGCGCCGACGATCAGCATTATCTTTCGCGTATCCATGACGATTTTTCGCCTCCTGCACCTACCGGGAACGGCGGTGCTTGCCCTCAGGTCGAACCGATAGCCTGAAACTGGTTAAAATATTGTTGGTGAAGTGCCCAAAGCCCTGCAGCCGCGATGGCGACGCCATAGGGAACCTCCACCGGCGTGTCGGACGGGCGCAGTTTTGTGCCCACGAGCATGACCGCCGACAGGATGCCACCCGCGATGGCCATGACGGTCAGCATCGGCAGAAACAGCGGCAGGGGAATCCACAGCATCACTGCGCCGATCATCTTCACGTCGCCTCCACCCATTGCGCCGACGGCAAACATCCCGACAAAGACAAGAAAGACCGCCACTGCGGCGCCGAACTGCAATGGTATGTCAGGCCATAGCGCGAGCCCGGTTGCTACCCAGAAGGGAATGGCGAGCAGCGCGATCGCGGCGTTGAGGCCGTTCGATATGGTGCGCGAGCGCAGGTCGCTCACCGCCGCGGCGACCATCAAGATCGCGAGCAACGCCACGAGGCACAGGGTGATCGAGCCTTTGTCCATCGGCACAGCTCTAGTCAGCATGGCTTACCAAAGAGTAACCATGTTCGCGGGCCCGGCAGCTTGCATTCCTGTCGTCAGCCGATATGCGGCGGGGCATGACCGCCGCCGCCCCCTCCGCCACCGATGTCCTGATTGTCGGCGCGGGTATTGCCGGGGCCAGCCTGGCCGCCGCACTGGCGCCGTATCGCCGGGTCATGATGATCGAGGCGGAGGATATGCCCGGCTATCATGCGACGGGGCGGTCGGCCGCTTTCTGGCACGAAAGCTATGGCGGGGCAGAGGTGCAGCCGTTGTCGGCCGCATCCTTTGCGACGCTGGCCGATCCGCCGGCCGCATTCGCCAGCCGCGGTTTTTTGTTTCCGCGCACCGCGCTGACGATCGGGCGGCGTGGCGAGGGGGCGGCGGTTGACGCTTTTTGCGCCGAATTTTCCGCGAAGGGCGTCGATGTCTCGCGGATGGGGCATGCGGAAATGGCACGCATGATCCCCGGCGTTCGTCCTGAGTGGAGCGAGGCGGCTTTCGAGCCTGCGTGCAGCGACATCGACGTCGGTCGGCTGCACTCCGCCTATTTGCGCGCGGCGAAGCGCGGCGGCGCGGCGTTGGTGACGCGCGCACCGCTGGAGCGCGGGCGGCGGATGGACGATGGCTGGGAGGTCATCGCGGGCGGCGAAGTCATACACGCGTCCCTGATCGTCAATGCGGCGGGGGCATGGGCCGACGGCGTGGCGGAGGCGTGTGGCGCCGCTCCGCTGGGCATCCAGCCCTATCGGCGAACCGTCCTGCAACTGCGCCTTGGTGTGCCGGTGCCGGCGGAGCTGCCGCTGATCGTCCATGTCGGCGGGCAGTTTTACTTCAAGGGCGCGAGCGAGGGGCGCATCTGGCTGACCCCGCACGACGAGACGCCGTCCGATCCCTGCGACGCTGCCCCCGAAGAGATGGATGTCGCGCTGGCGATCGACCGCTTGCAAGCGGTCGTCGACTGGCCAATCGCCGCCGTCGAACGCAAATGGGCGGGGCTGCGCAGCTTCGCGCCCGATCGCGCGCCGGTGTTTGGCATCGATCCGCATGTCCCCGGCTTTGCCTGGTGCGCGGGACAGGGCGGTTTCGGCATTCAGACCGCACCGGCAATCGCTGCGTTGCTTGCGGCCCAACTGGGCGCGCCGCGGCCTGAAGGGGAGATCGGCAATGTCGATCCCGCACCTTTCGCACCATCACGTTTTGCTTTGTCTGGCAGCTGAACTTCAGCAGGCCGCCGCGCGCATCATTTTTTGCGCGTGGCGCGCATCACTTCGATCGCCGCGTCGCTTGCGAGCTGGTCGGCGATTTCGTTGTCGCCGTGGCCTGCATGGCCCTTGACCCACAGCCATTCGATCTTGTGCCGCTTTGCTTCCGAAACGAGCCGCTGCCACAGATCGGCGTTGGCGACCGGCTTTTTTGCCGCGGTTTTCCAGCCGTTTTTCTGCCAGCCGAAGACCCATTTGGTGATGCCGTCGCGGACATAGACGCTGTCGGTCGACAATTCGACGTTACAGCCGCGTTTGAGCGCCGCCAGCGCCTCGATCGCCGCCATTAATTCCATGCGATTGTTCGTCGTGTCGGGTTCGCCGCCGGACAATTTCTTGACCACATCACCCCAACGCAGCACCGCGCCCCAGCCGCCGGGGCCGGGATTGCCCTTGCACGCGCCATCGGTCGCGACGATCACGGTTTTTGTTTCGCCTTCGGTCATGCGATTGCAAACAGGGTGGCGGCGTCGGGCGCCTGATAACGGCGCAAGCGGTTGAGAAAGGGCAGCGGGTCCTTGCGCGTGACGAGCGCATCGGCAGGGGTATGGACCCAGTCATGCGCGCGGGTCAGCAGGAAGCGCAGCGCTGCGCCGCGTGCGAGCAGGGGCAGGGCGGCGATTTCGGCGTCGGACAGCGATACTTCGCGGGCATAGCCGCGCATCAATGCCCGCGCGAGATCGGCGTTACAGTCGCTGCCGTCGTCCGAGAAGGTCCAAGCGGCGTGGGTGATCACAACGTCATAAGCGCGAAAATCCGTCGCGGCGAAATAGAAGTCGATCAGGCCGGTCACCTCGTCGCCGAGCATCAGCACATTGTCGGGAAACAGATCAGCGTGAATGACATGCGCGGGCAGATCGGTGGGCCAATGGGCACCCAGATAGTTCAACTCGTCATCGACAATCGCTTGCAGGCCCGGCATCACCGCGTCGAGGTCACCCGTCGCCTTGGCGACACCGCGCCAGCTGGGTTGACCCATGCTGTTTTCGCGCGCGCCGTCATAATTTTCGAGCGCGCGGTGCATCGCGCCGAGTGCGACGCCGGTCGCTTCGGACTGGCCGACGGTGGGATGGGTCAGCGACATCCCCGAGAGAAACTGGATGATGCACGCCGCGCGGTCCGAAATTTGCTGAATGGCGATCCCGTCGCGATCGCGGATCATTGCGGGGACGGGGCAGCGGCTGGCGGCGAGATGTGCGAGCAGATCGACGAAAAAGGGCAGGTCGCCTTCCTGCACGCGCTTTTCATAAAGGGTCAGGATGAAACGGCCGTCGGTGGTTTCGAGCAGGAAATTGCTGTTCTCGACACCCTCTGCAATGCCCTTACACGACAGGACGGTGCCCATGTCATAGCGCGCGACCAGCGCGGCGAGGTCGTCGGGATCGACAGCGGTGTAAACGGCCATGGCGGGGGTCCTATTCCGTTTCCGGTTCGAGCCCGCGGGGCAGTTTGAACACCATATTTTCCTCGGCCGTCACCACGACATCCTCGACGATCGGTCGGTACATCGCGACCGCATCGATCACTTCGCGAACGAGTGTTTCGGGCGCGCTCGCGCCCGCTGTAATTCCGAGTGTCTCAATATCGCGCAGCCAGTCGGGATCGATATCGGTCCCGCGCTGAACCAGATGCGCGGGTATACCAAGGCGTTCGGCGACCTCGACCAGTCGCAGGCTGTTTGAGCTGTTGGGTGCACCGATGACGATCATGCGGTCGCACTGTCCGGCGATGGCCTTCACCGCGTCCTGGCGGTTCGAGGTTGCGTAACAGATATCTTCGCTTCGCGGTCCGGCGATGTCGGGGAAACGATGGCGCAGCGCGGCGACGATATCGCGCGTGTCGTCCACCGACAGCGTCGTCTGAGTCAGGAAGGCCAGTTTTTGCGGGTCGGGCGGCGACAGGGCAGTAACATCGTCGACCGATTCGACCAGGGTCATCGCGCCGTCGGGCAATTGGCCCAGTGTGCCGATGACCTCGGGATGGCCGGCATGGCCGATGAAGATGATGTGCCGTTCGGCATCATGGTGACGCTCGGCCATGCGATGGACCTTCGACACCAGGGGACAGGTCGCGTCGATAAAGTCGAGTCCCCGCGTTTCAGCCTTCGCCGGCACAGCCTTGGGCACCCCATGGGCGCTGAACACCACGGGAATATCGTCGGGAACCTGATCGAGCGATTCGACGAAAACCGCGCCCTTGGCCTTCAGCGATTCAACGACATAGCGGTTGTGAACGATTTCGTGTCGCACATAGACCGGGGCGCCGAAGCGTTCGAGTGCGAGTTCGACGATACGGATTGCCCGATCGACCCCGGCGCAAAAGCCGCGCGGTGCGGCCACCAAAACCTTGAGTTCTGCCGTTTCATTGCCGGATAAGGGCGTCATGGGATGGGGTGCATTCATGGTGTGGGCGCTCTAGCGCAGCAGGGCATAAGCGGTAAAGCGGCTTCGTCCGAGTTGCGCCGCGTTCATCGCACCGATAAGAAGCGGCGCGCATGAAGCGGGATCAACCGTCCCGACGCAATCGCGCCTGTTTGGAAAGCCTGTTCATCATGATGCCCATTTCGTCTTCGCCCCGTAAGTTTCTGGCTGTGCTTTGCGGCACGGCGGCGATGGCGACGGCGGCTGGCTGTGCAAAGAACAACGACATCGACGTGTCGTCGGGCGTCGGGATCACGTCGGTCCGCGATACCTGCCCCGCCGTTGCCGTGCCGCTGTACACCGGCGATATCACGTTGTTCGACCCGGCGACCAGCCGCGATGCGCGCGCGATCGACGTTGTTGCGTCGATCACCAATCTGACCCCGCAGTGCAACGACACCGGCGAAAAAGTCTATCAGCTCGCGAATTTCGAGGTTGTTGCGACGCGGCGCGACGCCGGTCCGGCGCGCACCCTGACCTTGCCCTATTTTTCGACCGTCGTGCAGGGCGGCACCGCCGTCGTTGCAAAGCGGCTTGGCAATGTCACCGTCACCTTCCCCGAGGGACAGGTGCGAGGCACCGGCCGCGGTCAGGCGTCGGCCTATGTCGACCGCGCCGCCGCGACGCTTCCCGCCGACATTCAGGAACGCATCACCCGCAAGCGCAAGGCGGGCGATCAGGATGCCGCGGTCGACCCGCTGAGCATCCCCGAAGTACGCGTCGCGGTTCAGCGCGCCAGTTTCGAACTGCTCGTCGGCTTTCAGCTGACGCAGGAACAGCTGGAATATAACGTCCGACGATAGGCTTTGCGGCGGCGCGCCCCTGCGCCGTTTGCCCTGCGGCGCCATTTGGGCGGCGCAGGGCTTTTCGCGTTGCCCAAGCTGCGGTAGGGCGCGCTAACCCCTCTTGATCCCAGATAGGCTTTGCCCGTGACCCTGTTTAGCCGCTTTTCCGACCATATCGGCGCCGCACTCGATGCGCTCGCCGCAAAAAATGCTCTGCCTGAAGGGCTCGATCGCAGCGCGATCAGCGTCGAGCCGCCGCGCGATCCGGCGCATGGCGATGTCGCGACCAATGCCGCGATGGTGCTGGCCAAGCCCGCGAGCATGAACCCGCGTGCGCTGGCTGAGCTGCTTGTCGCCGAACTGGGCGCGCTGGACGAAGTGACCGAGGCGAGCGTCGCCGGGCCGGGCTTCATCAACCTGCGCCTCGTCGAAGACAGCTGGCGCGGCGAACTGGCGCTGATCCACGCCGACGCTCTTGAATATGGCCGTTCGACAATGGGGCAGGGGCGGCGCGTCAATGTCGAATATGTCTCCGCCAACCCCACCGGCCCGATGCATGTCGGCCATTGTCGCGGTGCTGTGGTCGGCGATGCGCTGGCTACGCTGCTCGAATATGCCGGGCACGATGTCATTCGCGAATATTATGTCAACGACGCGGGCGCGCAGGTCGATGTTCTCGCGCGGTCGGTGCACATGCGTTATCGCGAGGCATTGGGCGAGGATATCGGGTCGATCCCCGAGGGCCTGTATCCGGGCGATTATCTGAAGCCCGTCGCGGCCAGGCTGGCGACCGAATATGGCGACCGTTTCGTCGGAGCACCCGACAGCGCGTGGCTGGGACTGTTCCGGGCCGAGGCGATCAGCGCAATGATGGATATGATCCGCGCCGACCTCGCCAAGCTGGGCATTCATCATAACCTCTTCTCGTCGGAAGCCGAGTTGCAAGCCGCGGGCAAGCCCGACGAGGCCGAAAAATGGCTGCGCGAGCAGGGGCTTGTCTACGACGGCGTGCTCGAGGCGCCGAAGGGCGAGACCCCCGAGGATTGGGAGCCTGTCGAACTGCCGCTGTTCCGTTCGACGCAATTTGGCGACGATCAGGACCGGCCGATCAAGAAATCGGACGGCAGCTGGACCTATTTTGGCGCCGACCTCGCTTATCATTACCAGAAGGCGCAGGACGCCGACGAGCTGATCGACATTTGGGGCGCCGACCACGCCGGTACGGTGAAGCGGATCAAGGCCGCGGTCGCCGCGATGACCGGCGGGACGAAGAAATTCGACGTCAAGCTGGTCCAGATGGTGCGCCTGCTCAAGAATGGCGAGCCGTTCAAAATGTCGAAACGTGCAGGCAATTTCGTGACCCTCGCCGATGTCGTCGACGAAGTCGGCAAGGATGCCGTGCGCTTCACCATGCTGACGCGAAAAGCCGACGCCCAGATGGATTTCGACTTTGCCAAGGTCGTCGAGGCGTCGCGCGACAATCCCGTCTTCTATGTCCAATATGCCCATGCGCGGATCGCGTCGCTGAAGCGCAAGCTTGCCGATGCCGGGATTGCACCCGTCGCGCCAGCGCCCGCCCGGCTCGACGAGCATGAACTGGCGATCGTCAAACTGCTCGCGCAATTCCCGCGGATCGTCGAAGCCGCGGCTTCGGCGCGCGAGCCCCATCGCATCGCTTTTTATCTGGCAGAGGTCGCCGCGGCCTTCCACGCATGGTGGAACATGGGCAATGATCGCCCCGAAGCGCGCGTCATCCTGGCCGGCGATCCCGAATTGACCGCGACGCGCCTTTATCTGGCCGATGGAATCGGGCAGGTTATCCGCAACGGGCTGTACCTGATGGGGGTCGAGGCGCTCGAGGAGATGGTTTGATGGCGGACGACAGGGGGGATGCAGGGTTGGGGCTTGAGGGCGAGGATCGCCTGCCCTGGCTGGAGGCCGCCGATGGTTATGGGGATGAGGGCGAAGTTTCGCCTGTTCGCCTGTTAGTCATGGTGCTGGGCGGATTGTTGTTGATCGGTACGGTGCTGGGCGGCCTGTGGTGGGTCCAGAACGGCGGCGCGCGCGGGCAGGGCGAACTGATCGCGGCGCAACCCGGCGACTATAAGATTGCGCCCAGCGACGACGCCTCGAAAACCTTTGAGGGCGAGGGCGATTCGAGCTTCGCCGCGAGCGAGGGCGCTGAGCCGGCGGGCAGGGTCGACCCGACCCGCATGCCGGAAGAACCAGCTGTGACGCCGCAGGAACGCGAAGCTGCCGCAAAGGCAGCGAAAAAGGCTGGGGCGGATAAGGCGGTCGCCGACAAGAGCAAGGACAAGCCTGCCGCCGCCCCGGTCAAGTCCGCCGAAGTGGCGCCCAAGGTCGTGCCAACCGTTCCGGCGGCGGGAACGATCCAGCTTGGCGCATTCAGCAGCGAAGGCGCCGCGACCAAGGCGTGGACCAATTTGTCGAAGCGCTTCGCCTATCTGGCCGAGCACAACAAATCGGTGTCGCCGGCGAAGGTGGAAGGCGGGACGGTGTACCGCCTGCGTGTTTCTACCGGGACGGCGGCTAATGCAGCGAATTTGTGCGGGAAATTGCGTGTTGCCGGTGAAAATTGCGTCATCGTTCGCTGAATCGGCCCGCTTTGCCGCAGAATCCGTTGGAGCAGGCTTGCCGCTGTGCCATGTTGGCCTTTGGTTGCCGCATGAGGGGGTGCCAACCGATGGAGGTTGACGCACGATGATACCCGCCATTTTCGGCCTGTCGGGCCTGACTCTGACCGATGACGAGCGCGCCTTCTTTCGCGACTGCGACCCCGCAGGCTATATCATCTTCGGTCGCAATATCGAAAATCGTGCGCAGTTGCGGCGGCTGACCGACGATCTGCGCAGCCTCGACGGGCGCGATAATCTGCCGATCCTGATCGACCAGGAGGGCGGCCGCGTCGCGCGGATGAAATCACCCGAATGGCCATTGTTTCCAAGCGGATCGGCGTTCGATGAGCTTTATGAACGCGCGCCGGCCAGCGCGATCGAGGCGGCGCGGCTGAACGCGATGGCACTCGCGGCGATGCTGGCCGAGGTGGGCATCACCGTCGATTGCCTGCCGCTCCTCGACGTTCGCCAGCCCGGTGCGAGCGACGTAATCGGCGACCGCGCTCTCGGCAGCGAGCCGATGCGCGTCGCAGCCCTCGGCCGCGCGATCCTCAGCGGATTGCAGGCGGGCGGGGTGATCGGCATCGTCAAGCATATCCCGGGCCACGGCCGCGCCTTGCTCGATTCGCACAAGGAACTGCCGCGTGTCGGGGCGTCGGATCACGATTTGCAGACCGATCTCGCGCCCTTTGCCGCGCTGCGCGATGCGGCGATGGCGATGACGTGCCACGTGGTCTTTGACGTCTGGGATCCCGATCGCCCGGCGACGTTGTCGCCGGTCATCATCGACAGCGTGATCCGCCAGCGCATCGGCTTTCATGGCCTGTTGATGACCGACGATCTGGATATGAACGCGCTGTCGGGCGACGTTCCCTCGCGCGCGGCCGACGCGATCGCTGCGGGGTGCGACATCGCGCTCAATTGCTGGGCGAAGATGGATGATATGATCGGCATCGCCAATGCGCTCGATCCGATCAGCACGATATCGCAGGCGCGGCTTGAAGGCGCAATGGACCGGATTGCCGGGGTGCCCGATCCACGTGAGTTTGCAGTGCTGGTCGACCAGCGCGACGCGCTGCTGGCCGCGGCGTAAGCGGGCCGGGGGGCGCGGTGGAGCTCGATTTCGGACCGACCCCGACGGCCGAGCGTGAAGATGCGCTGCAGCTCAACTTCGAAAGCTGGGAGGGACCGCTCGACCTGCTGCTGACGCTTGCGCGTGGGCAGAAAGTCGATCTCCGGCAAATTTCGATCCTTGCGCTGGTCGAACAATATCTGGACTTCATCAATGAAGCGCGCGCGCTGAAGCTGGAGGTTGCGGCCGATTATCTGGTGATGGCGGCGTGGCTGGCCTATCTGAAATCGGCGCTGCTTTTGCCCAAGGACCCGCTGGAAGAGCCGTCGCCCGACGAGCTGGCGCTGCGCCTGCAGTTGCGGTTGCAGCGGCTGGCGGCGATGCGCGAATCTGCGGCGCGTCTGCTCGCGCGTGATTGCGTAGGCCGCGACGTGTTTCTGCGCCCGAAGCCCGAGGGGCTGCGTGATGTGAAGGTCCGGCGCTGGGATGCCAGCCTGTATGATCTTTTGGCGGCCTATGGTCAGGTCAAGCTGCGAACGGAGCCGGTGGTGCATATGGTCTCGCGGCGGCCTGTCGTGACGCTTGACGCTGCGCTCCAGCATTTGCAGCGACTGATCGGGGTACAGCTCGACTGGACCGAGCTGTCCGACTTCCTGCCCGCCGATTATGATGGCCCCTTGCGCCGTTCGGCGATCGCATCGAGCTTTGTCGCTGCGCTCGAACTGGCGCGGCAGGGGCGTATCGCCCTGAAGCAGGAGGGGGCGTTCGAACCCCTTTATCTGAAGGCAGCCGAAGCATGAACCCGATCGACGACCGCGAACGCGCGATAGAAGCGATGCTCTTTGCCAGCGACGACCCGCTCGATGCGCGGCAGGTCGCGGGGCGAATGGGCGATGAAATGACGCCGAGCGAGGTGCGTGCGATTATCCAGACAATCGCGGCGCGACACGCCGGAAGTGGAATCGAGCTGGTTGAGCGCGGCGGGAATTGGCATTTCCAGACACCGGCGGATCTGGCCCATCTGCTCCGCCGCGAACGCGACGATCCGCGCAAATTGTCGCGCGCGGCGTCGGAAGTGCTGGCGATCGTCGCCTATCATGAGCCCGTCAGTCGCGCCGAAATCGAGGCGATCCGCGGCGTCCAGACGTCGAAAGGGACGCTCGACGTGCTGATGGAGGCCGAATGGATCGCTCCGGCCGGACGCCGCGAGGTTCCGGGACGGCCGCTGATTTACAAGACGACTGACGCGTTCCTGCAACATTTCGGTCTCAACAGCCGCAAGGATTTGCCGGGAATCGAGGATCTGCGCGCGGCAGGGCTGCTCGATCCCGTCGATCTGGCGTTTGAAGAAGCTATCGGCGAGCTTGATCTAGTAAAAGACGGCGAAGAGGCTTAGATGAAAAGCTCAAGGAGATTATAAGATGGGTAGCTTCAGCATTTGGCATTGGCTGGTTGTCGGCATTCTCGTCTTGCTGTTGTTCGGCAAGGGGCGCTTTTCCGACATGATGGGCGATGTCGCCAAGGGTATCAAAAGCTTCAAGAAAGGCATGTCGGAGGATGATGCTCCGGTCCCGCCCAAGCATATCGAAGGCCAGCGTGCCCCTGATGCCACCCCGATGTCGACGCCGACGGCCGAGCACGACAAGCTCTGATCGCGTCCGCCTGCGGGGGATAGTTTAAACGATGTTCGATGTTGCGCCCACCGAGTTGATGCTCGTCGTGGTGGTGGCCTTGGTTGTCATCGGACCCAAGGACCTGCCCAAAGCGATGCGCTTTGTCGGCAAATGGATGGGCAAGGCGCGCGGCATGGCGCGCCATTTCCGTTCGGGGCTCGACACGATGATGCGCGAGGCCGAACTGGAAGAGCTGGAAAAGCAGTGGCGCGAACAAAATGAAGCGATCATGCGCGAATTTCCCCGCGTCGATGACATCAACGCGCCAGTGAAGCCTGCGACCACCGAGGCGCCCGGCGAGCAGCCCGTCGAGGATGTCGATCAGGCTGCGGCCGCAACCAAGCCCGAAACGCATGACGCCCCGCCCAAGGATGGGCCGTTGCCATGACCGTCGAAGCTCCCGTTACCGCGGAGGAAGAGGGCGCTGGCGGCAAGATGCCGCTGCTGGACCATCTTATCGAACTGCGCTCGCGATTGTTGAAATCGCTGTTGGCCATCGCGATCGCTTTTGGCGTGTGCCTCTATTTTGCGGAGGATATCTTCCGCGTCCTAGTCCAGCCGCTCGTCGCGGCGGGGCAGGGAAAGATCATTTATACGCAATTGTTCGAGGCGTTTTTTGTCCAGATCAAGGTCGCGTTATTCGCCGCGACGATGATCGCCTTTCCGGTGATCGCGAATCAGTTGTGGAAGTTTGTCGCGCCCGGCCTGTACCGCCAGGAAAAGCGAGCGCTTTTGCCTTTCATTTTTGCGACGCCGGTGTTGTTCGCGGCCGGTGCCTGCCTTGCCTATTTCGTGACTGTTCCGGTCGCGCTCCGCTTCCTGCTGGGCTATCAGGGCGATCTTGGAGGAATTCAGCAAGAGGCGCTGCCGTCTGTCGCTAATTATCTCAGCTTCATCATGCAGTTCATCATGGCGTTCGGAATCTGCTTTCTGCTGCCGATCCTTCTGATGCTGCTCGAGCGTTCGGGAATCGTCACCCGCGAGCAACTTGTGTCGGCGCGGCGCTATATGATCGTCGCCGCTTTCGCGATCGCTGCCGTCGCGACTCCGCCCGATATTCTCAGCCAGTTCCTCCTCGCGGTACCGCTGATTCTGCTATATGAAATCTCGATCTTCGCGATCTGGTTTACCCAGCGCCGACGCAAAACAGGCGCCGAAGAGGCGCCTGTCGAGCCTCTTTAAGAGGCTTTAGTTAGGGTAAGCGGGTCTGAACGCGGTCAATCGATGGCGTCTGCGCCTGCTTGACCGACTGACTCGATATCGCGACCTGCTCCCTTAACGGTATTGCAGCCAGCGACCAGAAAGCTTGCCATCAATGCCAGGATGATTGCGCGAAAGCTCGTCATCATTCTTCACCTTGTTCGTTGTTGTCGTTGGAGCGCAAAATGGCCCGGCACGCTTTCGAGGGGGGGGAGGGAATGCGGGCCGGGCCAATGTTGCTGAGCAGCGCTGCGGGGGGGCGATGATCGCTGCTCGAAAAGGAAACGACCCAAGCGGGGAATAAGTTCCCAAAAAAAATCACTGCGGCGAATTTTTTTTCGACCCACCGAAAATTGCGGAATTGAGATCGGATTCCAGCAGCTTGTCAGGCCATGCTGGTGAGGCCGCTTGCCACCGCAAGGCCTAGGAACGCCAGAAAGCCCATAGAGTCTGTCGTCATGGTGACGAAAATCGAACTGGCGACCGCCGGATCCTGATCGAGCCGGTCGAGCAGCAGCGGGATAGCGACCCCGGCCACACCGGCAACGAAGATGTTCACCACCATCGCCGCTGCAATCACCCCGCCGAGCTGGGGATTGGCGAACCACAGCGCGGTGGCGGTTCCGGCGATCAGCGCGATCGTCGATCCGTTCAGCAGCGCGATCTTCATTTCGCGCCAGATCGCGCGCCAGCTGTTCGAATCGGTGAGCTGGTTCATCGCGAGCGCGCGCACGGTGACCGCCAGCGTCTGCGTTCCGGCGTTGCCGCCGACCCCGGCGACGATCGGCATCAGCGCGGCGAGGGCGACCATATGCTCGATCGCGCCGCCGAAAAATCCGACGATGGACGACGCCACAAGAGCAGTGCCGAGATTGGCGATCAGCCAGCGCACGCGCGCGCTATAGGTTTCGCGGATCGGTTCGTTGATATCGCCGTCGCCAGCGCCCGACAGGCGCAAGATATCCTCACCCGCCTCTTCCTGAATGATGTGGACGACGTCATCGACCGTGATCATGCCCACAAGGCGCCCGGCGCGATCAATGACAGCGGCGGAGATCAGCGCATATTTCTGGAAGCGCAGCGCGACCTCTTCCTGATCCATGTCGACTGGAATGAGCGTCTGTTCGCGCTTCATGACATCGCTGATCGCAATGTCGCGCGGGGTGCGGAGTATCCAGCTCAATTGGCAGGTGCCGACCGGGCGATGCATCGGATCGACGACGTAGATTTCCCAGAAGTCGCTGGTCAGTTCGGTGTCTTCGCGCAGCCGGTCGATGACGTCACCGACGGTGACATGCTCGGGCACCGCCACCAGATCGCGCTGCATCAGGCGGCCGGCGGATTCCTCGGGGAAAGACAGCGCATCCTCGATCGCGGCGCGATCTTCCGGCTCCATCGCGTCGAGCACGGCCTGTTGCTCGTCGGCCTCCATATCCTCGATGATCGCGACGGCGTCGTCGGTATCGAGTTCGGCGGCCAGTTCGGCCACTTGTTCCGGGGCGAGAAGATCGATGAGCTCTTCGCGCACATAATCGTTCATTTCCGCGAGCACGTCGGCGGAAAGCATGTCGCCCAGCACCGCGGCGAGCATCGGGCGTTCGTCGGTGCGGGCGAGTTCGAACAGGTCGGCGATGTCGGCGGGGTGGAGGCGGCCGATACGCTCGCGCGCGGCTTCGCCTTCGCCGGCCTCGGCGAGGTCGAGGACGTCGCGGACGAATTCGGGTTTCAGCCGATCATCCTCGTCGAGTTCGGTTTCAGCTTCGCGCGAAGCCGCATCGCGGTTGTTTTCGCGATCGTCGGTGATCGGCATATCGTCGGGGGGCAGGGAATCGTCGCGTTTGTCCATCGCGTTATCCTCCCTGTCGATGTGGCGCGAGTTGCCGGCGGGTCGAGCCTTCCCCTAGTGCCGCAGCCGCCCGATGGCAACGCCGCGCGGGCCGGCCGGGCAATTTATGCGTGGCTTTGCCGCCGTCGCCCGCTATGGCACGGCCAACTTTCCCACAGGAGTCCTTTATGACCGAACAGACCCTCACCCTTTCGCTGTCGACCGGCGATGTCGTCATCCGCCTGCGTCCCGATCTGGCGCCGAAGCATGTCGAGCGTATCACCCAGCTGGCGAGCGAAGGCTTTTACGACGGCGTCGTGTTCCACCGCGTGATCCCCGGCTTCATGGCGCAGGGCGGCGATCCGACGGGGACCGGCATGGGCGGCAGCCAGCTTCCCGACCTTCCGCAGGAATTCAGCAGCGAACCGCATGTTCGCGGGGTGTGCTCGATGGCGCGTGCGCAGAACCCGAACAGCGCGAACAGCCAGTTCTTCATCTGCTTCGAAGATGCGCGCTTCCTCGACAACCAGTATACCGTCTGGGGCGAAGTGACCGAAGGCATGGACAATGTCGACGCGCTGCCCAAGGGTGAGCCGCCGCGCGAGCCCGGCAAGATCGTCAAGGCGACGGTTGCTTAATGAGATTGTCGCCCCCGCGAAGGCGGGGGCCGCTATCGGCCTTGCACAAGGTTGCCAGCGGCCCCTGCCTTCGCAGGGGCGACGTTTTATTCGTCTAGAAACCCATTCAGCCTTTCACAGGCGGCGATCCAGTCGCTCTTGAATTCCTGCACGACCTGTCCGGCGCCCATGGCCTCGTTCATCAGTCCGACGCCCTGGCCGACCCAATAGGTCGCAAGCGCCCTAGCGCCTTCATGGCCGCCTTCGGACAATTTATCGATCTTGCGCAGCGCAGGTTCGCTGACCAGCGACTGGAGCGGCATCGGCAGCGGTTTGGGCGCGCCTTCGGCTTCCCACGCATCGGTCCAAGGCGAGCGTAGCTGGCGCGACGGTTTGCCGGTGCGGCTCTTCGACCGCACCGTGTCGCGTGACGAGGCCGCGAGCATTTTTTCCTTCACGATCGGGTTGGTTTCGGCCTCCGCGGTGGTGAGCCACACCGATCCGGTCCAAGCGCCATGCGCGCCCATCGCCATCGCTGCCGCCATCTGGCGCCCGGTGACGATCCCGCCCGCCGCGAGGATCGCCGTGTTCGCGCCGACCGCTTCGACTGCGGCGGCGACTTCGGGGACCAGCACCATCGTCGCGACTTCGCCGCAATGACCGCCGGCTTCACCGCCCGCGACGACGAGAATGTCGACCCCGGCGCGGACCTGAGTCAGCGCATGGTCGCGCGTGCCGACGAGCGCGGCGACGGGCACACCGTGGCGCTTGCCGAGATCGAGCATCAGTTGCGGCGGGACGCCGAGCGCGTTGGCGATCAGGCCGATCGGATGGCGGAAGGCGACTTCGAGCAGCTTTGCTGCGCCATCCTCGTGCATATTGTCGCCAAAACTCTGCCGCCCGGCCATGGCATCGGAGAGGCCCGCGGCATCGACTCCATGTTGTTCGAGCAGGCCGGCGGCAAAGTTCAGATGAGTTTCAGGAACCTGCGCCGGTCCCGACGCGGCGTGGCCTTTGCCAGCGAAGCTGTTGGGGACGATCAGGTCGACGCCATAAGGGCGCCCGCCGATATGCTCGTCGATCCACGCCAATTCTTCCTCGAGCCGCTCGGGCGGCAGTGAGGCAGCGCCGAACACGCCCATGCCCCCCGCCTTGGACACCGCGACGACGACGTCGCGGCAATGCGAGAAAGCCAGAAGCGGAAATTCGATGCCGAGCATCGCGCAGATCGGGGATTGCATGGGAACCTCTCCATTTTGTTATCGGGTCCATGTCAGCGCCAGTTGACGTAAACGTCAAGTTGATTTGCGCCCGCCAGCCTTTATCGCGGGGGCATGACAAATTTCACGCTCCCCGATTTCGACCTCGATGCCTTTGTTCAGGCCACTTTCGCCGAGGATCTCGGTTCGGGGGGCGATGTCACTTCGATGGCAGTGATCCCCGCCGACGCACGATTCGACGGGGTGATGGATAGCCGCGATGCGATCACCGTTGCGGGGCTTCCCATCGCCGAGCATTTTTTCTGCGCTCTCGCGCCCGACATGGATATGGAAATATTGGTTGAGGAGGGCGCCCGGGTCGCGCCGGGAACCGACCTCATCCGCCTTTCGGGCAATGCGCGCGCGATGCTGACCGCCGAGCGTTCGGCGTTGAACACCGTGCAGCATCTGTCGGGCATCGCGACGATGACGCGGCAATATGTCGATGCGATCGCCGGGACCGGCGCGGTGCTGCTGGACACGCGAAAGACCATTCCGGGCCTGCGCGTTCTCGAGAAATATGCGACGCGGATGGGCGGCGCGACGAACCACCGCATGGGTCTGTGGGACGCGGCGATGATCAAGGACAATCATGTCGCGGTCGCCGGATCGGTCGAGGAAGCGGTGCGCCGCGCCGTCGATGCGGGCATCGCGGACATCATCGTCGAAGTCGACCGGGTCGATCAGGTCGCGGGCGCTCTGGGCGCCGGGGCGACGCATCTGCTCCTCGACAATATGGACCTTGCCACCTTGCGCGAATCGGTTGCGATCGTCGGTGGCCGGGTTCCGGTCGAGGCCTCGGGCGGGGTGCGGCTCGACACGATCCGCGCGATTGCCGAAACCGGGGTGACCTATGTTTCGGTCGGCCGCCTGACCCAGTCGGCGCCGGCCGCCGACATCGGGCTCGATTTTGCGCTGGCCTAGCGTCGCCGCATTCGGGCTGCTGATCGCCCCCACGGCGGCCGAGGCGCAGGCTTTGGCGTGCGCGATACCCGATCGCATCCCGGTCCCGCGGGTCGAACAACCCCGACGCGGCGAGCCGGTGCGGAAGCCCGAGACGGCGGGCTATCTGCTGAGCATGAGCTGGTCGCCGCAGCATTGCGCCGATGTGCGCAACCCGAAGGATGCGCGCGACCGCTTTCAATGTTCGGGTGAGAATGGTCGCTTTGGCTGGGTGCTCCACGGCCTGTGGCCCGAGGCAGCGACACCGGGCTATCCACAATGGTGCCGCCCTGCGAAGATCGTGCCGCAGCCGGTGCTCCGCAAGCATCTGTGCATGACGCCCTCGGCGCAGCTGCTCCAGCACGAGTGGGCGAAGCATGGCACGTGCATGAGCCCGAATCCCGCCGCCTATTTCCGCTCGGCCGAAATCCTGTTCCGCGCGGTGCGCTTTCCCGACATGGCGGCGCTCGCCGCCCGGCCGCAGACTGCGGGGAGCATTCGCCGGGCTTTTGCAAAGGCCAATCCGGGGGTGACCGAGCCGATGATCGCGGTGGCGATCGACAAGCAGGGATGGCTGAACGAGGTGCGACTGTGCCTCGGCCCGCGGATGCGCCCGCAGCGGTGCAAGCCGTTCCAGGCCGGCGCGCGCGATAACCGGCCGGTGCAGGTGCGCCCGATGCCGGGGCGTTAGGAAGCGGAGCACGACGCGTCCCGCGACGAGACAGCGGGGCATTAACGCTCTTTTAACCTTACCGGCAGGTTAAGATGGTCCTAGCCTGCGGGCCATGGACTCGGACGATCATATCGACATTCGCGGCCGTATGCGCGCGCATGGTGCCCGCCAGCTGACGATCGCGCGGCTGGGCGCACCGGCGGATTGGGAAGGCGAATTGCGCCGGGCGCTGGTGGCGCAGCGCGAAGAGCGCGGCTTCTGGTCGCAGGGAGGCGACGCGCGCCTGTTCCTGCAGAGCTTTGCGATTTTCTTTACCGCGGCGATGATGTTCCTGATTTAATCGCAGGCCTTGTGCAGCCGCCACGCGAGGAAGGCGGACACGAGGCACATTACCGCAACCATCAGCAGCGTGTCGTCGATCGTCAGCCCGAGGCCGATCAGCACGCTGAGCATCAGCGTCGCGGCAACCATGAAACCCGAATTGACGATATTGTTCGCCGCGATCGTGCGCGCGGTCTGCGACTTGGCGACGGTGGTGGTGAGGAAGGCATAGAGCGGCACGACGAACATCCCGCCCGCGATCGCGATGCCGAGCAGCGCGATGATGATGCGATCGCCCGCGGTCAGCGACAGGAATTCCAGCCAGTTCATCAGGCTGCCGTCGACGTGGACCCAGTTTTTCACCGACCACCAGAGGTCGAGCACGAACAGGCCCATGACGATCACTGATCCCGGCGAATAGCGCGCGGAAACCTTGCCCTTCAGCAATCGGTTGACGATGATAGAGCCGATCGCAACGCCGACCGAGAAAATGGCGGTGAAGAGGGTCGCGACGGTGTTGTCGGCGCCCAGTGCATTTTTTACCAGCGGGGGGAATTGCGCCGCGAGGATCGCGCCGATGGCCCAGAAAAAACTGATCGAGACGATCGCGAGGAACAGGCGCGGAATGTGCATCGTCGAATTGACGAGCCGCCACGACGAGCGAAAGACATTATGGTCGATGACAAGCCCTTCGGCCTCTTTTTCAGGCGGCGCGGAGGGCACGAAATTGGCGGTGAGCCGGCCGATGATGGCAACGATGATAATGCCGGGAATGGCAATATGCGTCGGGGTCAGACCGCCGACGATGGTGCCGCCAAGGATGGCGATATAGGTTCCGGCCTCGACCCAGCCGGTGCCCGCGAGAACTTCATCTTCCTGCAGATGCTGGGGCAGGATCGCATATTTGATCGGGCCGAAGAAGGTCGAGTGCGTTCCCATCGCGAACAGCGCGAGCAGCATCACGGGTACATTGTGCAGCCAGATACCGATCGCGCCGACCACCATGATGCCGATTTCCGCGGTCTTGATGATACGGATCATCTTCGTCTTGTCGCTGCTGTCGGCGAGCTGGCCGGCGAGAGCGGAAAAGAGAAAGAAGGGAAGAATGAACAACCCGCCCGCCAGCGCATTGAACCAGGCTTCGGTTTCGGGGTCTTTGTAGATGGTGAAGGTGACGAGGATCACCATCGCCATCTTGTAGAAATTGTCGTTGAAGGCGTTGAGAAATTGGGTCGCGAACAGTGGCAGGAACCGGCGTTGCTTCATCAGCGCAAAGGAACCGGTCATGCAAAGCCCATCCTGATCGTCCAACATATGCACAACCGATGCCCGGACGGGCAATTTGGTTGTCGCGCGGGGGGCATATCGGTTAGGGGATGCAGGGTCAAAGCCCATTTTGAAACAGCGGCGCCGCGTTGGCGGGGAACAGGGGTCATGCTCAGCTTACCGAACATCTTGACGCTGTCGCGGATATTGGCGGTGCCCATATTGCTCTTTCTGCTGTGGCCGGGAGTGGTGGAAGGGTCGCATCAGCCGAAGCCGATCGACTATGCGCTCGCCTTTGGCCTTTATTGCCTGATGGGCATTACCGATTATTTTGACGGTTATGTTGCGCGCTCGCGCGGTATCGTGTCGCGGCTGGGCGCCTTTCTGGATCCGATCGCCGACAAGATCATGATTGCTGCGGTGATTTTGCTGCTCGTCTTCACCCGTGACATCACCGGATATCATGTCGTCGCGGCGCTGATGATCCTGCTGCGCGAGATTATCGTGTCGGGGCTGCGCGAATTTCTGGCGACGCTGCAGGTGTCTATGCCGGTCACCCAGCTCGCCAAATGGAAGACGACCTTTCAGCTTGTCGCCTTTGGCGCGCTGATATTGGCGGGCGCGCTTCCTGCGATGGCGTGGATCAAGACTGTCGGGCTTGCCTCCTTGTGGGGAGCGGCCGTGCTGACGCTGATCACAGGATGGGACTATCTGCGCGTCGGCCTGAAGCATATGGACTGAGGGGCGATGACGCTGCGCCTCTCCTATTTTTCCTGGGTGCGCGAACGGATGGGCGTGGCGGAGGAGGAGGTTGCACCTCCCGCAGAGACCGCTACGGTCGCCGACCTTACCCGCTGGCTTGCGGCGCGCGACGAGCGGGGAGGGCGGGCCTTTGCCGACCCCGCCCGTATCCGCGTGGCGATCGACGGCCTGATGGCGACGCCCGGCACGAAACTCGCCGGAGCGGGCGAGGTCGCGCTGTTCCCCCCGGTAACTGGCGGGTGATCCGGGTTGCGGTCCAGAGCGGGGCGATCGACGTTCCCGCTGAAATCGACCTTCATGATGCGGGCGGTCATGGCGCGACCGCGAGTTTCATCGGCCGGGTACGCGGCGATGATGGACTGATCGAGCTGTTTCTGGAGCATCACCCCGCCATGACGAGCGCGGGCCTGGCCGATCTGGCGCATGTCGCGGCCGATCGCTGGCAGCTGGCGGCGATCACCCTTATCCACCGCGTTGGCGCGATGGCGCCGGGGGACACGATCGTCCTGATTCTCGCGAGCAGCCGCCATCGTATCGAGGCGCTGGCGGCGTGCGAATTTCTGATCGACCGATTGAAGACCGATGTCATGCTGTGGAAGCGCGAGACATTCGCCGATGGCCGGGCGCAGTGGGTCGAGCAGCGCGACGGCGATCATGCGCGTGCGGAGCGCTGGGATTGATCTTCACCTTGATTTCCGTTTGCATCGAGCGAAGTCGAGATGCCCATCGGTTCAGCGCTAACCTGCCGGGTGTCTCGACTTCGCTCGACACGAACGGAAGCTAAAGGGCGGTCAACTCGCCTGATGTTTGCGGAAAATATCGGCGAGCATCTGAAACTCTTCGGCGCGCGGGCTGCCCTTGCGCCAGACGAGCGCGATCGTTCGCCAGTCATGCTCTGAATCGAGCGGGCGTGTGTCGATGTCGGTATGGTCGAGAATACCGGCGTCGATCGCCATTTGCGGCAGCATGGTGATGCCGAGCCCATTGTCGACCATCTGAACAAGCGTGTGCAGCGATGTTCCCATCATCCGCGCTCCGGCGCGCAGTTCGGGTCGGTTGCATGCCGCGAGGACATGATCCTTCAGGCAATGCCCATCCTCGAGCATCAGCATTTGTGCGGGGTCGAGCTGATCGGCGCTGACCATCGCGGGCAGGTCTTCGGACTGATCGCCCGGGAAGGCAACGAACAGTGCGTCGTCGAACAGCTTTTCGCTTTCCACGTCGCCGCAGGCATAGGGAAGCGCGAGCAGCACGCAGTCGACCGTGCCATGATGCAACGACTCGCACGCCTGCGCGCTCGGCTCCTCACGCAGAAACAGCTTCAGCGACGGGCGCTCCTTGCGCAGCCGCGGGAGAAGGCTGGGCAGCAAGAAAGGGGCAATGGTCGGGATGACACTCATGCGGAGTTCGCCGACCAGAGGGGCGGCGGCAGCGGCTGCCATTTCGGCCAATTCCTCCGCTTCGCGCAGCACACGATGGGCTTTGGCGACGATGGCGTTGCCAAGCGCAGTGAAGCGCACGACGCGTCGGGTACGTTCGACCAGCGTCTGACCAAGCAGAGTCTCGAGTTCGCGGATCCCGGCCGACAGCGTCGACTGGGTGACGTTGCATGCATCGGCGGCCCGGCCGAAATGGCCATGTTCGTGCAGCGCGACCAGATATTGCATCTGTTTGAGCGAAGGCAGATAATTTTGCATTGATCGAATATAGCAATGACGGCGGCGATTTTGAATGTCCTTGCCGATTATAATTCGCAGCCGAAATGGTGGCGTTTGTTGCTGCCATCCGCGGCATCGTGATAGTTATTCTGATCACCAACGCGAAGGGGGCGTGGATGGCAGTTTCCCGTTTTTTGATTGGCGGTGTGGCAAGCGCTTTGCTGCTGACCGGCGGCCTGTTCATTTGGAAGGGCTATACGCAGATAGCCGAGGAGGAGGCGCTGCCCGATCCGCCGCCCGCGATGGCGGCCATTCCCGTCGCGGCAGCCGGTGCGCCGAAGCGCGGGCCGGCACCGCCTGCGTTGCCTGCCGCCAAGGAAGCTTCGCGCGAGGAGCGACGGTTCAACCGCTTCGACCGCGACCGCAATGACCGGATAAGCCGCGTCGAACTCATGTCGTCGCGGACCGCGGCGTTCCGCAAGCTCGACACCGACGGCAACAATCTGCTGACATTCGAGGAATGGGCGGCGGCGACCGGGCAGCGTTTTGCTGGCGCCGATGGCGACAAATCGGGCGATCTGACGCGCGCCGAATTTGCGACGACGGCGCCCAAGCCGGCGGCGAAGCCGAAGTGTAATTGTTGAACGGCGCAACCCTCTCCCTTGATGGGGGAGGGGGTGCGTTTCGGCCTTGGGCTACCTCGCGGCATCACCCTCATCCAACTTCGCCTAACCGCTGCGCGGCAAGGCTCCGTATCCTTCTCCCATCAAGGGAGAAGGAATCAGGACGCCGCCTTCATCCAATCCGCCAGCGAGGCTCCCGCGCGCTGGGTATAGCCGAGCTTGCGATCCTTCTTGCGCACATCCTCGGCGAGCGGCGGGAAGAGGCCGAAGTTGACGTTCATCGGTTGATAACTCGCCGCATCGGCGCCGCCGGTGATATGGCCGAGCAGCGCGCCGAGCGCGGTTTCGGGCGGCGGCGGCGGCAAGCTGCGACCGCCGAGTTCGGAAGCGGCAAAGCGCGCCGCGATCAGGCCGATGGCGGCGCTTTCAACATAGCCCTCACAGCCGGTGATCTGCCCGGCGAAGCGGATGTGCGGCGCCGATTTGAGGCGCAATTGCGCGTCGAGCAGCTCGGGTGAGCGGATGAAGCTGTTGCGATGCAGCCCACCAAGACGTGCAAATTCGGCTTTTTCGAGGCCCGGGATAGTACGGAATAGCTCGACCTGCGCGGCGTGCTTCAGCTTGGTCTGGAAACCGACCATGTTCCACAAGGTGCCGAGCGCATTATCCTGACGCAACTGGACGACCGCATAGGGCCAGCGGCCGGTCCGCGGATTGTCGAGCCCGACGCCTTTCATCGGGCCGAAGCGCAAGGTTTCGGGGCCACGTTCGGCCATCACTTCGATCGGCATGCAGCCTTCGAAATAGGGCGTGTCCTTTTCCCAATCCTTGAAATCGGTCTTGTCGCCGTCAACCAGTCCCTGAACGAAGGCGTGATACTGGTCCTTGTCCATCGGGCAGTTGATATAATCCTTGCCGTCACCGATCGGCCCGACCTTGTCCCAGCGGCTTGCCATCCAGGCGATGTCCATGTCGACGCTGTCCCGATAGACGATCGGGGCGATCGCGTCGAAGAAGGCGAGCGCGTCCTTGCCGGTCGCGGCGCCGATGCTGGAGGCGAGGCCGGCGGCGGTGAGCGGGCCGGTGGCGACGATCGTCAGCCCGTCGGTTGGCAGCGTGTCGATGCGTTCGCGGACGATGGTGACATTGGGGTGCTCCGAAAGCGCGCGGGTGACGGCTCCCGAAAAAAGGTCACGATCGACCGCAAGCGCCGATCCGGCGGGCACCTTGTGAACATCGGCCTCGCGCATGATGATCGAGCCCAGCGTGCGCATTTCGCGGTGGAGCAGGCCGACGGCGTTGCTGTCGCCATCGTCGCTGCGAAAGCTGTTCGAACAGACCATCTCGGCGAGCGTGTCGCCCTGATGCGCCGGGGTCATATCGCCGCCGCCGCGCATTTCGGACAGGCGGACGCGATAGCCCGCCTCGGCGAGCTGCCATGCCGCTTCCGATCCGGCGAGGCCGCCGCCGATGATATGCACTTGATAGTCGGTCATTTGTCGTTTCCGTTGACATGCGCGCGATCCGCGGCGAGCAAAGGCATATGCTCGCGGAGCACAGGGGATGGCAGCCTCTGGCATGTCGCGCGGGATATGCAAAGGGGTGGGTGATGAACGGTGAGGGGAATTGGGATCGCGCGCGCTGGCTGTGGCTTGCGGCGCTGGTCGGCGGGATCAGTTATTTCTTCGCGGTGCGGCAGGGTTTGGATGGCGCGGCGATCCATCTGTGGAAGGCGACGGGCGTCGGCTTGCTCGCCGCTTGGGCGGCGGCGAATGCGCGCGGTGCGGATGGCTGGCTGATCGCTGCGGTGATGGCGTTTGGCGCGCTGGGCGACTGGGCGCTTGATGCCATCGGTATGATCGAGGGTGCGGCGGCCTTCGCGCTCGGGCATGTGATCGCGATCTTCCTTTATCTGCGCAATCGGCGGCCCGAACTGCCGGCCTCTCAGAAGATGCTCGCGATTGTGCTGGTGCCGTTGGCGCTGATTATCGTCTGGGGGATGGCGCGCGGTGCCGAACCATCGCTGATGCAAGCTGCGATCGGCTATACCGCGATCGTCGCGGCGATGGCGGCTGCGGCGTGGGTCAGCCGCTTTCCCCGCTATCGCACCGGGATCGGCGCGATGCTGTTCCTTGCCAGCGACCTGTTCATTTTCGCGGGCGAAGGCGGGGCGCTCTCCAAGGGCATCACCGGCTGGCTCGTCTGGCCGCTTTATTTCGGTGGGCAGGCGCTGATCGCGTGGGGTGTGGTCGGAACGCTATCGCGGGAGGCGAAAGCTTAGCCGTCCCACGCTGCGATCGTCGTGCGATGGAGCAGGCGGTCGTGACCGTCATAGCCGCCGGTCGCGCGGTGGAGGAGTGAGCGATTGTCCCACATGATGAGCATATTCGGCTCCCATGCGTGGCTGTAACGAAACTCCTCGCGCCCCTGCCATTGCAGCAGTTCATAGAGCAAGGGCAGCGCCTCTTCGTCGGCCATACCCTCGACGCCGATGATATAGCCTGCACAGCCGAACAGGCCTTCGCGGCCGGTTTCAGGGTGCCGGCGGATGAAGGGGTGAAGCTGCGTCGCCATCGCTGCTTCGCCCGGCTTGATGTCCATGCTGCGGCCTTTATCGTTCGCGCCGTACATGCCGGCGGGGGCATAGCCGCCGCGCGCGCTGTGGATCGCGTTTCGGCCCTCGATTCGCGCGCGCAATTCGGTCGGCATCGCATCGAGCGCGGCGTGCTGGTTCGAAAAATCGGTGTTGCCGCCGACGGGTGGGATAGTGATGCCGAACAGGCAGGTTCCCGCAGGCGGGCGCGCCTGAAAACTCCAGTCGCTGTGCCAGTTTTCGGCGAACAAGGGCGAGGTTTCGTCGGCGTGGCGCTTTACCGCTATGACATGGCTTCGTCCCGCGATGGGGGCGATGAAGGGATCGTCGCCGAAGCCGCCGAAATGGCCGGTGAAACGCTCGAGATCATCATCGCTCATCGCCTGATCGGGGAAGGCGAGGACATGATGGTGGAGCCAGGCCGCGCGGATCGCGGCGATGGTTGCGGGATCGAGCGGCTGCGTCAGGTCGATGCCGGTCACATGCGCGCCGCATGCCTGTCCGCTGGGGGTGATGGTAAGCGCCATGGCGCGATGCTGCGCGGTTTGGGCGGCAAGGTCAACCAGCCGCAAACGGGGCATTTAGCCGGGTATGAATGCGGTCGAAAAGGGAGAAATAATGCGCCAGCCCATCGATGTGTAAAGGCCGCAGCCCTCCTCGGTCGCGACGAGAAGTTCGGGGGCATCCTCCGACTGACGTTGTCCCTTCAGCACGTTCATGATGACATTTCCCAATCCTTTTCGCTGATGTTCGGGTGCGGTCACGATCCGGTCATAGATGAAAACGCCCACCGCTTCTGTGGCATGTCCGCTGGCGGCCAGGCCCCCGTCCGGCGTTATGACGCGGGCGGTCGTCGTAGACCCGTTGCGATCGCATCGAAGCTCATAGCCTTCGGGGAGCAGTCTTGTTGCGGCTCTGTGGCCGTCGGCGGCCGCCATCATGAAATAGCTTTGGGGTTCGAGATGCCATGCCGGCGGCAATGCGGCCTTCAAGGCCGAAACCGTCCCGCATAATTTGATGAAATGCCGTGGCAGCACGACCTCGCGCCCGACTTCTTCCAGCCCGGCGCAACATTCGGGGAAGACCCACCGGAGGGTCTCGTTGGGCAAATTGGTGTCCACCCTGAAGCCGCCTCGGTCGAGGACGGGCAATGGGAGGTTACGGCAAATCGATCGCGCGGAAAGCCAGCCGGATATCAGGGCGGGGTCGGCGGGCGTGTCGGACATTTAGCTTCAATAGCAAAGCTATCCGGTCGATTCATCAGAATGTTTTGATGAAGCCATGGCGTTGCCGGAATCAGCTTAGCGGGGTGGCGGCAATGCGTTGGGCGCGCTCGCTTCAGGCAGCGCCATCGGCGGCGCGTAGATCACTGGCTCGGGGAGAGGGAGTGGCGCAGGAAGCGGTTCGGGCATCGGCATCTTCGGCGACCCCAGCTCGGAGCCATCCTTTGTTCCGGGACGCTCTTGCGCGGTGATGAACGCCGTACAGTCCCGAAGCGCCTTGGCCGCCCCGTGGTTGCCGGCGAGCTCTATGGCGTAAACCTGCTTGCCCTTGACCATCGCGGTCAGGGTGACGCGGTCGGGAAGCGCCGCGAGCAAGTCGGTGACAGTCGGGAGATTGCCCGAATCGACCACGAGCGAGCCGCCAATATCTGTCGCGAAACCGGTGACCGCGAAGCGAGCAGCGCCTGCGACGAGTTCGGCGGGGAATTCGCCATGCTTGTCGCCCTTTGGCAATGTGTAGCGGGTCTCGTCGGCCAGATGAATGATGCTGCCCGAAGCGGGGGCGCCCGGACGGTAATAATAGGGGCCCATAAAGCCGAGCACCGTATCGCCATTGATGCTGAAGTTGGCGTGGCAGCGCTCGTCACCCTTATCGGTGATGGCCCAACCGTCGGCTTCATATGTCGGGAAAAGGGCATAATTGCCGGCAGTCAGCGGTGCCGCAGGGCCGGCAAGCAAAAAGAGAAAAGTAGCCGCGCACAAGGCTTTCATATCATTTTTTCCTTCGCGTCTATTGCTTGGATGCCGGATCAA
Source organism: Sphingopyxis selenitireducens (assembly GCF_051550705.1). Taxonomy (NCBI): domain Bacteria; kingdom Pseudomonadati; phylum Pseudomonadota; class Alphaproteobacteria; order Sphingomonadales; family Sphingopyxidaceae; genus Sphingopyxis; species Sphingopyxis selenitireducens. Next base: position 496,189 of record NZ_JBPULG010000002.1, read on the forward strand.
ATTCGGCGTGACGCCAATTTTGGCGGAAAGCCTTCCGCCCTGGCGTCAATCGCGCTTTTGCAATCCGATCACGGCGTGGATCGGCAGTTCGGCGTAAAGATGCGGGAAAAGGGCGCCGCCGCGCGCCTCCTCCCAGCGTATCGCGTCGCCGAGGAGGAGCAGGTCCACCTCGGCGATCATCAGGCACGTCTGGCCCGCGAAATGCTTTGCCAGCGTCGCGTCGAGCTGTTCGCCGGTCGACAGGTGGATATAGCCGTCGGCAATATCCACCGGCGCGCCGCGAAACACGCGCTCGCGCTCGAAATCGGCCCATTGCTGCGCGGTCAGCACCTTATAGGCCGTCGAGGCGGTCATTCGGGCGCGCCGTCCGTCGCGGCTTCGGCTCCTGCTTCGGTGCCGGCGACTTCGTTCTCCGCTCCGCCGGTTTCGCCGGCTTCCGTGTCTTCCTCGTCGCTTTCCTCGATCAGCGCCGCCGATACGACATGCTCGTCCTTGGCGACGTCGAACAGGCGCACGCCCGCCGAGCCGCGGCCGATGACGCGCATCGAATCCAGCCCCATGCGGATCAGTTTCGCCTGATCGGTGACAAGCATCAGTTGATGCACCTTGGTGGCGGGGAAGCTGGCGACGACAAGACCGTTGCGGGCGATATTGTCGATGTTGGTAATGCCTTGGCCACCGCGGCCGGTGCGGCGATATTCATAAGCCGACGACAATTTGCCATAGCCATTGGCGCAGATGGTCAGGATGAACTGTTCGCGCGCGGCGAGTTCGGCCATCCGCTCCCCGCTGAGCGTTGGTTCGTTTTCATTGTCCTTCCAGGGCGCGGCACGCAGATAGGCTTCGCGCTCGTCGCCGGTCGTACCGACGCGGTGGAGGATCGACAGCGAAATCACTTCATCGCCCTCGGCCAGCCGCATGCCACGCACACCGGTCGAATTGCGGCTCTGGAATTCGCGGACATCGTCGCCGGCAAAGCGGATTGCCTTGCCCTGACGCGTCGCCAGCAGCACGTCGTCGCTTTCGTCGAGCAAGGCGACGCCGATCAGGCGATCGTCCTCATCCTCGCCCTCGAACTTCATGGCGATCTTGCCGTTCGTCGGGACGTTGGTGAATGCGTCCATGCTGTTGCGACGCACGCTGCCCTTCGCCGTGGCGAACATGACGTGGAGCTTGCCCCATTCGGCCTCGTCCTCCGGCAGGGGAAGGACCGTCGAGATTGTTTCATCCTTGCCGAGCGGTAACAGATTGACCATCGGCCGCCCGCGTGTGGCGGGACCGCCCTCGGGCAGGCGCCAGACTTTCATTCGATAGACTTTGCCAAGGGTCGAGAAGAACAGCACCGGCGTGTGCGTCGAGGTGACGAACAATTCGGTGACGACATCCTCGTCCTTCGTCGCCATGCCGGCGCGGCCCTTGCCGCCGCGGCGCTGGGCACGGAAGGTGTCGAGCGGGGTGCGTTTGATATACCCGTCGAGAGTGACGGTGACGACCATCTCTTCGCGCTCGATCAGATCCTCGTCGTCGATGCCGTCGGCAGCCGGGGCGAGGAGAGTGCGGCGCGGGGTGGCGAATTCGTCGCGCACCGCGATCAATTCTTCGCGCATCACGGCGACCAGCTTGTTACGGTCGGCGAGGATGCTCAAAAGCTCCTCAATTTCGTCCGCCAGCTCTTTGAGTTCCTTTCCGATATCGTCACGGCCCAAGGCGGTCAGACGATGCAGGCGCAGGTCAAGGATCGCCTTCACCTGCGTTTCGGACAGGCGATAGGTGGCGCTTTCCTCCATCTCGCCCTCGATCGCTTCGACGAGGCGGATATAAGGAGCGATGTCGCCAACCGGCCATTCACGGGCAAGCAACGCATCGCGCGCTGCCGACGGGCTCGACGAACCGCGGATGATGCGGACGACTTCGTCGAGGTTCGACACCGCGACGACGAGGCCAAGCAAGATGTGGGCACGGTCGCGCGCTTTCGCGAGTTCGAACTTGCAGCGGCGGGTGATCACTTCCTCGCGGAAGGCGATGAACGCCTCGAGGATCGTCTTCAGCCCCATCATTTCGGGGCGGCCGCCGCGGATCGCCAGCATATTGGCGGGGAAGGAGGATTGCGCCGGAGTGTGACGCCACAATTGATTGAGCACGACTTCGGCGGTCGCGTCGCGCTTCAGCTCGACGACGACGCGCACGCCCTCGCGGTTGCTCTCGTCGCGAATGTCGGCGACGCCCTCGATCCGCTTGTCGCGCGCGGCTTCGGCGATTTTCTCGACCAGACCCGATTTGCCGACTTGAAAGGGGATGGAGGTCAGCACGATCGACTGGCGGTCGTTTCGGCCTTCTTCGATGATATGCGTCGCGCGCACCATCACCGAACCGCGTCCGGTGGCATAGGCGTTGCGGGCGCCACCCTGTCCCAGCATCATCGCACCGGTCGGAAAATCGGGGCCGGGGACGATCGCCATCAGTTCGTCGAGGGTGATTTCGGGATTGTCGATCGTCGCGAGCGTTGCGTTGATCACTTCGCCGAGATTGTGCGGCGGAATATTGGTCGCCATGCCGACCGCGATGCCGCCCGCGCCGTTGACGAGCAGGTTCGGGTAACGGGCCGGCAAAACCTGCGGTTCCTGACGGCTGGCATCATAGTTCGGCTGGAAGTCGACGGTGTCCTTGTCGAGATCGCCGAGCAGGGTCATCGCGACCTTGGCGAGGCGAGCTTCCGTATAACGCATCGACGCCGGCGGATCGGGGTCCATCGAACCGAAATTGCCCTGACCGTCGATCAGCGGCGCGCGCATCGACCAGTCTTGCGTCATGCGCGCGAGTGCGTCGTAGATCGAGCTGTCGCCGTGCGGGTGATAGTTACCCATGACGTCGCCGACGATCTTCGCCGATTTCTTATACGGCCGGCCGGGGACGAAGCCGCCTTCCTGCGCCGAATAGAGGATGCGGCGATGCACCGGTTTCAGGCCGTCGCGCACATCGGGCAGCGCACGGCTGACAATCACGCTCATCGCGTAATCGAGGTAAGACGTCTTCATTTCATCGACGATGTTGATCGACGAAACACCGTCTTCCGACGGCGGCAAATTCACATTTTCTTCGGTCAAGACCCGGCCTTTTTTCTTCTTTCGGGAGATGTTTTTTCCCTAGCCGATGGGGACCGTGAAGGCCAGCGATTCGCGCGATTTTTGGCCAGATTTTTCGGGTTTGAAGCGTGCCGGAAACCGGGCGCAGCGGCGCGCGCAGATCGCGGCGCTTTTGGGCCGTCCTGCCGCAATTTCGCAGCTTGCCAATCGCCTCTTCGCCCGTAAAGGTCGGCGGCGATGACCGTTTTTTCGTCCGGTGCCCGCCGATGGCCCTGATCGCGCTGATCGGCGCCAGCGAGGCGCTGCCCGACGGCAGCTTGCGCGCGCTCGTCACCGTGGCGGGAGAGACGCTGATCGAGCGGCAGGCGGCGCGGCTGGCCGATGTGGGCGTGACCCATATTGCGGTCGCGGTCGGCGCGGTTCCGGCCGAATTGCTGGCGACATGCGACCGGATCCGTCGGCGGGGCATGCGGGTGACGTCGGTGCGCGCTGCTGGCGACCTGATGGCGATGGTCGAAGGTGATGACCGGATCATATTGGTTGCCGACGGACTGCGCGCCGGCGGCACGCATTATGCGGCAATCGCGCGGCCCGGGTCGCCGGCGATCCTCGTCACCGGCGATACGATGTTGACCCAGGGGTTCGAACGGATCGACGCGACGCGGCGCTGGGGCGGGCTTGCGTGCATTTCGGACAAGATGGTCGCCGAGCTTGCGGCGATGCCGGGCGAGTGGGACATGATGCTGACGCTGCTGCGGCTCGCGGTGCAGGCGGGCGCGCGGCGGCTCTATTGCGAACCGGCCTTGTTCGAACAGGGCGAGATTGCGATCGTCACCGACCGGCCGACAGCGGCGCTGATCGAGCAATCGAGCCTGCAACAGGTCGAATATGGCGGCATGGGATTTGGCCGGTCGGCGGTGATGATGCCGTTGATCCGACTGGCCGGGCCGCTGTTGGTGAAGTCGCCGAACACCGCGCGCTATCTACCTTATATTACGGCCCTCTTATGGATTATCGTCGCGCTGCTCGCGGCAAGCGGGCTTGCGGCGGCGGGTGCGCTCGTCGCGGTCGTAGGAGGGTTTGGCCTTACCGCGATGCGCTTCCTTTCTGCCTTTCGTGCAGAAAGTGCGGCGCAAGACCGCACTCGCGAGGTGATCCGTACCTTTGCCTGGGTGCTTCTCGCGATATTTCCATGGCTGCTGTCGCTTGCGGGCCCCGCACACAAGATGCCGCCCTTTTCCGAGGCGGCGCTTGCGCCCTGCCTTGCGGCGGCCATTCTTCTCGCGCGCTGGCTTTATGAGGATTCGGGAGAGAGAAGGCGCTTTCACTGGCTGCTTCCCGACGCCGATCAGGCGTGGATATTGCTCGCGCCCGCGCTGTTGTTCGGCTTTGCGCCGTTGATGTTTGCGATCCTGCCGCTGCTCGCGCTTTTACAGATACTTCTCTGGCTGCGCCTGGCCCGACGACCGGAAAGCCGGTAAAACAAAGCGCTTCAAGGTTTAAGGCCTATTAACGCTATGCTGCTATTGGCGGATGCGCATGGCCGAATCCTTCATCTTGCCCGGCATTGCCCTGCCGTCGCCGACGCTGTCGGCGCGCCTGCGCGAACTTGCCGATTATCTGGCCGCGCCGGCCGATGGGCGGCTGACAGAGGAGCAGCGCGCGCTTTCGCTGGGTATCGCACGACGGCTCGTTACCGATGTTGCCGTGCGGCTCGATTTGGGCATCGATACGGGCGCGCTTTGGCGCGACTGGTTGGCTGGCGGCTTGCCCGGACCCGAGCGTTTCGCTCGCGCGTGTTTCGCGCGTGCCGAGGAACATCGCTGGCGCGAACAATCGGCGCAGCAGAGCGGCCCGCCCGAAATGCTGCCCCGCGAATCCAATGGGCTGGGCGACGAAGAGCCGGCGGTCCGCGAGCCCTTATCCGCAATGGATCGCGCCTATCTGATGCTTCAAATCGCCGACCGCCGTCGTTTCGATGCTCTCGGTCACCCGGCGCTGGCGGTTGCCGACCTCGATCCCATGATCTTCCGTGCGCTGCTCAACGACGTTGCTGCATGGCGCCTCGGCCAGATCAGTCAGGATCAGGGCCGCGCCGCCGCACTCGGCGATGCAGTACGCGCAGCGATGGACGGGCAGGCCGATGAGCGTGGCATCGACGCCGCTGCCAGCGGCTATCATGATATGCTCGCGGAACGTGGCGCACTTTCCGACACGGCGGCGACCGCGATCGCGCGGCACGACTGGCCGGTGCTGATCGCGCTGGCTGCGGCTGCGTCGGATCGCAGCTATAGCGATACGGCGCTCGCGTTGCTGACGGCGGAGGCCGCGGCATTGCCGTTGCTGTTTGCGCCGTTACAGCTTGATCGGATCGCGCTCGCACCGCTCGAAGCGTCGCTGGCGATGCTCTCGGCGCGCGCCGTTGCGGGTCAAGGTGACGGCCAGTGACGGGCGATCATCTCATCAGCGGTCGCGTCGATCAGGCGGGTCTGCTCGTCAGCGCCGATGCATCGCTGCTGCGCTTGCAAGAGCGTGCGGGCGCGGGGCTCGGCAAGCCATTGGCGCTGCCGCATCTGGCGCGGCTTGTCGCGCTGGCGCAGCGGCTCCAGACCGACATTAATCGCCCACTCTATACCGCCGACGATCATAGCGACGTCCATGCGCTCGTCCGCATCGTTCCCGATTCCGATGGCGCAAGCGTCGAGATCAGCGATTGGCGCACGCGTCCGATCGCTTCCCCGCACATGCCGGCGCTGGCCGAGACCAGTGTGACCCCGCAAAGCTGGACGTGGGAATGCGACCCGCAATTGCGCATGGTCGCGCTGCGTTCGGGCACCGAGGCGCCGCCGATCCCTCGAGCTTGGGAAGGGCATTCGCTGTCCGAACTGTTCGAACTTCAGCCCGACGAGGAAGGCCGCTTTCCGGTGCTGCGCGCGCTGGCAAGGCAGATGCGGTTTGACGGGCAAAGGGTACGCGCCGATGGGCCGACCGCGCGGGTGTCGATGATCTTGTCGGGTGAGGCTTTGTTCGATGCGACGGGGCGTTTCACCGGTTTTCGCGGTATTGCTACGCCTGCCGATGAGCCTGCGGCGGAACATATGGCTCCGGTACAGTCAGCGATCGATCCGGCGTTCGGATCTTTGCCGCTGTCCGATCCGATTTTCGGACGGCGGATCGATGGCGCGCTGCGCGGGCCGCTCAGCCGTATCATCGCAACGGCAGAGACGATCTCGGGCCAGCTGGAGGGGCCGATCCGCGCCGATTATGCGCGTTATGCCGGCGATATCGCGCATGCCGGGCGCCATTTGCTCGGCCTCGTCGACGATCTGGCCGACTTGCAGAATATCGAGCGCCCGGGGTTCAAGGCTGCGGCTGACGAGATCGATCTTGGCGACCTCGCGCGCCGGGCGGTCGGCTTGCTCGGCATGAAGGCGGAGGAAAAGGGCATTCGCATCGATGTCCCGCGCACCGATGACCAGATGCCTGCGACGGGCGAGTTCCGCCGCGTGCTGCAGGTGCTGCTCAATCTGCTCGGCAATGCGATCCGCTATTCGCCCGAAAATTCACTGATCTGGATCCGCGTCGACCGGGAAGGCGACCGGGCTATGGTGACCGTCGCCGATCAGGGCCAAGGAATCGACCCTGACCAGCAAGCGGTCGTGTTCGAGAAATTCGAGCGGCTGGGCCGCACCGACAGCGGTGGATCGGGGCTCGGCCTTTATATCGCGCGCCGCCTGGCGCGGGCGATGAATGGCGATCTGACAGTCGATAGCGCCCCGGGGCAGGGCGCGCGCTTCACATTAAGCTTGCCGGCGCGCAACGTCTGAATCGAAACGGCGGCACAGTCGCCTGCGCCGCCGTTGGAAATTCGCTTTAAATCGAAAGCTTAACGCTTGTCGACCGCCACATAGGGACGATGCGTCGGGCCGGTGTAAAGCTGGCGCGGGCGGCCGATCTTCTGCGCGGGATCCGAAATCATTTCGTTCCACTGCGCGACCCAGCCGACGGTGCGGGCGAGTGCGAAGAGCGCGGTAAACATCGTCGTCGGGAAACCGATGGCCGACAGGATTACGCCCGAATAGAAGTCGACGTTCGGGAACAGCTTTTTCTCGACGAAATAGGGATCGTTGAGCGCCATTTCCTCAAGCTGCAGCGCGACTTCGAACACCGGATCGCTGACCTTCAGCGCGTCGAACACTTCGCGCACGGTCTTCTGCATCACCGTCGCGCGGGGATCGTAGTTTTTGTACACGCGGTGGCCAAAGCCCATCAGGCGGAACGGATCATTCTTGTCCTTCGCGCGCGCGATATATTCGGGGATGCGGTCGGGGGTGCCGATTTCGCGCAGCATGTTGAGTGCGGCTTCGTTCGCGCCGCCATGCGCAGGGCCCCACAGGCAGGCGATGCCCGCCGCGATGCACGCGAAGGGGTTGGCGCCCGACGAACCCGCCAGGCGAACGGTCGAGGTCGACGCATTCTGCTCATGATCGGCGTGCAGGATGAAGATGCGGTCGAGCGCGCGCTCGACGACCGGGTTGACCACATATTCCTCGGCGGGAACGCCAAAGGTCATGCGCAGGAAATTGCCGGTGTAGCTCAGCGAATTGTCGGGATAGACGAAAGGCTGACCAACCGAATATTTATACGCCATCGCCGCGATCGTCGGCATTTTCGCAATCAGTCGGTGGCTGGCGATCATGCGCTGGCGCGGATCGTGGATTTCGGTCGAGTCGGGGTAGAAGGCGCTGAGCGCGCCGACGACGCCGCACATCACTGCCATCGGGTGCGCGTCGCGGCGGAAACCGCGATAGAAAGTCGCAAGCTGTTCGTGCAGCATCGTGTGGCGAGTGATCGTGTTTTCGAACGATGCCAGTTCGCCAGCGTTCGGCAGCTCGCCGTTCAGCAGCAGATAGCAGGTTTCCATGAAGCTGGAGTTTTCGGCGAGGTCGCCGATCGCATAGCCGCGATGCAGCAATACGCCCTCGTCGCCGTCGATATAGGTCAGCTGCGATTCGCAGCTCGCCGTCGACGTGAAGCCCGGGTCATAGGTGAAGGCACCGGTTTGGGCGTAGAATTTGCGGATATCCACGACATCCGGGCCGACTGTGCCGGACAGCACAGGGCTTTCGATATTCTTGTCGCCCAGAGTGATTTTCGCGTTCTGGTCGGTCATGGCTTTCCCCTTATCAATGGGCTGAGACGGTGATTGGCTACGCCCCTGCCGGAAAATTGTGCGCTGCGTCAAGTCGCGCCAGGCTGGTATCGCGGCCAAGCAGCAGGAGTACGTCGAAAATTCCCGGCGATATCGTTCGCCCGGTCAGCGCGGCGCGCAGTGGCTGGGCCAATTTGCCGAGTCCGACGCCCGCAGCTTCGCTTTCCTCGCGAATGGCAGCTTCGACCGATTCCGGCGACCAGTCCGACAACGCGCGTAAGCGGTCGGCGATCGACGACAACATGCCCTCTGGCGTGTCCTTGAGCACGGCCGCCGCCTTTTCGTCGAAGGTCAGCGGCTCGGGCACGAACAGGAAGGTCGCGCCATCGGCGATTTCGTGGAGCGTCTTGGCGCGCGGTTTCAACGCAGCCATCGCTTTTGTCAGCAACGCCTGATCGTCGGCGGTCAGATCGCGGCCGACGAGTTTGCCCGTCATGGGTGCGACCAGCGCGGCGAGGCGGGCATCGTCGGCCTCGCGGAGATAATGGCCGTTCAGATTCTCTAGCTTCTTGAAATCGAAACGCGACGGTGAGCGGCCGACATGGCCCAGGTCGAACCATTCGACGGCCTGCGCGCGGCTGATGATTTCATCATCGCCATGTCCCCAGCCCAGCCGCAGGAGATAATTGTTCACCGCCTCGGGCAAATATCCCATTTCGTCGCGATAGGCATCGACGCCCAGCGCGCCGTGGCGTTTCGACAGCTTGGCGCCATCGGCACCGTGGATCAGCGGGACGTGGGCATAGACGGGTTCGCGCCAGTTCATCGAACGCAACAGCGCGACCTGACGGAAAGCATTGTTCAGATGATCGTCGCCGCGGATAACATGCGTGACGCCCATGTCATTGTCGTCGACGACGACGCTGAGCATATAGGTTGGCGTGCGGTCGCTGCGCAGCAGAACGAAATCGTCGAGTTCGGCATTCTGGACGGTCACGTCGCCTTGTACGCGGTCGCTGATCGTCACGGCGCCTTCCTGCGGCGCGCGCAGGCGGATGACGTGAGGGATGGCAGGGTCGCCATCGTTGCGGTCGCGCCAGGGGCTGCGAACGCGGAAGGGAAGGCGCTTTTCCTGCGCTTCAGCGCGCATCGCCGCCAGTTCATCCTGCGTCAGATAACAGCGATAGGCTTCGCCCTTGGCCAGCAATTCATCGGCGACGGCGGCATGACGGTCGGCGCGTGCGAATTGAAATACCGTCTCGCCATCCCAGTCGAGGTCGAGCCAGCGCATCCCGTCGAGAATCGCGTCAATCGCGGCGTCGGTCGAGCGTGCGCGGTCGGTATCCTCGATGCGGAGCAGGAATTTGCCGCCGTGATGGCGCGCGAACAGCCAGTTGAACAGCGCGGTGCGCGCACCGCCGATATGCAGAAATCCGGTCGGGGAGGGCGCAAAGCGCGTCACCACATCGGCGCCAGTCGCTTCGCCTGCAATTGCTTGGTTTTCGGTTGCCACCAGCTTCTCTTTCAATCACTCTGTCGCCCCGGATACAGGTGCGGGGACGGGGGTCGGGGGAGCCCCTAGCATGGCGACAAGGCAGCTTCAAACGCCCATTGGCACACGGTGGGTTACGGCATGGCGCAGCTTGGGCGACGGACTCGAAGCGCGGCTGGAGGCGGAGCGTGAGCGGATCGGGCTTTGGCTGCCGGTCGCGCTCGGCGCCGGGGTGGCTTCCTGGTTCTTCCTTCCGGCTGCGGCGCATTGGATCGGCCTGTTGTCGTTGCTCGCCGCGGGCGCGCTCGTCGGACTGCTGATCGGTTGGCAGAGCCGGGTTGGACGGGTGATCGCTGTCGGTTGCGGTGTGATGGCGGCGGGAATATTGCTGATCTGGGCGCGGTCGCTGTGGGTAGAAGCACCGGTGCTGGCACGGCCGATTGCCACCGAATTTTCCGCTTTTGTCGAACGCGTGGAGCCCTTGCCGGCGCGCGGCCAAGTTCGTTTCATCGTCCGGCCCCATGATCGGTCGGACCTGCCGCCACGAATGCGGCTTACGGCCGACAGCGAGCGAGCAGGCGACATCATGCCCGGCGAAGATATTGGCGTTCGCGCCCGGTTGATGCCGCCGCCCGCGGCGAGCTTGCCCGGCGGCTATGATTTCGCGCAGCGCGCCTGGTTCGATCGCATCGGAGCAGTTGGCACGATTTTGGGTGAAATTGCGCGGGTCGACGGACGGGGCGCACGTGCACCGCCGCTACGCGCACGGCTGAGCGCGCATATTCACGAACAGCTCGAGGGATCGACGGGCGGCATCGCCGCGGCGCTGGTTACTGGCGACCGCGGTGCGATTGCGGAGGCCGACGAAGAAGGGATGCGGCGCAGCGGGCTGGCGCATCTTTTATCGATCAGCGGGCTGCATGTGACCGCGGTGGTGGGTTTCGCGATGCTGCTGACGATGCGTCTGCTGGCGCTCAACCGGCGACTGGCGCTTGCGGGATATGTGCTGCCGCTCGCCGCCGCCGCCGGAGCGATTGCGGGCGGAGCCTATACTTTGCTTGCGGGAATGGAGGTGCCGACGCTGCGCTCTTTCATCGCCGCGCTGCTGGTCCTCTTCGCTTTCCTCCTTGGGCGTGAGGCCTTGACCTTGCGACTTGTGGCGGCGGGTGCGCTGATCGTGCTGATCTGGCGCCCTGAATCGCTTGCGGGGCCGAGCTTCCAGCTGAGCTTTGCTGCGGTCACCGCGATTATTGCGCTTCACGAAAGCCGCTGGATGCGGGCATTTCTCGCGCGTCGCGGGGAATCGTGGGTTATCCGGCTGGGGCGCGGCATTGTCGGATTGCTGATCACCGGTCTGGTGGTCGAGGTCGCATTGGCGCCGATCGCGCTGTTTCATTTCCACAAGGCCGGGCTTTATGGCGCGCTCGCCAATGTCGTCGCGATCCCGCTGACCACCTTCGTCATCATGCCGGCCGAGGCGCTGGCCTTGCTGTTCGACAGTGTCGGGCTGGGTGCCCCCTTCTGGTGGATCGCGGGGCAGGCACTAAACTTGCTGCTCGCGCTTGCGCACGCGGTCGCGGCGGCGCCGGGGGCGGTCGCGATGTTGCCGAGCTTTCCTGGCTGGGGGTTCGGCTTTGCGATCTTTGGCGGGCTATGGCTGCTTCTCTGGCAGACGCGGTGGCGCCGCGCGGGTTTCGTGCCGCTCGCTATCGGTGTAGCTGCGCTACTCGTGCAGCCTCGCCCCGATCTGCTGGTGACGAGCGATGGGCGGCATATTGCGGTCGCTGTGCCGGGCGGCGGCTATGCGCTGCTCCGCGACCGCGCGGGCGATTATGTCCGCGACACGATGGCCGAGGCGGCGGGTCACGATGCGCCGCTGGCTGCGCTTGCGGATCTTGATCATGTCGAATGCAACCGGGACTTCTGCCGCTGGAGGCAGGGCGAGGGTGCGGTTCAACGCACCATCCTCGCCTCGCGCGGACGCGATCGGATAGAGGGCACGGAAATGGCGGCGGCGTGCGCGGCCGCTGATGTTGTGATCAGCGATCGCTGGTTGCCGCACGAATGCGTTGCTCGCTGGCTCACGATCGACCGGGACAGCCTGGCGACAAGTGGCGGGCTCGCTATTTATCTGGGCGACGATCCACACATCGTCACCGCGCTGCGAACGGGCGACGCACATCCATGGCGCCGCCCGCCGCAGGTCAGTGGTAACGACGAAGCAGTCCCGACAGCCGACCTTGCACGATGACGCGATCGGCGGCGTAGCGCTGCGGTTCATAGGCGCTGTTCGCCGGGTCGAGCCGGATCATCTGGCCTTCGCGGCGGAAATATTTGAGCGTCGCATCCTGCCCGTCGACCAGTGCAACGACGATATCGCCCTCGCGCGCGGTGCTGGCCTTCTGGATCAGCGCATAGTCGCCGTCGAAGATGCCGGCTTCAACCATCGAGTCGCCCGACACTTCGAGTGCATAATGTTCGCCTGCGCCAAGCAGCGCGGCGGGAACGGCGAGGTTGTTGTGATCCTCAAACGCCTCGATCGGCACGCCTGCGGCGATCTTGCCATGCAGCGGCACTTCGATGACGTCGTTCGCGGCGATGGGGCGCAGCGCGGGGGCGGGTTTGCGCAGCGGAACGATATTGTCGCGATCATTGCGCACCGGCGCACTGGCTGCCTTTGCGGCCTCCGGCACCTTCAGTACTTCGAGCGCACGGGCGCGATTGGGCAGTCGACGGAGAAAACCGCGTTCTTCCAAGGCACTGATAAGTCTGTGGATCCCGGATTTGGATTTGAGGCCAAGTGCTTCCTTCATCTCCTCGAACGAAGGCGAAATGCCGCCCGCGTCGAGCCGTTCCTGGATGAAGTGGAGCAGTTCATGCTGCTTCGCCGTCAACATCGTTCATTCTCCATGATGCCAAATACCGGACATAAGGAGAACGATAGTGGAACAGAGCGGAACTTGTCAAGGGATGGCGATATAATCGGCGATATCCCTGAGGTCGCGTGGCGGCGCGCCGATCTCGCGGATGATCAGCGCGTTGGCGGCGATCAGCGGAAAGGTCTGGCCGCTGTCCTGTGAGGTGAAGGGCGTAAGCCGGCCCGCATCGAGTCGCGCGCGGATATAGTCGCGGCGGCCATCGCCCGCGGTCAGCGGGGTGGCGAGCGGCGCCTGATGGATCGGCGGCAATGGATCGCGTGCGCCCGCGAGGTGGCGAACGAGCGGCAACAGGAACAATGTTGCGGTGACGAAAGCTGACGCGGGATTGCCGGGGAGGCCCAGCAAAACAGCGTCGCCGATGGTGCCTGCGATCAGCGGCTTGCCGGGGCGCATCGCGATCTTCCAGAAATCGATGCGGCCGCCGGCATCCTCGAGCGCGCCGCGGACATGATCATGATCGCCAACCGAGGCGCCGCCGACGGTGACGATGACGTCATGGTGGCGTGCCAGATCCTTGAGAATGCTGGAGAGAAGGTGGCGGTCGTCGCGGGCGTGGAGCGGCATACTGACAAGCGCGGGCTCGGCGGCGAGCATCGCCGCGAGCATGACGCCATTGCTATCCGGGATCTGGCCGGGGACGAGCGGGCGGCCCGGCTGAACAAGTTCGTCGCCCGTGGTGAGGATTGCGACACGCGGCTGCCCGCCGACGTTCAGGGAGCCCGCGCCCGCCATTGCGGCAGCGGCGATCGCGCCGGGGGTGAGAAGCGCGCCGGCGCCCAGCAAATGCGCGCCTTTCGCAAAATCCCCCGCGCGGGCGCGGACGTGACGGCCGCGTTCGCGGGGGCCTTCGCCGGATAATATCAGCTTTTTTCCGTCGGTTGCCGTGTCTTCCTGAACCAGAATCGTGTCGGCGCCGACAGGGAGCATCGCGCCGGTAAAGATGCGCATCGCTTCGCCAGTGCCGATCGAGCGAGGCGGTGCGGCCCCGGCGGCGACGTCGCCGACGATGGTCCATGGCCCGGGCAGGTCGGCGAAGCGCATCGCATAGCCATCCATAGCCGACAGGGGCGCGGCAGGCTGATCGCGGATCGCTGTCACATTGTCTGAAAGATATCGTCCAAGTACATCAGACAAAGCGATATTCTCTGACTTGAGCGGTTCGCGGGCCGCAAACAACCGCGCCTGCGCCTCATCGACCGATATCATTCGGCGCGCCAGTCACCCGAGCGACCGCCGCTCTTTTCGAGCACGCGAATGTCGCCGAGGATCATCGCGCGGTCGAGCGCCTTTGCCATGTCATAGAGGGTGAGCAGCGCGACCGAAGCAGCGGTCAGCGCCTCCATCTCTACCCCGGTCGGGCCGGTCGTTGCGGCGGTGGCGCGGACAGATATGCCGGTTTCTTCCCATTCGAATTCGACGCCCACCTTGGTGAGCGCGAGCGGGTGACAGAGCGGGATCAGGTCGGCTGTGCGCTTCGCCGCCATGATCCCCGCGATGCGGGCGGTCGAGAGAACATCGCCTTTGGGGGCATTGCCGGTGCGGATCGCCTCCAGAGCGTCGGCCGACATGGTGATGCGGCCACCCGCGACGGCGCGGCGCGGGGTGGCGGCTTTGGCGCCGACATCGACCATAGATGCGGCGCCGCTTTCGTCGAGGTGAGTCGGTTTGTTTGTCATGCGGATGGAGCGAAGCAAGGTGCGGGGGGAAAGGCAAGCGGCGATAGGGCGGCCTTGCGTGCCGGGAGATGGCTATATGGGGGGAGCGTGCGCTTTTCTTCTCGTGCAGGTCTCGACCGGACGGGCACGGGCAAGGGACAACTGGACGGTTGTTGTTCGTCCGGACTCGTCGCAATAGGCGGCTGTTCACATGGCGTTGCTATCGAAAGGCCGAAATGTCTCCTGTCGTCGTCGGCCTGCTTCTCGCTTCGGCGCTCATCCATGCGATCTGGAATGCCATTGTCAGAAATGGCAAGGACCGCTTTTGGTCCATAGCGGTCATATGTCTGGTCGGGGCCATCGCGGCCTTTCCCTTCGCGCTGGCCCTAGGCGCGCCCGCGCCGCCAAGCTGGCCGTACCTCATCCTGTCTTCGGTGTTGCAGATCGGTTATAGTCTGTTTCTGGTCCGGGCTTACCGTGATGGCGAGCTATCGAGCGTTTATCCCATAGCGCGGGGTAGCGCGCCCTTGCTTGTCACACTCGGTGCCGCCCTGATCGCCCGTGAGTTGCCCGACACCGCCGGGCTTGCAGGAATTGCCTGTGTCTCCTCGGGTATCATCCTGTTGGCGCTTGGAGGCAATCGCCCCGACCCCAAATCGGCTGTCGCGGCGTTCGTGACGGGCATTTTTATCGCCAGCTATATGGTCGTCGACGGACTTGGTGTCCGTTTGTCGGAAAGCGCGCCGAGCTATGCCGCTTGGCAAGCTGTCACCGCGGGACTGTTCATCCCTTTGTCCTTCGTCGTTATCCGGCAGCGCATTCCCGCCCTGCCGCGTGGAAAAGAGGGCGTGCTGGTCGTTGGCGCCGGGATACTCAGCACCCTCGGCTATTGCATTGCAATCTGGGCCATGAGCCAAAGCGCAATGGGCGGAGTTTCCGCAATTCGCGAGACCAGCATATTATTTGCAGCACTGATCGGCGCCTTCGTGTTGGGCGAAAAGATGACCGTGCCGAAAATATTGGGCGCGGTAATGGTGACGGCTGGCGTAATCTGTCTCTCGGCGGGGTGACGACCCGTGGGCAAGCCGGCTTTTGCTTTTTGGGGAGCTTGCCCGGCTTCCCGTCCCTTTTCGGCCGTTCGCTGTCGATCCGGACGAAGTGACCGGAATCATCATCTCTTTCATCGTTATCCCGGACTTCTTCCGGAGTCCGTTGTTGCGGCGTGGAAGGGATGGATTCCGGATCAAGTCCGGGATGACGAATTAGAAATGTCCGGAAACGACCGATTTTCGCCATTCCAGTGATTGCCAGAGCGTCCTGTTATCGGACGTTCATTGGATCAGGGCACCGACTTGCCTTGGTTTTTTCCGGATGCGCCCGAGGCGGTCTAAAACCCGAATACGCTTTAACGGAA
This sequence comes from Sphingopyxis selenitireducens, assembly GCF_051550705.1. Lineage (NCBI taxonomy): Bacteria > Pseudomonadati > Pseudomonadota > Alphaproteobacteria > Sphingomonadales > Sphingopyxidaceae > Sphingopyxis > Sphingopyxis selenitireducens. The sequence goes on from NZ_JBPULG010000002.1 coordinate 511,924, forward strand.
CACCTTGATATTCGGTTGTAGAGCTACGACCACTCTGGTCGGTTACCAAAAGTAACACTCGCTGCCCAAGTGGGGTTGTATCGAAGGTCGCAGACAAGACCTTGAAGTCTGCGGCCTGTGCCCCGTTACTATCACAAAATTCGGGCAGAGCCTCCGCAAAGAGAGCGACAGCGACTTCGAAGCTGCCAGACGGTTTTCCACGCACAACGCGACCGTTGAGAAAATCGACTTCTATCAATGCTTCTGGAGATGACGCCGCTTCGCCAAATACATCCATGGGGTAGTGCCCAATCACGAACCCCAAGCCACTGGCCATCGAATCTGCGAGATTATGCCCTATGGCGCAAAGGCGATCATGCTTCATACACTGACTTTGCCAGCATTTGCGTCCGGTTTCTACATATGCTCGCACCGAAGCAGACAGTCACCTTACCACCCCATATCTGACGTTGCTTCGCGTACCCCGCCAGCGCTTTCCTCAGACGCTCAGGGCGCGTGCCAGTGCGACCCATTCGGCGACGGTGACCGTTTCGGCGCGGCGGGTGGGGTCGATGCCGAGGGTTTCCAGCGCGGCGACCGCACCTTCGACGCCTTTCAGGCTCTGGCGCAGCATCTTGCGGCGCTGGCCGAAACCCTTTTCGGTGAGCTTTGAGAGCAATGCCGGCTTGACGCCCTCGGGCTGGTCGGCGGGCGTGACATGGACGATCGCCGACATCACCTTGGGCGGCGGTGTGAAGGCCGATCGGTGGACGCGCATCGGGATTTTGGCGGTCGTGCGCCACTGCGAAAGGACGCTGAGCCGGCCATAGGCAGAGGTGTCGGGTCTGGCGATGATCCGTTCGGCGACCTCGGCCTGGAACATCAGGGTCAGCGATTGCCAGCGCGGCGGCCAGCTTTTGGGTTCGAGCCAGCGCGTGAACAGCGCGGTGCCGACATTATAGGGCAGGTTGGCGACGATATGATAAGGCTCGCCGCCCGTCAGCGCGTCGACATCGACCGCCATCGCATCGTCGGCGATCACCTGGAGCTGGCCCGGAAAAACCTCACCCAGTTCGGCGAGCAGCGGCAGGCAGCGGTCGTCGCGTTCGACCGCGATCACCCGCGCTCCGGCACGGAGCAGCGCGCGCGTCAGGCCGCCGGGACCGGGGCCGACCTCGAACACCGTGGCGCCGTCGAGATTGCCGGGCAGCGCGGCGATGCGGTCGAGCAATTGCTCGTCGAACAGGAAATTCTGTCCCAGCGCCTTGCTCGCCGACAGGCCGTGCGCGCGCACGGTTTCGCGCAGAGGCGGCAGGTTGCGCGTCGGTTCGGCTGTCACGCGGCGGGAACGGCGTTGCGTTCGCGGCTCGCGGCGAGCGAGGCGGCGAGCGCGATGGCGGCGATCGTCGGCCGCGGATCGGCCAGACCTTTGCCCGCGATGTTGAATGCGGTGCCATGGTCGGGCGATGTGCGGATGATCGGCAGCCCGAGGGTCAGGTTGACCCCGTCGTGAAAGTGCAGCGCCTTGAACGGTGCGAGCGCCTGATCATGATAGCAGCAGAGTAGCGCGTCATAGCGGGTGCGGACATGCGGCGCGAACAGGCTGTCCGATGCCAGCGGGCCGTCGATAGCAATGCCTTCGCTTTGCAATTGCTCGATCGCCGGCTGAATGATCAGCGCTTCTTCATTGCCCAGATCGCCGCTTTCGCCAGCATGCGGATTGAGGCCTGCGATCGCCAGCTGCGGTTCGGCGATACCGAAATCGCGGCGGAGCGCACGGGCTGTGACGCGTGCCTTGGCGATGATGAGGTCGGTGGTCAGCCGTTCGGTGACTTCGGACAGCGGAATATGGACGGTGAGCGGCACGACGCGAAGGCCGGGGCCGGCGAGCATCATCACGGCATTGGTTGCGGTGACGCCGCAGCGTTCTGCGATGAATTCGGTCTGGCCGGGGTGGGTATAGCCGATGCCGTGCAGAGCGAATTTGGACACCGGTCCGGTAACCAGCGCGCAGCTTGCCTGCGTCCGGGTCATCCCGATCCCGGTCTCGAGGGCGTGGAGCGCGCAGGTGGCGCCCGCTGGAGTCGGCGTGCCGGGGGTCAGCGGGCCGCTGTCCTCCAGATGCCAGACGGGCAGCGCATCGTCGAACGTCCTCAGCGCCTCTTCCATGTCGCCGACGCGCGCGATCGGGCCGTCCCATACCGCCGCGATCGCGGCGATATCGCCGATGGCGACGAACGGAGGCAGATCATATTCGCGGCGCGCCATCCAGGCGCCACCGGTGACTTCGGAGCCGACCCCCGCCGGGTCACCGATGGTGACCGCGATCGGACGTCGAGGATTGTTACCGGGCATCAGCTATATTCGATCACAGCGTCCCGGCGCAGGTCGCGCAGATAGCGTTGGGCGCGCTTGTTGACCTTTTCTTCCAGCAGGCGGTTTTCGATTTCCTGCAAATTGGGCGCCGTCGCGGTCTGCGGCATGTCGCGGCCGCACAGGACGAGGACGCTGATGCCTTCGTTCGCCGCGCCAAAGGGCTGAGTCGTCTGGCCGATCTGCAGATTGACCAAAGTCTGCTGCAACGGCGCGGGCAGTGCGCGCATCGCCATATTGTCGCGCGATACCACATCGGCACCCAGTTTCTGGGCCACGGCGTCGGCAGCGCCGCAACCGGCGATGGTGCGCGTGGCTTCGGCGAACTGACTTGCCAGTTCGGATGCACGGGCCGGGGTCGTTCCTGCGGGGAATGCCAGCGAAAGCTGTTTCAGGCTGAGCAGCGCGTCGCGCGGATCGGCGGTCAGCACCTGACGGCGGTCGATCATCAACATGATCGACATACCGCCCGGCACCTCGATCGGGCCGACCATCTGACCGGGTTGCATCTGCGTAGCCGCTTCGGCCATCGAGGCCGGGAGCTGGCCGGCCTTCACCCAGCCGAGATCGCCGCCGACGACCGCTGTCGAAGCTTCGGAAAACTGGCGCGCATAGGCGGCGAAGCTGCCGCCACCCTGCAGCGCCTGAATGATTTTCTGGGCGTTTTCGTTCACCGCTGCGGCATTGTCGGGGGTCGCCGACAGATAGATTTCGCCGAGGTGGAATTCATCCTGTCCCTTGGCGTCGTTCATCCGCTGCACGACCGATTCCACCTCTTCGGTCGAGACGTTGGTCGTCGATTGAATGTTGCGCGACAACAGGCGGTCCCACGCGAATTCGCCGCGGATCTGTTGCTTCACCGCGGCTGCCGACGATCCCTTGGACGTCAGATAGGTGGTGAATTGCTCGGGCGTCTGCTTGAAACGCAGTGCGAGGCGCGCAAACTGTTCGTTGATCAGATTTTCGTCGATCGAGATTTCGGCTGCCCGGGCTTCCTGAATCTGCAGCTTTTCGTCGATCAGGTTGCTGAATACCTGACTGCGCAACCTTTGTTCTTCCTCAGGCGGCAATTCGGCATTGTTGTTGGCGATACGGATCAACGCCATGCGCTGCGCAATGTCGGTTGCCGTGATGATTTCGCCATTCACCGTCGCCGAAGGGCGATAGACATTGGCCTTGGCATCGCCATAAAGCTGAACATTACCCGGAATGCCGAGGCTGGTTGTCGGGACTTCGTTATCGGCAACGGTCTGCGCCAGCACTGGGGCCGCGCCGACGCTCGCTACGGCGATCAGGCCGATGATGGTCGAAAATTTGGTCATTGCTACCCTATTCGAGAAATAACGGCTTGCTCCGTATCAGCGGACACGCCCGATGGTCCAGCGCAATCCGCCAATGGGACCTTTTACGAGGCTCTGATTAGGTCTCCCACGCTGAACGCAAGCTGAGCAGAGCGGTGAAGGAACCCTGGCAAAAAGACATGAGGCTGCTTTTACTGAACAAAAGCCGCCATCAGAAGCCGAGGTTGCGAAAGGCGATGCGGAAGGAAAAGCTGTTGCCGCGCCGGGCGTCACCGGTATCGATATAGTCGCGGCGCCAGGTCAGGGCGATCGACAGGCATTCGTCGTCATAGGCAACGCCCAGCCGGTGCCGAATCGGTTCGAACCCGTCGGCCTGACTGCCCGGATCATCATGCTGACTGGTCAGGTCGACGATGGCCGAACCGAAAAGCGACCAGTTGTTCATCATGGCGACGCGCCCACCGATCCGCGCTTCTTCGCGGTCCTGCAGATCCTCTCCCAAGAGCAGGATGTCACGGTTAAGCCGCGAATAGCCCAGCACGGCATAGGTTGAACGGCCGCCGATCGTGGCGTCGAATTCATTGCGGCGAACCGCGAAATTATCCTTGTCGAGCCGGAAACGGTGGGTGAGGCGCAGGAAGTCGCGATAGGCGATCGTCGTCCGTCCGACGACGTCGGACGTGCGATCGGTCAGGCCGGTGCCGTCGGGGAACAGCGTCGGTTTTTCCGACAAGCGATAGCTTTGGCCGACGACGCTGTTGATGCTGAACCCGGGGCGGGTGAAATTCCATTCGACGCCATAGGTGATGCGTGCGCCATCCTCGAACCGGTCATAGCCGTTGAAGCGGTTGATCGAGAAGAGATTGCCGTCCTCCAGGTCGAAGGCCCGCGAATCCTCGTTCGGGATGTCCAGATTCTTGATCTGCGGGGTCGCGACGACCTGAATGCGTGGGGTCAGTGTTTGCGTGCCCCCCATGAATTCTCCAACGAACGGCCAGCGCATGTCGGCGGCGACTGCGGCGATCCCGCGCGCCTGCCAGCCCGATTTGCCGCGATAGCCGGGGATCGGGGTCAGCAGATTTTCGTCGCTGTGATACACGTCGCCGCGCACCAGCGCGGTCAGCGTGACTTCCTGTCCCAGTCCGGTCAGTCCGCGCAAATCCCAGCGTGCGCCAGCAAAGGCGCGCTGCGTATCCTGTCCGGCGGTGCGGCCGATCGCCAGCGTGTTGAGCTGAAGCTCGACCTGTCCACCGAGCAGGGGATCGGCAAGCCGCTGGCGGTAATCGATGATCGGCAATGCAATCGGCTGTTGCCCCTGCGCATCGCCCGCGCGCAGCGTTTGTGTGGCCCATCCGGCGATCGACAAATAGCTTTGGCTGCCGATCCGTTCCAGTTCGAACGTCGAGCGCAGCCGGTCGTCGCGGCTGATATCATAGCGCCGCATGAAGGTGCGGTCGGTGGTGATGCGGCCCGAATAGCTGAAGCTCCAGCGCGGATCGAACTGGAATTTGCCCGCGCTTTCCAGATAGCCGCGAAATTCCTTTCTCTGGGCGACCCCTGATCCGGTTGCCGTCAGGGGAAGGACCGAACTATAGGTCGCATAGCCGTTGACGCGGAAGGATCCGATGTCGGTCAGTGCGCGAAATTCGCCTTCGATCATCGGCGCCGCGTTGGTGTAGACATGCGGCGTGATAGTGGCATCGCGGTCGGGTGCGATGCGCAGATAATAGGGCACTGCGATTTCGAACCCGTTGGTGCGGTCGAGCCTTACTTCGGGGACCAGAAGGCCGCTGCCCGCGTCGCTGTTCGCCGGATGGCTGAGGCCGGGTAGCGGGATCAGCGGCAGGCCGAAAATCTCGACCCGCGCGCCCTTGTAGCGAATTTTGTTCTTCGTGCGGTCGTAGATCACGCGAACGGCGCGGATCTTCCAGCTCGGATTCTTGATGCACCCCGCATTATCCTCGACCGGGCAGGGGGTATAGGCGGCATTTTCCAGTTCGATATTGCCGTTTTCGAAGCGGGTGCCGCGCACTGCGGCGAGGCGCGCGCCATTGTCCAAGACGACCAGCAGATTGTCGACGACGCCGTCACGCAGCGTGTCGGTCAGCTCTATCTTGTCGCCATAGGCGGTGTCGCCTTCGGGATTGGTGATCGCGACATTGCCTTCGGCAAAGACCCGGCCGGTCTTGCGGTTCCACGTGACCTTGTCGGCGCGCATCGCAATCGCCTCGCGATTCATCGCGACATGGCCTTCCGCGACGACGATTTCGGTTTCGCTGTCGTAATTCAGATTGTCGGCGGCAAAGCCGATCTCGTCTTCGTCCGCGGACCTGGGGGCGTCGGCGATGGTCGGGACGACGTCGGGGGTTTGCAGGTCGGGCTCGCCGGAAACCTGCGGGGGAGGCGGCGAGTCGCCTTCGGTCTGGGCGTGCACCGGACTGGCGACGATCGCCAGCCCGCTGGCTGTCGCCAGCCACAAAAGCCGCCTGTTCATTGCCCACGGGAGCAAAGCCAATGTCATTGCGTTACTTTGTCCCACACCTTTGTCGCGTCCGCCCGGGCTTGGACCGGCTGCTTTGTTTTTGCAACTCGCAAGCGAAACCCCTATCGGTCCGGCACGTTCCAATCAATCATCGCATAAGAGAGTTACAGGATGGACATTCAGTTTGTCGCGCAAATCGATGCGTCTGCCGACGTCATCGCCTTTCCGGTCCGCAAGGGCGAGCTGGCGGGGGCGGGCGGAGCCCATGGCGCGTTGCTCGTCGCGGCGGCCGGGCAGGCCCGGTTCGAGGGTGCGGCGGGCACGATCGCGGAGACTGCGGCGGTCGATGGCGACCGCGCGCTGCGGCTGATTCTTGTCGGTATCGGCGAAGGCACGGTGCATGACCTCGAACGCGGCGGCGCGGCGCTGACCGCGCGGCTCCAGACCAGCGGCGTCACCGCGGTTCACGTCGATTTCGCCAGCGTCGCGCGCAGCGACGAAGATGATGTTCTGGCTTTCGCCATGGGCGCACGGCTTCGCAACTGGCGCATCGACACCTATCGCACCCGGCTGGCGGACAATGCCAAGCCCAGCCTGAAGAGCATCACCATCGCGTCGCCGCACGGCGACCTGTCGGGGCGCTGGGCCGAATCCGAAGCGATCGCCGAGGGGGTCGCGCTGACCCAGTCGCTGGTCGCCGAACCGCCGAACATTCTCTATCCCGAAACCTTCGTCGAACGCTGCCAGCATCTCACCGACCTTGGCGTCGAACTGGAAGTGCTCGACGAACGCCAGATGAAGGCGCTCGGCATGGGCGCGCTGCTCGGCGTTGCGCAGGGATCGACGCGTCCGCCGCGCCTGCTCGCCATGCGCTGGAACGGCGGCAAGCCGGGCGAAGCGCCGGTCGTGTTCATCGGCAAGGGCGTCACTTTCGACACTGGCGGCATCAGCCTGAAGCCCGGGCCGGGCATGGACATGATGAAATGGGACATGGGCGGCGCGGGCGCCGTCGCGGGCGCGATCAAGGCGATCGCGGGCCGCAAGGCGAAGGCGAATGTCGTCGGCGTCGTCGGCCTTGTCGAGAATATGCCCGACGGCAATGCGATGCGCCCCGGCGACATCGTTACCACCATGTCGGGCCAGACGGTCGAAGTACTCAACACCGATGCCGAAGGCCGCCTTGTCCTTTGCGATGCGGTGACGTGGGCGCAAAAGGCATATAGCCCGACGGTGATCGTCGATCTGGCGACGCTGACCGGCGCGATGGTGATCTCGCTCGGCCATGAATATGCCGGCATTTTCGCCAATGACGATGGTCTTGCCGCGCAGCTGATCGCGGCGGGCGATACCAGCAACAACCGGCTGTGGCGCTTCCCGCTGTCGCCCGCTTACGACAAGCTGATCGACAGCCCGATCGCCGACATGAAGAATATAGGCCCGCGCGAAGGCGGGTCGATCACCGCGGCGCAGTTTATCAAGCGCTATGTCGACGAGGGCGTCACATGGGCCCACCTCGACATCGCGGGCACGGCTTGGGCCGACAAGGATGGTCCGGTGTGGGCAAAGGGCGCGACGGGCTATGGCGTTCGCCTGCTCGATCGCTTCATTGCCGCCAACCACGAAGGCTGAAGAGAACAGGGAAGGGGAGCATGGCGCGCGTCGACTTTTACCGGCTGACCCGCGATCCGGTCGAACGGGTGCTCCCCGCCCTCGCGACGCGCATATTGGGCGCGGGCGACCGCCTGCTCGTGGTCGCCGCGCCTGCGATGCAACGGCAGGCGATCGATGAGGCACTGTGGACGCTGCAACCCACCAGCTTCCTGCCGCACGGCGCTGCGGGGTCGCCCGACGAGGCGATCGAACCGATATTGATTGCGGGCACGCTGGGCCCCGCGCCCGCCAATGGCGCGCGGCTGGTTGCGCTTGCCGACGGCGAATGGCGCGACGAGGCGCTGGGTTTCGATCGCGTCTTCCTGCTGTTCGATAACAGCCGCATCGACGATGCGCGCGCGACATGGCGCACCCTCGCGGCGCGCGACGATGTCGATAACCGCTTCTGGAAACAGGACGAGAATGGCCGCTGGTCGGAGGGGCCATAGAGCGTCGGGGCTGTGACATCTGTCACCGACAAAGGGGGAGGACGCCGCCAATGCGGCCCGAGATGTTCCAGCCCTGACAGGAGTTCCGGCCATGACGACCCGCGTAACATTTCCCGCTCTTGCCGCCACCATCGCAGCCGCACTGCTCATCGCCGGTTGTGGATCGCAATCGGAAAAGGAGGTTGCCAGCGGCACCTATACCGACCCCGAAACCGGCAAGACCACCGATTACAAAATCAGCAGCGGCGGTGACGGCGAAAATGACAAGGTGACGATCAAGACGGAGGAGGGCGAGGTCGAGTTCGGCGGTGTCGCCAAGCTGCCCGCCGGTATCACGCCCTATCCGGGGTCGAAGATGACCGGCGGCTTTGCGGGGTCGGGCAAGGACGGGAAGGGCGGCCTCGCGAGCTTTGAGGTGAAAGGCAAGGCCGCCGATATCATCTCCCATTACCGCAAGCAGATCGAGAGCGCCGGGATGAAAGTGACCTCCGAAATCGCCGCCGAGGATACGATGATCCTCGGTGCCGAAAAGCCCGGCGACGCCAAGACGACAATCCAGATCAATGCGATGCAGAATGGCGGCATGGTGGAAGGCGCAATCACCTATAGCGGGGGCTGACCCCGTTCGCGCTCTGTCCTTGCGGTGCAGCCAAAGCGCCGCTAGAGGCGCGCCCATCGCAACAGATAATAAACCAGGAGCTTTCCCATGGCGGTTACCCGCACCTTTTCGATCATCAAGCCCGACGCCACGCGTCGCAACATCACCGGCGCTGTCACCAAGATGCTGGAAGAAGCCGGTCTGCGCGTCGTCGCATCGAAGCGTATCCACATGAGCCGCGAACAGGCCGAAGGCTTTTACGCGGTCCACAAGGAACGCCCCTTCTTCGGTGAACTCGTCGAATTCATGATCAGCGGCCCCGTCGTCGTCCAGGTCCTCGAAGGCGAAGACGCGATGCAGCGCAACCGCGACATCATGGGCGCGACCAACCCCGAAAACGCCGAGCCGGGCACGATCCGCAAGGAACTGGCCGAAAGCATCGAAGCGAACACGGTTCATGGTTCGGACAGCGACGAGAATGCGGCGATCGAAATCGCTTACTTCTTCAAGCCGGAAGAAATCGTCGGCTAAAAACGCGTCGCCCCGCGAAGGCGGGGCCGCTGGCGGCGTAAATCGGCAGCGATGCGTGAAACGACGGCGGCCCCTGCCTTCGCAGGGGCGACGAGCTGAAACAAAAAGGCCGTCGGAGCGATCCGGCGGCCTTTTTCGTCAAAATTCGTCGGCGACGCCCATCAATCCCGCCAGCTTCTTCGGCGCCACCGCTAGCCAGCTTTTGCGCAGCCACTCGCCGATCGCGTCCCAGTCATTGTCGCCCGCGTCGAGCCGCACGCCGACCCAGCCGTCGCCGAAATAGGCGGGGCGGTAATAGCGGTCTTCGTCTAGTTCGATCAGCATCGCCTGTTCCTCGGCGCCGCTGATCTTTACGAGGATCGCGATCTTGCCGTCGCCATGATGGTCCTGCGTGAAATAGGCGAATTTCTTGCCCTTCACGATCCCGAAGCACGGCATGCCGTGCGAGGTGACTTCGTCGGCTTCGGGCAGCGCCATCGCCATTTCGCGGACGCGGCCGAGCAGATAGTCGGGGCTGCGTTCGCGCATCACAAAGGCGGCAAGGGTGGGCGGATAAAGCTGATGCTCGGCGAACTGGACCCGCTTGGCGAGGCTTTCGGCGGTATCGCCGGGCGCGATCGCGACGGGGGTCTGCGCGAGCACCGGGCCGTCGTCGACCCCCGGGGTGACGATATGGATGCTGCACCCGCCGAAGGCATCGCCCGCATCGATCGCACGGCTGTGGGTGTCGAGCCCCTTGTAGAGCGGCAGCAGGCTGGGATGGATGTTGATCATCCGGCCTTGCCAGCGGGCGACGAAATCGTCGCTGAGGATGCGCATATAGCCTGCGAGCGCGACGAATTCGGTTCCCGCCGCGCGGAGTTGTTCGTCGACCAGCGCGTCGAAGGCGTCGCGCTTCATTCCCTTGTGCGACAGGCTCCAGGTCGGGATGCCTTCGGCCTCGGCGAGCTTGAGCCCCTGCGCGTCGGGGACGTTGCTCGCGACGAGGATGATTTCATACGGGCAATCGGCGGCCTTCGCGGCGTAGAGCAGCGCCGCCATATTAGTTCCGGTGCCGGAAATCAGGACGGCGACTTTGGCCTTCGTCACAGAGCGACCCCTTCAATCCGTTCGTGCCGAGCTTGTCGAAGCACTGTTCTTGTTTTTCCAGCCGCGCAAGGCAGGACGGCCCTTCGACAAGCTCAGGGCGAACGGAATATGGATTAACCGTTGTGCGTCGCGGTCCACGCCTCTCGCGCGCTCCACGTTTCGGTGCTGCCGGTCACGGTGCAACCCTTCGCGCCCTCGGCGATATGGCCGATGCGATGGACGGTCTCGCCGGCTTCGGTCAGCGCCGCAGTCACCGCGTCGACATCGGCTGCCGCGACGACAACGGCCATGCCGATCCCGCAGTTGAAGGTGCGCGCCATTTCCTCGGGCTCGATATTCCCCTGCGCCTGCAGGAAGGCCATCAGCCGCGGCTGCGCCCATGCATCGGCATCGACATGCGCATGGAGGTTAGCGGGCAGGATGCGCGGGATATTCTCCAGCAGCCCGCCGCCGGTGATATGTGCGAGCGCGTGAATCTTGCCGGCCTTCACCAGCGGGAGCAGGCTCTTCACATAGATGCGCGTCGGCGCCATCAGCGCGTCGATCAGCAGGATATTCTGGTCGAAGAGGGCGGGGCGGTCGAGTTTCCAGCCCTTGTCGGCGGCGAGGCGCCGCACGAGCGAGAAGCCGTTCGAATGCACGCCCGACGAAGCGAGGCCGAGAATGACGTCGCCCGCGGCGAGCTTGTCGGCGGTCAGCACCTGGTCGCGTTCAACCGCGCCGACGCAGAAGCCTGCGAGGTCATAGTCGCCCTCGCTGTACATCCCGGGCATTTCGGCGGTTTCGCCACCGATCAGTGCGCAGCCGGCCTGTTTGCAACCCTCTGCGATGCTCGCGACGACTTCGGTCGCGACGTCATTGTCGAGTTTGCCCGTGGCATAATAGTCGAGGAAGAAGAGCGGTTCGGCGCCCTGAACGATCAGGTCGTTGGCGCACATCGCGACAAGGTCGATGCCGACGCCGTCATGCTTGCCCGATTCGATCGCGAGTTTCAGCTTCGTTCCGACACCATCATTCGCCGCGACAAGCAGAGGGTCGTTGAACCCCGCTGCCTTCAGGTCGAAGAAGCCGCCGAATCCGCCGAGGTCGGCGTCGGCGCCCGGGCGCCGCGTCGCACGGGCGAGCGGAGCGATGGCACGGACCAGCGCATTGCCGGCGTCGATGGAGACTCCGGCTTGGGCATAAGTATAAGAGGCGGGCGGGTTCTGCTTGGCATCCATGGCTCGCGCGCCTAACGACTCCAGCCGACAATTGCCACGATTTCCTTGTCGGGCACCTTGCGTTTCACCCCGGTTCGGGGGCAAAGCATAGAGAAGATATGATTTCGACCGCTTTCCCCCGCTTCATGTTTCGGTCCGCTCCGGGCTCCACGCAACGTCGTGACTGGCGCTGGGCTGCGCTTTTCGGCCTGTTTTTGGCGATTCTTGTCGTCGGCGTGGTCGAAGGGCAGATCAGTCGCGGGAATCGCGGCATCACCCCGATCAACAGCAGCGGCGATTTTCTGGCGAGCGGCATCCTGGTCGACGTCACCGGCGACAATGCCGAAGATGCGCGCGAAAAGGGCTGGCGCGAGGCGCAGCGCAAGGGCTGGGCGCAGCTTTATCGCAAATTGAATGGCGGCGAGGGTCCTGCGCTGGGCGATTCGGTCCTCGACGGCATCGTCACCGCGATCGTCGTCGAACAGGAACAGATCGGGCCGCGCCGCTATGTCGCTCGGCTTGGGGTGCAGTTCGACCGTGTTCGCGCCGGTCAGATATTGGGCGTCAGCGGGCGGACGCTGCGGTCGCCGCCTTTGCTCGTCATACCCGTCTATTCGATCGACGGCATCCCGCAGGTGTTCGAACAGCGCAGCGCATGGCAGCGCGCGTGGGCCGAATTTAATACGGGACAGAGCGCGATCGACTATGTGCGCACCGCGGGCACCGGCGCCGACACGCTGCTGATCAACGCCGGACAGACCGGCCGCCGCGGCCGTGTGTGGTGGCGCGTGATTCTGGATCAATATGGCGCAGCCGACGTGCTGACCCCGATCGCGCGGGTCGAGTACAGCTATCCCGGCGGGCCGATCAAAGGCACCTTCACCGCCCGCTTCGGCCCCGACAGCAAGCTGATCTCCAGCTTTACCATGACCGGGCCGAGCCCTGCGGCGCTGCCCGACATGATGGAAAAGGCCGTCGCGCGGATGGATCGCATCTATATCGACGCGCTGGCGGCGGGCACGCTCAAGACCGACCATTATCTTGTCCTCGAAAAGCCGGTCGAAAAGGCGGATTTGCCCGAGGAGACGGCGGCGACCGACACAGAGGTTATGCCGAGCGAAACCGATGCGAGCGTGCCGACCACGGCACCCGCCGGGGCGCAGAGCTTCACCGTTCAATATAGTTCGCCCGATGTCGAATCGGTCACGGCGACCGAGCGCGCCGTCGGCGGGATCGCGGGGGTTCAGTCGGCATCGACCACCAGCCTCGCGCTTGGCGGAACCTCGGTCATGCGGGTGAGCTTCCGCGGCGATATGGCCGCGCTCAAGGCGGCGCTGGCCGCGCGCGGCTACACGGTGCAGGAAGGCGGCAACACGCTGCGGATCAGTCGCTGATGGCGCGGGCATCCGGCCAGATCGCCCTGCCGCTCGACTGGAGCGCGGGCGGAACGAACGACGGGCCGCTGATCGTCGGGACGAGCAACGCCGATGCCGTGCGCTATCTGCGCCATGTTTCAACATGGCCGGTTCGGACCGCCGTACTGGTCGGTCCGCGTGGTTCGGGGCGCAGCCTGATCGGGCGCCTGTTCGCCAGCGAAACGGGCGGGCGGGTGATCGACGGTCACGACAGCGTCGGCGAAGAGGATCTCTTCCACGCCTGGAACGCTGCGCAGGCCAGCGGCGCGCCGCTGCTGATCATCGCCGATGCGCCGCCTTCCGAATGGGACATTGTTTTGCCCGACTTGGCCTCACGGCTGCGCGCGGTGCCGGTGCTGACGATCGGCGAGCCCGACGATTGTCTGGCCCGCGACCTGATCGAGGCGTTGTTCGCGCAGCGCGGCATGGCATTGTCGCCCGATGTCGCATCCTATATCGTGCCGCGAATGGAGCGCAGCTACGCGATGATCCACCGCGTCGTTGCGGCGCTTGATGCAGCATCGCTCGAGCAGGGGCGGCGGCTCGGCATCCGTCTTACTCGTGAAACATTACTGTCACAGGGGCTGATCGATCCCGATCTCCTCGAACGACAGGATGTAGATATATGTCGCTAACCGGACGACCTCTGCGCGCTGACAATGACGCCAATGGGGCGGCGCAAATTCCCTTCGGTCCTGACCGCTTTTTCAATCGCGAACTGAGCTGGCTCGCGTTCAACCGGCGGGTGATGGAGGAGGCACGCAATCCCGCGCATCCGCTGCTCGAACGGTTGCGCTTCCTGTCGATTTCGGGGAGCAATCTCGACGAATTTTTCATGGTCCGCGTCGCGGGTCTGAAGGGGCAGCAATTGCAGGGGATCGACGATCCCTCGGCCGATGGCCGCTCGCCGGGGCAACAGCTCGCCGAGATCGAGGCAGAAGTGAACCGCCTCGTCGACCAGCAGCAGTCCGAATGGCGGTTGCTCAATCGCCTGCTCGCCGAACAGGGCATCGTCGTTCATGGCACCGACACGGGTTCCGATGCCGAGAAACTGCGCGCCTCGTTGCGCCAATATTTCATCGACCAGATTTTCCCGATCCTGACCCCGCAGGTGCTCGATCCGGCGCATCCCTTTCCTTTCATCCCCAATCGCGGTCTGGGCGTGATCTTCGACCTCGAACGCAAGGCCGGCGGCGAGCATATTCGCGAACTGGTGATGATCCCGGGCTCGCTCGCACGATTCGTTCCGGTTCCGGGTGAGCCCGGTACGTTTGTTCCGATCGAATATCTGGTCGAATTGTTCGGCGATACGCTGTTCCCCGGCTATCGTATCCGCTCGCGCGGGGTGTTCCGGATCATTCGCGACAGCGATATCGAGCTGGAGGAAGAGGCCGAGGATCTCGTCCGCCTGTTTCGCACTGCGATCCGCCGCCGTCGCCGCGGCCGCGTCATCCTGCTCGAACTCGAAGCCGACATGCCCGGCGAACTCGCCGCGGTGCTCAACGCCGATATTCAGGGGCATGAGGCGATCGTCGCCAAGATCGACGGCTTTGTCGGGCTCGCGGCGCTGTCGGCGCTGGTGGACGTCGACCGTCCTGACCTCAAATTTCCAGCCTTTTCGGCGCGCTTCCCCGAACGCATCCGCGAGCATGGCGGCGATTGTTTCGCGGCGATCCGCAGCAAGGACATCCTCGTCCACCATCCCTATGAAAGCTTCGACGTCGTCCTGTCCTTCCTGCGTCAGGCGGCGGCCGATCCCGATGTCGTCGCGATCAAGCAGACGCTCTATCGCGCCGGCAACCAGTCGCCGGTGATCCGCGCCCTGATCGAGGCGGCCGAGGCGGGCAAGTCGGTCACCGCGGTCGTCGAACTCAAGGCGCGCTTCGACGAAGAACAGAATCTTCTCTGGGCGAACCAGCTGGAACGCGCCGGGGTGCAGGTCGTCTATGGCTTCATCGAGTGGAAGACCCACGCGAAGATATCGATGGTCGTGCGCCGCGAAGGTCAGGGGTATCGCACCTATTGCCACTTTGGCACCGGCAATTATCATCCGGTGACCGCGCGCATCTATACCGACCTCAGCTTCTTCACCGCCGACCCGCGCGCCGGGCGCGATGCGGCGCAGCTGTTCAACTATATCACCGGCTATGTCGAACCCGAGCGGCTCGACATGATCACGATGTCGCCGCTCAACATGCGCGCGCATCTGTGTGATCTGATCGACGCAGAAATCGCGGCGGCGAAGGCTGGCGTGCCGTCTGGCGTGTGGGCGAAGATGAACAGCCTCGTCGATCCCGACATCATCGACCGCCTTTATGCCGCGAGTGCCGCAGGGGTGCCGATCGAGCTTGTCGTGCGGGGCATCTGCTGCCTGCGTCCCGGCGTTCCCGGCCTGTCCGAGACGATCCGCGTCAAATCGGTCGTCGGCCGCTTCCTCGAGCATAGCCGCGTCTGGGCGTTTGCGAACGGCGCCGCGCTGCCGCACCGCACCGCCAAGCTCTATATTTCGAGCGCCGACTGGATGCCGCGCAACTTCGATCGCCGCGTCGAATATATGATCCCGATCGAAAATCCGACGGTCCACGACCAGATACTGGATCAGGTTCTGGTCGCAAATCTGATCGACAATGAACAGAGCTGGGTGTTGCAGTCCGACGGAACCTATATGCGGCTAACTCCCGGTGACAAGCCGTTCAACCTGCACCATTATTTCATGACGAACCCGTCGCTGTCAGGGCGCGGCACCGCGCTGCACAAGCGGCAGGACGTCCCGACACTTGCTTTTAATACATACGGGGATTGACGCCTTGGGTTCGCAGCGCTCCTCCCGGCAGGCGGTCCATCGCTCTGCCGTCATCGACATTGGCTCGAACTCGGTTCGTCTGGTCGTTTATGAAGGGCCGGCGCGCGCGCCGGCGGTGATCTTCAACGAAAAGGTCGCTGCAGGACTTGGACGCGGACTCGCGCTCGACGGCCGTATCGCCGACGAGGACGCGACACGCGGGTTGGTGGCGCTGCGTCGCTATGCGCTCCTTGCACAGCATATGGAGGTCAAGGACCTGCAATGCGTTGCGACCGCGGCGGTTCGCGATGCGGTCAACGGACCCGATTTCATCGCCTGTGCGGCCGAAGCGGGGCTCGATATCCGCCTGTTGTCGGGCGAAGAGGAGGCCGCCGCCGCCGGCTATGGCGTACTCGCCGCGATTCCCGATGCGCACGGCATCGCCGTCGACCTTGGCGGCGGAAGCCTTGAACTGGCCGAAGTCGCAGCCGGTGAGGTCGGGCGCCGCGCGTCTTTCCCGCTTGGCGTCCTGCGCTTGCCGGCACTCCGCGCGGGCGGGCAGCAAATGTTCGAGCGCGCAGTACGCAAGATGCTGAAGGCGGCGGGTTGGCCCGGCAAGCTCAGCGGGTTGCCGCTCTATCTGGTTGGTGGATCGTGGCGAGCATTGTCGCGACTTGATCTCGAACTCACGCATGATCCGCTCGCGGTACTCGATCAGCATCATCTACCGCGCAGCGCGCTGCGCCGCCTCGTCCGTGCGACCAAGCGGCTGAGCTTCGAGGAATTGCGCGCGATCCCCGGCATGGCATCGAACCGCGCCGCGAGCCTGCCCGACGCGGCGGCGCTGCTCTCCGCGCTCGTCAACATCATGGATGTTCCCGCAATGACGGTGTCGTCGTCAGGGCTGCGCGAAGGTCTGTTGTATCAGTCGCTCGACGCCGAGACGCGGGCGCAGGACCCGCTGATCGTCGCCGCCGAATTCGAAGGTCGCCGTCTTGCGCGCTTCGCGCCGCACGGCCGCGCGATCGCCGACTGGATCGCGCCGCTCTTTGCGAGCGAAGCTCCTGCCGACAGCCGCGTTCGTCTTGCTGCCAGCCTGCTCAGTGATGTCGCCTGGTCAGCCAATCCCGATTTCCGCGCCGAGCGAGGGACCGAGATCGGCCTCCACGGCAACTGGCGCGGGATCGATATTCCGGGGCGCGTCCTGCTCGCCCGTGCGCTTCATGCGGGCTTTGGCGGCGCCGATGGCGATTTCCCGGCGATGGGCGAGCTGGTTGCCCCCGACCGGCTGGAGCGCGCGCGCCAATGGGGGCTGGCGATACGCCTCGCCCAGCGATTGACCGGTGGGGTCGAAGCACCGCTGCGGGCAAGTTCGATCGCGCGTAACAACGGGAAACTGGTGCTCAGCCTCGATCCCGACTGGCATCATCTTGCCGGGGAATCGGTCGAGCGCCGCCTGCGCTCGCTGGCGCACGCGTTCGACATCAAGGCCGAACTCGCGCTGCTTTGACGGTCAAGCGTCGGCGATCGGTGCCGCGTTGTCGATTTCGCTCATCACCAGCTTGCCGTCCTTGACCGCGAAGCCCATCCGCCCTTCAACCAGATCGAGCGCGGCGTGGCCGAACACGTCGTTGCGCCAGCCCTGCAGCATCGGAATGCCGTCGCGGCGTCCGGCTGCCAGCGCTTCGAGATCGTCGCTGCGCGCGATCAGCCTTGCGGCGACATTCAGCTCGCGCGCGCGAATTTTGAGCAACAGTTTCAACAGGTCGGCGACCAACGTGCCTTCCTTGCCGAGCCCCGGGCCACGCGGCGCGCGGTCGGGCATATCGTCCTTGGGAAGCGGATTGGCGTTGGTCAGGGCGTCAATCAGCCGCGCGCCGATATCGTTCGCTTTCCAGGTCGCGGACAGCCCGCGCACGCGGCCAAGCCCTTCCTGATCCTTTGGTGGGTGAGCGGCGAGGTCGGCCAGCGTCTCGTCCTTGACGATGCGGCCGCGTGGCAAATTCTTTTGCCGCGCTTCGCGCTCGCGCCATGCGGCGAGCGCCTTGAGCCGGCCGAGGACATCGGGCTTGCGTGAAGGGATCTTGATCCGGTGCCATGCATTGTCGGGATCGACATTATAGTTTGCGGGGTCGGCCAGCTTTTCCATTTCCTCGTCGAGCCAATGGCCGCGGCCGGTCTTGACCAGCTTTTTCAGCATCATCGGGAAAATCACGGCGAGATGGGTCACATCGCCCACCGCATAGTCGATCTGACGCTTGTCGAGCGGGCGGCGGCTCCAGTCCGTAAAGCGCGCACCCTTGTCGAGCTGAATTCCCAACCAGGATTCCACGAGGTTGGAATATCCGACCTGTTCGGCCTGACCCAGCGCCATCTGACCGATCTGGGTGTCGAAAATCGGGTGCGGCGTCTTGCCGGTCAGGTTGAAAATGATTTCGACATCTTGGCCGCCGGCATGAAAGACCTTCAGCACATCTTCATTATTCACGAGCAGGTCGAGTAGCGGCTGCATGTCGATGCCATTCGCCATCGGATCGATGGCCGCGGCATGTGCGCTGTCGGCCACCTGTATCAAGCAAAGTTCGGGCCAAAAGGTGTTTTCGCGCATGAACTCGGTGTCGACGGCGATGAAATCGCTGTCTTTAATGAGGTCGCAGAAGGCGGCGAGCGCGGCGCTGGTTTCGATGAGCGGATGAACTTGCATAGCGCGCCTATACAGCTAGTTGGTTAGGACGGGCAGGAAAAATTGTCGATACTCTTCGGGAGACGAAAGCCGGAACATCGGTTGGCGAGAACGCGACGGGGGCGATAGCCACGATGTCGGAGAGTTAAGCGCTTGCGGCGCCCAGTTTTGCGTTGCTTTTCGAGCCATGTAGCGCGGGGCAGGCCGATGTTTTCTGTTGATCGCGAACCCGTGCCAACGGGCAAAAAGCTGCCGCATCGATGCCGCGCGGGTCGCCGCCGATTATAGGCAGGATTTGCGCCCCTAGCGACCGGCTGTTTCCCGATGCCGGGCATCGCGCGTCGTTTCGCGGCGCGGCATTCGACGCTGGCGCCAACCGGCTGAATCGACCGTCAACCCTTGACAAATCGCTCGCCGACCTGCCTTAGGCGCGGCCATAACGGCGCGGTTTTCGGCCATGCCTCTCCAGCTTTGAAAGACGATCCCATGCACGCCTATCGCACCCATAATTGCGGCCAGCTTCGCGCCGAACAGGTCGGTCAGACCGTCCGCGTCTCCGGCTGGGTGCATCGCAAGCGCGATCATGGCGGACTGCTCTTCGTCGATCTTCGCGATCATTATGGCCTGACCCAGATCGTTGCAGACTCAAGCGATGCGGTTTTCGCGACGCTTGACGGCCTGCGCGCCGAAAGCGTTGTGACGGTGACCGGCGACGTCGTCGCGCGTTCGGCCGAGACGATTAATTCGAACCTGCCGACCGGCGCGATCGAAGTGCGCGCCCGCGAGGTCAGCGTCCAGTCGGCGGCGATCGAACTGCCGATGCCGGTTGCGGGCGAACAGGAATATCCCGAGGATATCCGCCTGAAATACCGCTTCCTTGATCTGCGCCGCGAACGGCTCCACGCCAACATCCTGCTGCGTTCGAACGTGATCGCCAGCCTGCGCCGCCGCATGACCGATCAGGGCTTTACCGAATATCAGACCCCGATCCTGACCGCCTCGTCGCCCGAAGGCGCGCGCGACTATCTGGTGCCCAGCCGCGTCCATCCCGGCAAATTCTATGCGCTGCCGCAGGCGCCGCAGATGTTCAAGCAGCTGTTGATGGTCGCGGGCTTCGACCGCTATTTCCAGATCGCTCCCTGCTTCCGCGACGAAGATGCGCGCGCCGACCGTTCGCCGGGCGAATTCTACCAGCTCGATTTCGAAATGAGCTTTGTGACGCAGGACGATGTGTTCAACACCATCGAGCCCGTGCTCGCGGGCGTGTTCGAGGAGTTTGCGAACGGCAAGTCGGTGACCCCGGCGGGTACCTTCCCGCGCATCCCGTACCGCGAATCGATGCTGAAATATGGCAATGACAAGCCCGACCTCCGCAACCCGCTGATCATCACCGATGTTTCGACGCACTTCACCGGGTCGGGCTTCGGCCGCTTTGCCGATATCGTCGCGGCGGGCGACGTCGTCCGCGCGATCCCCGCGCCGGGCACCGCCGAGAAGAGCCGCAAATTCTTCGACGACATGAACAGCTGGGCGCAGGGCGAAGGCTTTGCCGGCCTTGGCTATGCGACGCGCAAGGGCGGCGAATGGGGCGGCCCGATCGCCAAGAACCATGGTCCCGAAAAGATGGACGCGCTGGCGAGCGAACTCGGCCTTGGCCCCGACGACGGCATCTTCTTCGCCGCGGGCAAGGAAGCGATGGCGGCGAAGCTCGCCGGCCTCGCGCGCACCCGCGTCGCCGAACAGCTTGAGCTGATCGACGCCAACAAGTTTGAAATGTGCTGGATCGTCGATTTCCCGATGTTCGAGGCTGACGAAGACACCGGCAAGATCGATTTCAGCCACAACCCGTTCAGCATGCCGCAGGGCGAGCTGGAGGCGCTGGAAACCAAGGACCCGCTCGACATTCTCGCATGGCAGTATGACATCGTCTGCAACGGCGTCGAACTGTCGTCAGGCGCGATCCGGAACCATCGCCCCGACATCATGTACAAGGCGTTCGAAATCGCCGGCTACAGCCAGGCCGATGTCGACGCGAACTTCAGCGGCATGATCAACGCCTTCAAATATGGCGCGCCGCCGCATGGCGGTTCGGCGCCGGGCGTCGACCGCATCGTCATGCTGCTCGCCGACGAACCGAACATCCGCGAGGTCGTGATCTTCCCGATGAACCAGAAGGCCGAAGATCTGATGATGAACGCCCCGGCGGCGGTCAGTGACAAGCAGCTCAAGGAACTCGGCATCCGAATCGTCGACGGCCCCAAGGGCTAAGGCGTGGCGGAGCCGCGGGAGCACCGGCTGGAAACGCCGGAGGGCGACATCTGCTGGTTCGAATGGGGCGCCCCTTCGGACCGGCCCTCGGTCCTGCTGCTCCACGCGACGGGCTTTCACGCGCGATTGTGGGATCGGGTCGTCGCGGCGCTGCCGCCCGGCACGCATGTCGTCGCGCCTGATCATCGCGGCCATGGGCGCAGTTTCAAACCCGCGTCGCTGTCAGATTGGGCCGCGACCGCGGATGCGCTGCTGCCGCTGGTCGATCGCTTCGCGGGGACATCGCTGATCGGTTGCGGGCACAGCATGGGCGGATATGCGTTGACCCGCCTTGCGGCCGAGCGGCCCGATGCGTTTCGGCACCTGTTCCTGATCGACCCGGTGATCATGGAACCCGGTCTCTACGTCGGCGGAGCGGATCAGCCCGTAGCCGACCCGGCCGTGCACCCTGTTGCGCGGCGCCGCGCTCTGTGGGACGGCTGGGAAGCGATGAACGCCCATTTTGCGCAGCGCCCGCCCTATATGCACTGGCAGCCTCAGATACTCGCCGATTATTGCCGGCATGGCCTGCTTGTCGCGGCAGATGGCGAAGGCTGGGAACTGGCCTGTCCACCGGCGCTCGAGGCTTCGGTTTATTTGAACGCGGTCCGCACCGACCCGCGCGACTGGCTGGGGCGCATCGCGGCGCCGGTGAGCGTCATTCGTGCCCGCAATGGCGAACGCGCCAATGCCATCGATTTCTCCCTCAGTCCGACCTGGCCCGAGCTTGGAGCTGCAATTGGCGCGGTGCGTGACGAGCAATGGAGCGAACACAGCCATTTCATCCCGATGGAAGCGCCGGAGCGTCTGGCGGCGCTGCTCGCGGGCGAAATGGCAGGGGATCAGGGTTAATCGCGTCGCTTCGGGGGCGCCGCTATGTTAGCAACGACGCCAGACCTCCAGGGGACACGCGATGACGATCAGCCTTTCCGACTATGAAGCCGGCGCCAAATATGACGGTGACTATAGCGACGCGCTCGACGCATTGCAGGAACGGCTGGAGCGGGTGCAGGCGGCGCATATCACCCATGGCCACCGCAGCATCATCATGTTCGAAGGCTGGGACGCGGCGGGGAAGGGCGGGGTCATCAAGCGGATGACTGCGCTGCTCGACCCGCGCTATTTCGAAGTCTGGCCGATCAGCGCGCCGACCGAGGAGGAAAGTGCGCGCCACTTTCTCTGGCGTTTCTGGAAACGCCTGCCCGGCAATCGTGAAATCTCGATCTTCGACCGCAGCTGGTATGGCCGTGTGCTGGTCGAACGCGTCGAGGGTTTCGCGAGCGAGGCCGAATGGCGCAAGGGCTATGACGAGATCAACGAGTTCGAGGCGCAGCTGACCGGCTCGAACACCAATCTCGTCAAGATTTTCCTCCACCTGACGCAGGAAGAGCAGGACAAGCGCTTCGCCGACCGGCTCGACGACCCGTGGAAGCGTTGGAAGACGGGCAAGGAAGATTATCGCAACCGGTCAAAGCGCAAGGATTATCTGGCGGCGATGAACGATATGTTCCAGCAGACGGATACGCGCTGGGCGCCTTGGAAAGTCATCGACGCCAATAACAAGAAGGCTGGGCGCATCGCCGCATTGACCTATATCGTCGAAGCGCTGGAAAGCGCCGTTCCGATGATCCCGCCCGGTCTGGACCCCGCTGTGGCAAAGCTTGCGGGGAAAGCGTTCGGTTACAAGCCGAAAGCCTAGGTTTTTCGGCCCGCTTGGCTAGCAATCTTCGGCCTCAGCAGCTACATGACTGTGATGAGCCGCGCCAGACGATCCGATGATTGGGGTTTTCCCCGCTGGCGCCCCTATGGCTCGGGCCGGGAGGCGCAGCAGGTTCGCCTGTGCGACCGTCACGGCTGTACCAACCCCGGAAACTGCCCGGCGCCCAAGTCGCCGAACAGCCCTGAACGCTGGTATTTCTGCGAAACCCACGCCGCCGAATATAATCGTGGCTGGGACTATTTCGAAGGCCTCTCCGCCGAAGACGCCGCAGCACGCGCGGCCGAGGAAGAGCGCGGCGCGCGCAGCTATGCCAAGGCACAGCATTATGCCTGGGGCGGCGCCGGCGATGGCAGCCGCAGCAGCGACGAAATGCTCGCGCTGGAAGTGCTCGACCTTGAAGCCGACGCCGATTTCGAAACGATCAAAAAGGCGTGGCGCGCACTCGCCAAGGAAACCCATCCCGATGTGAAGCCGGGCGATGCCGAGGCCGCGAAACGCTTTGCGGCGGGGCAGGCGGCGTTCGACGTGTTGAAACAGGCCGAAGAGCGCAAGAGCTGGAAGCCGGCGTAACGCCGCGCGCAGCTTCGCAAAGCACTCCGCGCTAGCCCTCGAGCAGCGCCTTTGTTGCCGCCGTGACGTCATCCTGCCGCATCAGGCTTTCGCCGACGAGAAAGGTTTTGACGCCGCTTTGCGCAAGGCGCTGGCAATCGGCATGATTTGCGATGCCGCTTTCGCCGACGAGCAAAGTACCGGGGGGGACGAGCTTTGCGAGGCGTTCGGTGACGCCGAGATCGGTTTCGAAGCTACGCAGGTCGCGGTTGTTGACGCCGATCAGACGCGAGTTGAGCTGTGACAGCGCACGATCGAGTTCGGCCTCGTCATGCACTTCGACCAGCACGTCCATCCCGCGTTCGACTGCGGCGGCCTCGATGTCGCGCATCATGGCGTCTTCGAGCGCGGCGACGATGATGAGGATCGCGTCGGCGCCGATCGCGCGGGCTTCGGCGACCTGCCAGGGATCGACCATGAAATCCTTGCGCAGCACAGGGAGGTCGCATGCGGCGCGCGCGGCGATCAGATAATCCTCATGCCCCTGAAACCATGGCGCATCGGTAAGCACCGACAGGCAGGCGGCGCCGCCCGCAGCATAGGCGCGGGCATGATCGGCGGGGTTGAAATCTTCTCTTATCAAACCCTTGGATGGCGAAGCTTTTTTGATTTCCGCGATCAGCGCGAAGCCGCCAGCGTCGATCTTCGCCTGCAAGGCGGCGGCGAAGCCGCGCACCGGGCTGGCTTCGACGGCATCAAGGTCGCCAAGCGAGCGCAACGCGCGGCGTTCCGCAACTTCTTCAGCCTTGGTGACAAGAATCTGCGTCAACTTGTTCATTTATAGGAGATCCAGCAATTGAGCAGTGCGTTGGCAAGGCCCTTGTCGATGGCTTCGGCGGCCTCTTCGACCCCGTCGATCAGATTGTCGACGGTGCCTGCGACGACGAGCGCCTCGGCGGCGTTATAGAGCACGGCGTCGCGATAAGCCCCCGGCTCGCCTTGAAGCAAAGCGCGGAGCGCCTTGGCGTTAAAGGCCGCGTCGCCCCCGCGAATCTCGGAGATCGCGCGGGTGGGGAGGCCAGCGTCCGCGGCGTGGCTGCGCTGCATCCGCACACCGTCGGGGGTGATGACCGCAACCTCGTTTCCGCCTGCGAGCGAAAGTTCGTCGATGCCCTCGTCGCCCGAAATGACGCGCGAATGCTCTGTTCCCAGCCGGTGCAGCGCCTCGGCGTAGACGGGAACATAGGTGGGGCGTGCGATGCCGATCAGCTGGCGGGTGACGCGTGCCGGATTGGCGAGGGGGCCCATCAGGTTGAAGATGGTGCGGCGGCCGAGCGCCTTGCGGATCGGCATGATGCGCTTCATCGCGGGATGATGATGCGCGGCGAAGAGGAAGCAGATGCCGAGGTCGGCGAGTTGGGCCTCGGCGAGGAGCGAGGCGCGCTCCATGTCGAGGCCGAGGACTTCGAGCGTATCGGCAGCGCCGGATTTGGAAGAAGCCGCACGGTTACCGTGCTTTGCGACTGGAACTTCACATGCTGCAACGACGATCGCGACCGCGGTGGACACGTTGAGCGTATGATGGCCATCGCCGCCGGTGCCGCACACGTCGATAGCGCCTTCGGGTGCCTCGATGGGGATCAGCCGGTCGCGCATCGCCTGCGCCGCAGCGGCGATTTCGATCATTGTTTCGCCGCGATCCGACAGCGCGCTCAAAAATTCGGCGATATGTTCGTCGCTTGCGCCGCCGTCGAGCATCGTCGCGAAGGCCGACGTGGCCTCGTCATCGGTAAGCAGGTGCGACGGATCGGGAAAGGGGCCGAAACGGCTCATGCCGCTTTCCGGGCGCTTACGGGCAATCCTGCCAGCCGCATGAAATTGGCGAGCATCGCATGACCATGTTCGGTGGCGATGCTTTCGGGATGGAATTGCACACTGTGGATCGGCAGTTCGACGTGGCGGAAACCCATCACCGCACCGTCGTCGCTGGTCGCGTTGATCGCTAGGCTGGCCGGAATATCGACGACCTCGAGGCTGTGATAGCGGGTGGCGGTGAGCGGCGAGGGCAGGTCTGTGAAGAGCCCGGTGCCGTCATGACAGACGGGTGATGTCTTCCCATGCATCAAATGGCCGCGCTGGACGGTGCCGCCGAAGTGCTGGCCGATGGCCTGATGGCCGAGGCATACGCCGAGCAAGGGGCGCTGGGTTTCGGCGCAGGCGGCGACGAGATCAAGGCTGATTCCGGCCTCGTTCGGGGTGCACGGACCGGGCGAGATCAGCATTGCGTCGGCGCCTGTCGCGAGCGCTTCGGCCGCAGTCAGTGCGTCGTTACGCTCGACGCGCACCTCGGCGCCCAGTTCGATCAGATAATGAACGAGGTTGAAGGTGAAGCTGTCGTAATTGTCGATGACGAGGATCATGGCGTCCTACTGCCCATAACCGGGGGTGACGGCAAGTCGCACCGCTTCGCGTGCGGCGGCGAAGAGGGCGCCGGCCTTGGCTTCGCACTCGCGCTGTTCGTAGGCGGCTTCGCTGTCGGCGACGATCCCGGCACCCGCCTGGACGTGCATTTCGCCGTCCTTGACGATCGCGGTGCGCAGTACGATGCAGCTGTCCATATTGCCGTCGGGGGCGAAATAGCCGACGCCGCCAGCGTAAGCGCCGCGTGCGTCAGCCTCCAGTTCGGCGATGATCTGGCACGCGCGAACCTTGGGCGCGCCGCTGACCGTGCCTGCCGGGAAGCCCGCGAACAGCGCGTCGATCGCGTCCTTGTCGGGGGCGATGCGGCCGATGACGTTCGACACGATGTGCATGACATGACTGTAAAATTCGACCGTGTAGCTGTCGGTCACAGCGACTGTTCCGCCCGTCGCAGCGCGCCCGACGTCGTTGCGGCCGAGGTCGAGCAGCATCAGATGCTCGGCGCGTTCCTTGGGATCGGCGAGCAGCGATTCGCGGTTCTGGACATCCTCTGCGCTGGTCTTTCCGCGCGGGCGGGTTCCGGCGATCGGGCGGATGGTGATTTCGCCGTCGCGCACGCGGACCAATATTTCGGGTGACGAGCCGATGAGCGCGAAGCCCGGCAGGTCGAGGAAATAGAGGAAGGGCGAGGGATTGATGCGGCGCAGTGCGCGATAGAGATCGAACGGCGGCAGGTCGAAGGGGGTCGAGAAACGCTGCGACAGCACGACCTGAAAGATATCACCGGCAGCGATATATTCCTTTGCTGTCCCGACCATCTCGGCAAAGCGTTCGGGGGTTGTTGCGGGGTTGGCGGTGATATCGGCGGGCAGCGCGTCGGTCGTTGCGCGTTCGGCGTGGGCGCTGACGCGCGATAGCCGCGCGGCGATATCCTCGAGCCGGTCTTGCGCTGTGTCGATCATCCGGTCGATCGGTGCATTGGCGTCGGGCCAGATCGGCGCGATCAGAAAGAGTTCGTCCGCGAGGCGGTCGAAAACGAGGATCGTCGTCGGTCGGACGAAGACCATGTCGGGCAGGCCAAGACCGGTACCCGGCGCGCGCGGGATGCGCTCGACAAGGCCGATGGTTTCATAGGCGAAGAAGCCGACGAGCGTCGCGAGCGCCTTGGGCAGACCCTCGGGCACGTCGAACCGGCATTCGGCGACGAGATCGCGCAGCGCCTGCAGCGCCGGAACCGCCATGGGCTCGAACGCCTCGCGGTCGCGGCGCCAGTCGCGGTTGATCCGCGCGGCGTCGCCGGTGACTTCGAACATCAAATCGGGGTCGAGTCCGATCAGGCTGTAACGTCCGCGCGTTTCGCCGCTTTCGACCGATTCGAGTACCCAGTCGCCGCGGCCCGGTTCTATCAGCTTGAGCGCCGCCGAAACCGGGGTTTCAATGTCGGCGATCAGGCGCTGCCACACGACCGCGCCGCGCCCCTGCGCCAGCGCCCCGAGCGCTGCAGCTCTACCCTCCAGTGTCACGAGCGGGTCTATTCGGCGGCTTGCGCGGTGCCGGTGAGTTCGCGGCGCAGCTGTTCGACCAGATCCTTGTTGATCTTCACATTCGCGCGGCGCTTTGCCTCTCCGACAAGTTGCTCGACCAGCTCATTACCAAATGCCGACGCGAGCGGACGACCGATTGCGGCAACGCGGGCCGGCTCGATGCTCTTCGGATCGGGGCGCCGCACTTCGTCGAGTGCAATCACCATCCAGCCGCGATTGCCGGGGATTTCCAGCGTCTTCACGCTGCCCTGCGCCATGGAGAAGAGAAGCGCGAGTTCGGGCGGGACGGGCTGACCATTTTGGCCAAGCTCGGCACGGGTGCCGCCGATCGACTGGACGCCGCCGATATTGGGGCCCGCGACCGTGACGGCATCGGCAAGGCTCTTGCCGCCTTCAACGCTCTTCACGATCGCGCGTGCCTTGTCGCGGGCGACCTTCTGCCCTTCGGCAAAGCGCCAGTCGGCGAGCAGGTCCGCGCGAATCTGTGCGAAGGGCGGCGGCGCTGCCGCGACGATCGTCTTGACCGCATAGACGGCGAATTTTTCATTATCGACGAGCGTCGCAAGATGGCTGTCGCCTTCGCCATCGGACTGGAATGCCTGTGCGATCATCGGGGCGAGTTCGGGGGGCAGGGCAAAGCCCGGCTGACCCGGCGCGCGGCCATCGGCCAGCAATGCGGGCGTTTCGGCGAGCGCGAGCTTGCGGTCGGCCGCGACCTCCTGGATCGAGGCGCCACCGTTCACGGCATCCTGAAGCGCGTTATAATAATCGACGATCGCCTCATTCGCTTTGTTCTTGGCGAGCTCGGTACGGATTTCTTCGCTGGCATCGGCAAGGCTGCGCGCGGGCTTGGGAGTCACATTCTCGACCCGCGCGATCGCCCAGCCGAGACCGGTCTGCGTCGGTCCGAGCACGTCACCGCTCTTGGCGGCAAAGGCGGCTTTGGCGACGGCGGCGCTGGTGGTTGCGGCATAGGATGATTGCGTGAGGTCACCCGTGGTCGCGGCCGACAGGCCCGCGGCCTGCGCGGCTGCGGCGAGCGGCGTGCCAGCGCGGACTTTGGTCGCGATCGCGTTGGCAGTCGCCTGATCGGGAGCGATGACCTGCGCAAAGCGGCGCGTTTCGCTGGCCGCGAACTGCGGGGCATTATCCTTGTAGACCTTGGCGATTTCGGCGTCGGTCACGGCGGGGACGGGCACCGAGGCGCGGTCGAACTGGGCATATTGGATCACGCGGCGTTCGGGCACGGTGAATTTTGCCGCATGTCCGGACAGATATTTCTTCAATGCTGCATCGCCGGGATCGGTGGCGGGGGCAAAGCTGCTGGCGGGAATGAAAGTCGCCTGACCGCGACGCTGCTCCATCAGCAATGCTGCATAGGGCTGCGCCATTGCAGATGCGATCGCGGGCATCGTGCCGACGGGATTGCCGAGCTGTTCGGCCAGCAATTGCTGGCGAATGTCGCGGCGAAGCTGTGCCTCGCTCATGCCATTGTCGCGCAGGAAGGTTTCGAAGCGCGTCTGGTCGAATTTCCCCGAGACGCCGGCAAAGACGGGCAGGTCGGCGATGCGGCCGTCGATCAGTCGCTTGCTGACGCCAAAGCCAAGGTCGGTAGCAAACTGCTCGAAGGCTGCGCCCTCGATCAGCTGATTCAGGACCTGATCGAGCCCGCCCGATTCGACGAACGCCGCCATCGTCAAGGTGGGTTGTTGCTGCCGCGCCTGGTCATAGGCCTGCTTCACGCGCTCGCGCAGTTCGCCAACTCCGATATCGGTGTTGCCGACCTTGGCGGCATTGGCCCCGCCGATGCCGCCAAAATTGGCGTTGCCGGTGACGTCGCCGAGCGCGAAGGCGAGGCCCACGAGAACAACGAAGCCGAGAGCAACGACCTTACCGATCGTGGATCCGAAGAGGCGGCGAAGGGCGGTGATCATGGAACGAATATTCTTTCGGCGAAGGCGCTCGTCAAAGCGCGGTTGCGCGATGCTTTAGAGTCTGTCCCGGCGAAATGGAAGTATCGTGATGGCAGGAACGCGCACCCGGCTTGCCACTTCGCCCCGCGCGCCGCTAGGGCAGCGTCCATCGATATCGCGAACAGGAGAAGCAGGACAATGGCACGGCGCAAATATGTGGTCGGCAACTGGAAGATGAACGGCCTGTCGGACGCGATCGGCGAAGCGCGGGCTATTTTTGCCGGGGCAAAACAGCATGGCGCGGTCGATGTTGCGCTATGCCCCCCCTTCACCTTGATTGGCGCAATGGCGGCAGCCGCGCCGGGTGCAGCGGTTGGTGGGCAGGATTGCCACAGCGCCACCTCCGGCGCCTTCACCGGTTCGGTTGCGGCCCCGATGCTGGCCGATGCCGGCGCGACGCTGGTGATCGTCGGGCATAGCGAGCGGCGCGAAGGTTTCGGCGAAAGCGACAGCGACGTGCAGGCGAAGGCCGTGGCAGCGCTGGGTGCCGGCCTGTCGGTGATCTTGTGCGTCGGCGAGCCGCGAGGCGTTCGCGAATCGGGCGATGCAATTAATTATGTACTGGCGCAGGTCGCGGGATCTTTGCCCGGCGAGTTTGATGCGGCTCGACTGGCGATCGCCTATGAGCCGATTTGGGCGATCGGTACCGGGCTTGTTCCGACCATCGATGACGTCGCGGCGATGCATGGTGCGATCCGTGACAAGCTGACCGAACAGGTCGGCTCAGCGGCCGCAGGGGCTATGCGCATCCTTTATGGCGGTTCGGTCAATGGCGAGAACGCCGCCGAACTGCTGGACGCCGGCGATGTCGATGGCGCGCTGGTCGGCGGTGCGAGCCTGACGGCTGGGAAGTTTGTGCCGATTGTGGCGGCTGCGGCGGCTTTGGGTTGATCATATGATCGTCGCTCCCGCCTTTGCGGGGGCGACGTGGAGCGTCGCGAGAGCAATGGGTTGAAGCGAAGCGCCTTCGTCTCTATGTGCGCGGCGGGCATGGTCCATGTGAGACCGTGCAAGTTCGGGAAATTTCGATGTCCAATCTGTTCACCTTTGTGCTTGTCGTTCAGGCTCTTGTTGCGGCCGCGATGATTGGCGTCATTCTGATGCAAAAGTCGGAAGGTGGCGGTCTGGGAGTCGGAGGCAGTCCGGCTGGCCTGCTTTCGGCGCGTGGCGCGGCCGATTTCATGACCCGGGCAACGACGATCCTGGCGACGCTGTTCGTCGGCCTTTCGATCCTTCTCGCGGCGATGGCCTCGGTCGGCCGTGGCGGATCGAACATCGACACCACCCTGTCGAAAACCGCTCAGCAGCAGAGCGGCGGGGCCGCAACGGGGCCGTCGTCGCTGACGGGGCCTGCACAGCCTGCCGCCCCGGCGAGCGATGATCCGCTGGCGGCCGCTGCTGCGGCGGCTGCGACGCCTGAGGCTCCGGCCCCGGCGACGCAAACGGACGCACCGGCCAAGAAATAATCCGGTGGCGGCTTCGGCCACCCGACTTCACCCGCAAGGCGGCGGAATTTATTTCCGCCGCAAGCGATTCGACGGCTTGCGCCGTCCCCCTCCTGTTGAGTAAGTCTTTCCTCCCATGGCGCGGTTCATTTTTATCACCGGCGGCGTGGTCTCCTCCCTTGGCAAAGGTTTGATGGCGGCTAGCCTCGCGGCTCTGTTGCAAGCGCGGGGTTATCGCGTTCGCATCCGGAAGTTCGATCCCTATCTGAACGTCGATCCGGGCACGATGTCGCCCTATCAGCATGGCGAGGTCTATGTGACCGACGACGGGGCCGAAACCGACCTCGATCTCGGCCATTATGAACGCTTTACCGGGGTTGCGGCGCGGCAGAGCGACAATGTCACTTCGGGCCGCATTTATCAGCAGATCATCACCAAGGAGCGCCGCGGCGATTATCTGGGCGCGACGGTGCAAGTCGTTCCGCACGTCACCGATGCGATCAAGGCTTTTGCGCGCGCCGATATCGACGATCTGGATTTCGTGCTGTGCGAGATCGGCGGAACCGTCGGCGATATCGAATCGCTGCCGTTCATCGAAGCGATCCGCCAGCTCCGGAACGAAGAAGGCCGCGACAAGACGCTTTCGGTCCATGTGACGCTGGTGCCCTATATTGCGGCCGCCGGCGAACTGAAGACCAAGCCGACCCAGCATAGCGTGCGCGAACTGGCGTCGCTGGGCGTGCAGCCCGAAATTTTGCTGTGCCGCTGCGAAAAGCCGCTCCCCGACAGCGAGCGCGCGAAAATCGCGCAATTCTGCAACGTCCGCAAGGAAGCGGTCATCCCCGCACTCGACGCGGACAGTATTTATTCGGTGCCGGTCCAATATCATGGCGAAGGTCTCGATACCGAAGTGCTGCGGCATTTCGGCATCCATGACGCGCCCGATCCCGACCTGACGCGCTGGTACGACATCATGGATCGCAAACAGCACCCCGAGGGTGAGGTGACGATCGGCGTCGTCGGCAAATATGTCTCGCTGCCCGATGCGTATAAGTCGCTGAACGAGGCGCTGGTCCATGGCGGGCTGGCGCACCGGGTGAAGGTCAATATCCGCTGGCTCGACGCGGAAATCTTCGAGCAGGAAGAGGAACTGGCCGCAAATCTTGAGCCGATGCACGGCATTCTCGTGCCCGGCGGGTTCGGTGAGCGCGGATCGGAAGGCAAGATCGCCAGCGTGCGCTTTGCGCGCGAACGCGGCGTGCCTTTCTTCGGCATCTGCCTCGGCATGCAGATGGCGTGCATCGAGGGCGCGCGGAACACGAGCGGGATCGAAAAGGCGTCGAGTACCGAATTCGGTCAGACCGACGAGCCGATCGTCGGCCTGATCACCGAATGGATGAGCGCCGAAGGCCTGCAAAAGCGCGGCGCCAACACCGATCTGGGCGGAACGATGCGGCTGGGGGCTTATGAGGCCAAGCTGTCGCCGAATAGCCATGTCGCAAGCGTTTATGGCGCGAACGACATCAGCGAGCGCCATCGTCATCGTTACGAAGTGAACGGCGCCTATCGCGAGAGCCTCGAAAAGGGCGGGTTGGTATTTTCGGGCATGTCGCCCGATGGCATGCTGCCGGAAATCGTTGAGCGGCCCGACCATCCGTGGTTTATCGGGGTGCAGTTCCATCCGGAACTCAAGTCCAAACCCTTCGATCCGCATCCTTTGTTTGCGGGGTTCATCGAAGCGGCGGTGAAGCAGAGCCGCCTCGTCTGAGGCGGGGTGACAGGGAAGCACAGGGTCATGGATCACGCGAAACTCGCCGCATTGCAGGGCCCCGACAGCATTTTTTCCGGCCTTAGCCTTCAGGACTGGGCGGACCTTGCGGGTCGCGCCGTGCAGGTCAATTTCACGAAGGGCAAGGAATTGCTCAGTCAGGGTGATGCCGGCGACAGCCTGCTGATCCTGACCGAGGGCAGCGCGCGGGTATCGATGCTGAGCCCCCATGGGCGCGAAATTGTGCTGGCCTATGCCGAACCCGGCGCCGTGCTGGGCGAGATTGCGCTGCTCGACGGCGGCGAGCGCACCGCTTCGGTCATCGCGACCGGCGCGGGTGCGGCGCTTCAGCTTGGTCGTAATGCGCTGCGCGATTTCGCCGCGAGTCATCCCGATTTCGCCTGGTCGCTGATGCAGCAGCTTGCCCGGCGGCTTCGCACCGCCGACCAGACGATCGAAAGCGACCGCGCCTATGCCTCGGGCCCGCGTCTTGCGCGCTATTTGAAGCGGCTGATCCGGCAGGACGTCGAAGCAACGCACCGCGTCGAATTGTCGCAGACCGAACTGGGCAATTTCGCGGGCATGAGCCGCGAGCATATCAATCGCCAGCTCAGGAGCTGGGAAGAGTCGGGGGTTATCTCGCTCGAGCAGGGGCGCGTGCGCGTTCTCGATACGGATATGCTTGAGGATATCAGCGAATCCGAGGGGTGATGGCTGGCCGTTAGCGGCCAAAAGTCGACCTCGCCTGACTCGTCATCCCGGACTTGATCCGGGATCCACAGCAGCATCGAAGTCATGGACCCCGGATCAAGGCTGTCCTGAGCATGTCAAAGGGGCCGGGGTGACGAAATGGAAATGGCAGCTCACCGACCGATTGTTGACGCCTAATTTCCGTCACCCTGGGCTTGACCCGGGGCCTGCCTTATTTTTCGCCGCTGGAAAGTAGGAAGGCGGGGCCCGGGTCAAGCCCGGGATGACGCAGGGCTGGAATCGACCGATTGCGGACACGTGCCAACTCCATTACCTTAATATGATGCACAAGGCGCTATTGCTCATCGCAGCCGTCGCAGCGTTGAACGCATGCAATGCGGCAGACACGCGCGCAAAGCGGCTGGCGGCCATAGAAGAAGTTGAAAGAGCGTGCCGCATACCTAAAGGCACTATTGATCGAATGGCAGCGGATGAACCAGCAAGCGAAGGACAATCTTGCGATCCAATAAAGAAACAATGCCAACAAAGTCGTTTTATTCACTTGGGCAATGCTAATTTTGAACCGAATCTCTTATGTCGTTTCTCCTGTATTAAAGGTTACAGATCTAGCGACGGATATAATTTCGGCCTTTATCTCCATAGCATAAATGTCAGAGACGAACCTCAGACCGATAATTGTTGATCCGGCCAGAGATTGCTGACGCGACAATTACGTAAAAGCTTGAGAGTCCGCTTCCCACCCCAAAGCCGACATCTTCCGACTGCCGGCCCCGGAATCACAACGCCCGGGCCTCTTGCGAGACCCGGGCGCCTGTGACGAACTTCGCCATCCCCCTTTTGCGCAGGTCAGGCGAATGACCATGCACTCCCCAGAACCGGGCCTTTCGCCGCGTGATCCAGAAGCAGATGGGCTAGGACGCCGATGGGGGTTTGTCACCCTTCCGCAAGCGTCGGGTCATGCTTTTGCCGGGTGCTGTGGCCATCGGGCAACAGATTTTGCGAATCGTTCGCAAAATGCTTCGCGGGCCGCCCCATTGCCAGCCCCGTCCTGTCTCCCTAAAGCAGCGACATGACCGCAATGCGCATCGCGCCCCAAAGGCCGCCCGCTCCATGATCCTGCGTCCCTATGAGCGCACCATCTTCAAACGCTATATGCTCCCGCAGCGCGGCGAAGGTTTCATCTTCGTCGCAGCGGCGTTCAGCTTTATCGCCGTGACGCTGGGCGTCGCGGCGCTGGTGATCGTGATGAGCGTGATGAACGGCGTTCGCGCCGACCTGTTCGACAAGATCGTCGGGCTGAACGGCCATGCGGTGGTTCAGGGCTTCGGCGGCCGGCTTGACGACTGGCAGGATGTGCTCAAGCAGGCAAAGGCGACCCCCGATGTGGTGTCGGCGACCCCGCTGATCGAACAGCCGTTGCTCACGACCTTCAATGGCCGGGTCGAGGGGATTTTGGTGCGCGGGATGACCGTGGCGGATATTCGCAAGAATGAAACGCTGGGCGGCAAGGTGCTGCAGGGCAGCCTCGATACGCTGACCGCCCATTCGGGCAATGTCGCGATCGGGACCGAACTGGCCCGCAATATTGGTGCCAGCGTCGGGTCGAACATCACGATCATCAATCCCGCGGGACGATCGACCCCGTTCGGGACGGTGCCGCGCGAGATCAGTTATCGCGTATCGGCGGTTTTCGAGATCGGCGTCTATGATTTCGACAAGGCCTATGTCGTGATGCCGATGGAGGATGCGCAATTGCTCCTCCTCACCGGCGATCAGATCGGGATGATCGAGGTCAAGGTGACCGATCCCGACAAGGTGGGCGAAATATTGAAGCCGCTGGCCGAAAAAGTGGCGGCGCAAGCGGTGATTTCGGACTGGCGATCGATGAACTCCAGCCTGTTCGAGGCGCTGTCGATCGAGCGCGTTGCGATGTTCGTCATCCTTTCGCTGATCGTACTGGTCGCGGCGTTCAACATCGTGTCGTCGCTGATCATGCTGGTGCGCGCGAAGACGCGCGACATGGCGATCCTGCGCACGATGGGCGCCCCGCGCGATTCGGTGATGCGCATCTTCATGGCGATTGGCCTGTCGATCGGTATTGCGGGCACGATCATGGGGATGATCTTCGGTTTTGGCCTGCTCTATTTCCGGCAAGGCGTGCTGCGCGGGGTCGAGTTTCTGACCGGGCAGCCGCTGTGGGATCCCTCGATCCGTTTCCTCACCGAACTGCCGTCGAAGCCCGATCCGTTCGAAATTACCGGAATTGCGGTGATGGCGGTCGTTTTCAGTTTCCTCGCGACGCTTTACCCGGCGCTGAAAGCGGCGAATACCGATCCGGTGCAGGTGCTGCGTTATGAGTGACAATATTCTCGAGCTTCGTGCGCTGAAGCGCAGCTTTACGCAGGGCGACGTCACGATTGACGTGCTGCGCGGGGTAGATGCCCATCTGAAGCGCGGTGAGATTGTTGCGCTGCTCGGCCCTTCGGGCTCGGGCAAGTCGACGATGCTGCAAGCCGTGGGCCTGCTCGAAGGCGGGTTTCAGGGTAGGATCATGATCGACGGCCACGACGTCACGCAATATGATCAGGGTGAGCGGACGAAGACCCGGCGTGAGAAGATCGGCTTCGTCTATCAATTTCATCATCTTCTGCCCGATTTCAACGCGATTGAGAATGTCGTGCTGCCGCAGCTCATCCGCGGCGCCGGGCAGGCCGATGCCGAGGAACGCGCCGCCGACTTGCTCGGGCGGCTGGGACTGGGCGAGCGCCTGCATCACAAGCCGAGCAAGCTGTCGGGCGGCGAGCAGCAACGTGTCGCAGTCGCGCGCGCACTGGCGAACCGGCCTTTGCTCGTCCTCGCCGACGAGCCGACAGGCAATCTCGATGAGGCGACCGCCGACCGTGTTTTCGACCAGTTCGTCAAACTGGTGCGCGATCATGGCTCGGCGGCGCTGGTCGCGACCCATAACGAACGGCTTGCGGCGCGGATGGACCGTGTGCTGCGCTTGCACGACGGGCATATCGCGGCGTAGGCTGCGCCCAAACAGCGGAAGGGGGAATTTATGGCGCTTTACGATCTTTCGGCACCGCTACCCGGCGGAGGCCGGCTATCGATGGCAGATTATCGCGGCAAGGTGCTGCTGATCGTCAACACCGCGTCGAAATGCGGCTTCACCCCGCAATATGAAGGGCTGGAGGAATTGTACCGCGACTATAAGGATCGCGGGCTGGAGATATTGGCTTTCCCGTGCAACCAGTTCGGCGCGCAGGAGCCGGGCGATGCTGCTGAAATCGCGAATTTCTGTTCGCTGACCTATGACGTCAGCTTTCCGGTGATGGCGAAGATCGACGTCAACGGCAGCGATGCCGATCCGATTTTCAAACATCTGAAGAGCGAAAAGACCGGACTGCTCGGCAGTGGAATCAAGTGGAATTTCACCAAATTTCTGGTCGATCGCGATGGCAAGACCGTGTCGCGCCATGCACCGACGACCAAGCCCGAGCAATTGCGCAAAGAGATTGAGGAGCTGCTGGGTTAACCCTTGGCAGAATCACCGCTGTCACTGTAGCGTCATCTGATGGCCTACAGCCCCTTTGTCCCCCTTCGCGTCTTCTCCAGTTTCACCATGCTGGAGGGGGCGATCGAACCGAAAGCGGTTGCGAAAGCAGCACGCGATCGGGGGTTTCCGGCGATCGCGGTCTGCGATCGTAACGGGCTTTATGGTGCGATGGCCTTTGGCGATGCGTGCAAGGCGGCGGGAATCCAGCCGATCGTCGGCACGCTGCTCAGCGTTGCGCGGCCCGGGCAGCGACTGGCGAGCGGCGCACCGCTGATCGACTGGCTGGCGCTCTATGCGCAGGATGAGGACGGCTATAATAATTTGTGCGCGCTGGTGTCGGCGGCGCATCTTGGCCGGCCGGTCGAGCAGGATCCGCATGTCACATTGTCCGACCTTGCCGGCAAGACCGATGGCCTGATCTGCCTGACCGGCGGCGGCGAGGGCGCGCTGGCCCGGCTTCTCGCTGGGGAACAGGCGACCGCGGCCAATGACTATGTCGAGCAATTGGAGGCGCTGTTTTCCGGGCGGCTCTATATCGAATTGTCGCGCCGCGGTGACGCGGCGGAAATGGCCGCAGAAAAAGCGCTGATCGACCTGGCTTATGCGCGTGCTCTGCCGATCGTCGCGACCAATCCCGCAAGTTTCGTCGAACCCCAATTCCACGCGGCGCATGACGCGATGCTGTGCATTGCGCAATCGGCCTATGTCGAGAGCGAGGACCGGCGCGTCAGCAGTCCCGAAGCCTGGCTGAAGCCCGCCGAGGCGATGGAGGATGCGTTTTCGGACCTCCCCGAGGCGATGCGGAATACGCTGGTCGTCGCGCAGCGCTGCGCCTTCATGGCGCCGAAGCGCGCGCCGATCCTGCCCAGCCTTGCCGGTGACCGCGAGGGCGAGGCGATGCAGCTGGCGCAGGACGCGCGCGCGGGGCTGGAGGCGCGGCTCGCGCATTATGACGATCTGAGTGAGGACGACCGGCAGGCTTACATCGAGCGGCTCGATTTCGAGGTCGGCGTGATCGTTCAGATGGGCTTTCCCGGTTACTTCCTGATCGTTGCCGACTTCATCAAATGGGCGAAGATGCACGATATCCCGGTGGGTCCGGGGCGTGGTTCGGGTGCGGGCAGCGTCGTGGCATGGGCGCTGACGATCACCGATCTCGATCCGCTCAAGCTCGGCCTGCTGTTCGAACGCTTCCTCAACCCCGAACGCGTGTCGATGCCCGACTTCGATATCGACTTCTGCGAAACGCGGCGCGGCGAAGTGATCCGCTATGTGCAGGAGAAATATGGCCGCGACACCGTTGCGCAGATCATCACCTTCGGTAAGCTGAAGGCGCGCGCGGTTCTGAAGGACACCGGACGCGTGCTCCAGATGAGCTATGGCCAGGTCGACCGGCTGGCGAAGCTGGTGCCGAACCATCCGACCGATCCGTGGACGCTCGATCGCGCGCTGAACGGCGTCGCCGAGTTGATGAGCGAATATAAGCAGGACGACGGGGTGCGCCGCCTGTTCGACATGGCGAAGCAGCTTGAGGGTCTGCCGCGTCACAGCTCGACCCACGCCGCGGGCGTGGTGATCGGCGACCGTCCGCTGGACCAGCTTGTCCCGCTCTATCGCGACCCGCGCTCGGACATGCCGGTGACCCAGTTCGACATGAAATATGTCGAGAGCGCGGGGCTGGTGAAATTCGACTTTCTGGGTCTCAAGACACTGTCGGTGCTGCGGGAGACGCGCCGCCTGCTCGCGCTGCGCGGGATTGATGTCGATCTCGATACCCTCGCGTGGGACGATGTGGGGGTTTACGAGCTGCTCCAGCGCGGGGAGACCGTCGGGGTGTTCCAGCTGGAATCCGAAGGGATGCGGCGCACGCTGTCGGCGGTGAAACCGACCAATTTCGGCGATATTATCGCGCTGGTCGCACTTTATCGGCCGGGGCCGATGGACAATATCCCGCTGTTCGGTGCGCGCAAGAATGGCCGCGAGGTTATCGCCTATCCGCATCCGTTGCTCGAAGGCATTCTTGCCGAAACCTACGGCATTTTCGTCTATCAGGAACAGGTGATGCAGGCGGCGCAGATTCTCGCCGGTTACAGCCTTGGCGGCGCCGATCTGCTGCGCCGCGCGATGGGCAAGAAGGTCCAGGCCGAGATGGACGCGCAGCGTGAAACTTTTGTGCAGGGCTGCGGCGAGCATAACCAGATTGCGCCCAAGGCCGCGAACGAACTGTTCGACTTGATCGACAAATTCGCAGGCTATGGCTTCAACAAGAGCCATGCGGCGGCCTATGCCCTGCTGTCCTACCAGACGGCGTGGCTGAAGGCGCATTATCCGCACGAGTTTTTCGCGGCATCGATGTCGTTCGACAGCCATCAGACCGACAAGCTTTCGATCTTCATCGACGATATGCGGCGGCTGGGGATCGATATCGCACCGCCCTCAATCAACGAGAGCGAGGCCGATTTCTCGGTCGGGCAGACGGGCGACGAGCTTGCGGTGCGTTTCGCCCTCGGCGCGCTGAAGGGCGTTGGCGAGAAGGCGATGGAGGCGCTGGTTGCCGAACGCAACGCCAAGGGCGATTTTGCAAGCCTCGACGATTTTGCCAATCGCATCGACCCCAAACAGCTCAATCGGCGCCAAATCGAGGCGCTGGCGGCGGCGGGGGCTTTTGATGCGATCGAGCCCGACCGGCCGCGCGCCTTTGCGGGATCCGAAAGCCTGCTCGCCTGCGCCAACTCCTCGGCGCGCGAACGCTCGACAGGGCAGGGCGGGCTGTTCGGCGGCGATGTCGATATCGCGCCGGTGCTGCAATTGCCCGCTGCCGAGCCGTGGACGCTCGCCGAGCGGATGACGCGGGAGAAGGATGCGTTCGGATTCTACTTCTCGTCGCATCCCGTCGAACAATATGAAGCGATCGTCGCGGCGCGCGGCGCGCGCAGCTATGGCGAGATTTGCAGCAACGTCGAAATGACGCCGGGAACGCGCATCCCGATGACGATGGCGGCGATGGTCGAAAGCGCGCGGCCGCGCGTTTCGCAGCGCGGCAATCGTTTCCTGAACCTGACGCTGTCGGACCGCAGCGGACAGTTCCAGTCGAGCTGTTTCGACGAGGGCGCGAGCAAGACGCTTGAAATGCTGGCGGAAGATGGCGGCTGCGCAATTCTGGCTGTCGAACTCGACCTGCTGGAAGGCGAGGAAACCCCGCGCGTGACTGTGCGTGGGGCCCAGCCACTGGCGGAGATTGCTGCGACCGCGCTGTTGGAACTGCGTTGCCGGGTCGAATTGCCGGGCGCGATCGACGACATGCGAAAGTTGCTGGAGCGGCGTGATGATGCGCGCGGGCGGGTGTTCATTGTTACCGGTGATCCCGCGACCGAAGAGGATATCATACTGGACCTGGGCCGCGGCTTTGCGCTCGGGCCCGATGCGGTCTCCCGGCTCGAAATGGTCCCGGGTATCACCGAAGTGGGCCTGTCGCTGTCGACGCCGCGCGAATTCCGGGTTCGCTGAGGCTATGTCCGCGACGATCGCCGGTTCCTGTTTGTGCGGCGTGGTCCGGTTCGAGATTGCGGGGGCATTCGAGGCATTTTTCCTCTGTCATTGTTCGCGCTGCCGGAAGGATAGCGGATCGGCGCACGCGTCGAACCTGTTCTCGACGACGGCGAGCATCACATGGCTGGCGGGGCAGGACCGGGTTCACTCCTATCGGCTGCCGGACACGCGCCACCAGAGGAGCTTTTGCAGGGAATGCGGGTCGGCGCTACCGAGTCACCAAATGGAGGGCGCGCTGCTGGTCGTTCCGGCGGGAAGCCTCGATACCGCGATCGACATCCGGCCGACCGCGCATATCTGCTGCGATGCCCGCGCGGAATGGGACGCGGATTTGGACAATATTCCGCGAATGGACGGTCTTCCGGGCTGATAGCGGACCTTTTCCTTCTTTGGTCTTGCACTTGATACGGTCCCGATCCTATTCCGAAAGGAAACACAGAAGAGGGATGCCAAATGTCGGGAATGCAAGGCCAGCCGCTGCTCGTAACGAGTCTGATCGATCACGCGGCGCGCGAGCATAAGGACCGCGTGATTGTTTCGCGCTGGGCCGACGGCAGCCAGACGCGCACGACATGGGGTGAGGTTGGGCATGACGCGCGCCGTTTCGCCGCCGCTCTGACCCGGTTGGGGATGGTGAAGGGCGACCGGGTTGCGACGCTGGCGATGAACCATGGGCATCATCTGGTGAGCTGGTACGGAAGCGCCGGAATGGGCGGTATTCTCCACACCGTGAACCCGCGACTGTTCGACGAACAACTCGTCTATATCGTCAACCATGCCGAAGACCGGGTGCTGTTCCTTGACGCCGCTTTCCTGCCGATTATCGAACGGCTGCGCGACCAGTTGCCGACGGTCGAGCATTTTGTCCTGTTCGACGCCCCGGCGCGGGAAGGATATCTGTCTTATCGCGACCTGATCGATGCCGAGGACGGCAGCTTTCAGTGGGTCGAACTCGACGAGCGCGATCCCGTGGGGCTTTGCTACACCAGCGGGACGACGGGCAATCCTAAGGGCGTGCTGTATGAGCATCGCTCGAACGTTATTCATGCGATCACCGAGATTCAGCCCGACGTGTTCGGCATGTCAAATCGCAGCGTCATTCTGCCGATCGTGCCGATGTTCCATGCCAACAGCTGGGGCATTCCCTTTGCCGCTGCGACAGTCGGCGCAAAGATTGTTTTCTCCGCTACCAATGAAGCCCAGGTCTTGTGCGACCTGATGCAGCAGGAAGATGTCACCCACAGCGCGGGCGTCCCGACCGTCTGGATCGCGATGTTCGCGCATATGGACGCGACGGGCATCGGCTATGGCAAGCTGGAGCGCGTCATCATCGGCGGGTCGGCGGCGCCGCGCGCGATGATCGAGCGTTTCATGAAGGCGGGGATCGTCGTGGGCCATGCGTGGGGGATGACCGAAACCAGCCCGATCGGGACGATGGGCAAGCGCCCGTGGAACTGGGATGCGATGAGCTTCGACGAGCAGGTTGATGTCGTCTGCCGCCAGGGCTGTCCGCCCTTTGGCGTAGAGCTGCGCATCGTCGACGACGAAGATCAGGTCCTGCCGCGCGATGGCGTGACCAGCGGGCGGCTGCAATGCCGCGGGCCATGGATCATTCAACGCTATTTCCGCGCCGATGACGATGCCGCCGACGCCGAGGGCTGGTTCGACACCGGCGACGTCGCGGTGCTGCACCCCGACGGGGTCATGCAGATCACCGATCGCGCAAAGGATGTGATCAAGTCGGGCGGCGAATGGATCAGCTCGATCGAACTGGAAAACGCTGCAGTTGGCGCGCCGGGGGTACAGGAAGCCGCAGCAGTGGGCGTCTATCACCCCAAATGGGACGAACGGCCGGTGTTGCTGATCGTCAAGAAGCCGGGCGTCGAGGCGAGTGAGGCTGCAATCATCGACTATCTGCAAGACAAGGTCGCGAAGTGGTGGCTGCCCGACGAGGTCGTGTTCGTCGACGCGCTGCCGCACACCGCGACGGGCAAGATTTTGAAGCGCCAGTTGCGCGACGATTATAAGGATTATCAGCTGAAGTCGTTGGCGGAGGCGTAGGAAAAACCGTCGCTATTTGACGTTTATTGTCATTGCGAGGAGCGTAGCGACGAAGCAATCTCCAGCTATCGGCCAGAGCGGAGCTTGATAGCTGGAGATTGCTTCGCTTCGCTCGCAATGACGATTATTGGCAGGCCGTGACGGGCTGTCAGAACAGCTCCATCTGTCTGTCGCGTTCGGGGGGCCTGAACAGGTCGTTGCGGATTTGTGGAAAGCTGCGGTCCATCCCGTTCGCCTTTGCCGCGCGTTTGACGCGGATGCGGATCAGTTGGGCCCAGACGCCGTGGCCTTTCATCCGCGAAAAGAAATTCGGATCGTTGTCGCGGCCGCCCCTGATATCCTGCACCATGTGCATGACCTTGTCGGCGCGGTCGGGATAGTGGGCGGCGAGCCACGCGCGGAACAATGGGGCGACTTCGTGCGGCAGGCGCATCAGGATATAGGAAGCGCGGATTGCGCCGGCTTCGGCTGCTGCGGCCATGATCGCCTCAATTTCGTGATCGGTGATCGCGGGGATAATCGGCGAGATGTTGACCTGCGTCGGCACCCCGGCGTCGATCAGCTTGCGGATGGCTGCGAGGCGGCGGCGCGGGTGCGGGGCGCGGGGTTCGAGCGTGCGCGCGACGGCGGGATCGAGCGTGGTGACCGAGATGGCGACACCGACCAGATGGTCGCGCGCCATGTCGGCGAGCAGGTCGATGTCGCGCAATATCCGGTCGGACTTGGTGGTGACGATCAGCGGATGGCGCGTTTCCGCCAGCACCTCGATTATTGCGCGGGTGATGCCCCATTCACGCTCGACCGGTTGATAACCGTCGGTGTTGGTGCCGATCGCGATCGGGGCGGCGGTGTAGCCGCGTTTGGCGAGTTCGGTGCGCAGTAGCGTCGCGGCGTCTGGTTTGGCGAAGAGCCTGCTTTCGAAATCGAGTCCCGGCGACAGGTCATGGAAGGCGTGAGTCGGGCGCGCAAAGCAATAGATGCAGCCATGTTCGCAACCACGATAGGGGTTAATCGAGCGGTCGAAGCTGATGTCGGGGGACTTGTTGCGCGAGATAATGGTCTTGGGGTTCTCGACGGTGACGGTCGTGCGCAACGGGGTTGCCGTGCCGTCGATGTCTTCCGCCGCGTCGAGCCAGTCGCCGTCGGCAACGCGTTCGGCCGATCCGGTGCGGGTCGGGCGCGGGTTCGACGGGGCGCCGCGGCCGGTGATCGGGGGCAGGGGCTTGGTTGGTTCCACCGGCGGACAATATCGCACCGGATAGAACAAATAAAGAACAAAACGTCGTCGCCCCCGCGAAGGCGGGGGTCGCCATCGGCCTTGCTCCAGGTTGTCAGCGGCCTCCGCCTTCGTGGGGGCGACGTTTACGACTCCATCAAACGCGGCATCAGTTCGACGAAATTGCACGGGCGGTGGCGACTGTCGAGCTGGGTCGCCAAAATGCCGTTCCATGCGTCCTTGACCGCGCCCGTAGAGCCGGGGAGGGCGAAGATATAGGTGCCGCGGGCGACCACGGCGCAGGCGCGCGACTGGATCGTCGACGTGCCGATGCTCTGATAACTGAGCCAGCGGAACAACTCGCCGAACCCCGGGATATCCTTGCCGTCGAGGCGGCGCAGCGCCTCCGGCGTCACGTCGCGGCCGGTGAGGCCGGTGCCGCCTGTGGTGATCACGACATCGACCTCTGGATCG
Source organism: Sphingopyxis selenitireducens (assembly GCF_051550705.1). NCBI lineage: Bacteria > Pseudomonadati > Pseudomonadota > Alphaproteobacteria > Sphingomonadales > Sphingopyxidaceae > Sphingopyxis > Sphingopyxis selenitireducens. Next base: position 555,752 of record NZ_JBPULG010000002.1, read on the forward strand.
TCGATCCAGTTGTGGAGCCGCGAAACGATCAGGTCGGCCTCGTCGCGGATGATCGCCCGCGCGGCGAGAATATGGCCCGCGTCGGTCAGCAACGATTCAAGTGTGTCGCCCGATTTGTCCTCGGCTGCGGTGCGGCTGTCCGAAATCGTCAATATGGCGATGCGGACGGGCTTGAACGTCAGACTCTGGTCAATCGGCATTCGAGAGGCTGCCGGCGTAGGACAGGCGCGTCCGTTCCTTGCCATCGGGGAAGCGCGGCCATTTGCCCTGCGCCAGCGCAGCGCGGCTGACTGACGGCTTGCCCTGCTGCGCTTCGTACATCCAGTAATTGCGAAGCACGATGCCGACATAGCCGCGCGTTTCCCAATAGGGGATCGATTCCATATAGAGCAGCGGGTCGCCGCCGTCGCGGATTTCGGTCTGCCAGCGGGCAACGGGGGCGGGGCCGGCGTTGTACGCTGCGATCACCTTGGGCAGAAGTCCGCCGGTTGCGGATTCGCGGCTGAGATACTGCAGATAGCTCTGCCCGAAATCCATGTTTACTGCGGGAATGCGCAGATCGCCGGTGCCGCTGTCGCCGCGCCAGCGCGCCACATCGCGCGCGGTGCCCGGACGGACCTGCATCAGGCCGAAGGCGCCTGCGGGGCTGACGACGGTGCGCTGGAAGCGCGATTCCTGAAGCGTGTGGGCGAAGACGAGCGCAGGGTCGACTTTCCACCCGCCATTGGGTTCCCATTTCGGCTGCGGATAGCGGGTCTGCGCACCGGGTTTGCGGCCCTGCGGGGTGTTGTGCGCGAGATAAAGCTGCGTTTCGGGCAGGCTCAGAGCGCCCGCCATGGCGATCAGCTGGGCATGCTGGTCGCTCCGGCCGATGCGGGCCTGATGGCGCAGCAGATCGCCGGCATATTTATCCTCGCCGATTTCAGCGAAGCCCATTGCGGCGCGGACGTTCGGCAGATCCTCGAGCGCCCGCCAGGCGCGGCGGTCGGCGCGGACGCTTTCGCGCTGGCTGATGCCTTCCTGTCCGAGCATTTCGGCCGCAAGCAGGCCGTAGAAGGTTTCCTCATTGGCCGCGGCGGCGCGCAGGCGCGGCTGGACCGATGCGGGCTGCCCGGCGGCAGTCGCGGCGCGGGCGGCCCAATAATGGGCGGCGGCGCGCAATTCGCTATCCGGGGCCTCCTTGGCGACGCGATCGAAGGCCGCGAGCGCGGTGCGATAATCATGCAGGCGCCACGCGGCGAGCCCCTGCACCCACGCACCCTGTGTCGCCCAGGCGCTGCGCCCCTCGGTGCAGGCGAGTGCGAGACGCAGCGCATTATTATCGTCATTCTCGATATAATAGGACCATGCGATCTTCTGCCGCCATTCGTCGCGCGAATCGGGCGACAAACGGTCGATGACGTTGTTCAGCAGCGCTTCTGCGCCCGCCGGGTCGTCATTCTTGATGCGGTCGGGAATCGAACTGGCAAGGCCGGCGGCGAAGGGGTCGCCGCTGACCGAGTCCGCCCCTATCCGCCGCGGCGCGCTTCCGGCCCAGTCCAGCCGTATCTGGGCGGGGAAGCTCGGCAGCTCGGTGGCACCGCGCTTGGCGGCGAGGCGGCCGAGTTGTTCGGCCTGCGGCAATTGCGGCGAGCGCGATAGGATCGGCATGATGTCGGCGACTTCGGCGCGCGGACTGTTCGCCGCGGTCAGCAGTTCGGCGCGCAGGAAATCGTTCAGCGGGCCATTGTCGGCGCCGTCCAGCAACGCCTTGGCATCGGCCCACCGCTGGCCGCGGATCGCGGTGATGACCTGCGTATAAAGCTGTTTCTGTTTCGACGAGAGGATGTCGGGCACCGTCTGCGGTGCGGTCATAAGGTCGCGGTCGCCCACATCGGCCGCCATCGCGGGCATCGCAGCGATCGCGGCGGCGGCGATGGCGCACGAAAGAAGATTTCTGGTTGTTTTCATCATCTGTCAACGTCCCTGGTTGAGCAGTTTAAGGCTATCCCAGGCGGCCGCTTTCTGGGCCGGCCGGGCCAGCAGCATCGCGGGATGCGCGACTGCCACTGCCTCCATCTTGCCGCCATCTTGGTTAATATTCAGTAACCTTCCGCGCGCATCGGCGAGCGGCATGGCGGCGGCCATGCGGACAATATCGCTGCCGATCAGCAGCAGGCGGCCGGGCCGCGCCAGACGCAGATGATGCCAGAACAACCGATCGAGGTCGGCCGTCTCTTCCTCGTCGCAGCGCCCGCCGGGGGGGCGCGTGACCGCGAGGCTGGCGAGATAGCAATCGGCGCGGGTCGTACCGACGGCACGAAGCATCGCGTCGAGCAGCGTTCCGGCCGCACCGGTAAAGAGCGTCGTTTCGCGCTGGTCGTCGATTTCGGGCCAGGCGGTGAGCAGCATCAACGGCGCTTCGGGCTTGCCGACCGGCAGGACGCGGCGCGCGTCCCACTGGCTGCCCGGAACATCGGGGTGCTCGGCGAGCCAGCGCTGGAAATCGTCCCATTCGGCCGGCATCTCTACCGGCCCCTTGGCAACGGGGGCTTCAACCGCTTCCTGGCGTTGCAGCGCGGCGGGAAGGGGTGGGGGCGGTTCGGCCTCAATCGCGCGTCTTGAGGTCGGTTTCGGCCGCTCGGCCGCAACGTCATTTGCCGCAGGCAGGTCCAGCCAACCCGTCGGCGTCTCGCCAACAAGCGTATCGACGCCCGCCAGCGACCACCAGTCGCAATAGCTTTCCGCCAGTAAGGCCGATTTTTGCCCACCCATGATTTTGTTCAAACAGGCTGTTGACGGATACGTCAATTGGCGGGCATCGCAATTCGTGACAGAATGAGCGCCGCTTACGATGAATGTCGGCGTCGGGATGGCAGAAAGGGTGAGTCTGGTGAGCGAACGGGAATCGATGCCTTATGACGTAGTTATCGTCGGGGCAGGTCCGGCGGGGCTTTCGGCGGCAATTCGGCTCAAGCAATTGGCCAATGAAGCAGGCAGCGAATTATCCGTTTGTATCCTTGAAAAAGGATCCGAAGTCGGCGCGCATATCCTGTCGGGTGCGGTGATCGATCCCAAATCGCTCGACGAACTGATTCCCGAATGGCGTGACCAAGGCTGTCCGCTCGCCCAGGTTCCGGTCAACGACAACCAGCATTGGGTGCTGACCAAGAACAAGAAGTTCGGCCTTCCCGAGTTTATTTCGCCCGGCTTCATGCACAATAAGGGCACCTATACGGGCAGCCTCGGCAATTTGTGCCGCTGGCTCGCCGAGCAGGCCGAAGGGCTGGGCGTCGAGATATTCCCCGGCTTCCCCGCCGCTGAAATTCTGTACAATGAAGATGGTTCGGTCAAAGGCGTTGCCACCGGCGACATGGGCATCGCGCGTGACGGCAGCCATAAGGGCGACTATGCGCCGGGGCTCGAACTCCACGCAAAATACACTTTCTTCGGTGAGGGTGTTCGCGGGCATCTGACCAAGATGATCAAGCCGCAGTTCGCGCTGGATGCCGATTGCGAGCCGCAGGTTTACGGACTGGGCGTCAAGGAATTGTGGGACATCAAACCGGAAAACCATGCCGAGGGCCGCGTCATCCACACGCAGGGCTGGCCGCTCGATGGCAATTCGAACGGCGGCGGTTTCCTCTATCATCAGGCCAATGGGCAAGTCGCGCTCGGCTTCGTGACATGGCTCAACTATCGCAACCCGCACACCTCGCCCTTCCAGGAAATGCAGAAGTGGAAGACGCACCCGGAGATTGCGAAGATCCTGAAGGGCGGCAAGCGCGTCTCCTATGGCGCGCGCGCCATCAGCGACGGCGGCTATCAGTCGGTGCCGAAGCTGGCCTTCCCGGGCGGCGCGCTGATCGGCGATAGCGCCGGTTTCCTGAACGTCCCGCGCATCAAGGGCACGCACACCGCGATGAAGACCGGGATGATGGCGGCCGAAGCCGCCTTTGCCGCAGTCGCCGCTGGACGGGGCAGCGACACGCTCGACGCCTATCAGGCCGCCTATGACGACAGCTGGGTGAAGAAGGAACTGAGCGTCGTCCGCAACGTCCTGCCGCTCGTCGAGAAATATGGCGATCTGGCAGGAACGCTCCTGTCGGGCATTACGATGTGGCTTGAGACGCTGAAGATCAAAGTGCCCTTCACGATGAAGCATCATCCCGACAATACGACGCTCTATCGTGCGGACATCATGCCGAAGCCGGATTATCCGAAGCCCGACGGCGTGCTGACCTTTGACCGTCTGTCCTCGGTGTTCCTGTCGAACACGAACCATGAGGAAGATCAGCCGGTCCATCTCCAGCTGAAAGACCCGACGATCCCGGTCGAATATAATCTGCCGCTCTATGACGAGCCCGCGCAGCGTTATTGCCCGGCCGGGGTGTACGAGATTGTCGGCGAGGCGGAGGGCGACCCCAAATTCGTGATCAACGCGCAGAATTGCGTCCATTGCAAGACATGCGACATCAAGGACCCGACCCAGAATATCAACTGGGTCACCCCCGAAGGCGGCGGAGGCCCCAATTACCCCAATATGTAAGTCCGCATTCGCCCTGCTGCTGGCGGGAAGCATCACAGCGCTTTCGTCGCCAGCGCAGGCCGTCGACCAGAACGGGGCAGCATTGCATGCCTTGGTCAAGGCCCGGCTTGCCGAGGAAAGCGGGCAGCCTGCTGCAGCTTTGACGGCGTTGACGACGCTGGCCAGCACGGCGCCGGGGCTTCCGGGCGTGCGCGGGCGGATGCTTGAGCAGGCGATCGGAGCGGGCGACCTCATCGTTGCGCGCGATGCCGCAATGCAGTTGTGGCAGGCGGGCGAACGGCGCTTCGATGCGCAGATGGTGTTGCTGGTCGATGCGATGCGCCGGTCCGACTGGAAAGCCGCGCGCGAATATATCGGCGGGCGCGCTGACAAGACCGGCGGTGACGCCATGTCCCGGCTGATCCAGCCGCCGATCAACGCCTGGATCGATGCGGGATTGCGCGAAAAAATGCCCGAGCGGCATTTGCTGATTGCGAACGCCCGGGGACGGACCGAGCCCGCGATGGCGCTGGAAGCAGTGCTCGTCCAATTGGTTGCGAAGCGCCCGGCCGATGCGGTTGCCTTGGCCGACAGCATCGTCCTGACCGACCGGATGAGTCAGCTTGTCGCGCTGCGCGTTGCTGCGACACTCGACAAGGCGGGTGAAGCTGCCGCTGCCGGGCGGCTCCGCGGGCGGATCGCTCTGGCCGCGGGGACACGCGACGACCCCATGCTGTTATTGCCCGACCAGGCCATATCGACACCGCGTGAGGGGACCGCGCAGTGGCTGGCTATGCTGGGCGACGGCTTCGCGCGAACGCCGAACGGCGGAACCAAGATACCGATGCTGTTCGCGCGCGCGGCTTTCTGGCTGGACGATCAGGACTGGACGGTGCGGAGCGCTTTGGTCGAGGCGCTCGATCGCGACGGGCGGGCGTCTGCCGCAGCTGCCTTGCTCGAAAGTAAAAATACGCCATTGCCCCCGGTGCTCCAGATGCGGCGTGCCGAGTTCATGGCCGATGCCGGTGATCTGGCCGGAGCGGTGAAGCTGGCCGAAGCCGCGATGGTCGGCGAAGCTCCGGCACGCAGTATGCTGGTCCGGTTCGCCGACATCGCGCGGCGATCGGGGGATAAGGCCGCAGCGGCGCGGGCCTATGCACAGCTGGAAGCGACGCTGGGTGAGGGCGATGAGGAACAGGCGCTCCGGGGAACCTTGCTGATCGCACGCGCCCAATTGTTGCTGGAGGCGGATGACTGGGATGCGGCCCACCCGCTGATCGAGAAAGCGGTTGCGTTACGGCCGGGCGATGCGTCGGTACTCAATTTCGCGGGCTATTCGGCGATCGAGCGCCGCAAGGACGTCGAGAAATCGCTCGCACGGATCGAGGCGGCGTGGAACGAGGAGCCACAAAGTCCGAGCATCACCGACTCGCTCGGCTGGGCCTATTTCCTGACCGGCCGCGCCGAAGAGGCGGTGCCGCTGCTTGAAAAGGCGCAGGGCGGCGAACCCGACAATGCGGTCATCGTCGAGCATCTCGGCGACGCCTATTGGCAGGTCGGACGGAAATTCCAGGCGCGTTATACTTGGCGCGCGGCGGCACTGCTCGCCGAGGCGGATATGGCGACGCGACTGGAAACCAAATTGCGCGACGGGCTGACGCCGGCGACGATTGCGCCTTGAACTCGTCATGACCGATGCGATGTACGAAACCGGCTGGGCCAAGATCAACCTCGCGCTCCACGTGCGCGCGCGGCGGCCCGATGGCTATCACGAGATCGAGACGCTGTTTGCCTTCGTCGATGGCGGTGATGAACTGCGCGCCACGGTCGCCGGGAAGGACAGCCTCGCGATCGACGGTGAATTTGCCGCTGCGCTGAGTCTCGACGGCGACAATCTGGTGTCGCAGGTGCTGGCGTTGCTCCGCGACCGCTATGGCGCCGACCGGGTGCCTCCGTTGGCGGTGACGTTGACCAAGAAGTTGCCGGTCGCAGCGGGGATCGGTGGAGGATCGGCTGATGCCGCAGCGATGGCGCGACTGGTACAGCGGCATTTTCTGCCCGAGATCGGTGATGCGGCGCTGGCACGGCTCGTCGGTTCGCTTGGTGCCGATATTGCTGCGTGCGTTGCCAGTGCGACCTGCCTTGGTGTCGGGGTCGGCGCGGAATTGAGCCCGGTGCCCGAACTGGCAATTGCGGGAACGCCGCTGCTGCTCGTCAATCCGCGTGAGGCGGTGGCGACTGGGCCCGTTTTTGCCGCGTGGGATGGCGTTGATCGCGGGCCGCTGTTCACCGGCGCCGATTTGCGTGCGCAACTGTTCGCATCACGCAACGATTTGCAGCGCCCTGCGATCGCGGGCTGTCCGGCGATTACCGACGTGTTGACCGCGCTCGGCGAACTGCGGCCGTGGCTCGCGCGTATGTCGGGATCGGGCGCGACTTGCTTCGCGCTGTTCGACGCGGCGGGCGAACGCGATGCCGCTGCGCAGCGGCTGGCCGCGAGTCACCCGCATTGGTGGTTGATGACGGGAGTATTGCGATGAGTGAAGCGTGGCGCCAACTGGGTGAAGCGCGCGCGGGCGGCATTTTGCTGATCGCCGATCATGCGTCGGCCCATGTTCCCGATGACATTGATCTGGGCATCGATCCAGCGCTGCTGGGCAATCACATCGCGATTGATATCGGCGTCGCCGAAGTTGCGGCCTTGCTCGTCGAAAGCGGCGCCGTCGATGCGGCCATACTCGGCGGGGTGTCGCGCCTCGTCGCAGACTGCAACCGTGATGAAGAATCGCCGGGGGTGTTGCCGATCGCCAGCGACGGGCATGCGGTTCCGGGCAACGCGCTCGACGATGCGGCGCGCGAAGCAAGGCTCGCGCGCTTTTTCCGGCCCTATCATAATCATATTGCCGCGACGATCGCAGCCCGTCGCCCGGCGATGATCCTGTCGCTGCACAGCTTTACCCCGGCGCTCGCGGCGCATCCCGATCAGGCACGGCCCTGGCATGTCGGAGTCCTGTACAACGAGGACGACCGGCTGGCGGCGGCAGCCATCGCGGCGCTGGAGGCTGAGGGGCTGAATGTCGGTGACCAGCAACCCTATTCGGGCAAATTGCTCAACGCGACGATGAACCGTCATGCCGAGGCAAATCATATCCCCTATGTCGGGATCGAGATGCGGCAGGATCTGGTTGCTGATGCCGCGGGTCAGCGCTTGTTTGCCGATCACCTCGCGCGCATGTGTACGAAAGTGGCGTTGAACATCGGGCAATAGGCGTGTAGACGCGCTGATAATCGCAATTTCATGAAATAATATTTCTCGGAGCCCGCAAAATGCCTTCTTATCGTTCGCGCACCACCACCCATGGCCGCAATATGGCGGGCGCGCGCGGCCTGTGGCGCGCGACGGGGATGAAGGATAGCGATTTCGGCAAGCCGATCATCGCGGTGGTCAACAGCTTCACCCAGTTCGTGCCGGGGCATGTTCATCTGAAGGACCTGGGTCAGATGGTCGCGCGCGAGATCGAGGCTTCGGGCGGGGTTGCCAAGGAATTCAACACGATCGCGGTCGATGACGGGATCGCGATGGGGCATGACGGCATGCTCTATTCGCTGCCGAGCCGCGACCTCATCGCGGATTCGGTCGAATATATGGTCAACGCGCACTGCGCCGACGCGATGGTGTGCATCTCCAACTGCGACAAGATCACGCCGGGCATGTTGATGGCGGCTCTGCGGATCAATATCCCTGTGGTGTTCGTGTCGGGCGGGCCGATGGAAGCGGGCAAGGTGGTCCTGAAGGGCAAGGAAGTCGCGCTCGATCTGGTCGATGCGATGGTCGCCGCCGCCGACGAAAAATATTCCGATGAGGAAGTGACCGAGATCGAGCGCGCGGCGTGCCCGACCTGCGGTTCCTGCTCGGGCATGTTCACCGCCAATTCGATGAACTGCCTGACCGAGGCGCTGGGCCTGTCGCTGCCGGGCAATGGCTCGACCCTCGCGACCCACGCCGACCGCAAGCAATTGTTCCTGCGCGCGGGCCGCATCGCGGTCGAAATGTGCAAGCGCTATTATGAGCAGGACGACGAGAGCGTCTTGCCGCGCAATATTGCGACCTTCGAAGCGTTTGAAAATGCGATGAGCCTCGACATTGCGATGGGCGGATCGACCAACACGGTGCTGCATCTGCTCGCCGCGGCGTTCGAAGCCGGGGTCGATTTCACCATGGCCGACATCGATCGGTTGTCGCGCCGCGTGCCGTGCCTGTCGAAGGTCGCGCCGGCGAAGAGCGACGTCCATATGGAGGATGTCCACCGTGCCGGCGGGATCATGGCGATCCTTGGCCAGCTCGAACGCGCGGGGCTTCTTCACGCGCATCTGCCGACCGTGCACAGCGGAACGCTCGGCGATGCGCTGAACAAATGGGATATTTCGCGGACCAACGATCCCGATGTGCAGAAATTCTTCATGGCGGCGCCCGGCGGGGTGCCGACACAGGTCGCGTTCAGCCAGGAACGGCGCTGGGAGGAGCTCGACCTCGATCGCGAAAATGGGGTGATCCGTTCGGCCGAACATGCGTTCAGCAAAGACGGCGGGCTGGCGGTGCTGTCGGGCAACATTGCAATCGACGGCTGCATTGTGAAGACCGCCGGGGTCGATGAATCGATCCTGAAATTCAGTGGCCCCGCCAAAGTCTATGAAAGCCAGGACGCCGCGGTTGCGGGAATCCTGACCGGGCAGGTCGTCGCGGGCGATGTCATCGTCATTCGCTATGAAGGACCCAAGGGCGGGCCGGGAATGCAGGAAATGCTCTATCCGACCAGCTATCTGAAATCCAAGGGGCTCGGCGCCGCATGCGCGCTGATCACCGACGGGCGCTTTTCGGGGGGCACATCGGGGCTGTCGATCGGCCATGTCTCGCCCGAGGCGGCCGAAGGCGGGACGATCGGTCTCGTCGAAAATGGCGACCTGATCGAGATCGATATTCCGAACCGCACCATCGAACTCGCTCTGCCCGAAGGCGAGTTGGCGAAGCGCCGGACGGTGATGGAGGCGAAGGGCGATACCGCATGGCAGCCCGAAAAGCTGCGCCCGCGCAAGGTTTCGGTAGCACTTCAGGCCTATGCTGCGATGACGACGAGCGCTGCGCGCGGCGCGGTGCGCGACCTTTCGCAACTGAAATAGGGGCCAGGATGAAGCAAGCAGGGAAGACCGGAGCGCGGGGCGCTGTCCTGCTGGCGTTGTTGTCGCTCGCGGGATGCGGTGAGGCACAAAAGCCCGACACGCCGGTCGCGGCCGATGCGAAGTCGGCGAGCGCGGCGGCGAGCGATGGCCGCATTGCCTGCGCGCTCGAGGGCGCGAAGGCTTATGACCGCAGTTGCACGATAGAGGAGATGGCCGGCGCCGATGGCGATGTGCTGATCGTCGGGCGCCGCGACATCGGCTACCGCCGTCTGCTGATCGCGACCGACGGACGCGGGCTGGTTTCGGCCGATGGTGCTGAACCCGCGAAGGTGGCGATTGTCGGCGACGGGTTAATCGAGGTCGCTATCGCTGGCGATCGTTATCGCCTGCCGGCGAATACGGGCGGCGCGAAGTAGCGCCTTCTTATGCGGGCATGCTAGATTGAACCGCATGTCCATACCCGCCGATGCCCCGATCCTGACCGCCGAGGCCATGCGCGCTGCAGAAGCCGCGTGCGCGGCGTCGGGGATATCGCTGTCGGAATTGATGGATCGCGCGGGTGCGGCGGTTGCCGATATCGCGTGGCGCATGGCGGCGGGCGCGCCGGTCCTGATCCTGTGCGGTCCGGGAAACAATGGCGGTGACGGCTATGTCGCGGCGCGGCTGCTGGCCGAGCGTGGGGCAGAGGTGCGGGTTGCGACGCTTGCAGACCCGGCGACCGATCTTGCCCGGGCGGCGCGTGCGTTGTGGACCGGGCCGGTCGAACTGCTCGATCGCGATTTGGCCCCGGCGGCGCTGATCGTCGACGCGCTATTCGGTGTCGGCCTGTCACGGCCATTGTCCGATGAACTTGCCGCGATTTTGCATGGCTTTGCCGGGCGGCGTGTGTTGGCCGTCGATATCCCCAGCGGTGTCGATAGCGATGGAGTGCAGGTCTGGTTGCCGCCGCTTCCGGCCGATGTGACGGTGGCGCTTGGCGCGCTGAAGCCCGCGCACGTCCTGCTGCCCGCCGCGCAGCACTGCGGCAAGATTTTGCTGGCACCCATCGGCATAGCGGCGAGCGGGACCATACGAACGCTGCCGCCTGTTTTATCGACCGCGCCCGATGCTGCCTCGCACAAGTTCAGCCGGGGCATGGTTCTGGTGCGCGCGGGCCCGATGCCCGGAGCGGCGGGGCTGGCCTCGGCTGCGGCGTTGCGGGCTGGTGCGGGCTATGTCGTTCTGAGCGGGGCAGATCACGCGCCTTTTTCGGCCATCATTGCCGAGGAGGGGACGGATTACGCCAACCGGCTGGGCGATGGGCGCGTCGGTGCGGTGATCGTGGGTCCCGGCTATCCGGCGGGCGATGCGCTGGATGGTAACATTATGGCGACGCTCGATGCGGGCAAGCCGATTGTCCTCGATGCTGCGGCGATTGCTGCAGCGCTGCCGCGTCTGCGCGGGTTGGGCGGAGCGGTTCCTGCTATCCTGACCCCGCACGAAGGCGAGTTCGTGCGCGCTTTTCCGGATTTGTCGGGCAGCAAGATCGATCGTGCGCTCGCCGCTGCTGCGTTTGCGGGCGCAGTCGTCGTCTATAAAGGCGCGGATACGATCATTGCCGCGCCCGATGGCCGCGTGGTCGCGGCGTGGCCTGGAAGCCCGCGGCTCGCGACGGCGGGGACGGGCGACGTGCTGGCGGGAGCATGCGGCGCGATGCTCGCAAGAGGCGGCGATGCCTTTGATGCGGCGGTCGCGGCGGTGGGCTGGCATATCGCGCGGGCGGCGCGTATAGGCCCCGGCCTTGTCGCTGACGATCTGGTCGCCGACGATCTGGTTAGGGAATGAAATGACTGAAGCAGCGCTGATCGAGCGCATCGCCGCGCGCGGCGATGGCGTGACCGCCGATGGTCGCCATGTTGCAGGCGGCGTTCCCGGGGACCGTGTCCGCGACGACGGGATACTTATTCCCGGCCCGAACCGTGCTGCGCCCGCCTGCCGCCACTTCGGCAAATGCGGCGGCTGCCAGCTTCAGCATGTCGCCGAACAGGCGCTCGCCGATTTCGTCCACGACCGCGTTGCGGGCGGGCTCGCGGGGCAGGACATGCCCAGCGATATGGTGCTGCCCGCGCTGCTGTCGCCGCCGCAAAGCCGTCGCCGCGCCGTGCTCACCGCGCTGAAAATGGGGAAGCAGGTCACGATCGGTTTCAATGCCGCGCAGACTAACCAGATCGTCGACATGCGCGAATGTCCGCTGTTGTTGCCCGAACTGTTCGCGCTGATCGCGCCGCTGCGCACCCTGCTGGGGGTGATCGCGCTGCAAAAGCGTCCGGTGAAGGTCAAGCTGCAGATGCTCGATCAGGGTGTCGAAGTGATTTTGGAGGGCGTGAAGGCCGAGGGGCTTGATGCCGCAATGGGGCTGCAGGATTTTGCCGCGGCGCGCAAGCTGGCGCGCCTCGCGATCGATCAGGGCGACGGACTGGAAACCGTGTGGCAGCCCGAACCGCCGACGATGCGCTTTGGTAATATTTTGGTCGAAGTTCCGCCCTTCGCCTTCCTGCAGCCGACGGCGGCAGGGCAGGCGGCGCTGGTCGATGCGGTGCGCCGTGCGATTGGCGATGCTCCGGCGGTTGCTGACCTGTTCGCCGGGGTGGGCACCTTTGCGCTGTCGGTGGCGGCGGGTCGCAAAGTCTATGCCGCCGAAGGCGCGCGCGATGCGATCGCGGCGCTGACCGGCGCCGCAAACCGTGCCCGGGCGCTGGTGGCGACCGAGCATCGCGACCTGTTCCGTCGTCCGCTGGTCCCCGCCGAACTCGACCGTTTCGGGGCCGTCATCATCGATCCGCCGCGTGCGGGAGCCGAGGAGCAGGTGGCGCAGCTGGCGGCATCGGCGACGCCGGTGATCGCCTATGTCAGCTGCAACCCCGCGAGCTTTGCTCGCGATGCCAAGACGTTGATCGAGGGTGGGTACAAACTCGATTGGGTACAGCCGGTGGGACAGTTTCGCTGGTCGACCCATGTCGAACTGGCGGCGCGCTTTTCGAAGTAATGTATCGCCCCGCCTACGCGGGGGCGACGTGATTTAATGCACCACAAATCCCAGAAATGCATGCACGCATAGGGCCAGCAACGCGAGGCTGGCGAGAGCGAAGACCCCAAAGCGCCACATCACGCGGTTGACCGTCACCTGAATCAGGCTGTGGAGGATGCGCAGGCCGACATAGGCCCAGGCAAGCTGCGCGTTCAGTCCGCCGCCCATGCCGCCGATCGCGAGCGCCAGCGCGACGGCATAGAAGACAGTCGGCTGTTCCATCAGGTGATTATAATTGTGCGCCTTCCACTGGACTTCGGCAGGCAGTAAATCGTCCAGTCCCTTGCCGGTACCGCCGACCATAGTTTTGGCGTCGATCTTGGCGCGCTGCATCGCGGGGATGCGCGTCACGTACATCCACACCCAGATCACCATCGACCAGAGTGCCAGCGTGGCGACCGGGCCCAAAATTGCGTTGGTTTCCATGACTATCTCCTCTCAGCCCAGGGTGGCGATGACGGCGAGCAGCGACAGGGCGATCAGGCACAGGCTCGACAGCGCGAAAAGGGCGAGGCGCACCGGGATGCGGTTTACCGTTGCCTGCCACAGGCTGTGGGCGATGCGGAGGACGACGTAGGCCCAGGCGAGGCCGCGAGTGAGGTCGGTGTTGCCACCCGACAGGTGCAGGAAGACGATCACCGCATAAAAGAGCGTCGGCTGTTCCAGCAGATGGGTGTAATTATGCGATTTCCAGTTGGCGAGCGGCGGCAATACGCCCTCGAGATTGGCGCCGCGGCCGCCCGGAGGCGCGGCCTTCAGATCGATTCCGGTCTTCGCCAGCGCCGAGAAGCGCGAGACGAGAACCCAGCCGAGCATGACGAGCGTCCACAAAACAAGCACCGCACCGGGTGCTAACAGACTGGCAGGCATATTGATTTCCCCCTCTTCAGATTGCGCGCGATGCTAGGGCGTGCGCGCCAATATGCAACGGCCGATGTTCAGGCCTTCCCGCCCGCGATTTCGCCGCGGATCGCGTCGCCGTCGGCATCGATGCGCGGCGCGAAGCCCAGGTCGCGGGGCTCGGCGGCGCCATATTTCACCGGCGGCTGCATCTCGTCATAGGCGCCCACATCGGGATGGGGCCGGCGGCGGAAAAAGCCTGTCGCCGCCAGATGCGGGTCGTCCTTGATATTCTGCAAATCGCGCGCCTCCATCGCCGGGATGTCGTTCGCGGCGAACAGTTCCAGCCATTCGGCGGTCGTCCGTGCGGGGGTTTTGCGTGCGATCTCGCTATAGATGATCTGCATATGCTGCCCCGTGGCTTTGGCAGCTTCATATTCGGGGGTTTCGAGCAGGTCGGTGCTGCCGAGCAATCCCATCAGCCGCACGGTCGAGGCGGGCGTATAGGGAACGATCGCGAGATAGCCATCGGCGGTGGGGAAGGGTTGGCGCGTCGGATCGAGCTGGCGCGGATAGCCCGTCGGACCGATCGCCGGGTCGAGCGTTGCATCGCGCAAATGTTCGGTCAGCATGAATGAAGCGAAGCATTCGAACATCGGCACCTCGACCTCCTGACCCTTTCCGGTGCGCAATTTGTGGATGATTGCGGCGAGGATCGCCTGCGCGCCATAATGCCCCGCGACCTTGTCGGCGATCAGCGAGGGCAGATAGCGGGGGCGCGGATTGCCATCGACGCGCGGCAGCAGGCTGGTGGTGCCGGTCGCGGCCTGAATGACATCGTCATACGCCTGAAGATCCGCGTAAGGGCCGTCCTGCCCAAAGCCGGTGCCATGGACATAGATGATGTCGGGTTTGATCGCCTGACAGCCTGCATAGTCGAAGCCGAGCCGCGCGATCGCCTTGCCCCGGACATTGTGAAAGAAGACGTCGGCGGTCGCGATCAGGTCGCGCAGCACGGCCGCATCCTCGGGCTTTTTGAGGTCGAGGGCGATCGATCGCTTGCCGCGATTTACGGTGAGGTGGATCGACCCCATGGTGGGATCAGGAATGCCATTGCCAAGGTAGCGCGAGACATCGCCGAGTCCGGGGGCTTCGACCTTGATGATGTCGGCGCCGAGATCGGCGAGCATCTGAGTGGCATAGGGGCCGAAAATCACGGTCGTCAGGTCGATGATGCGGATGCCGGAGAGTATGGTCATGCGTGGGCGGCTCGCGCGGAAGCCGGGGCAGCGCACATCTTTGCAAAGTTGATCAGGGCCATATTGCATCTCTCCTGTCGTTGTTTCGCAATATGGTTGCAGAAGAAAACCGAAGAGGCAATCGGCGCGCGCCTTTTAATGCGGCGCCGCCGCCATCCTGCGATGCGCCGCGACGCACGAGATCACGCTGGCGCTGATCAGGAGGAATGCCAAAGCCTCGAGGAGCGTCGGCCCGCGCTGTTCCCAGATAAAGCCATAGATGAGCGCAAAGAGGGTTTCGAACAGGATCATCTGGCCGACGAGGGTGAGCGGTAGCAGGCGGCTCATCCGGTTCCACAGCGCATTGCCGGCGATCGAGGCGAGCAGGGCGACGCCGATCGTCACGCCGGCGAATTGCGCCCATTCAAGCCCGCCATGCGCGCGGGTTCCGATGAACAGGGCTACCGGGACGAGCAGCGCGCTTTGCATGCCGGTGACGATCCCGGTCAGCAGATTCCAGTCATGGCCCGAAACGCCGTCGAGCCGCGCGAGCCAGCGGGCGTTGCCGACCGCAAAGGTGGTCCAGGAGATAAGTGCACCGATCGCGCAGATCAGGCCGATAAGCGGGGCGAAACTGGTGCTGGCGGCGAGGGTGACGATCGCCTGCCACCCGATACACACTGCGCCGGCGCCGCAGAGCAGTAGCGAGGGAGCGAGCTTCGTTAGCGGGACGGCGCTACGGTCGCGGCTGCCGATGATCGTCACTGCGACTGGCAGAAAGGCGATGACCAGCGACGTCATCGCGATGCCGCCCATCTGAACCGCGCTGGACAGGAGGATATAGTAAATGGTGTTGCCCGCGAGCGCGAGCCAGCCGAGCGCGAGCCATTCGCGCCGTCCGAGCCGTGCGGTCAGCACGCGCCAGCGCGGCGCGATGAGCAGCGCAGAGATCGCACCATAAGCGAGGTAGCGGCCGATGGTCAGTTCAAGCGGGCTGAACGCGCTGGCGAGTTCGGGCGCGAGGAAGACCAGGCCCCACAGTGCGCCTGCGCCGGCGCCGCAGATGATACCTATCAGCGTCGATTCCCGGTCTCTCACTCGATGTCCTATCCCGTTGCGTCGTGAACGAGCCGGGGCATATCATCGTCTCAACGAGTAATGCGCTCTTGATTGGAACCCAAAATGCAACAAATACTCGGCGCCATGTCCAAGCCCGTCGACAGTTCCGCGCGCAAGATCGATTCCTTCGATCGGGCGATCATTCGCATCCTGCAAAAGGACAACAAGACACCGCAGCGCAAGATTGCCGAGGCCGTGAATCTGTCGGCGGCGGCGGTGCAGCGACGCGTTGCCGCGATGGAGGGGGCGGGAGTCATCACGCGCAATGTTGCGCTCGTCGATCCCTATGCCATTCCGCTGACGATTACGTCGATCGTCGAAGTGCGGCTGCACGATGAGCGGGTGGCGACGGTTGACGCCGCGAAAGCACTGTTCCGGGGAACGCCGGAGGTTCAGCAATGCTATTATGTCACCGGCGGGATCAGCTTCGTCCTCGTTATCGTGACGTCCGACATGCGCGCCTATGAGGTGCTGACGCGGCGGTTGTTTGCCGAAAATGACTATATCGAAAGCTATCGCTCGCTGATCGCGCTCGACCGGGTGAAGGCCGATACGAGCATCATCGTCCCCTGATGCGGATTATTGCGCCGGAACGGGTTCAGCGCCTTCGGTGCCTGCACTGGCATAGGTTGCGGAAATCTGGCGATAGGATTTCGACCGCAGCGCTGCGATGGTGACAATGATGCCGAGCAGTCCGGTGATCGTGAAGACGAGCGCGATACCCCTTTCGGGGCCGCGTCCGTACCAGTCGCCGATCGCCTCGGCGCCCGCGCCGTCGGTCATCAGCGGTACGAAGACGAACTGGGCGAGCGGGGCGATGAGAAAGGCGGTCAGCGGCGAAGCGGCCTGTTCGATCGACTGGGCGAAGCCGAAAACGCGGCCTTGCCGTTCGAACGGCACGACCTTTTGCAGCGCGGTTTGTTCCGCCGCTTCGGCGTAGGGCCCTACGAAGAGCCAGATGAAACAGCCGATCGCGAGCAGCGGGATGGATGACTGGATGGTGAAAACGGCAGCGACCACCCATTCGATCATACAGACGAAGAGCAGAGTGCGGATCGGATTGGTGCCGAGCCCGGTGCGGGCGATCATGGCGCCGCTGAGAATGAAGGCGCAGGAGACGAAGGCCCAGAGCAGCCCCCATTGTTCGACCGCCATCAGCGACAAGCCATATGCGTCCATCAACGCCATGAACACGCCGCCGAGCAGATTATTGAACGATGAGAAGAGGATCAGCGCGAACAGCCCCGATATGCCGGTGACGAGGCGAAAGGTTCCGGCAAGGTCGATATTCCGCGGCGCGTCATGCTCGCCCGAACTCCGCGGCTCGTCGATAGGAACGAACAGCAGATGAAGCGCGACGCACAGAGCAAAGATCATCGCAAAGCCCAGCGTCGCGACCATCCCGCCCCATGCGACGAGGAAGCCGCTGATCGCCGAGGTCGTGAGAAAACCGATGCCTGACACCATGCCGACCAGCCCGTTCGCCTTGTCGCGCCGGTCTTCGGGGACGAGGATGGTGACCAAAGTGGGCAGCGCGATCATCCGGATATTGCCGACGATGACGCCGGCCATGGTAAGCAGGATGAACAGCCACAAAGTGACGCTGGATGTGTTTGCGGTGCGGATATCGGGGACGAGCGCATAGGCGCCGAGCGCCGCGGCATAGAATGTCAGGGACATGATGCTGGAGGCGATCATCATGTTGCGCTTGCGATGATGGTCGACAAGGCTGCCGAACCAGATTCCGAGCATCGCGGTGATCACCAGATAAATACCCGCGATCATTCCTGTCGCAAACACCGACCGGGTTTCGAGAAAAATCCAGAAAGTCAGCGCGAACCACACCGTGAAATTGGTGATGTTGGCGACCAGATTATTGGCGAGGAGGAGGTGGAAGGGCTTCATTACAGGCAATCTTCATGGCGCAGGTCGATGCCGCCCTGTCCAAATGCTAGCATGGCTTGCCGGGATCGAAAAGATACGCAGCACCCCAGTCATGCAGGGCAGGTTGCGGGGCACGCCAATTACCGATCGGGCGTCATTGCGTCGCCGGAGGAGGAGGGAAGCCGCGCAAGCATGGCGACCAATTTGGCCTGGCTGACCGCG
Organism: Sphingopyxis selenitireducens; assembly: GCF_051550705.1. Lineage (NCBI taxonomy): Bacteria > Pseudomonadati > Pseudomonadota > Alphaproteobacteria > Sphingomonadales > Sphingopyxidaceae > Sphingopyxis > Sphingopyxis selenitireducens. Next base: position 573,807 of record NZ_JBPULG010000002.1, read on the forward strand.
CCGGTCTTTCTGAAGACCCCTTTCAGGAGGAAGCGGACGGCGTTCAGGCTGACTGCGCGCTGGGCGGCATAATCCTGCAAACTATGTCCGGCGGCGAGGCCGACGGCCAGCCGCGCCTCGGCCGGGGTCAGCGCGAACCATTGCGCCACCCTGTCGATTTCAACGACGGGGGTTTCGCCGGGAGCGCTGCCGAGGGTCACGATCAGCGACGCGCCCGCGCTGAATCCGCCGATCTGCTGCACCGATTGCTGCGTGATGCGCGCGACCAGCACCGGACATTCGGCGCCCGACGCGCCGACCGCCTGAAAGGCGAGGCCGGCCGGATTGGGACTTTTGACCAGATCGAGCAGCCTTTTCTGGCTGGCGGGGTGAGCGAAGGCGAAGCGATCCTGCGTGACGCGGATGAAACCCGCCTCCGCATATTGGGCGGAGCGGCTGTTGGCGGCGAGAATGTTCAACTGATCGTCGAGGCTGAAGATGGCGAAGGGAGCAAAGTCGGTCGCCGCGCGGGCCGCGCCGGCGGCGAGTTCCAGCGTAGCGATGCGATCGCTGATCCGCATGGCGCGCTGAATATGCGGAGCGAGGATGCGCAGGCCGCGCTTGAGCCGTTCGACATCGCGGTCGCCCGGGCCCGGCAGCATCAATCCCAGCCGCTCCTTTCCGCGCCGGTCGAGCATGACGCAAACCATCCGGTCGATTCCCCATGGTTCCAGGAAATTGCGGAAAAAAGCCGATTCCGAAAATTCCTCACGGGTCATGATGTCATTGCTGTCGACGACGCTGCCATTGCCATAGCGCATCAATTTTCGCGACCAAGGGTGGGTTCCGGCATAGACCGCCGAATAGATTTCCTGAACGCCGGCGGCGAGCCCGGTGGCCGCGACGAAATGCGCGCGGGGCGGGGAGTTGCTTTCCCAGAGAATGAAGGCGGCTTCCCAACTCAGGGGGCATAAGGTGCCGGTTATGTGTGCGAGCGTTTCGTTCCAGCATTCGGGGTGGAGCACCGAATCGTAAATGCGCCCGATCAGCGCGTTGAGGCTTTCCCATTCGGCAGGCTCATTGTGACCCCGCGCAGCGATCGGAGCATGATCAATCGACACCCGCATCCCCCCGTTGAGACGATTGGCCGCGACGCCCTTTGAGACGGGCGTCGCCATAATATACCAAGGCCTGAGGCGGAAAGCGCATAAAAAATTTCGGCGCTACTCAAGTGGGTAGCGAAAGAACGCATCAAATGGGTCATTCACCGGGTGCGACCCGAGGGCAGGATGGTCGGCAAGGCCATCCTGTTCCTTTTAAGTCCGCCGGTCTTTGCCCGGCGGACTTCTTTTTTTCGCGAAGTCGGCAGCGGCGGACGCCCGGCGGCATTCGCACCGCGCTGCGCCGGACGGCGTTCCGGTGATATGGGGCGAAATCGACTGCGGCTGAGGCGCCCGTTTGGTGAATAAAGAAGGGGCTGGTCGCATCGCTGCGCCAGCCCCCTTTGTTTCGCTTGTCTCGCGTCGCTCAGAACAGCTTGGTCACCGTCGCGCTGCGGCGTTCCTGTTCGACTTCGCCGGTGTAGAGGCTCGCCATTGGCTCGTCGCTGACGACGTGGATTTCCTCGGCACCAAAGCCGTTGAACTTGGTTCGCATCGCGCAGCCATAGGCGCCGAGCATACCGATTTCGATGAAATCGCCAGCCTTGATATCCGCGGGCAGAAAGAAAGGGCCTGCCATATGGTCAAGGTCGTCGCACGTCGGGCCATAGAAGCTGAACGCCACCATCTCGGCATCGCTTTCCACTTCGCGTTGCAGGCTGACGGGGAAGCGCCAGCCGACATGCGCGGCGTCGAACAGCGCGCCATAGGCGCCGTCGTTGATATAAAGCTCGTCGCCGCGGCGCTTTTCGACGCGCACGACCAGCGAGCTGTATTCCGCCGACAGTGCGCGGCCCGGTTCGCACCATAGTTCGGCCGAATAGCTGATCGGCAGGCTTTCGAAGCTGCGGTGGATCGTGTCGAAATAGGCACCCAGCGGCGGGGGCTCCATCCCGGGATAGGATGACGGGAAGCCGCCCCCGACATCGATAATGTCGACGGTGACCGACGCCGCGACAATCGCAGCGCGGACGCGCTCCATCGCCTGCGCATAGGCATGCGGGGTCATCGCCTGGCTACCGACATGGAAGCAGATGCCGAGCGCATCTGCCGCCTGACGCGTCGCCATCAACAGTTCAGCGACTTCGTCGGTTTCGGCGCCGAATTTGGCGGCGAGGCTGAGCTTCGAATGATCGGACGAGACGCGCAGACGCACGAGCAGGTTCAGGTCCTGTGCGCCTTCGGTCGCGCGGACGATCTTTTCGAGTTCGTCGAGCGTGTCGAGCGAGAAGGTGCGCACGCCATGCTTCCAATAGGCCTCGGAAATCGCTTCCTCTGCTTTTACGGGATGCATGAAGCAGAGCACCGCCTGTGGCAGCGTGCGCGCGACAAGCCGCACCTCGGCGATCGAGGCGACGTCATAATGCGTGACACCCGAATCCCACAGCACGCGCAACAGGTCGGGCGATGGGTTCGCCTTGACCGCGTACAGGGTCGTGCCGGGAAACCGGTCGATGAAGAAACGCGCTGCGCGCCGCGCGGCGTGCGGGCGGACAAGCGTAACAGGTTCGACCGGCGAAAGTGCCTGAATCAGCCCGTGGGCGCTATGATGCTGGTGCAACTCAAGGGACCCCCAAAAATAACGTTCAACACAAAGGCTGCCTTGCGGTTATTGGAAGTCCCCCTGGGGCAGCGGAGGCGCATATATGGTGGGGGGTCCCCCCTGTAAAGACCCTATGCTTGCATCCGGTCGCGGACGAGACACTTTTATGTCGCCGAGGCGACGCAATAATAAGCTATTCCGGGCCTTTCGCGTCATGCGAAGAGGACCCTTAAGGAGAATTCGATGATAGCCCGCGCCGACGTCAATTACGATTTTACCGACGCGGAACTCACCGAACTGGCGGCTTATGGCATGATCGAGTCGCACAAGGCGGGCGATCTGATCGTCGCCGAAGGCGCGATGGCGCCCGATTGCATCGTCACCCTGTCGGGACATACCGACATTTTCGCTTCGACCGATGAGGGGCGAAAGCGCGTTGGCTGGATGGAGCGCGGGCAATTTGCCGGCGATCTGTCGGTGCTGACCGGCCAGCGGCACCTGTCGCGGGTCGAAATGGGCGCCGATGGCGAGATATTGCGGATCGCCCACGCCGACTTCCAGCGATTGATTGCGGCCAATTCGCATTATTCGGACATTTTCGTCCGCGTCCTGTCGGCGCGGCGCGAGTTCAGCAACCATCGCGGTTTTGCGGTGGTGATCGTCATCGGAGCGGCGATGGATCGCGGCGTCTATGCGCTGCGCGACTTGCTGGCAAAACATGGCGTCGCGCATCGCTGGTTCGACTCCGCCGATGGCCCGGTCGCGGCGCATCTGATGGCCGAACACGGATTGACCGAAGAGCAGTTGCCGGCGGTCATATTGGGGGCGGCCGATGTGCTGGCTCAGCCAACGCCCGAACAGCTTGCCGCGGGGCTTGGGCTCGACCTGCTGCCTGATGGTGCGACCGCCGACGTCATCGTCGTCGGGAGCGGACCCGGCGGGCTGGCGGCGGCGGTCTATGCAGCGTCAGAAGGGCTTTCGGTGATCGCGATCGATGCGCTGGCACCGGGCGGACAGGCGGGGACATCGTCGAAGATCGAGAATTATCTGGGCTTCCCAACCGGCATTTCGGGCAATGAACTGGCGCGGCGCGCGACGGTGCAGGCGCAGAAATTCGGCGCACGGATCGTCGCCCCGGTGCGCGGCGCGGCGATCGACCGCGACAGCGACGCCTATTGCCTGAGCCTCGCCGACGGGCGGAGGCTCCGCTCGCGCGCCGTGGTGATCGCGAGCGGCGCCCAATATCAGCGCCTGCCGATCGACGGCATCGAACATTATGAGGGTCGCGGTATCTTCTATGGCGCGACGCCCATGGAGGCGCAGCTGTGCGGCAATGCCGAGGTGACGGTCGTCGGCGCAGGGAATTCGGCGGGGCAGGGCGCGATCTATCTCGCCAATGCCGCGCGCAAGGTTCATGTCGTTTTTCGCCGTGGCAGCCTGCGCGAAACCATGTCCGAATATCTGGTCAAGCGGTTGGAAGAGCATCCCAATATCGAATTGCATGCCGCGACCGATGTCGTCGGATTGCGAGGAGAAGACTGGCTCGATGCCATTTCCTATCGCTGCCGGGTGACGGGCGCCGAAACGGATTGCGGCTGCAGCTTTCTGTTCCTCTTTCTTGGCGCGAGCCCGAACACGGGGTGGCTGCCGAAGGAAATGGTGTGCGACGAGCGTGGCTTCGTGAAGACCGGTGTCGACATCGCGCCGATGGAGCTGGTCAAGGCGGGCTGGTCACTGGGTCGCATGCCGAGCCGGTACGAGACCAGCTGGCCGCGCATCTATGCCATTGGCGACGTGCGCAAGGGATCGGTGAAGCGCGTCGCGTCATCGGTCGGCGAGGGATCGGTGGTGATCAGCGACATTCATCAGGCGCTGGCAGAGATGAATTGATGCCGGTCAATCGACGCGGTGGATTTCGACTTCAGTGAATTTGGCGATCTCTTCTTCGGCGAGCGCTTGAAGATCGCGAACCATCAGGAAGCTGCCCGAAATCGAATCGAGCAACCATTGGCCTTCGACCTGCCGGCCATCGCCACTCAGCGTGCCCCGGTAAATCACGGTATGGCCATAGGCGCCATCACCGTCGTAATATTTCCGGAAACTGACGTCAGTTCCTTCCCTCGTGCCCCGGATATCGGCGCGCTCGTCGATGCCCGTAAGCACGTCGGATGGCTCGGTCGTCGTACCCGCCAGCAGGCCGCCGTTGTCGCTTATCGTTGCTACAAAACCCGTCGGTGGTTCCCATGGTTCAGCATACCAATACTGGCCGGTCCAAAGTCCTGTGATGTTCCGCGGATCGGTCACGGCTGCTTCAACTCAACCGCGACTTGAAATCCTCATATCCAAATTCGCGGATCGGCTTCAGCGCATCGCTCTCGCTGTCCCACAGCCAGATCGACGGCAGCGGCACGCCGTTGAATGTGTTGGTTTTGACCATCGAATAATGCGCCTGATCGAGAAAGGCGAAACGCTGGCCGATGCGCGCGCCGCCGGGGAGGCGGTAGTCGCCGATCACGTCGCCCGCGAGGCAGGAAGGGCCGCCAAGCCGCGTAGGGGCACCGTCGGTGGCTTCACCGAGCATTGCGGGGCGGTAAGGGGCCTCGATCACGTCGGGCATGTGACAGGTCGCCGAAATGTCGGTGATCCCGATCGGCATGCCATTGTCGAATAGGTCGAGCACTTCGCCGATCAATATGCCGGCATCGAGCGCAATCGCTTCGCCGGGTTCGATCATCACGTCGCAATTGGTTTCTGCCCGGACGCGTTTCAGGAAGGCGATGAGATCGTCGACCTGATAATCGGCGCGGGTGACATGATGGCCCCCGCCGAAGTTGATCCATTTCAACTGGCCGAAGAAAGGGCGCAGCATCGGGTGAACCGCAGCCCATGTGCGCGCGAGCGGCGGGAAATCCTGTTCGCACAGGCTGTGCATATGAATGCCGTCGATGCCCTCCATATGTTCGGGGAGCAACTGGCTGACCGGATAACCCAAGCGGCTGCACGGTGCAGCGGGGTCATATTTTGCGACCTCGCCCTCGCTGTGCTGGGGGTTGATGCGCAGCCCGATGTCGAACGTCTCGCCCGCCGCGCGCAATTCGTCGAGCAGGGGACGAAAGCGCGCGATCTGGCCAGGTGAGTTGAAGATCAGATGGTCCGACAGGCGCGCGATCTCGGGAAGGTCGGCTTCCTTGTAACCGGCGCAATAGGTCGCAACCTCTCCGCCATATTCTTCGCGGCCAAGCTTTGCTTCATAGAGCCCCGAGGCGCAGACGCCGTCGAGATATTCGGTCACGGTCGATCCGAGCGACCACATCGAAAAGGCCTTGAGCGCCGCCAGAACGCGGGCGCCGGACGCATCGCCGATATGACGCAGCACCGACAGGTTCGCGCGCACTTTCGCCGCATCGACGACGAAAGCGGGCGAAGGGACGCTGGCGAGATCGAAACGGGCGAAAGCTCCGGGGTCGCCGGCACGGGTTTCCATGGTCGAAAATTCCTATGAGACCGCAATCGGTCCCTTGAAGATGAAAAAGGCCCCGCCGGCAATCAGCGAAAAGCCGACGAGATGGTTGAGCGTCAGCTTCTCGCCGAGCCAGAAGACCGCGAAGCCCGCAAAGATGAGAAGAGTGATCACCTCTTGCAAGGTCTTGAGTTCGGCGGCGCTGTAAACGCCATAGCCGATGCGGTTCGCGGGAACGGCCAGGCAATATTCGAAGAAGGCGATGCCCCATGCGATCAGGATCGCGAGCCACATCGGCCGCGACATGTCCCCCAGATGCCCGTACCAGGCGAAGGTCATGAAGATGTTGGAGATGATGAGCAGCCCGATGGGCGCAAGATAGGCCGTCATACACACCTCGTCGGTCATGCCAGCGAAGACGTCGCTGACGCGCTTGATGACCGGAAACGGCCCCGGCTTTAACCGGGGCCGATCTTACATCAAAAGTTCAGCGGTCCGTCCAATTCCTTCACCTGCCAGGGCAGGCCATGCTTGTTCAGCATGTCCATGAAGGGATCGGGGTCCATCTGTTCCATGTTGAACACGCCGTCACCCGCCCATGTGCCGGTGACCATCATCGCGGCGCCGATCATCGCGGGAACGCCGGTGGTATAGCTGACCGCCTGATTGCCGGTTTCGGCATAGGCGTCCTCATGGTCGCAGATATTATAGAGATAGAGCGTCTTTTCCTTGCCGTCCTTGCCAAGGCCGGTGGCGATGACGCCGATGTTGGTCTTGCCCTTCGTCGTTTCACCCAGGCTCGACGGTTCGGGCAGCACGGCTTTCAGGAACTGCAGCGGCACAATCTCGCGGCCTTCGTAGAGCACCGGGTCGATCCGCGTCATGCCGACGTTCTGCAGCACATTGAGGTGGGTGATATAGGCCTCACCAAAGGTCATCCAGAAACGGATGCGATTGATTTCGGGCAGGTGCGTCTTCAGGCTTTCGATTTCCTCATGATACATGAGGTACATCGTCTTTTCGCCGACCGCCTCGAAGTCGAATTTCTGTTTCACTGACATCGGCGGGGTTTCGACCCAGTCGCCGTTTTCCCAGTGGCGCGCGACGGCGGTGACTTCGCGGATGTTGATCTCCGGATTGAAGTTGGTCGCGAAATGCTGGCCATGATCGCCGCCGTTGCAGTCGAGAATGTCGAGCGTGTCGATGCGGTCGAAGTGATGCTTTTTGAGCCAGGTCGTGAAGACGCTCGTCACGCCGGGATCGAAGCCCGAGCCGAGCAGCGCCATCAGGCCGGCATCCTTGAAGCGTTCCTGATACGCCCACTGCCAATGATATTCGAACTTCGCCTCGTCGCGCGGTTCGTAGTTAGCGGTGTCCATATAATGCGCGCCGGTCGACAGACACGCCTCCATGATCGTCAGATCCTGATAGGGGAGCGCGAGGTTGACGACGTGGGTCGCACCGATTTCGCGGATCAGCGCCGCGGTGGCCTCGATATTGTCGGCGTCGACTTCGGCGGTCTTGATCGTCACGCCGGTGCGGGTCTTCACCGAATCCGCGATCGCATCGCATTTGAACTTGCGACGGCTGGCCAGCGTGATGTCGGGGAAAATATCGGCGTTCATCGCCATTTTATGTACCGCGACCGAACCGACGCCGCCTGCGCCGATCACCAGAACCTTGCTCATGAAAAATCTCCTGTGCGGACCTTTGCCGCCTTGTCTAGTATGAACGGCCCTATAGGACGAAGCCATGACACAGCAAAGCCCCGATCCCCTCCTCAACCCCAATCGAGCCCCCACTCTTGCTGGGATCGAACGCGCCGCGGCAAAAGTCGCTGCATTGCTGCCGCAGACACCGCTGTTGCCGCTGGAGGTCGATGGAAGGACGATCTGGTGCAAGGCCGAGTGCCTGCAACCCGTCGGCGCGTTCAAGATTCGCGGCGCGTGGCACCGGCTGACCGACCTGACACCCGAACAGGCGGCTGCGGGTGTGGTCGGCGTGTCGAGCGGCAATCATGCGCAGGGCGTCGCGTGGGCGGCAAAGAGGCTGGGGATATCCGCGACGATCGTGATGCCCGGAAATGCGCCGCAGATGAAGATTGCGGCAACGCGCGCGCTGGGAGCGGAGGTGGTGCTGTACGACCGGCTGACCGAATCGCGCGATGCGATCGCGGCGGCGTTGATCGAGAAACGCGGCGGGACACTGGTCCATGCCTATGGCGATCCGTGGATCATCGAGGGGCAGGGGAGCATGGGGATCGAGGCGCGCGCGCAGATGAAGGCGCGCGGCGTCGCTGGCCCCGACCGGATTGTCGCCTGTTGCGGCGGTGGCGGGCTGTCGGCGGGGCTGGCGCTTGCCTGTCCCGATGCAGAGGTTTTCGCGGTCGAGCCTGAAGGCTGGGACGATGTGACGCGCAGTCTGGTGGCGGGTGAAATCCTGGCGGTCGAAGACCTTGCCTGGCCGACTGAATGCGATGCGCTCCAGACGCCGCAAACCTGGCCGATCAATTTCGCGGTGCTGCGCGCGCGCGGCGTGCAGGGCGTTGTGGTGACGCGCGACGAGGTCCGTCACGCGATGCGCGTCGCATTCGAGAAATTGCATCTGGTGGTCGAGCCCGGCGGCGCGGCGGCGCTCGCGGCGGTGCTGGCGGGGAAGGTCGAAGTCAGCGACGCGACATTGATTACGCTTTCAGGGGGCAATGTCGATCCCAGGCTCTACGCGGAAATTTTGGCAGGATAGGCTGCGGAAACTTATCCGCCGCGGTGCGTTTGGACGGGGAAGGAGAAGCATGATGAAGATGAGCATGATCCTGACGGGGGCTGCAGCCATGGCGTTGCTGACCGGATGTGAAAAGGCAGAGGCGCCCGCGCCGACCGATGCGACGGTGACCGAGGTTCCGGTCGAAACGGTGCCGTCCGAAACACCCCCCGCCGAAGATGCCGCCACCGCGCCGCACCGCTTTTCGAGCTGGGCGGGCAAATGGACGGGGCCGGAAGGCATGTATGTCACCATCACCGCCGCCGAGCCCGGCAAATACAAGCTGGAGATGCAGTCGGATCTCGATACCAAGGGCACCTATGACGGCAGCGACAGCGAGCATGGCATCCAGTTCACGCGCGGCGCCGAGAAAATGTCGCTTACCCGTGCGAGCGGCGACGAGACCGGCCTGAAATATCTGGCGGGCAAGAAAGAGTGCCTGAAGGTCAAGGACGGCGAAGGCTATTGCCGCGATTGAATTTTCCCGCCAACCCTCGTCCTTTCCGCGAAGACGGTGAGGGCGAGGGGGCAGGATGAACGACATTATATCGGCGGATAAGGCCGATCACCCGGTATTGATCGAGACGCTGGCGCAGGCGTTCCAGACCGATCCCGCGCTATCGTGGATATTGCCCGACGCCGCCCACCGCGCTCGCGCGCTGCGCAGCCTGTTCCGCATACTTGTGCCCGCTGACGTCCGCGCGGGCATTGCGCTTCGTGCATCCGCCGATGAAGCCGCTGCGCTGTGGCGCGCGCCGGGACAGGCGCATGGCGGAACGATGGAGTTTCTGCGCACCGTCATCCCGCTTGTCGCGACCTTCGGCACGGCATTGCCGCGGGGGCTGAAGGCACAGGCCGGAATTGACGCGCACCGGCCCAAGGGGCGCTTCTGGTATCTCCACTATGTCGGCGTTCGCCCCGAGCATCAGGGCAAAGGGCATGGCGGCCGGATCATCCGCGCGCAGACCGCGGTGGCCGATGCCGAAGGCCTGCCGTGCTGGCTGGAAACCGCGACGCCCGAGAATGTGCCGCTTTACGAACGACTGGGTTTCGTCACGCAGGTCGAATGGGATGTTCCCGGCGGCGGCCCGCATTTCTGGGGAATGATGCGTCCGGCAGGCTGAGGTCAGTCGAAGCCGACGAACCGCACGGCTTCATCAACGCTCTTGCGGTTCGACACCACGGCGTTGGCGGGAAAATCCTCGTCCGGCCAGCCCATCGCGACGCAGATCATGATGACCTGATCGTCGGGGATATGGGCATGTTCACGCACCACCGGGCTTTGCATGATGCCCTGGCTGTTGATGACGCAGCCCAGCCCGCGCGACCAGGCCGCGTTGACCAGCGCGTTGGTCACCGCGCCGCAATCGAAGGGGGCGATGTCGCTGCCGAGCAGGATGCGGTCATAGGTCACGACGACGCTTACCGGCGCATCGAATTGACGAAAGCCGCGCAAAACCCAGTCCTGCCGCGCGTCCTTGTCCTCGCGTTCGATGCCCATGGCGCCGAACAGCTGCTTGGCGATCTCGATCTGACGGGCACGATGGTCGTCGGCGATGCCGTCGAAGCGGCGGAACTCGCGGCTGTCGGGTTTGCCGCCCAGGATGCCTTCGGTATTGCCCTGACGGATCGCCTCGAGCGGGGCGCCGGTGACGACCGAGAAATTCCAGCACTGATTGTTGAAGGAAGAGGGCGCGCGCATCGCGACTTCGATCACTTCGGCCACGAGCGCCTTGGGTACGGGCTTGTCGAGAAAACCGCGGATCGAGCGGCGTCCGACGACGATTTCGTCAAATGTCTTCATGGTCACCATCACTGTCATTGGGAGCCGATTGCAGTTCGGCGAGGGCGAGCCACTCGGGGTCGTCATATGCCTCAAAGGCGAGCGGGAAAGGATCCATCTCGCTCAGGACTCTGTTGAAATTGTCCATGAACTCGGAGGTGTCGGGTGTGTAAAATCGCCATTCGCGAATGCCGTTTTCGGTCAGGACGGCGACGCCCGAACCCCAATATTTTTCGTGGTCGGAAGCCTCCAGAACGGCATCCTCGAACTCGGTCATCTGGTCGAGCGTGTCGTCGTCGGGCAAACTACCCGTGTTCGGATCGGCATATTGCCAACGGATGATAACGAGGTTCGAAAACAGCGCCCGGTCTGCGCTGGACGGCATTCCGTTCCGATAGCGCGAAAGGACGGGGCCATGGGGGCCCATTCCCCTCGCTACAGCCCAATCGTCCGTTGGGAAAATGCCGGAATCGCTCACGCGGCTTTCTTGAGTTCCAGCTCCAGCCGGCCCCAGATTTCGGTCAGCGCCACCGTCAATTCGCGCATCATCGCCTCGTCATGCGCCGGGCCCGGGGTGAAGCGCAGGCGTTCGGTGCCGCGCGGCACGGTCGGGAAATTGATCGGCTGAACATAGACGCCATATTCGGCGAGCAGGATGTCGCTGATTTTCTTTGCGCGCACCGGATCGCCGACCATCAGCGGAACGATATGCGTGGTCGAGTCCATCACCGGAAGTCCGGCGTCGCGGAAGCTCTGCTTCAGGAAGGCCGCGGCCGCCTGCTGCGCGTCGCGCTCGACGCTCGATGCCTTGAGGTGGCGCACCGCGGCGAGGACGCCCGCGACGAGCACCGGCGACAGGCTGGTCGTGAAGATGAAGCCCGGCGCATAGCTGCGGATCACGTCGATGATATTCTTGTCGGCGGCGATATAGCCGCCCATCACGCCGAACGCCTTGCCAAGCGTGCCTTCGATGATCGTGATGCGGTTTGCCGCTTCGTCTCGATCACTGATGCCGCCGCCGCGCGGGCCGTACATGCCGACGGCATGGACTTCGTCGCAATAGGTCAGCGCGTTATATTTCTCGGCAAGGTCGCAGATCGCGTGGATCGGGGCGATGTCGCCGTCCATCGAATAGACGCTTTCGAACGCGATCAGCTTCGCCGCGCCTGAATCATCGGCCGCCAGCAACTCTTCGAGATGTTCGAGGTCATTGTGGCGCCACACGCGCTTTTCGCAGCCCGAATTGCGGATGCCCGCGATCATCGAGGCGTGGTTCAGTTCGTCCGAGTAGATGATGCAGTTCGGCAGCAGCTTGCCAAGCGTGCCCAGCGTCGCCTCGTTCGAGATATAGCCCGAGGTGAAGAGCAGCGCCCCTTCCTTGCCGTGCAGGTCGGCAAGCTCGGCCTCGAGGTCGATATGATAGTGGGTGTTGCCGCCGATGTTGCGGGTGCCGCCCGATCCGGCGCCGACGTCGTTCAGCGCCTCTTCCATCGCGGCGACCACCTTCGGGTGCTGGCCCATGGCGAGATAGTCGTTCGAGCACCAGACGGTGATCGGCTTGGGGCCATTGTGACCCGCGAAGCAGCGCGCGTTCGGAAATGCGCCCTTGTTCCGCAAAATGTCGATGAAGACGCGGTAGCGCCCTTCTTCGTGCAGCCGATCAATGGCTCGAGCGAATATGTCGTCGTAGTTCACGTCATGCCCCGCATGTGCGCCGCCTTGTCTGCGGCCGTCGATGCGGCAGCCATTAGCGGCGAAACGTGCCAAAATCCAGTGCGAACGATTCGCAAGTCATGGGCTTGATGACTGTGATCCTTCGCACGGCATCATTGACGTCGGCCGCCTAGCATGAAACGGAAATGAAGGTTTTATGAAGGAGTTGTCCAATATGCGTCTGTTCACGGTTGCGCTGCTGTCGATCGCATCGCTCGGTGTCGGTGTTTCGGCGACAAAGCCCGCTCCGAATCCGAGTCCGGCGCCGTTCGACGGCGCATGGATGAGCTGCGAAACATATCAGGGGTCGCGCATCTGCAGTTACAACCTGCTGGCCCAGCGCGGCGAGCGGGTCTGCGGCCTGCAGAGCTATTTCGCGACCAATGCCGTGTATGAGCAAAGGTTCATTGCCACCGCAAAAGCCAATGTGGCGCGCATCGACAAAATCTGCGGCGACCCGGGGTCGGAGACCGATACCTATTGCGCGGGCAAGGCGCCGTCCGATGCGGAGAAGGTCGGCTGGGGAACGTCCGACGAGACACTGATGATATGCGGCGGGCGCCTCCACGGCGTTTCCGATGGAGACGCGCCGAGCTGCGCGAAGATGAGCCGTCAGTCCGGCCTGCCCAAGGTCCGCAGTCTGGGCGATCAGGCGCCGGAAGCGACCGAGCGCGCATGGCTGGCGTCGTGCCTAAGCGGCGCCGAATAGGCGCCGCTTAGGCGAGGGTCAGATCATCTCGATCCGGTCGATGCCATAGGGCGCCAGCGTTGCGAGCGGCGGCGGCGGGCGATCGTCGCTCCGCGTGAACACCGCGATGCCGGGCGTTGCCGAGGCAGGCCATGCCTGTCCCGCGGTGAGCGCGGCGGTGCGGCGCGCAATACCCTCGGCGCCGTCGATCAGGCGGACATTGGGGCCGGCGGCCGCCTGCAATTCGTCGAGCAGCAGCGGGAAGTGCGTGCAGGCGAGAACGATGACGTCCATCGCTTCGCCGCCTGGCTGGTCGCGAAGACCGGCAATGGCGCGTGCGACGACGGCGGGATCGATCGTCCCGCCGTTGAGTTTCGCCTCGGCGCCGGTGACGAGCCCGGGGCTGCCGTGGCGCAGGACCGTTTTGCCGCCCGCGAATTTCGCGCTGAGATCGTCGACATAAGGCTGACGCACGGTAGCTTCGGTGCCCAGCACGCCGATGACGCCGCTTTCGGTGATTTCCGCCGCAGGCTTGATCGCCGGAACGGTCCCGACGATCGGAAGATCGAGCGCGGCGCGAATATGGGTGAGCGCGATCGTCGATGCCGTGTTGCACGCGACCACGACGAGCCGCGGCTGATATCGCTCGACGAGCCGCCCGAGCAGCGCCGGGACGCGCGCCGCCAGTTCGGCCTCGCTCTTCTCGCCATAGGGCAGCCCGGCATAATCGGCGGCATAGACGATCGGTGCGGTCGGCAGCAGCGCGCGGGTCGGCGCGAGGACACTGAGCCCGCCGAGGCCGCTGTCGAAAAAGAGGATGGGCGCGTCGGGTGCGGGGGCGTGCATATGTGCCGCCTAGCAGGCGGCGATGCGGCGCTCAATCCAATCTCGTCGCCCCCGCGAAGGCGGGGGCCGCAGGCGATATTGCGCTACGCCGATAGCGGCCCCCGCCTTCGCGGGGGCGACGGTCTTGTCCATTTTGGCGGCGTGACTATCCGAATCCATTGATTGCGCCGCCCAATATCGTCACACTGGCGCAAACGGAGTGGGGTTTCATGACGATATATTTGCTGATCGCCGCGGGTTATTTCCTCGGTTCCATCCCCTTTGGCGTCCTGATTACGCGAGCCTTTGGCGCGGGCGACCTGCGCCAGATCGGGTCGGGCAATATCGGCGCCACCAATGTATTGCGTACCGGACGTAAGGGGCTCGCGGCGGCGACCTTGATCCTCGACGGCGCCAAGGGTGCCGTCGCTGTGTTGCTGGCACGCCATTTCGTCCCCGAACTGGGCGACGATGGCGCGATGATCGCGGGCGCGGCGGCGATGATCGGCCACTGCTATCCCGTCTGGCTGCGCTTCAGGGGCGGCAAGGGGGTTGCGACCCTGCTGGGCCTGTCGCTCGCGCTCGCCTGGCCGATCGGGCTGGTCTTCGCCGCCGTATGGCTGGCGACCGTCTTGCTGCTGCGCATCTCGTCGCTCGGCGGGATGCTCGGCGCGGTTGCCGCGCCGGTTGCTGCGCTGGCGTTCGGCCATCCGACCTATGCGATCGGCCTCGCGGGCCTCGCGGTCATCGTGCTCTGGCGGCACCGCGAAAATATCGCCCGGCTGCGCGCCGGGACCGAACCGCGCGTCGGCAGCGGCAAGAAGGACGCTGCATGACCCATGCCGAGCGGCTGGCACGGCTGCGGCTGATCCGCACCCCGCACGTCGGCCCGGTGAGCTGGCATCAGTTGATGATGCGCTTCGGATCGGGAGAGGCGGCGCTGGACGCTCTGCCCCATCTGGTTCTTCGCGGCGGTGCGGGGAAGGCGCGGATCGCCCCCGCCGACGTTGCGCTGCGCGAATTGGAGCGTGTCGCCGAATTGGGCGCGCGGCATATATTCAGCGACGATGCGGATTATTCGCCGCTGCTCCGCGAAGTCGAGGGCGCACCCCCGGTGATCGTCGTTCGCGGCGACACCGCGATGCTTCAACGGCCGTGCGTTGCGATCGTCGGCGCACGCAATGCGTCGGCCGCAGCCTGTCGCTTTGCACGTCAGCTTGCCCTCGACCTGGCCGCGCGTGATGTCACGGTGGTCAGCGGGCTCGCGCGCGGCGTCGATACCGCTGCGCACGTCGGCGCGCTTGGCGGCGCGACTGCGGCGGTGATCGCGAGCGGGATCGATGTCGCCTTTCCGCCCGAAAATGCGCAGCTTCAGGAAAAGATCGCGGTGGACCAGCTGTTGATCGCCGAACAGCCGCCGGGAACCGAGCCACTGGCGCGCCATTTTCCGTCGCGCAACCGCATCATCGCGGGGTTGGCGCAGGGCACGGTGGTGATCGAGGCGGCGCCCAAATCCGGGTCGCTGATCACCGCGCGCCGCGCCGGCGATTATGGCCGCGAGGTGATGGCGGTGCCGGGATCGCCGCTCGATCCGCGAGCGCAGGGCTGCAACCTGCTGATCCGTGAGGGCGCGACGCTGATCCAGAATGTCGACGATGTGCTGGAAGCGGTCGGGCCGATCGACGCGCGGATGCTGCGGGAGCCCGCGCGCACCTATGCGCCTGCGCCGACGCAGGGCGAGGGGAGCGAGGGCGACCGGCGTGCGATCGCCGAACTGCTCGGTCCGACCCCGGTCGCAATAGACGAACTGGTTAGGCAGTCGGGGCAGCCCGCAGCAGCGGTGCAGCTCGTGCTGCTCGAACTCGAACTCGCGGGGCGTATCGAGCGCCATGCCGGAGCGCGAATTTCGCTGATGTGACCGGGCGCACTGCGCCGAAACCCCCTATCATCTAGCCGTTCATCGCGGTTCAGCCACGGTTCAGCGGCCGAATCGCAGTTCAATGATATTGTATAACATTCGGGGAGTCCGATGATGCGAAGTCGATTGCTGACGAGTGTAACGATGACGGCGATACTGGCGTCGGCGTCCACCCCGATCCCGCTGGCACAGGCGAGGACGGTGGCGCCGCAACAGGGCTTCTGCCGCACCGCCGATCCGCTGCCCCGTCTGGGCGTCGAGGTTGAGCAGGATCAGCAGCAAACGGGTTATGGCGCTGGCGGAAAACGCGGCGAAATGGTCGCGATGGCGTCGCCGCCGCCTCCGCCTGCTCCGCCGCCGCCACCGACATCGACCTATGTCGATGCCGCGTCCGCCGACGCGGCGGCAGTAAGTGAGTCGTCGGGTTCGGCAGAAAGTGCACGCAGCGCCGAGCCGGCGTCGCCCGAAGCGGGGTCGACGGGAGACTATCGCACCAGCCCGTCGATCTTGCCGCGGCGCCCCTATCCACGGCCACAACCGCAGCCCCAATCGGGGATATTGACCGCAGGCGAGCATGATGATCTGCTCAACCCCGAACTTTACGCCGCTTATGTCAATCGCAGCGATCTGGGGCAGGACATAAGGGCCCTGCCACGCGTTGATACGATGCGCGTCGTGACGGTGAAGGTGAACGACCGCAACGGTCAGCCGATCCCCTTTGCCGATGTCGTCGTGACATGTTCGGACGGCAACAGCATCACCATGGCGACGCAAGCCGACGGCAGCGCGGTCTTCTTTCCCGGCCTCGACCGGCTGAGCGAGCGCATCAGCGTTTCGGCGAAAAAGGCTGGACGCACGATCGCCGATGCGCGGCCCGTGCTGGTCGCCAACGCACCGGGTGGACAGTCGGTCGGGCTGACCGCGAACCAGATGGCGACGAAAGCGACCAAGCTCGACCTGATGCTGGTGATCGATACCACCGGCAGCATGGGTGACGAGATCAGCTTTCTGCAGGCGGAATTGCGCTCGATCATCGGCGCGATCACCGCGAAGCACCGTGACCTCGATATCCGCATCGGCTTTGTCTTCTATCGCGATATCGGCGACGAATATGTCACGCGCAGCTTTGCCTTCGACCGCGATATCGGCAAGGCGCAGGGCATGCTGGCGCGGCAATCGGCGAATGGCGGCGGCGATTATCCCGAGGCGATGGATCAGGCGCTGATCCGTGCGGTGGGTCAGGAATGGCGCCCCGACGCGGTGAAGTCGCTGCTGCTCGTCGCCGACGCGCCGCCGCACAATGACAAGTTCGGGCGGACGTGGGCGGCCGCCGAGGCCGCGCGCGCCAAGCGCATCCACATCACCCCGGTTGCGGCATCGGGCGTTGCCGACGAAGCCGAATATGCGATGCGCGCGATGGCGGCGGCGACCCAGTCGCGTTACCTGTTCCTGACCGACGACAGCGGGGTCGGCAATCCGCACGCACCGCCGGCGATCGATTGCTATCTCGTCACGCGCCTCGACGCGCTCGTCCGCCGCGTGGTCGACAGCCAGATCAGCGGCCGCCGCATCGAGCCCGAGGATCAGGAGGTCATCCGCAGCGTCGGCAAATATGATGCCGGCAAATGCGTGCTGCCCGCCGACTTCCAATGGCAGAGCTGATCGCGAAAAATCCGGCTTGACGGAATCAAGCTATCCCCGCCACCCTCGCGCGTACATGTGAGAGCCGGTAACGGGGATAGTTTTGAATGCAATTGGTAATCGTTGAATCGCCGGCCAAGGCGAAGACAATCGAGAAATATCTGGGCCGCGATTTCAAGGTATTGGCGTCCTATGGCCATGTCCGCGACCTGCCGCCGAAGGACGGCTCGGTCGATCCCGACGACGGCTTTGCAATGCAGTGGCAGCTCTATCCCGACAAAGCCAAGCGGATGAAGGAAATTCAGGACGCCGCGAAAACGGCGGATCGTCTGATTCTCGCGACTGACCCTGATCGCGAAGGGGAAGCGATCAGTTGGCATGTGCAGGAATTGCTGCGCAGCAAAAAGGCGCTGCCCGCCGAAGTCGACCGGGTCACGTTCAACGCCATCACCAAGGATGCGGTGCTGACCGCGATGGCGCAACCGCGCGCGCTCGACGACGATCTGATTGACGCCTATCGCGCCCGCCGCGCGCTCGATTATCTCGTCGGCTTTACCCTGTCGCCGGTATTGTGGCGCAAGCTGCCCGGGGCCAAATCGGCGGGCCGTGTCCAGTCGGTTACGCTGCGGATGATCGTCGAACGCGAGCGTGAGATCGAGGCTTTTGTTGCGCAGCAATATTGGTCGATCACGGGCCTGTTCGAAATGTCGGGGACGCCGTTCAAGGCACGTCTGGCGCGCTGGCGCGGCGACAAGATCGAGCGGCTGACGATTACCAGTGAAGCCGACGCGCGGGCGGCCGAGGCCGATGTGAAAGCGGGTCATTTTACCGTCGATCTGGTCGAGACGAAGCCGCTGACGCGTAACCCGCCGCCGCCATTCACGACGTCGACGCTGCAACAGGAAGCGGCGCGCAAGCTTGGCTTCTCGGCCAGCCATACGATGCGGATCGCGCAGGGCCTCTACGAAGACGGCGCGATCACCTACATGCGTACCGACGGCGTCCAGATGGACGGCAGCGCGATCAGCGCGGCGCGCAAGGCGATCGCGAACCGCTATGACGGCGGCTATGTTCCCGACCAGCCGCGGCAATATCAGACCAAGGCGAAGAATGCGCAGGAAGCGCACGAAGCGATCCGCCCGACCGACTTTTCGAAGGACAAGGCCGGCAGCGGCGATCATGGGCGTCTGTACGAGCTGATCTGGAAGCGCGCGCTGGCGAGCCAGATGGCGTCAGCGCGGCTCGAACGCACCAGCATCGACCTCACCGACGGCACCGGCAAGACGATGATGCGCGCGACGGGGCAGGTGGTGAAATTCCCGGGCTTCCTCGCGCTCTATGACGAAAGCCGCGACGACAATAATGACGACGATGATGCGCGTCTGTTGCCGGCGATGGCCAAGGGCGATGTGCCGGCGAAAACCGGGGTCGAGGTCGAGAGCCACGAGACGCAGCCGCCGCCGCGTTATTCGGAAGCGAGCCTCGTCAAGAAGATGGAAGAACTGGGCATCGGGCGCCCGTCGACCTATGCCGCGATCCTTCAGGTGCTGAAGGACCGTGCCTATGTGACGGTCGAAAAGAACCGCTTCATGCCGGAAGAAAGCGGGCGTTTGCTGACGGCGTTTCTCGAGCGCTTCTTCGAACGCTATGTGCAATATGATTTCACCGCCGGGCTTGAGGAAGAGCTTGACGACGTGTCGGGTGGCCGCGCGCAATGGCAGGCGGTGCTCGATCGTTTCTGGCGCGACTTCAAGCCGCGCACGGGCGAGGTGATGGAACAGAAGCCGTCGGAAATTACTGCGGCGCTCGACGAATTTCTCGGCCCCTATCTCTTCCCCGACAAGGGCGACGGCAGCGATCCGCGCATCTGTCCCAATTGCGGCACCGGCAAGCTGGCGCTGCGCGGCGGCAAGTTCGGCCCGTTCATCGCGTGCAGCAACTATCCCGACTGCAAATTCACGCGGAAGTTCGCGCAACCGGGTGGCAGCGATGGTGCCGATACCGGGCCCGAAACGATGGGCACCGATCCCGAAAGCGGACTGGAAGTGACGAAACGCAGCGGGCGCTTTGGTCCCTATATCCAGCTTGGCGACGGCAAGGAGGCGAAGCGCTCGTCGATCCCCAAGGACATAGTGGCCGAAGATTTCGACCTCGACTATGCGCTGCGGCTGCTCAGCCTGCCGCGTGAGGTCGGGACGCATCCCGAAAGCGGCAAGCCCATCATGGCGGGGCTGGGGCGCTACGGCCCCTATCTGCTCCATGACGGCAAATATGCGAAGCTGACGGGCACTACCGAAATCTTCGACATCGGCATGAACGCGGCCGTGGTCCGCATCGCCGAAGCCGCTGCGGGCGGCGGGCGCGGGCGTGCCAAGGCAGAGCCGCTCAAGACCTTTGGCGCGCATCCGACCAGCGGGGGCGACATGAAGCTGATGGCGGGACGCTTTGGCCCCTATGTCACCGACGGCACGACCAACGCGACTTTGCCAAAATCGATGGAGCCCGACGCGCTGACCGAAGAGGAAGCGATCGCGTTGATCGACGCGCGCGCTGCGAAGGGGCCGGCGAAGGGCAAGAAGAAGGCGCCCGCGAAAAAGGCACCGGCGAAAAAGGCCGCGCCGAAGAAGGCTGCGGCCAAGAAAGCTCCGGCGAAAAAGGCTCCCGCCAAGAAGAAGGCGGCGGCAGAGGACGAGGTCGCGGAATAACGGCGTTCGCAATCAAGGCTTTCGCTGTCGAGGAGGCATGATAGGGTGGCGCAGGGGAGAAATCCATGCGCCACCTGATCGCGATCCTGTTCGCTGGTACGTCGGTTTTGACTTCACCCGTCGCTGCGCAGCAGCCGGGAGACCTTGTGGCATCCGTGCCTGTGGCAGCGGCTCCGGCGGGGATGCAGGCGTGGCGGGTGCGCTATTGGACGACGCGCCAGGACGGCGTGCGGCAGGAAGTGACCGGCATGGTCGTCGCGCCGCGCGAAGCGGTGCCGCCCCGTCCACGCCGCGTGATCGCGTGGGCACATGGAACGTCGGGCGTAGTCGAGAAATGCGCGCTGTCGACCAACCCCGATTTCTTCACCGCGACCCCCGGGCTCGAACAGGCGATCCGTGAAGGCTATGTCATTGTCGCGCCCGATTACCCGGGGCTCGGCTCGCCGATGCCGCATCCCTATCTGGTCGGCGGAGATACCGCGCATTCGGTGCTCGACGCAGTGCGCGCTGCGCGGTCGATCCCCGGCGCTGCAGCGGGCGAGAAATTTGCCGTTTGGGGGGAGTCGCAAGGTGGTCATGCCGCCTTATGGACCGCTGCGAGGGCGCGATCCTATGCGCCCGATCTGACGCTCGTCGGGACGGCCGCAGCCGCGCCGCCGACGGAACTGGCCGAGAATATGCGCAAGGCAAGCGAACCCAATGTGCGTGCGCTGTTGATGGGCTTTACCATGTACAGCTGGTCGCAGCGCTTCGGCTATTCGATGGACGGCATTCTGGGCAAGGTGAACCAGGACGTCGCGCGCAAGCTGGCGCAGAATAACTGCCTGTCGCTTGATGCCAGTCCGCGCCTCGCGACGATCATCGGAATCCTGTCGTTACGCGGCGCGCTCAAGAACAAGGATCTGGGGCGGATCGAGCCATGGGCGAAGGCGATGCGCGCCAACAGTGTTGATGCGGCAAGCATGCCGGGGCCGCTGCTGATCGCCCAGAGCGTCAAAGACCCGCTCGTCGCGCCGAACGTCACGAAAAAATTTGCGAAATCGGTGTGCCGACAGCGTACCGCCGTGCGCTGGGTCGACCTTCCGGGCGGCGACCACGCCCATACCGCGCGCGACAGCGCGGCGGAGACGCTGGCATGGATCGGCGCGCGGTTCGACGGACAGGCGCCGCCGAACGATTGCCGACGGATTTAGTTTCTAGCGGAAGGTGTCCGGATCCACTGGCGGCTTACGGCTGAACCACGCGATGGAATCGGGCCGGAAGAGCATGTATATCGCTGCGGCCTGAATCACGCTGATGACGAGCGCTACTGCGAGTGAGATCCCCTGCGGCCCGAGCGGGTTGTTCATATTGCTCAGCATCGAAAGCAGGCCGATGACGAAAAACGCGGTCAGTATCCATTTGGCAATTTTGCTCGCCCGCGCCGAAATGAAATACCAGATGATCAGGTTGATGATCATGCCGATGGCGAATGATGTGACGAGGAAGCCTGTTCCAAAGCCGGTCGCCGCCATTTCGGGTGAACTGGCTAGTTTGGCCGAAAGCTCGTTCCACCCGAAGATGAAGTTGAGCACGCCGAGTACCAGCGAGCCCATAAAAAGACGGTCGAAAAGCACAATGGAATTGGGTTTCGTCATTTTCCAGCCCCCCGTTTTTGATTCAATCGACCCAATCAAGACCCATGTCGCGATAGACGCCGCGATCTTCGTCCCAGTTTGCCTTGACCTTCACATGCAGGAACAAATGGACCTTGCGGCCGAGCAGTTCGGCCAGTTCGGCGCGCGACTTGCTGCCGATTTCCTTGATCCGCTCTCCCTTGTGCCCAAGGATAATCGCGCGCTGATTGTCGCGCGCGACGAGGATTTGCTGGTGGATTTCGGCGCTGCCATCTGCGCGCGTCGTGAACTTCTCGGTCTCGACGGTCGACTGGTACGGCAGTTCCTCGTGAAGCTGGCGGTAAAGCTGTTCGCGGGTAATTTCGGCGGCGAGCATCCGTTCAGGCGCGTCGCTGACCTCATCCTCCGGGAAGTGCCAATGGCCTTCGGGCATCAGGGCTGCCAGCGTTGCCTTGAGCCCGGGAACGCCGTCGCCGGTGCTGGCCGAGATGAAGAAGGTTTCGTCGAACTTCACCCGCTCGTTGAGCTGGGTGGCGATCGTCAGCAGCTTGTCCTTGCGGGTCAGGTCGACCTTGTTGAGGACGAGGAATTTCTTCTCGGGCCGTCCCTCGATCCCCTGCAGCACGCGTTCGGCGCGCTCGCCGAGCTTTGCAGCGGCGTCGATCATCACCAAAATCGCTTCGGCCTGGTCGAGGCTGTTCCACGCGGCGGCGACCATCGCGCGGTCGAGACGGCGCGTGGGGGCGAAAATGCCCGGGGTGTCGATCAGGACGATCTGGGTCTCGCCCTCCATCGCAACGCCCATCAACCGGGTACGCGTCGTCTGCGCCTTGGGGCTGACGATCGCGACCTTCTGGCCGACGAGAGCGTTGACGATGGTCGATTTGCCCGCATTGGGCGCGCCGACAACGGCGACAAATCCACAGCGGTGGGTCATTCACTTTGTCCTTCAAGTTCCGCAAGAAGTGCGGCTGCTGCGGCTTTTTCGGCCGCCTGTTTACTGGTGCCTTCGGCTTCGGCGCGGGCAAGCTTGCCGATGGTGACCGCGACGCGAAAACGCGGCGAATGGTCGGGCCCTTCGCGCGCGACAATTTCATATTCGGGCGGGCGGCGTTTGCGCGCCAGCGCCCATTCCTGAAGCGCCGCCTTCGGATGCTTTGGCGCCACTTGCTGCCCGTCGATCATATCGCCCCAATGGGCAAGGATGAAGGCGCGCGCGGCGTCGGCGCCCCGATCGAGATAAAGCGCCCCGATCAGCGCCTCGATCGCGTCGGCGGCGATATTGTCGCTATAGCGCCCACCGTCGCTCCGCGCTTGCGCCCCGAAGCGGACGAGCGCGGTCAGATTGAGACGCTGCGCGATCGCCGCACACGTCGCGCCCGATGCCAGCACGTGCAGCCGTGACGACATTTCGCCCTCGCTGGCCCGGGGAAAGCGCGTGTAAAGTTCGGACGCAATGACAAGGCCGAGCACGCGGTCGCCCAGAAACTCCAGCCGTTGATAATCGGCGCGCCCGGTGCTGCCGTGGGTCAGCGCCAGATCATAGAGCGCCAGATCATCCGGAGTGCAGCCGATGATTTCGGCCAGCGCCCCGGCATTCAGCGGGTCGCTCAAAAGCCTTCCCCGATGCGGCTCCACCGCGCGGCAGTGAACCAGCTGATCGGGTTGAACCAGCTTGCCGAACCGTCGGTCGAGAACATGCCGACCAACGCGTGACCAACCAGATTTTCCTCGGGAACGATACCGATGCCGCCGCCCTCGACCGCCGGGAAGCGGCTGTCGGCGCTGCGGTCGCGGTTGTCGCCCATCAGGAACAAATGGCCTTCGGGAACGACGACGAGCGGGGTGTTGTCCTCGGCGATTGTTGTGATGTCGAGGATGGGATAGCTTTTGCCGCTCGGCATGGTTTCGCGGAACTGTTTGTAGCGGCACTGGCGCTGGCCGTTCGCGCTGACTTCCTCGAACTCCATCGAATAACAGGGCAGGGTGCCTGTCATCTGCGAGGCTTCGATCATATTCTGCGTTACGGGGATTACGAAATCCTCGATCGCTTCACGCTTCAGCGGTGCGCCGTTCAGCCAGACGATACCGTCCTTCACCTGTACGCTGTCGCCGCCGACGCCGATGACGCGCTTGATATAGTCATTGTCGGCAACAGGCGGCGCTTTGAACACGACGACGTCGCCGCGGTCGGGCGTGCGCGCGAAAATGCGGCCGGGGATCAGCGGAACGCTGAACGGCAGGCTGTGCTTCGAATAGCCATAGGCCATTTTGTTGACGAGCAGATAGTCGCCGATCAACAGGCGCGGCTGCATCGATTCCGACGGAATATTAAAGGGCGACAGGAAGAAACTGCGGAAAATCAGTACCGCGATCGCCAGCAAGACAAGGAAGCGGGCGGTATCGACAGCCTCTTCCTTCGCCGAAACCGGTGTCGGGTTCGGAGCGGAGGGGACAGGGCCGGATGCGGGCGGCGTCGTGGCGGCAAGGCTGGCGTCGGTCATGGCCGGGCATTGGCGATGAATAGGTCTGCGCGTCAAGCAAATATCGGCGGACGACACTGGCGCGCGGACCGCCGCGGGCCTATGAAATGGCCCTTATTCGGATCCCGTTCGACGCAGGCGGGACAATTTGGGAAGCGATTTGATGATGAAAGCCGATCATGCATGGCAGTCCCTTTCGGACTGGCAGCCGCAGCCGCTGACGGAGCTTGTCACGGCCGATCCCGAAGCGCGGCTTCAGATGCTGGTCCGCAACGTCGCCGATATCCGCTTCGATTTCGCCAAGACGCACCTCGACAGCGAGGTGGTCGCGATCCTGTCGGGCCTTGCCGATGCACAGGACTTTACAGGACGTCGCAAGACGCTGTTTTCGGGCGGTGTCGCCAACCCGACGGAGGATCGCGCCGCCGAGCATAGCGCCGAACGCGGCGACGGCGCCCCCGAGTCCGTCCACCGTGCGCAGATGTTGCACCAGCGGATGCGGATGCTGGTCGATGCGATCGAGGCTGGGGCGTTCGGCGAAATCCGGCATTTGCTCCACATCGGTATCGGCGGATCGGCACTGGGCCCCGACCTGCTCATCGACGCGCTCGGCCGTCACGGCGCGCGCATCGACGTCGCCGTCGTGTCCAATGTCGACGGCGCGGCGCTCGACGAAGCTTTCGCCAAATTCGACCCGGCGCACACGCTGGTCGCGGTCGCGTCGAAAACCTTTACCACCACCGAAACCCTGCTGAACGCCGCGTCGGCGCTGCAATGGCTGGAGGAGGGCGGGGTCGACGATCCGGTCGGTCGCGTCATCGCGCTGACCGCGATGCCCGAACGCGCGATCGAATGGGGCGTCGACGAAACGCGCATCCTGCCGTTCAGCGAAACCGTCGGCGGGCGCTATTCGCTCTGGTCGTCGATCGGCTTTCCTGCGGCGCTCGCGCTCGGCTGGGACGCATTCGCCGACATGCTGGAGGGGGCGGCCGAGATGGACCGTCATTTCCGCCTTGCGGACGGCGCCGACAATGTCTGCCTGCTCGCTGCCTTTGTTGACCAGATCTATGCCAACCGGCTGGGCTGTCAGACGCGCGCCGTCTTTGCCTATGACGAGCGACTGCGCCTGCTTCCCGACTATCTGCAGCAGCTGGAGATGGAATCGAACGGCAAGGCGGTGACGCTCGACGGCCAGCCGCTTGGCCGTCACAGCGCGCCGATCACCTGGGGCGGGGTCGGCACCGATGCCCAGCATGCGGTATTCCAGCTGCTCCATCAGGGCACGCACCTGATCCCCATCGAGTTCGTCGTCGCGCGCGAGCCCGACCATCTGCTCGACGAGGCGCATCACGAAACCCTCGTCGCCAATTGCATCGCGCAAGGCGCGGCGTTGATGACGGGCCGTGCGAGCAAGGATGGCGCGCGCAACTATCCGGGCAATCGGCCCTCGACGACGATCCTGCTCGATCAGGTGACCCCGCGCAGCCTGGGGGCGCTGATCGCCTTTTACGAGCATCGCGTTTTCGCCGGCGCGGTCCTGCTGGGCATCAACCCGTTCGACCAGTTCGGGGTCGAGCTGGGCAAGGAAATGGCCAAGGGGCTGGCCGAAGGAACGGTCGAATTCGATCCGGCGACGCAGGCGCTGATGCAGGCGGCGCTGGGTGAGTGAGGCCGCGTTCGTCACACTGACCGCAATTTTCGATTGGCAAGACGGGCAGGCGTAACCACATAGGCGTCCGATCCGAGACCTGTCCCATCGGAAAATCAGGGGTCCCCTAATGAGCAAATTCGACTTCGACCTGTTTGTCATCGGCGCCGGGTCGGGCGGGGTCCGCGCCTCGCGCGTCGCCGCTTCGCACGGCGCGCGCGTTGCGGTGGCCGAGGAGCATCGCGTCGGCGGCACCTGCGTCATCCGTGGCTGCGTTCCCAAGAAATTGCTCGTTTATGGTGCGCATTTTGCCGAGGATCTGAAAGACGCGCGCCATTTCGGCTGGGACGTTCCCGATTGCAAATTCGACTGGGACCGGCTGCGCGACAATGTGCTGGCCGAAGTCACCCGGCTCGAGGGCCTGTATGGCCAGACGCTCGACAATCACAAGGTCACCCTGTTCAAGACGCGCGCGACCGTTGTCGGCCCGCAGAAGGTACGACTTGCGGACGGGCAGGAACTCACCGCCGAACGCATCTTGATCGCGACCGGGGGCTGGCCCTTCGTCCCCGAATTTCCGGGCAGCGAACATGCGATCACCTCGAACGAGGTGTTCCATCTGGAGAAGCTGCCAAAGCGCATCGTGATTGCGGGCGGCGGCTATATCGCCAATGAATTTGCCGGTATTTTCAACGAATTCGGCAGCAAAGTGACGATCGTCAATCGCGGCGATACCATCCTTCGCGGCTATGACGAGCAGATCCGCGACCGTTTGCTCCAGATTTCGATGACCAAGGGCATCGAGTTCAAATTCAACGCGCCGTTCGAGAAGATCGAGAAGAAGGCGGACGGGGCGCTGACCGTCCATCTGGGCGGCTGCGACCCGATCGAGGCCGATGCGGTGCTCGTCGCGGCGGGGCGCGTGCCGAACGTCAAGGGTCTGGGGCTTGAGGAAGCCGGGGTCGAACTCGACGACCAAGGCGCGATCAAGGTCGATGAAACCAACCAGTCGTCGGTGCCGAGCATCTATGCCGTGGGCGACGTCACCAACCGTATTCAGCTGACCCCGGTGGCGATCCGCGAGGGGCAGGCCTTTGCCGACAGCGTTTTCGGCGGCAAGCCGACTGTTGTCGATTATGCCAATGTCCCGAGCGCGGTGTTCTGCCATCCGCCGATCGGCGCCGTGGGCATGACCGAGGCCGAGGCGCGCAACAAGCTGGGGTCGATCCGAACCTATACCAGCGACTTTCGCGCGATGAAGAATGTCCTCGCCGGCCGCAACGAGCGCGCGCTTTACAAGATGATCGTCAACGCCGCGACCGATCAGGTCGTCGGGCTCCACATGATCGGCCCCGACGCGCCGGAGATTTTGCAGGCGGCTGCGGTCGCGGTGAAGGCCGGACTGACCAAGGCCGATTTCGACGCCACCGTCGCGCTGCATCCGAGCATGGCCGAGGAACTGGTGCTGATGAAATGACCGTGCAGGCTGGTTTTGCACCAGAGGAGCGCGCGATATTGCTGGCGGTGAAGGGCGTTGGTCCAACTGTCGTCGCGCGGCTTGAAGAAATCGGCATCGCTTCGCTGACTGACCTCGCGACGCGCGACGCCGACGATATCTGCAAGCGCGTCAGCCTGCTCCTCGGCGCCAGTTGCTGGCGCAACAGCCCTCAGTCGCGCGCTGCAATCGCAGGCGCAATCGCGGGCGCCAAAGCCGGAGTGATGGGCGGCTGACGGTCCCGCTTTCGCAGGGGGCTGGCGCCTGCTAACCGCACCTCCGAAAACCGGCAGGAGGCGTCGCATGGCGGGCACGGCATTGGTTACGGGAGGCAGCGGCTATATCGCGGGCTTTCTGATCCGGCAGTTGATCGACAATGGCTGGACCGTCCACGCGACGGTGCGCAGTCTGACGCGCGAGCCCGAGGTGCGGGGCTGGCTGAAGGTGGACAATGACCGGCTCAAATTCTTTGCCGCCGATCTGGAACATGACGCCGGCTGGGCCGAGGCGATCGCGGATTGCTCTCACGTGGCGCATGTCGCTTCACCCTTTCCGATGAGCGTCCCCGCACATGCCGACGAACTGGTGATACCGGCGCGCGAGGGCGCGTTGCGGGCGCTGCGTTTCGCGCGCGCGGCGGGGATCCGGCGTTTCGTCCTTACCTCGTCGATGGCGGCGGTTGCCTATGGCCATGGCAAAGGCGCGCGGATGAACACGGAGGCGGACTGGACCAACCTCGATGATCCGAATGTCATGCCCTATGTCCGCTCGAAAACCGTCGCTGAGCGCGCCGCGCGCGACTGGGTGGCGGGCGAGGGCGGCGACATGGAATTTGCCTCGGTCAATCCGGCGGCGGTGTTCGGCCCCTTGCTGTCCGACGATCTGTCGACCTCGATCGAGGTGGTGAAGCAATTGCTTGAGGGCAAGGTGCCAATGTGTCCCGACGTGGGCTTTGGCATCGTCGACGTTCGCGACGTCGCCGACCTCCATTATCGCGCGCTGACCACGCCGGGTATCCGCGACGAACGCTATGTCTGTTCGGGTCCGTTTCTCAAGATGATCAACGTTGCCGACATCTTGCGCGACAATCTGGGGCCGCAGGCGCGCAAGGTGCCGACGAAGAAGATGCCGAACTGGATATTGCGCGCGCTTGCGATCGTGCGTCCCGAACTCAAACAGCTCGTCGCCGAACTCGGCAATGTTCGCGGCGGTGACAGCCGCCATGCGATGAAGACGCTCGGCTGGACGATGCGCCCGCCCGAAGAGGCGCTGCTGGCAACGGCGCATAGCCTGATCGAGCGGGGGCGTTGTGAAGGTCTGATGCCCCCTCCCGCAAGCGTGAGGGGGGGGGAGGCTCACGCAATCGTCGGAATAATCCCGCCCTCGGCGCGGATCGCGGCGCCATTGGTGACTGCGGCGAGCGGACTTGCCAGATAAGTCACCATCGCGCCAATCTCGTCGGCCTCGATCAGGCGGCGGATCAGCGACAGCGGGCGCAACTCGTCGAAGAACGCCTTTTCGCGTTCGACCTCGGGCGCATCGGGGTTCGACACGACCGAGCGGATGAAATCGGCGATGCCTTCCGATCGCGTCGGCCCCGGCAGCACGCTGTTGACGGTGACGCCCGTCCCCTTGGTCTGCTCGGCAAGCCCGCGCGCAATGGTCAGCTGGGCGGTTTTGGTCATGCCGTAATGGATCATCTCGGCGGGCGGCAGAAGCCCGCTTTCGCTCGCGATGAAGATTACGCGGCCCCAGTTGTTTTCGATCATCCTGGGGAAATAGTGGCGCGACAGCCGCGCACCGCTGACGACATTGACCTCGAAGATGTGGTGCCAGTCGGCATCGCTGATCTCGGCAAAAGGCTTGGCTTCATAGATGCCGAGATTGTTGACGAGGATATCAACCGCAGGAACGGCCGCGATCAACGCTTCGGCGCCTTCGGCAGTGGCCGGATCGGCCAGTACGCCGCGAACCGTGCCGACCTCGGCCAGTTCGGCCGTCGCAGCGTCGAGCTTTTCCTGACTGCGTCCGGTGATAACGACATCGACGCCTTCCGCGGCGAGGCGCCTGGCGATCGCAAAGCCGATGCCGGCGGTCGATCCGGTGACGAGGGCGGCCTTGCCTTTGAGCTTCAGGTCCATGGGAATTACCCTTCTTGGTGTGATTGGATGAAGCAAAGATAGCGCCGCGCATCATTGTTGATTAGAATGCGCTTCATCATTTCAGTCATGATTCAAAATCAGGAATGGCCATGGACAATCGGTTCGGCGATATCGAAACCTTTCTGGCGGTGGCGAACGGCGGCAGTTTCGCGGCCGCTGCGAAAGCGCTCCGTCTGACGCCTTCCGCCGTGAGCCGGAGCATCGCCCGGCTTGAAGGGCGATTGGGCGTGACGCTGATGCGGCGGACGACGCGCTCGCTTGCGCTGACCGCCGAAGGGATCGCTTATCGCGACCGGATGAGTGCGCTGCTCGCCGAACTGGAGAGTGTCGAGAGCGGGCTCGGGAGCGCGCAACAGGGACCGCGCGGACTGCTCCGCATCAATGCATCGCCCTCGATCGGAACGATGGGGCTCTTGCCGATCCTGCCGCGCTTCACCGCGCGCTATCCCGACGTCACAATCGATCTCGCGCTGTCGGACGCCATCGTCGATCTGGTCGAAGAGCGCGCCGATATTGCGATCCGCATCGGCCCGCTACGCGACACGCAGCTCCGCGCCAAGAAGCTGGGGCATAGCAGGATGATGCTCGTTGCCAGCCCTGATTATCTTGCGCGCCGTGGCACGCCCAGGACGCCCGACGATCTGGAGGGGCACGATTGCCTGCGCTTCAGTTTTCGTCGTTCGGTCGATAGCTGGCCGTTTCGTATCGACGGAAAGATCGTTTATCGGCCGGTGCACGGCAGTTTCTTTGGCAATTCGGGGGACGTGGTGCGCCTGATGGCGGTTGCGGGCGGCGGGATTGCGCGGCACGGGCGTTTTCACGTCGCGGCGGATCTGGCGGCAGGTCGCCTCGTCGAGGTGCTTCCCGATCATAATCCCGGTGACGGAGAGGATATTCACGCGCTCTACGCGCCCGAAGATCGTGCGGCAGCGCGCATCCGCGCTTTTCTGGATTTTCTCGACGAAGAGCTTGTGATCGAGGGTTAGCCGATCCGGTATGGCACGACATCGCGCCGGTCGGGATCGACCAGGATCGGGCGGTCGCTCGGTGGGAATGCCCGCTGGTCGCAATCGTCGCGCGGACAGATGCGGCACGACGGGCCGATCCGGGTCGCAGCCTGCGGCGCGCTCACATCGACTCCGTCGGCATAGACGAACTCGCCCGCATATTGGGCCTCGCATCCCAGCGCGACGGCGTAGCGGCGCGGGCTGCGCGCATAGCTGCCCGACGGCTTCACCAATCCCTTTGCCATCGAAACATAGCGCAGCCCGTCGGGCGTCTCGGCGAGCTGGAACAAGATGCGGTCGGGGATCGCCGCGGCCTCATGCACCACCCACAAGGGGCAGGCGCCGCCGAAGCGCGCGAATTGCAGCCGCGTCGCGCTGTGCCGTTTGGTGATATTGCCCGCCATGTCGACGCGGCAGAAGAACATCGGAATGCCGCGTGCGCCGGGGCGCTGAAGGGTCGAAAGGCGGTGACACGCCTGTTCGAAACTCACCCCATATTCCAGCCGCAGCCGGTCGATGTCATGGCGCACCGCGCGCGCGCTGGCGCGAAAGGGGGTATAGGGCATCAGCACCGCGCCAGCGGCATAGTTGGCGAGTCCCACGTGGAGCAATTGGCGCGCCGCCGCCGTGCGCAGCGGCGAGGCTTCGACCACCGCTGCGATTTCGCGCGTCAGGGCAAGCGCGGCGAGTTGATGCGCTAACTGAAAGCGGCGGGTTTCGGCGGGCTGTGACGGATCGATCACCAGATGGCGCATCGTCGCGTCATAGTCGCGCAGCGCCTGATTTTGCCGATAGACGATCGAAATGCCCAGGCCGCCTTGCAGCCGTCGTTCGATGGCCTCGATCGCGGGCGAATGCTCCCGTCCGCGAAGTTGACCCGCCAGCGCCTCGGCGGCGCGATCGAGCCGGTCGACATAATTGCCCGCGTCGTGGAACCAGTCGCGCACCTCTTCCCACGGAAGGCGGCTACCCTCGGCCGTGCCGCCGGTCAGCGCCTCGTCGATGATCTGGAGCCGCTGTCCTGCGCGGCGATAGGCGGCGTGGAGCGCAACAAACTGGTCGGCAAGCTGCGGCTGTTGCAGCGCCGCGCGCTCAAGCTGTTCGGGCGCCAGCGGCGCGGCGGCGAACAAAGGGTCGGCAGCGGCTTCGCGCAGCGCCCCCTGACGGCGATCGTCGGCGTCGGTGGTGACTTCTTCCCATTCCAGCGGGAACAGGCGTTGCAGCCGGTCGAGCAGCGCCGGAGTCAGCGGCCGGTCGTCATGCTCGATCTGGCTGAGATAGGAAGTCGATATGCCAAGAGTATCGGCGAACTCGGCCTGCTTCAGGGCGCGGTCGATGCGGAGTGCCTTTAGCCGGCTTCCTGCGAAGATGCGTTGGCGTGACATGCGGCGAACTCCTCGAAGGAAGGGGGTAGTTTGCAAACAATCACTTTGCAACTTTGCAAATTCACATTTGCGCCAGATGCGCAAAGGGGGCAGGGGAAATGATCCGAATTTGATGGAGAGCCATGTGTCCGCCAATATCGCCGAAATGGAACGCCGCCGTGCAGCCGCCGCGCTGGGTGGCGGGCAAAAGCGCATCGACGCGCAGCACAGCAAAGGCAAGCTGACGGCGCGCGAGCGGCTCGACGTGCTGCTCGACGAAGGCTCGTTCGAAGAGCTCGACACCTATGTCGAGCATAATTGCACCGATTTCGGCATGCAGGATCAGATCGTCCCCGGCGACGGCGTTGTCACCGGTTCGGGCACGATCAACGGCCGCCTCGTCTATGTCTTCAGCCAGGATTTCACCGTTTTCGGCGGCTCGCTGTCGGAACGGCATGCCGAGAAGATCATGAAGGTGATGGACAATGCGCTGAAGGTGGGAGCGCCGGTCATCGGCCTCAACGACAGCGGCGGCGCGCGTATTCAGGAGGGCGTTGCAAGCCTCGGCGGCTATGCCGAAGTGTTCCAGCGCAACGTGCTGGCGTCGGGCGTCGTGCCGCAGATCAGTCTGATCATGGGCCCCTGTGCCGGCGGCGCGGTTTACTCGCCCGCGATGACCGACTTCATCTTCATGGTGAAGGACAGCAGCTACATGTTCGTCACCGGCCCCGACGTGGTGAAGACGGTGACCAATGAGGTCGTCACGCAGGAAGAGCTTGGCGGCGCGATCACGCACACGACCAAAAGCTCGGTCGCCGATCTGGCGTTTGAAAATGACATCGAGGCGCTGCTCGCCGCACGCGATTTCTTCGACTATCTGCCCGAGAATAACCGCAGCGGGGTTCCGGTGCGCCCGACCAACGATCCGTGGGACCGCGCCGAGCCGAGCCTCGACACGCTGATCCCGCCGTCGGCGAACCAGCCCTATGACATGCACGAGCTGATCCGGAAGACCGTCGATGAAGGCGATTTCTTCGAGGTTCAGCCGGCGCATGCCGCGAACATCATCTGCGGATTCGGCCGCATCGAGGGGCGCACGATCGGTATTGTCGCGAACCAGCCGCTGGTGCTGGCGGGTGTGCTCGATATTAATTCGTCAAAGAAGGCGGCGCGCTTTGTGCGCTTCTGCGATGCGTTCGAAATCCCGATCATCACCTTCGTCGATGTTCCGGGCTTCCTGCCCGGCACCGCGCAGGAATATAATGGCATCATCAAGCATGGCGCGAAGCTGCTGTTCGCCTATGCCGAGGCGACGGTGCCCAAGATCACGGTGATCACGCGCAAGGCCTATGGCGGCGCCTATGACGTGATGGCGTCGAAGCATCTGCGCGGCGACCTCAACTATGCCTGGCCGACTGCAGAAATCGCGGTGATGGGCGCCAAGGGCGCGGTGGAAATCATCTTCCGCAGCGATATCGGCGATCCCGCGAAGATTGCCGAGCGTACCAAGGAATATGAGGACCGCTTCGCCAACCCGTTCGTCGCGGCATCGCGCGGCTATATCGACGAGGTCATCCACCCGCACAACACGCGCAAGCGGATCGCGCTTGGCCTGCGCAAGCTGCGCAACAAGAATATCGAGAATCCCTGGAAGAAGCACGACAATATCCCGCTGTAGATGATCGAGATGGAGTGGGTCTGGGCGTTTATTTCGGTTTTTTGGACGTTTGGCGTTTGGATGGTGGTGCGCACGGCTTTGGCGATGGGCAAGAGATGGGATGAGGCCGGATTCATTGCCAACGGCCTTGGCACGAGAATTGAGCGTGCGACTAATCCCTTAGGCTTCTCTCTCGCTCGATGGGGCATTCGGTTTTTTGCAGCTTTTGGCGTGCTGTTTGTCTTGGGCGGAATCGCAGTGACAATTGGGTGGATTGTGAAAGCGATATGAAGTCGAGGGACCAATGTTTTCGTAGGTAGCTCGTCGATTGTGACCCGAGGCACATCGTCTACGCCGGGCTAGAGGCAAGAGCAGGAAGCGGCTACGCTGCCGCGATGGTCTTGATTTTTCAATGAGGTTTGAAAATGCGTAAGCTTCTTCTCCCCCTGTCGATCCTTCCGCTTCTGGCTGCGGCACCCGCCGCATGGGCGTTCGATCCCGACACCCCGATCGACGAACCTCGGCCAGCCTTTCCCGTTACGCTGGGCAGCGAAGAGAATGAAACGATCGGAGCCGCGTTCCGGACCGCCTTCGGGCTTGCGAAGGGCGCCGAAGCAACGGCGGTGCGCGAGATTGACGGGCGAACCTATCAGTTCCGTCCCGCGGCGATCCATCTGCTGGCCAACAATGTCGGCGTGCTGCTGAGCCTCGGCAGCCTTGACGATGCGGGGCACAGCGACGGCGGGATCAACGCGATCCATTATCTGCAGGGCGGCCCGTCGGGCTGGCAACGCAAGGGCGAATGGCTGAACCTCGGTGCGGTCGGCACGGTCGGCAATGCCGCGACGAGCTGGGCCTTCAGCGATGCGATCGGCAAGAACGCCTATCTGGTCACGGCGGGCGGCGGCGTGTGGCAGGGCTGCGCGATCAGCACGGCGACGCTGACCGAACTTGCGCCGGACGGCCCGGTCGATCGCGCGGGCTTCACCGACGGGATGAGCTCGGGCGCCGGGATCGGCCAGAAGGAAGAGCAATATGAGGGCGTGATCGCGGCTGCGGTTCCCGACAAGAATTTTACCGTCGCCTACACCGGAACGCGGGCGTTCAAGCAGCAATATATATTGAAGAACGGCAAATATGAACTGGTCGGAAAAGACCAGATTCCGGGTTGCTGAGGAGAAAATGATGAAACTGGGTCGTCTCAATCATATCGGTGTTGCGACGCCGTCGATCGCCGACAGCATCGTCTTTTATCGCGATGTGATGGGGGCGACCCGAATTCACGAGCCGTTCGACCTGCCCGAACAGGGCGTGAAGGTGTGCTTCGTCGACACGCCCGGCGCCGACGGCGCGCTGAACGGCACGCAGATCGAGCTGGTCGAGCCGCTGCCCGGCAACACCTCTATCGCGGGCTTTCTCGAGAAGAACCCGGCGGGCGGGCAGCATCATATGTGCTACGAAGTCCCCGATATCCACGCCGCCAAGGCCGAGTTCGAAGCGCTGGGCAAGCGCGTCCTCGGCGAACCGCGCATTGGGGCGCACGGGACTTTGATCTTCTTCGTCCACCCGCGCGACATGGGCGGGGTGCTGACCGAAATTATGGAAACGCCGCAGGGCGGCCACTAAAAATCTTACCCCCTCTCCCGTCGGGAGAGGGTTGCGCAGCCTTGGTCCGACGGACCTAGGCGAAGCTGGGTGAGGGGATGGAACTATCGAGAGGGCGCTGCCCTCACCAACTCCGGCTAGGCGGCAAAGCCGCCAAGCCTTCATATCCTCTCCCGGTGGGAGAGGGAGGGATTGCAATATGACCGACAAACCGACCATCGACCAATGGGCCGCCGCCGCGACCAAGGAAGTCAAGGGCAAGGACCTCACCTGGCACACGCCCGAGGGGATCGACGTCAAGCCGCTCTACACGGCGGAAGACGTCTCGGTCGATCCGGGCCTTCCCGGTTTCGCGCCCTTCACGCGCGGTGTGCGCGCGTCGATGTATGCGGGGCGGCCGTGGACGATCCGGCAATATGCCGGTTTTTCGACCGCCGAGGAATCGAACGCCTTCTATCGCCGTAACCTTGCCGCGGGCCAGAAAGGCCTGTCGGTCGCCTTCGATCTCGCGACCCATCGCGGCTATGACAGCGACCATCCGCGCGTCGTCGGCGACGTCGGCAAGGCGGGCGTCGCGATCGACAGCGTCGAGGATATGAAGATCCTGTTCGACGGCATTCCGCTCGATCAGATGTCGGTGTCGATGACGATGAACGGCGCGGTGATCCCGATCCTCGCCTTCTTCATCGTCGCGGGTGAAGAGCAGGGCGTCGATCGCAAATTGCTCGACGGAACCATCCAGAACGACATCCTCAAGGAGTTCATGGTCCGCAATACGTACATCTACCCGCCCGAGCCGAGCATGCGGATCATCAGCGATATCTTCGGCTATACGTCGCGCGAGATGCCGAAGTTCAACAGCATCTCGATCAGCGGCTATCATATGCAGGAAGCCGGCGCGACGCAGGTGCAGGAGCTGGCCTTCACTATCGCCGACGGCATGGAATATGTGAAATATGGCGTGGCGTCGGGGCTCGACATTGACAAATTCGCCGGGCGGCTGAGCTTCTTTTTCGCGATCGGCATGAATTTCTTCATGGAAATCGCCAAGCTGCGCGCGGCGCGCGTGCTGTGGCACCGGGCGATGACGACGCTGGGCGCGCAAGACGAGCGCTCGAAGATGCTGCGCACGCACTGCCAGACCAGCGGCGTGTCGCTCACCGAGCAGGACCCGTACAACAATGTGATGCGCACGACGATCGAGGCGATGGCGGCGATGCTGGGCGGCACCCAGTCGCTCCACACCAACGCGCTCGACGAAGCGATCGCGTTGCCGACCGATTTTTCGGCGCGTATCGCGCGCAACACCCAGATCGTCATCCAGGAAGAAACCGGGATGACCAAGGTGGTCGATCCCCTGGGCGGCAGCTATTATGTCGAGGCGCTGACCCAGCAACTCGTCGACGCGGCGCAGGAGATCATCGACCGCGTCCAGTCCGAAGGCGGGATGGCAAAGGCCGTTGCGGCAGGCTGGCCCAAGGCGATGATCGAAACCGCCGCCGCCGCCCGGCAGGCGCGGGTCGATCGCGGCGACGATGTGATCGTCGGGGTCAACAAATATCGCCTGAAGGACGAAGATCTGCTCGAAACGCTTGAGGTCGACAATACGAAGGTGCGCGAGGCGCAGGTCGCACGCATCAACAAGACCAAGGCGAACCGCGATGAAGCGGCTTGTCAGGCGGCGCTTCAGGCGCTCCGCGATGGAGCGGCGGGCGAGCAGTCGATCGAGAACAACCTTCTCGCACTCGCGGTGGAGGCAGCGCGTGCCCGCGCGACACTCGGCGAAATCAGCTCGGCGATGGAAGAAAGCTTCGATCGCTACGGCACCCAGCCGACCCCGGTGAAGGGGGTCTATGCGGCGCCCTATGAAGGTGACGCCCGCTGGCAGCAGGTGCTCGACGGCGTAAAGGCGGTCGAACGCCGCATGGGCCGCAAACCCAAATTGCTCGTCGCGAAAATGGGGCAGGACGGTCATGATCGCGGCGCGAACGTCATCGCCTCGGCGTTCGGCGACATGGGTTTCGACGTCGTATCGGGGCCTTTGTTCCAGACACCCGATGAAACCGTCGTCCTCGCGCTCGACAGCGGCGTCGATGTCGTCGGCGCGTCCAGCCTTGCCGCGGGGCACAAGACGCTGATTCCTGAACTGATCGGCAAGCTCAAGGAAGCGGGACGTAGCGATATCAAGGTCATCGCGGGCGGGGTGATTCCGCCGCAGGACTATCAATATCTGCGCGACGCCGGGGTGCAGGGCATCTATGGACCCGGCAGCAATGTCGTCGAATGTGCCGCCGACGTGCTGAGGCTGCTTGGGCATAATATGCCGCCGCTTGATGCGGATCAGGCCGCCTGAACCTTATCCTGTGATGGAGATGTCGAAGCCGTGACCCACAAACCCGAAACACTGGCGGTCCATGCCGGAACCGCGCCCGACCCGACGACCAAGGCGCGGATCACGCCCATCTATCAGACCGCATCCTATGTCTTCGACGATGTCGAACATGCCTCGCGCCTGTTCAACCTTCAGGAATTCGGGAATATCTACACCCGGATCATGAACCCGACCAACGGCGCGCTCGAAGGCAAGATTGCGGCGCTCGAAGGCGGTCAGGCGGCGCTCGCTGTCGCGTCGGGTCACGCCGCACAGTTCCTCGCATTCCACACGCTGATGGAACCGGGCTGCGAAATCGTCGCGGCGAAGAAGCTTTATGGCGGCTCGCTCAACCAGCTTGGGCACAGCTTCCGCAAAATGGCGTGGAACACAAATTTCGTCGACGCCGACGATGCGGGCAATGTCGCCGCCGCGATCAATGACAAGACCCGCGCGGTGTTCATCGAAAGCCTCGCCAATCCCGGCGGCGTCGTCCAGGATATCGAGGCGATCGCCAAGGTCGCGCATGATGCCGGCGTGCCGCTGATCGTCGACAATACGATGGCGTCGCCGATGCTGTGCCGCCCGATCGAGCATGGCGCCGATATCGTCGTCCATTCGACGACCAAATTCCTGAACGGTCACGGCAATGCCATCGGCGGCGTGATCGTCGATGCGGGCAGCTTCGACTGGGCGAAGGGCGGCAAATATCCGACGCTCAGCGAACCCAATGCCTCTTATCACGGGCTGAAATTCACCGAGGCGTTCGGCAATCTCGCCTTCATTCTCGCGGCCCGCACGCTTGGCCTGCGCGACCTCGGCCCGGCGCTCGCGCCGATGAACGCCTTTCTCGCGCTCACCGGCATGGAAACGCTGGCACTGCGGATGGACCGGCATTGCAGTAATGCGGTCGAACTCGCGAAATGGCTGAAGGCGCATCCGAAGATCAGCTGGGTTTCCTATGCGGGCCTCCCCGACAGCCCGTACCACGAACTCGCCCAAAAATATCTGGGCGGACGTGGCGGATCGGTGTTCACCTTTGGCCTGAAGGGCGGATATGACGCGGGGGTCAAGCTCGTGTCGTCGGTCGAACTGTTCAGCCATCTCGCCAACCTCGGCGACACCCGCTCGCTGATCATCCATCCCGCATCGACCACCCACAGCCAGTTGTCCGAAGACGAACTGGTGCAGGCCGGCGCCGGCCCCGACGTGGTGCGCGTGTCGGTGGGGATCGAAAATATCGAAGACATCATCGCCGACCTCGCACAGGCGCTGGAGAAAATCGCATGACCGAAGACATGACCCGTACCGACTGGACGCGCGAGGAAATCGCCGCACTGTTCGATCTGCCGTTCGACGAGCTGATGTGGGAGGCGCAGGGCGTCCACCGCCGCCATCATTCGCGCGGCGAGGTGCAGCTTTGCACGCTCCTGTCGATCAAGACCGGCGGCTGCGTCGAGGATTGCGGCTATTGCTCGCAGTCCAAGAGCGCCGACAGCGGGCTGAAGGCGACCAAGCTGATGGACGTCCGCGCGGTGCTCCAAGCGGCGGCGCAGGCGAAGGATTCGGGGTCGCAGCGCTTCTGCATGGGCGCCGCATGGCGCAACCCCAAGGAACGCGACATGCCCGCGATCGTCGAGATGATCGAGGGCGTGCGTCAGATGGGCATGGAAACCTGCATGACGCTGGGGATGCTCAGCAAGGAACAGGCACAGACGCTCGCGGTCGCGGGCCTCGATTACTATAACCATAATATCGACACGAGCCCCGAAAATTACGGCAATGTCATCACGACGCGGACCTTTCAGGAACGCCTCGACACGCTGGAAGAAGTGCGCAGCGCGGGCATCAACGTGTGCAGCGGCGGCATCCTTGGCATGGGCGAGAACCGCGCCGACCGCGTCGGCTTCATCCACGCGCTTGCGACCCTGCCCGAACATCCGGGCAGCGTTCCTATCAACGCGCTGGTCCCGGTGAAGGGCACCGTGCTCGGGGACATGCTGGCGGGCACGCCGCTCGCGGCGATCGACGACATCGAATTCGTCCGCACCGTCGCCGTCGCGCGCGTTACCATGCCTATGAGCATGATCCGCCTGTCGGCGGGCCGCGAGAGCATGTCGGACGCAACGCAGGCGCTTTGCTTCATGGCGGGCGCGAACAGCATCTTCACCGGCGACAAGCTGCTCACCACCGCCAATGCCGGTGACAGCAAGGATGCGGCGCTGTTCGCGAAGCTCGGCCTCAAGCCGATGGAGAGCGAAGAGCCGATGCGCCGGGACGCAGAGATGGAGGTTGCGGCCGAGTGACCCGCAAGCCGCTCCTTGCTGTGCTGATGTCGCTGCTCCTGCTTCCCGCCTCCTGCGCGCTCGGCGTTGTGGCGGGCGATATGCAGGGCGTGCGGCTGGGCAGGGCGCCGGGTGCGGGCGGCCCGCTGTGGGTCGAAAATCTGCTTTGGATCGGTGCGCTTGCGCTGATCCTCTATTGGGCGCGGCAGATCAGCCGCCTGTATCGCAAACCTGCCATTGAACCGGCACCGAAGGAAACGACCGAATGATCATCGCACCTTTGCTCCTCTTGTCCGCGATGGCGGCCGAGCCCGCGGTAGATTGCGACAATGCGATGGCTCAGTTTGAGCTGAACGCCTGCGCCTATCAGGAATATGAACGCAAAGACGCGGCGCTCAACGCACAGTGGAAGCTGACGGCTGCGGCAATGAAGGTGCGCGATCGCAAGCTCGACCGCAGTTCCGACAATCGCCCCGGCTATTTCGACACGCTTCTCGCCGCGCAGCGCGCCTGGCTGACCTATCGCGACAAGCATTGCGCCAGCGAGGGGTACACAATGCGCGGGGGTTCGGCCGAACCGATGGTGATCAGCGGCTGCATGGCGACGCTCACCGAACAACGCACCAAAGATTTAAAAGCCCTCATCGAGGAATATTGAGACGATGTTCAAGAAAATCCTGATCGCCAACCGCGGTGAAATCGCCTGCCGCGTCATCAAGACCGCGCGCCGCATGGGCATATCGACCGTCGCTGTCTATTCGGACGCCGATGCGCGCGCGCCCTTCGTCCAGATGGCCGACGAGGCGGTACATATCGGCGCGTCGCCCGCGTCCGAATCCTATCTGATCGCCGACAAGATCATCGCCGCGTGCAAGGCAACCGGAGCCGACGCGGTGCATCCGGGCTATGGCTTCCTGTCCGAACGCACGAGCTTCGCCGAAGCGCTGGCCAAGGAAGGCATCGCCTTCGTCGGCCCGCCGGTGAACGCGATCGCGGCGATGGGCGACAAGATTGAATCGAAGAAGCTCGCGATGGAAGCGGGCGTGAACGTCGTTCCCGGCTTCGTGGGCGAGATCGACGATACCGAACATGCCGTGCGTATTTCGAACGAGATCGGCTATCCGGTGATGATGAAGGCGTCCGCAGGCGGCGGCGGCAAGGGCATGCGCCTTGCCTATGACGAAAAGGACGTCCGCGAGGGTTTCGAGGCGACGAAGCGCGAAGGTCTCAACAGCTTCGGCGACGACCGCGTGTTCATCGAGAAATTCATCCTCAACCCGCGCCACATCGAAATCCAGATCCTCGGCGATCAGCACGGCAACATCCTCTATCTGAACGAGCGCGAGTGCAGCATTCAGCGTCGCCATCAGAAGGTGGTCGAGGAAGCGCCGTCGCCGTTCGTGACCGAAAAGATGCGGAAAGCGATGGGCGAACAGTGCGTCGCACTCGCGCGCGCCGTCGGCTATTACAGCGCGGGCACCGTCGAGCTGATCGTGTCGGGTGCCGATCCGACGGGCGAGAGCTTCTATTTCCTCGAAATGAACACGCGGCTTCAGGTCGAGCATCCGGTGACCGAGGCGATCACCGGCATCGATCTCGTCGAACAGATGATCCGCGTCGCCGCGGGCGAAAAGCTCGAGATGACGCAGGACGACATCAAGATCGACGGCTGGGCGATCGAGAACCGCGTCTATGCCGAGGATCCCTATCGCGGCTTCCTGCCATCGACCGGGCGCCTCGTGCGCTATCGCACCCCCGTTCCCGCATGGGCGGGCGACGAGCGCGGCGAGGATGGCGTGCGCGTCGACGCAGGTGTCGAAGAGGGCGGCGAAGTGTCGATCTTCTATGATCCGATGATTGCCAAGCTGATCACCTGGGGCAAGACGCGCGACGAAGCCGCCGATTTGCAAGTCGCGGCGCTCGACCGTTTCGAGCTCGAAGGGCTTGGTCACAATATCGATTTCCTGTCGGCGATCATGCAGCATCCGCGTTTTCGCGCTGGCGAACTGACGACCGGCTTCATTGCCGAGGAATATCCCGAGGGCTTCTCTGGCGCGGAAGTTGAAGAGGATGTCGTCCGCGCGCTCGCCGCGATCGCAGGCTTTATGGCGAGCGCCGAGGCCGATCGCGCCCGCCGCGTCGACGGCCAGCTCGGCGACCGGCTCGAACCGCCTGCCAAGTGGCAGGTCAGCGTCGGCGGGGCGGCGCACAAGGTCAAGGTTGGCCACAAGCACATCAAGGTCGATGGCGACAAGGTCGATATCGCGCTCGAATATACGCCGGGCGACCGGTTGGTGGTTGCCGACATCGACGGCAGCGAACTGGCGGTCAAGGTCGCGAAGACGCGCAGCGGCTGGCGGATGACGGCGCGCGGGCGCATCCACACTGTTCAGGTTCTGCCCTGGCATGTCGCGCCGCTGTCGGCGCATATGATCGAGAAGATTCCGCCGGATCTGTCGCGCTTCCTGATCTGTCCGATGCCCGGTCTGCTCGTCGCGCTGCACGTCGGCGAAGGGGACAAGGTCGAAGCAGGCCAGCCGCTCGCGACGGTCGAGGCGATGAAGATGGAAAATATCCTTCGCGCCGAAAAAACCGGCGTGGTAAAAACCGTCAACGCCGCGCAGGGCGACAGC
This sequence comes from Sphingopyxis selenitireducens, assembly GCF_051550705.1. NCBI lineage: Bacteria > Pseudomonadati > Pseudomonadota > Alphaproteobacteria > Sphingomonadales > Sphingopyxidaceae > Sphingopyxis > Sphingopyxis selenitireducens. Next base: position 616,308 of record NZ_JBPULG010000002.1, read on the forward strand.
CTTGCCGTCGATGCTGTCATTCTGGAGATGGAATAGGCGTTCGCTTGCTGCTAACGGGTGACCGTTGGCACAAGGGGCAAGATTATGAATCGGCGCAATTTTCTGGCAGGCTCGGCGTTCGCCGGGCTTGCCTTGACGCACACGGCGGCACAGGCGCAGTTCGGTAATCTGGGCGATGTCGTCAAAGGTCTGGGCACGCCGAAACTGCCGAAATTCCTGCGCGGAGCCGATCCGGTTTCGACGAACATCAAGGACGCGGTCTTTGGCGACCCGTCGAAGGATGGCTGGAAGCCGCCGGCGAAGGTCGGCAATCTGATAGCACTGGCGCGAACCTCGGCGGGCGGGTTTACCCTCGCCGCAGGCTATTACCGCATGACCGCGCAAAGCTATTGCCTGCACGCCGGGACGCACGGGCCAGGCGGCGGTGACGGCTATCTTTACGCGCCGCTCAAAGGGTCGGCGCGCGAAGCGGTGGCCAGCATATTGCAGAACAGCGTGGCAAAGCCCGAGATAACTCAGCACGATATTCAGCTTCTTCTGTGGGCGATCGTGTCGCGGTCGAAGTTCGAGGATCTGAACAGCAATCTCAAACTCGTGGCCGGCCAGCTTCTGACCCCCAAGCAGATTGCGTCGTTGAACCGCAGCGCGCTGTCGGTGCTCACGAGTTCGGAATTTCAGCGGGTTGTGGGCGGTGTTCCCGAACCATTGCGGAGCGTGATGGAAGCCGAATCGCGGATGCGCAGCATGTTTTCGGGTCCGGCGCTGGCTTATCAGGACATGGAGCGCGTCGCGATGCTTGCGGGTGCGGTTCCTGTCGGCCCGGGAAGCGTCGACACGCCAGCGACGCGGTGGAGCCGGCACCCCGACGGTTACCTGGTACGCTATGTCCCCAGCGGATATAGTCAGACGCTGGTCGAAATCTGGGTCGAACCGGCGGGCGCCGGGGTTGGCGCCATCTATGATCCCGCGCAGCATGTTGCGGTGCCGGGCAACACGTCGCGGCAGCGACTGGCGCTGTCGGGCCGCGAATATCGGCGATAGAGGGCGATGCGATGCACTTGAATCATGACATGGCCGCACCGGCGCTGGACACCATTTCCTTCGACGACTTCCTGAAGGTCGACATCCGCGTCGGGACGATCCTGAGCGCGGAGCCCTTTCCCGAGGCGCGCAAGCCCGCGTACAAGCTGCTGATCGATTTCGGACCGGCGATCGGCACGAAGAAGAGCAGCGCGCAGATCGTCGACCGTTATGCGATCGAGGAATTGCCCGGGCGGCAGGTTGCGGCGGTGGTGAACTTCCCGCCGCGGCAGATCGGCAAGTTCATGTCCGAAGTGCTGACGCTGGGTTTCGCCGACGAAGCGGGCGCGGTGATCCTTTTCGCGCCCGACCGGGCGGTGCCGAACGGATCGCGGCTCTTCTGACCTTTCATCGCTGCGCGAGGCCGGTTAGGCTGTGCGCGGGAAACAGGGGGAAAAGAGACTATGAGCTTGCCGGTAACCGCTTTCGTGGCCGCCATCTGCGCGCTGCTGCTTTTGTTCACTGCGATCGACACCGTGCGTCAGCGCCTGCGGCTCCGTGTCGCGTTCGGCGACGGCGGCGACGATCGGCTGATCAGTGCGGTCCGCAGCCACGCCAACCTTGCCGAACATGCGCCGATCGTCATCATATTGATCGGCCTGCTCGAAACCGTCGAGGCGAACCATATGGCGCTGATGGCGATCGGCGCGATCTTCCTGATCGGCCGCGTCGCGCATATTGTCGGCCTCCATGCGCCGGTCAGCGGCAAGCCGCCGGTGCCGCGCCAGATCGGCGTCATCGCGACCTGGGCCAGTCTGCTACTGCTCAGCGGCTGGACGCTGTGGATGCTGGCGACGGTGAATCTGTAAAAGCTTCGTCCGGGGCGACGAAGAGGATAAGGTTTAGTCGACCAGCGCCACCGCGCGGATCCACCCCGCGCTTGCGCGCTCGATCTTCACCGGAAAGCAGCTCAGCGTCCAGCCGGTCGGCGGAAGCGCGGCCAGATTGGTCAGCTTCTCGATCTGGTAATAGGGCCTGATCCGCCCGGCCTTATGACCTTCCCAGATGATCGAGGGATCGCGCGTTTCGGCCCAGCGGCGCGCGGTGTGGCTGAACGGCGCGTCCCAACTCCACGCGTCGGTGCCGACGACTTTTACGCCGCGTGTCGTCAGGTAAAGCGTTGCCTCGGCGCCCATGCCGCAACCCTGATCGGTGAAATTGTCGGTGCCATAGACTGCGCCCGACTGGACCAGCACAATGTCGAGCGGCTGAAGATCATGCCCGATCCGCGCCAGTTCGGCTTCGACCTCGGCGCCGCGCACGACATGCCCCGCCGGGCGGTCCGAAAAATCGAGCTTTACCCCGGGGCGAAAGAACAGGTCGAGCGGCGCTTCGTCGATGCTCGGCGCCGCGCTCGCGCCGCTGTCGGTGGTCGAATGGAAATGCCACGGCGCATCCATATGCGTGCCATTGTGGGTGCTGAGCGTCAGGCTTTCGATCGCCCAGCCTTCGCCGTCGGGCAAGTCGTCCTTCGTCAGCCCGGGAAAGAACATCGCAATCTGTTCCCACGTATTTTCGTGGGTCATGTACGTGATCTGCGGGCGCATCACCGGCGGGTCGGAAATGACGTCGTTGGTGATCGGGATCGAAAGGTCGATGAACTGCATGGGGTGCAGTCTGCCATCATCGGCCGTCCTCGCCAAGAAGACTTGCGCGCCGCCGCTTGCCCGGTAGATATGCGGCAAAGCCCCGTACAGCGGGGCAGGGGAGAGTGTATGACCGACCACGCCGCCGCCGCCCATCCGGGCGCGGACTATCAGCCGACCGCGAAGGATATTCGCATGGTTATCGCCGCTTCATCGGCGGGGACCGTGTTCGAATGGTATGATTTCTTCATCTACGGCACCTTGGCGGCGATCATCGGCAAGGCCTTTTTCCCCAGCGACAATGCGACGCTCGAAGTGCTGCTCGTCTGGGCTGGCTTTGCGGTCGGTTTCGGGTTTCGGCCACTCGGCGCGGTGCTGTTCGGCTTTCTCGGCGACCGTCTGGGACGCAAATATACTTTCCTCGTCACCGTCACCCTGATGGGGATCGCGACCGCCGGGGTCGGCATGATCCCTTCGGCGGCGTCGATCGGCATCGCGGCGCCGATCATCGTCATTGGTCTGCGCATCCTGCAAGGCCTTGCGCTCGGCGGCGAATATGGCGGTGCGGCAATCTATGTTGCTGAACATTCTCCGCCCGGAAAACGTGGTTTCTACACCAGCTTCATTCAGGCGAGCGTCGTCGGCGGTTTCGTGCTCAGCCTGATAGTCGTCCTCGGCTGCAAGGCGCTGATGTCGGACGCGATGTGGGAAAGCTGGGGCTGGCGCGTGCCTTTCCTGCTGTCGCTGATCCTGCTCGCCATCTCGCTGTGGATGCGCCTGAAACTTTCCGAAAGCCCGGTGTTTCAGGCGATGAAGGCGCAGGGCGAACTCGCCAAAAATCCGCTAAAGGAAAGCTTCACCTATCCGGGCAATCCGCGCCGTCTGTTCATCGCGCTGTTCGGGATTGCCGCAGGGCTGACGGTGATCTGGTACACCGCGATGTTCTCTGGCCTTTCCTTCCTGAAAGGACCGATGAAGCTCGACGACACGGCGGCCGAAATCATCGTCGGTGTTGCCGCCGCGGTCGGCATGGGCTTCTTCCTGTGGGCCGGGCATCTCTCGGATCGGATCGGGCGCAAAAAGCCCATCGTCTGGGGCTATGCCGCGACGCTGGTTCTGCTCTTTCCGCTCTTCTGGCTGATGGGCAGCGTCGGCAACCCCGCGCTGACCGCCGCTGCGGAGAAGGCCCCGGTGACGGTCACGGGATCGCAGTGCAGCTTCGACCCCTTCGCACAGAAACAGACGACAGCCTGCGGCAAGACGCTGGGCGAACTGACCCGGCTTGGCGTGCCGTACAACATCGTCACGACGGCCAGCAGCTTCGACAGCGTCAAGGTCCTGATCGGCAATCGCGAGGTTGCGGGTGAAGACCCCGCCATACTCAAACCCGCGCTCGAGGCGATGGGCTATAATTTCGAAAAGCAGGTTCCAGGCGTGTTCGGCATCGCTGCCATTCTTCTGGCGCTTCTCGGGCTCTGCGCTCTGTCGGGCTTCACCTATGGCCCGGTCGCGGCGCTGCTATCCGAAATGTTCCCGCCGCATGTTCGCTATTCGTCGCTCTCGATCCCTTACCATCTTGGCACCGGCTATTTCGGCGGCTTCCTCCCCCTGATCGCGAGTTTCATCGTCGCCAAGACCGGCGATGCCTATTCGGGGCTCTGGTATACCTGGGGCGTCGTTCTGGTCGCCTTCCTGATCACCGCCTTCATGCTCAAGGACCCGGTCGAAGGACAATGGGACAAGGCATCGGGGGGCTGATCAGCCCATTGGCGCTATCGCCAAACCCGTCTAGTGGCGGGGGAATGATTTCTATCCCGTCGCCGCTCCGGCTCCGCCTCGATTCCGCAGCCCTTATCGCCAACTGGCGCTGGCTAGCCGCAGAGAGCGGCGCGGCTGCGTGCGGCGCGGCGATCAAGGCCGATGGCTATGGCCTCGGCGCGCGCGCGGTGATGGCGCATTTGGTCAAGGCGGGCTGCCGCGATTTTTTCGTCGCGACATGGGGCGAGGCAGCGGCATTGATGCCGCTTCCCGAAGGCGTGTCGCTTTCGGTCCTCCACGGCGTCGGCTCGACCGATATGGTTGCGGCCCGGATGCTTCCCGCACGCCCGGTCCTCAACAGCCTCGAACAGGTCGCGCGTTGGCGCGATGCGGGCGAAGGGCGGCCGTGCGATGTCATGATCGACACCGGGATGAACCGGCTGGGTCTGCGCGTCGAAGAGGCGTCGGGCGGCGCGCTTGATGGCCTCGCTATTCACACGCTGCTCAGCCACCTCGCATCGGCGGACGAGGACAGCCCGCAAAATGCGCAGCAGCTGGCGGCTTTTCGCGCGGTTCGTGAGAAGGTTCCCGCGCGCCGATACAGCCTCGCCAACAGCGCCGGTATCTGCCTCGGCGCTGAATATGCTTTCGACCTGACACGTCCAGGCATCGCGCTTTACGGCGGAATTCCGCGTGCCGAGTCCGAAGGAAAACTCCGCCAGGTCGTTTTTCCCGAAGCCCGCCTGTTGCAGATGCGCAGCGTCCCTGCGGGCGAAAGCGTCGGCTATGGCGCGACCTGGACAGCACCCGCCGACAGCCGCGTCGCGGTCGTCAACATGGGCTATGCCGACGGCTATCTGCGCTGCCACGCGGGCAGGGGCGGCGCGACCTGGAATGGCAAGGCCCTGCCGCTGATTGGCCGCGTCTCGATGGACCTGATTGCGTTCGACGCGACGGGCGCCGCCGGGCTGAACGAAGGCGATTGGCTGGCCATCGACTATGATCTGCCCGGTGTCGCCAGCGCGAGCGGCCTGTCCCAATATGAATTGCTGACCGGGCTCGGGGCGCGCTTCGACCGCTTTTGGGTCTAGGCGCGCCGCCGATGCCTGATCAGAAGCTGGCGCTGGCGCCCAGCCGGAAATAGCGTCCCATCACCCCGCTGAAATAGGTGATCGTCCCGCCCGTCGCCGGATAGGGATAGGGCGGCTGCTTGTCGAAGACGTTGTCGACCGTCAGGCGAAGGCCGAAACGATCGCCGACGCGGACGCTGGCCCCCATATTGACGAACAGCACGCTCGGCAGGTCGCCAAGGCCGTCGGGGTAGAAGTTCGGCGCCGCCTGCGGATTAATCTTGGCCTTTCCGGTATAGTCGAGCTGGGTGAACAGGCCGAAACTGTCATCGCGATAATCGAGGGTCAGCACGCCCTGATGCTTTGAATAGCCGATTGCGCCATCCTGCTTCGTCCGCTGCGAAGCCGTGTCGGCGCGGGTGCTGAGTTCGTCGATATACTGGTATGACAGGTTAAGCCCGAACGAACCCGTGGCGCCGAAGGCCGGGACGCGATAGTCGAGCGCCGCCAGATAGCCTTTGTACCGCTGATCGGCGAGGTTGAGGTACTGGACCTCGATGAAGTTCAGCTGATCGTCGGGCCCGCGCGTGAAGCGCGTGCAATCGGGCGCATTCGGGAAATCGGACGAGTCATAGCAATTGGCGACGATGCTGTCCGCCCCGCCATTGGTGATCGCATCCTTCAGGTGAATGTCGATATAATCGACGCTCGCGCGCAATCGCGGCGCGAAGCGCGGTTCGACGATGACGCCCAGGGTCCAGCTGTCGGACTTTTCGTTGCGCAGTGTCGGATTGCCCTCGATCGCCTGCAGGAAAGTCCGGCTGCTCGACAGCGAGGCAAAATTGGCGGGGAGGCCCGCCGCGGCGCAATTGGTCTGGCGCGTTGTCGGATCCGGGCCGTTACCGCGATTGACCGCATCGCACGGATCGCTCGCAAAACCGAAATAGCTACTCGACGGATTGAACAATTCGGTGATCGCGGGGGCGCGGATTGCGCGCGTGAAATTGCCGCGGATCACGACGTCCGGGACGAGCCCCAAGCGTCCGCCGAGCGTCCAGGTCCAGTCGCCGCCGGCGATCGAATGATCGACATAGCGGACCGCGCCTTTCACTTCGAGCAGATCGATCGGCGCGTCGTTCGAGGACGATATAATGGGCGCGAGAAATTCGGCCGAGAATTCATCCGTGTTGAACTTGCCATAGACCGGCATGACCGGGGTGCCGCGACCATAGCTGATGCGGTCGTTCGCCGGATCGCCGTCGCCATTGCTGTCGGTCAGCGGATCGGGATCGGCGGCGCCATAGAAGAAGGCGCCCGGGTCGAAGTCTTGCGATTCGCTGCGATGCTCGTAACCAACAGCGACCGAGAAATCGCCGCCGGGCAGCTTGAACAGCGGGCCGGTGAGCGAAGCGGTGAACTGTTTTTGCTTGTTCAGCGACACCGGAGTCGCGATCGAGGTGACATAATCGAGCGCGGCTTGCGAATTGCGCCCGGTGCCCAACAGGTTGATCGGCGTACACTGGCTGTTCGGCGTCGTGATCGGCGAATTGACCACGCCCGGACGGCAGACGATGTTGCCGTTGCCATCATCGATCGCATCGACGGCGTTCAGGAAATTCTGCTGCACCAGTTCGCGCGACCTGCTGCTGGTTTTCGACCGGCCATAATTGCCGGCGACTTCCCAATTCCATTGGCCTGTGAACAGATCGAACTGACCGTCGAAGCCGGCGACGAAGCGCATCACCTCGACCTCACCCGTCGAATTGCCGGTCGTCAAATCGCTGTTCGCGCGGGCGAGGTAGAAATAATCCTGCGGAAAGCCGCCCATATTCTGATCGGACATCGGGTTGTTGGCGATCGAGGTCAGGATTGCCGCGCGCGCCGCATCCGACAGGAAGGGATTGTCGATGCTGATCAGGATATTGCCGTCGGGCGATCCGGCGGGACCGGCAAGACCGGTGTTGAACACGGGCTGGGTGCGCAAATTGCGCCCCTTGCTGTTCGAATACCAGGCTTCGCCAAAGAAGCGGATGCCGTCCGACAGTTCATAATTGGCCGTTGCGACGGCGCTATACCGGCGCGTCGAGGCGAGAAGGTTGGTCGTCGGCACCGCGCTGAAGCCGTTGCCGCCTGCGAAATCGGCCCCGAAGGTTCCCGGCGCCCCGGCATATTGGCCAAACGCGATCGGCGTCAGATTGCCATTGGCATCGAAACGCAGCTGATTGCCGCTGCCGTCGGACACGCCAAAATTGGGGCCGACGACGCCGAAGAAGGCAAGTTGCTGTTCGGGGCTGAGCGGAATGCCGTCGCCGACGATCGGAATGCCCGCTTCGGACACGGCAGGCAGGCGGCGATCGGCGTAAAGTTGCTGCAGGAAGGGCGAGGCGGGATCGCTCGCGTTGCCAAAGAACAGATCGCGCGCGAACAGGGGACGGTCGGAACCGGTCAGGCCGTCGGCCTTATTATACTCGCCGGCGATCGTGATATTGCCACGGCCATCGGCGAAATTATGGCCTGCCAGTGCGCGGAAGCGGTAATTGGCCGCGTCGCCCCGGCTCGACAGCCCATATTGGCCGTCGATCTCGAAACCCTGATAGTTGCGTTTCAGGATGATGTTTACGGTGCCGGCAATCGCATCGGCGCCATAGATGGGCGCGCCGCCGACCGCGATCGTTTCGACGCGGTCAACCAGCTTGGTCGGTATGATGTTCAGATCAACCTGACTGCCCGCGCCGGTCGGGCCAAAGGTCGATGCGGTGTTCGACGAAACGAAGCGGCGTCCGTCAACCAAGGTCAGCGTGCGCTGCGAACCGAGACCGAGGAAGTTGGCAAAGGACTGTCCTTGCGACAGTGGCGACTGCGCGCCGACCGGGGATGCGCCGGGTACGCCGAACGCCGGCTGATCCTTCAGCACCTGACCCAGCGTTTCAAAGCCGCGAGCGTCGATGTCGGCCGCGCCGATGACGATCGCGGGTTCGACGGTTTCGAAGCGCGGACGCGCGATGCGCGATCCGGTGACGATGATCGCATCGCCGTCGCATGCCGCGGCGCTGCCGGCTTCGCCGCAAGCGGCCATGCTGTCCTGCGCCGAGGCGACGGGGCTGGCGGCGATGGCCACGGCGAGAGTTGCGGCACTCAGCAAGAGGCGCGGCTTGTTCATTCGATACTCCAAGGACTGTCTTGCACATAAAATGTGCCGGGGGCCTTTAGGTGTAGAAGAAATTTACCAACAAATGATGAAGCGGCGCGGGTGCTGGCGCTTCGCTCGCCATCGCGGATGTTGCAGCACCGCACCCATGTTGCGGCGCATCATATTTTGGTGCTAATGCAAGGGCTGCACACTCATCGGGCCCGGCGCGACGGAAACGCCTTTGCCATGAGTTACTAAGGGAGCGCAGGTCACAATGGCGAAGTCCAAGGCGGTTGGGGACGATGGTGTCGTCACGATCAAGAAATACGCCAACCGGCGCCTCTATGATACCGAACGCAGCTGCTACATCACGCTGGACGATCTGGGCGCGATGGTTCGCGACGGCCGTGAATTCCGCGTCGTCGATGCCAAGAGCGGTGAGGACATCACGCATAATGTGCTGACTCAGATCATCATGGACACCGAAACGCGCGGCGAAACCTTGCTGCCCGTTCCGTTCCTGCGCCACCTGATCGGCATGTATGGCGACAAGATGCAGTCGATGGTTCCGCAATATCTGGAAGCCTCGATGACGGCGTTCCGTAAAAACCAGCAGGATGTGCGTTCGGCGCTTGAGGGCGCACTCGGTGCGAATCCGCTCGCTGAACTGGCACGGCGGAATATGGAAATGTTTCAGCAGGCGGCGGGCGCCTTCATCCCGGCCGTCGGCGGCGGCAAAGGCAAGGACGCCGAAATCGCGGAGCTCAAGGCCGAAGTCGCCGAACTCCGTGCAGAACTCGCCAAGAAGAAGTAATCAGGGCATTTTTCGCCCTCAACGACAGCAAACGGAAAATTCATGGTCAAACATGCGCTCAGCGTAACCCGGCAGGCCGATTTCGCGGCCTGGTATCAGGATGTCATTGCCGAAGCCGACCTCGCCGAGGAATCGGGTGTGCGCGGCTGCATGGTCATCAAGCCGTGGGGTTATGGAATCTGGGAACGCATCCAGAAGGTGATGGACGCCGCGATCAAGGACGCAGGGGTTCAGAACGCTTACTTCCCGCTGTTCATCCCCTTGAGTTTCTTTGAGAAGGAAGCGGACCATGTGGATGGTTTCGCCAAAGAAATGGCGGTCGTCACGCATCACAGGCTGATCGGCGACGGCAAGGGCAAACTCGTCCCCGATCCCGAAGCGAAGCTGGAAGAGCCGCTGATCGTGCGCCCGACATCGGAGACGGTGATCGGCAACGCGATGAGCCGCTGGGTACAAAGCTGGCGCGACCTGCCGCTGAAGGTCAATCAATGGGCCAATGTCGTGCGCTGGGAAATGCGCACGCGCATGTTCCTGCGCACCAGCGAATTCCTGTGGCAGGAGGGCCATACCGCGCACGCCGACCGCGCCGATGCGATGGTCGAGACGCTGCGCGCGCTCGAAATGTACCGCAGCTTTGCCGAGGATGTGCTGGCGATGCCCGTCGTCGCGGGCGAAAAGCCCGAGCATGAACGCTTTCCCGGCGCGGTCGCGACCTATTCGATCGAGGCGATGATGCAGGATGGCAAGGCGCTTCAGGCCGGCACGTCGCACTATCTTGGCACCGGTTTCGCCGAGGCGGCGAATATTCGCTATCAGGACAAGGACGGCGGCCACAGCCTCTGTCACACCACCAGCTGGGGCACGTCGACCCGCATGATAGGCGGCGTCATCATGACCCACGGCGACGACGATGGCCTCCGCTGCCCGCCGCGCATCGCCCCGCATCAGATCGTCATCGTGCCGATGCTGCGCGACAATGAAGAGGATCAGGCGATCCTCGACTATTGCCGCGGCCTCGAAACCGAACTGAAGGCGCTCGACGCGTTCCGCGAGCCCGTCCGCGTCCATCTCGACGCCGGGGCGAACAAGGCACAGACCAAGCGTTGGGGCTGGGTCAAGAAGGGCGCGCCGGTCATCCTCGAAATCGGCCCGCGCGACGTCGCGGGCGGCAATGTCGCGGTGATCCGCCGCGATCGGCTCTACAAGGACGACGGCAAGCTCAACACGGCGTTCGTCGCGAAGGGCGATTTCGTTGCGGCGGCGGTCGCCACGCTCGGCGAGATTCAGGACAATCTCTACGCCGAAGCCAAGGCGCGCCTCGACGATAATATCCGCCGCGATGTCACCGACCTGAAGGCGCATTTCGCCGGTGATGATAAGTTTGTCGGCTGGGTCGAAGTGCAATGGTCGCGTCCGACCGGCGCCGTCCTCGAAGGGATCGTCGAGCAGTTGAAGGCTCTCAAACTCACGATGCGCAACACCCCGCTTGATGCAGCGCCGGTTGACGGTGCCTGCTTCTTCACTGGCGAGCCCGCGACCGAGCGGGTTCTGATAGGACGGACCTATTAATTGGCGAAAGCGCAAAAACCCGCTGGCTTGCCCACGCCGGACCAAATTCTGCGTTTCATTGAAACGAGCCAGGACGCCGTAGGCAAGCGCGAGATTGCGAAATATTTCGGACTTCATGGGGCCGAGAAAATCGCGCTGAAAGCGCTGCTCAAGGATATGACCGACGAAGGCCTCGTCGATCTGGCCGCAGGCCGCGCTTTCCACAAGCATGGCGGCTTGCCGCGCGTCACTGTGCTGCGGGTCGCGTCGATCGACGGCAGCACCGTTTGGGCCGTTCCCGACCGCTGGGAAGCCTCAACCCCGCCGCCGCAGGTCCGCGTGATGGAAAAGGGTCGCAAAGGCGCGCTCGGCGTCGGCGACCGCATCCTCGCACGGACCGAGGAGCGCGGCGCCGGCCATATCGCTCACCCGATGAAGAAATTGCAGGCCGGCGGCGAAACGATCATCGGCGTTCTTGTCGAAGATATGGGGCCGGGCGGAAAGCCGATCCTGTGGCTGCGCCCCGCCGACAAGCGCGCGCGCTATGATTTTGCCGTTGCTGACAAGGGCGATGCCAATGTCGGCGATCTCGTCCGCGCCGAACTGACCGGGCGCGGCCCAGCGATCAAGGCCAAGGTCATCGACCGCATCGGCGATCCCTTTGCGCCGCGTTCGCTCAGCATGATCGCGATCGCGAAGCACGAAATTCCGCACGTCTTCGGCGCCGAAACGCTTGCCGAGGCTGAAATCGCGGCGAAGTTGCCGCTGACTCCTGAGGGCCGAGAGGATTTGCGCGACCTGCCGATCCTCGCGATCGATCCTGTCGATGCGCGTGATCATGACGATGCCGTCTGGGCGATTCCCGACGAGGATCCGGCCAACAAGGATGGCTGGCGCGCGATCGTCGCGATCGCCGATGTCAGCTATTATGTCCGCCCCGATGGCGCGCTCGACCGCGATGCGCGGCGCCGCGGCAATAGCGTCTATTTCCCCGATCAGGTCGTGCCGATGCTGCCCGAAACGCTGTCGGCAGGCGTCTGCTCGCTGAAAGCGGGACAGGACCGCGCGGCAATGGCGTGCCACCTCGTCATCGACAAGCATGGCAAGGTGACGTCATGGCGTTTCACCCGCGCGCTCGTCCGGCTGCACGCGAACATCGCTTATGAACGCGCACAGGCGGCCTATGACGCCGACACGCCCGACGAGGGCTGGGACGCCGACGTCCTGCCCGCACTCAAAAACCTGTGGGCCTGCTGGACGCTGCTCGCCAAGGCGCGGGCCGCGCGGGCGCCGCTCGACCTTGACCTCCCTGAGCGGCAGGTGATCCTCGACGAACAGGGCGGCATCGCGGAGATACGCGTTCGCGACCGGCTCGACGCGATGCGGCTGATCGAGGATTATATGATCGCGGCGAACGTCGCGGCGGCGAAAGCGCTCGAGGCGAAGAAATCGCCCGTGATGTACCGCATCCACGAGCCGCCGAGCCGTGAAAAGCTGGTCAGCCTGAAAGATTATCTCGAAACTTTCGAACAGAGTTTCGCGCTCGGACAGGTGATCACCCCCGCGGTGTTCAACCGTCTGATCGACGGGTTTTCGGAAGACGACCGGCTGCCCGAAATCATGCAGGCGATCCTGCGCAGCCAGACGCAGGCCTATTATGGTCCCGCCAACGCGGGCCATTTCGGCCTCGCGCTCGGCAGCTACGCCCATTTCACTTCGCCGATCCGCCGCTACGCCGATCTGATCGTCCACCGCGCGCTCGTCGACAGTTACAAGCTGGAGGTGCCGGGCAAGGTCAAGGATCTGCCCGCGCGCACCGGGCTCGGCGAGGCCGACGCCAAGGGGCTGTCGCGTATCGGCGAGGCGATCAGCGCGCTCGAACGCCGCGCGATGGAGGCCGAACGCGAAACCGTCGACCGCTATGTCGCGGCCTATCTGTCGACCAAAACCGGCGAAATCGTCCCCGCGCGTATCACCGGGGTCCAGCCTTTCGGCTTTTTTGCAACCGTCGACGGACTCGGCGGCGACGGGCTGGTGCCGGTATCGACCCTCGGTAACGAGCGCTTTTTCTATGATGAGGCCGCGCGCAGCCTCGACAGCGAGCGTGGCCGCGTCAGCTATACGGTCGGGCAACGGCTGGACCTCAGGCTGATGGACGCCAACCCGATCAGCGGCGCGCTGCGCTTCGAACTTCCCGATGCGCCCGAAGGCGGCTTCCGAAACCGCCCGCCGCGCCGCGACGGGATGAAGGACAAGGCCGGCAAGCATCTTGTCGGAAAACGCGGGCGACCTGCGAACATCAAGCACAAGGGCAAACGGCGGTAAGCCTGCCATCTACACTATCGTCACCCCCGCGAAGGCGGGGGTCCCGCTTTCTTTTAACCGCCATTGAGCTGGATCCCCGCCTTCGCGGGGATGACGAAGATCAGAGATTCGCCGCCAACTGCTGCAACAGCGCCGCGCTCTCCGCATCTGCCGGGAAGAACGCCTCGATCGCCAGCTCCGACAGCGTGATATCGACCGGCGTCCCGAAGATCGTTACCGTCGACACGAAGGAAATGCGCCCCGCGACCGTGTCGAGGACCAGCGGCACCGCGATGCCGCTCGTATGATCGCCGCGATTGTCGTTCGCTTCCACAGCATAACCGCCAAGTTCCTCGCGCAACGCAACCAGCCCCGCGTCGGCGCTTGCCTCGATCTGCAAATCCAGCCGGTGCAATATATGGTCGCGCCATTCGCCATAGTTGACGATCTGCGGCGCCAGCCCTTCGGGATGCAGCGCGATGCGCAGCACATTGACCGGCGGTACCAACAGGGCAGGGGCGACCTGTTCGATCAATATCGCGATCGCTGCATTGGCCGCGACCATATTCCAGTGCCGATCGACCGCCAGCGCGGGATAGGGCTCATGCCCCTTCAGCACATGCTCGACGATCGCACGCATCGCCGCCATGTCGGGGCTGTCGAGCGGGCGCTCCTGATAATCGGGCGCATAGCCCGCCGCGAGCAACAATGCGTTGCGTGCGCGATGCGGGACGCCCAGCCGGTCGGCGATGCGCTGCAACATTTGCGCACTCGGCTTTGATCGCCCGGTCTCGATAAAGCTGAGATGGCGCGTCGAAATTTCGGTCTCGAACGCAAGGTCCATCTGGCTCATCCGCCGCCGTGACCGCCAATCACGCAATTGTTCGCCCAGCGGGGTGACTTGCATCGCATCTCTCCTTCGATGACCGGGCTAGCGAAGGTTTCGCCGCATTTCCATTACCTCCGGCGTAATCGACTGGCGTCATTTTTCGAAGGAAACAGGCGAGGCATTTGAAAGGAGAACATCATGTCCATCCAGAGCCTGAAATCCATTCTTGTCCTCGATGCCATCACCTGCGCGGGGATTTTCCTGATCGCGCTGCTCGCGGCGGTCCCCATTGCGTCGCTGCTCGGGCTTCCCGTCATCGTCGTCACGCTGGCGGGCTGGATCTGCCTTGCCAGCGCCGTGTTGATGGCTGTGGTCGCCACGCAGCAACCGCCAAGCGCCGCGCTCACCAAGTTGATCGTCGTCGGCAATCTCGGCTGGGTCGCGGCGAGCTTTGCCGTCCTCGCCGCCTTTGCAGGCCAGATGACCGACATCGGCATGGCGCTTGTGATCGCACAGGCGCTCGCGGTCCTTGTCTTTGCGTTTCTCGAAGCCAGAGGGGCTTCGGCACTCGGCCGCGTCGCCGCTGTCAGCTAAGTTCGTCGAGCCGGGCGATATCGATCCCGCCGGGCACCAGCATCACCGGGCAGTTCAGCCTTCCGGCGTCCTGCCCGGTGAAATGCGCGACCAGCGGCCCGGGCGCGCCGCTTGCGGCGGTGGCGAGCACCAGCGCCGCAATTTCGTCATTGGCATCGATCACTTCGCGCACCACCTCGGCGGGCTTGCCCGATTTGACCATGATCTGCGGCGTGAGATTGGCTTCCTGCGCCACCGCATCGGCCGCCGCGGCCACCAGTTCCTCGGCATGTTCGCGCGCTTCGGCCTCGATTGTCGCCTGAACGCCGCCGAATGCGACGAAATCCTGCGGCGGCACGATCGCCAATACCATCACCCCGCCACCGGTCCGCGACGCGCGCCGCGCAGCAAAGCGCAGCGCCAGCGACGCCTCCGGACTGTCATCAATCACCACCAGATATGTCCGCATCGCCCCGACCCCTCTTTGCTTTGCTGGTGGTCAGAGTGCTTCACATTCGTATGAAAGGCAAGTTTGCCCGGATAGACCTTGACCAAAGCAATGCTTATGACGAGGAACAATCCGTAGCGGCAGGCACCACCTGCAAGACTCCGAGGGACAAAAGCTTACCATGCCGATCGAACTGAAAATGCCCGCCCTGTCGCCGACCATGGAGGAGGGAACCCTCGCCAAATGGCTGGTTAAAGAGGGTGACACCGTCCAGTCGGGCGACCTGCTTGCCGAAATCGAAACCGACAAGGCGACGATGGAATATGAAGCGATCGACGATGGCGTGATCAGCCAGATTCTGATTCCCGAGGGCACCGACAATGTGAAAGTCGGCACCGTGATCGCGGTGATTGCGGGCGAGGGTGAAGATGCCGGAAGCGCCAAGGCGGCACCGGCTCCCGCACCTGCGGCAAAGGCCGAGGCCGAGGCTGCTCCCGCAGCGTCGGCACCAACACCTGCACCTGCACCTGCACCTGCACCTGCACCTGCACCTGCACCTGCTGCTGCTGATGCGTCGGCGCCTGCGTCCGCGCCCGCTGCCGCTGCCGCACCGGCTGCTGCGGGCGACCGCATCAAGGCAAGCCCGCTCGCCAAGCGCCTCGCCGCCAGCCAGGGCATCGATCTGTCGACGCTGACCGGCACGGGCCCCGGCGGTCGCATCGTCAAGGCCGATCTCGAAGGCGCACCCACCGGCGCCGCCGCGCCAGCGCCTGCAGTAACTGCTCCGGCAGCAGCCGCGCCGGCGGCCGCGCCCACGGTAACGGCCGAAGGCCTCCCCGATTTCGGCATCCCGCACGAAGACGTCAAACTGTCGGGCATGCGCAAAACGATCGCGCGCCGCCTGACCGAATCGATGCAGCAATCGCCGCACATCTACCTCACCGTCGATATCCGCCTCGACGCGCTGCTCAAGCTGCGCGGCGAGCTCAACGCCAGCCTCGAAAGCCGCGGGGTCAAGCTCAGCGTCAACGACATGCTGATCAAGGCTCTCGCGGTGTCGCTCGAACGCGTGCCGGCGTGCAACGTCAGCTTCGGCGGCGATGTGATGCGCCAGTACAGCCGCGCCGACATCTCGGTCGCGGTCAGCATCCCGGGCGGTCTCATCACCCCGATCATCACCGACGCGGGCGGCAAGTCGATGTCGAAAATCTCGACTGAAATGTCCGAACTCGCCGCGAAGGCGAAGGAAGGCAAGCTTCAGCCCGCCGAATATCAGGGCGGCACCGCCAGCATTTCGAACATGGGCATGATGGGGATCAAGCAGTTCACCGCCGTCATCAATCCGCCGCAGGCGATGATCATGGCGATCGGCGCGGGCGAGAAGCGTCCCTATATCGTCGACGACGCGCTCGCGATGGCAACCGTCATGTCGGCGACCGGCAGCTTCGACCATCGCGCGATCGACGGCGCCGACGGCGCGCTCTTGATGAAGACCTTCAAGGAACTGGTGGAGAACCCGCTCGGGCTGGTGGCCTGATCGGAACGGGGTGATGCGTTTCGTTCGGCAAATGCTTCATTTGTTGATCGGACTGCTCGCAACGGCATTTGTCGCAGCCGCGGCCAGCTGGGTCTGGCCCGCCGCGACGCACTGGATTTGGATCGTCGCCTATGTGGCCATGGCCATTCTCGCCCTGCGCGAGTTGGTCAAAATGCTGCGCACAAAGGCGGACGGATAAGGAGAATATTGTGGCTGACGCAAACTACGATCTGATCGTCCTCGGCTCGGGACCCGGCGGCTATGTCGCGGCGATCCGGGCCGCGCAGCTCGGTCTGAAGACCGCGATCGTCGAGCGCGAGAATCTGGGCGGTATCTGCCTCAACTGGGGCTGCATCCCGACCAAGGCGTTGCTGCGCTCGGCCGAAATCTATCATTATATGCAGCATGCGGGCGATTATGGTCTGATCGCCCAGCAGATCAGCGCCGACATCGACGCGGTGGTGAAACGCTCGCGCGGTGTGGCCAAGCAGCTCAGCCAAGGTGTTGCCTTCCTGATGAAGAAGCACAAGATCACCGTCCATATGGGCGAGGGCAAGCTGACCGCGCCGGGCAAGCTGGAAGTGAAGGGCGAAAAGGGCAGCGAAACCCTGACCGCCAAGAACATCATCGTCGCAACCGGCGCCCGCGCCCGCGACCTGCCGTTCGCGCCAACCGACGGCAAGCGCATCTGGACCTATCGCCACGCGCTCGTCCCGCCCGAAATGCCCAAGAAATTGCTGGTCATCGGTTCGGGTGCGATCGGGATCGAATTTGCGAGCTTCTACAAGGATATGGGCGCCGACGTGACGGTGGTCGAAATGCTCGACCGGCTTGTTCCCGTCGAAGACGCCGACGTGTCGGCCTTCCTTGAAAAGGCGCTCAAGAAACAGGGTATGACGATCCACACGGGCGCGGGCGTCGAGGAGCTGAAGGCGACCGCGAATGGCGTCAGCGCCAAGATCAAGGGCAAGGACGGCAAAGTCGAATCTGCCGAATTCAGCCACGCGATCGTCGCAATCGGCATCGTCCCGAACACCGAAAATATCGGGCTCGAAGCACTCGGCGTGAAAACGACCAAGGGTCATATCGACACCGACGCGATGTGCCGCACCAACGTCCCCGGCATCTGGGCGATCGGCGACGTCACCGCGCCGCCGTGGCTCGCGCACAAGGCGATGCACGAATCGATCATCGCGGTCGAAGCGATTGCGGGCAATCATCCGCACGCGATGGACGTTCGCAACATCCCCGGCTGCACCTATTGCCGCCCGCAAATCGCCAGCGTCGGCCTGACCGAGGCGAAGGCGAAGGAACTGGGCTATGAGGTCAAGGCCGGCACCTTCCCCTTCATCGGCAATGGCAAGGCGATCGCGCTGGGTGAAGCGGAAGGCTTCACCAAGACCGTGTTCGACGCGAAGACCGGCGAGCTGCTCGGCGCGCATATGATCGGCGCCGAGGTCACCGAACTCATTCAGGGCTATACCATCGGCAAGACCGCCGAACTGGTCGAGGATGATTTCATCGGCACCGTCTTCCCGCATCCGACGCTCAGCGAAACGATGCACGAAGGCGTGCTGGCGGCGTTCGGACGGCCGCTGCACATCTAACGTAATATCTTCGTCATCCCCGCCTTTGCGGGGATGACGAAGGAGGATTGATGACCACCCGCCTCCCACATTTTCTTGTCGCTGCCGCCGCCTTGCTCCTCGGCGTCATCCTGCTCGGGATCGCGGTCGGGGCGGGCTGGACGCAGGCAATCGACTGGCAGGTCTCGCACGGTCTGGCGCTTCGCGTCGACGAGAGCAGCCCGGCGTTCGTGTCCTTCATGCAATGGGCAAGCTGGATCGGCGGCGGCATACCGCGCTGGATCATAGTCATTCTGCTATGCGGGCTCGTCTGGCACTGGTGCGGCCCGCGCTGCGCCGTCGCGCTGGGCGGCGCGTCGCTGATCGCAAACCTCGCCTCCAGCGTGATGAAGCTCGGCTTCGGTCGCGCGCGCCCCGACGTCATCGATCACCTCGACCTGCAGACGAGCTTTTCCTACCCCAGCGGCCATGCGACCAGCGCCGCGGTCGTCTATCTGCTACTCGCCTGGCTCGCGCCGCCGCGCTGGCGTGCCGCGGCATGGACGCTGGCCGCGGCGATGATCGTCCTCAACGGCTTTTCGCGCATCATGCTGGGCGTCCATTGGGCGAGCGATATCGCTGGCGGCACGATGCTCGGTACGGCCTTCGCGCTGCTCGGCGTGTGGTGGGTCCGGCTTTCCGCTCGACAGTCCCGCATCAGCGGCTAGTCTTGCCTGCATGGCTCAAGGCACGCATGATTTCGTCCCCGATCCGCGCAACGACGCGATCCTGATCAACGTCAACGGCGACCTTGTCCCGCGCGCGCAGGCAAGCGTGTCGGTGTTCGACAGCGGCTTCATGCTGGGCGACGGCGTGTGGGAAGGCATCCGCGTCCACAAGGGGCGCATGGCCTTTCTGGATCAGCATCTCGATCGTTTGTGGGAGGGCGCAAAGGCGATCGCGATGGACATCGGGATCTCGCGCACCGAACTCGAACAGCGCCTTTATGCCACGATCGATGCCAACGACATGGATGCGTGCCATATCCGGCTGATGGTCACGCGCGGCATCCGCTCGACCCCCTATCAGGACCCGCGCGTCGTCATCTCGCCCGCGACGATCGTCATCATCGCCGAATATAAGAATCCGCTGCCTTCGACGGTCGAACAGGGGCTCTCGCTCTTCACCGTCCACGTCCGCCGCGGCGACCCGGCGGTACAGGATCCCAAGCTCAATTCGCATTCGAAGCTCAACTGCATCACCGCGTGCATCCAGGCCGCGCAGGCGGGCGCCGACGAGGCGCTGATGCTCGATCCCCATGGTTTTGTCGCGACATGCAATTCAACCCATTTCTTCATCGTCCGCAAGGGAGAGGTGTGGACGTCGAGCGGCGACTATTGCCTCGGCGGCATTACGCGCAGCAACGTGATCAGGCTGTGCCGCGAAAATGACATCCCGGTGTTCGAGAAGAATTTCTCGCTCACCGACGCTTACGGTGCCGATGAGGCGTTCGTGACGGGAACCTTCGCAGGGGTCGTCCCGGCGCACACGATCGACGGGCGCGTGCTGACCGAGGGCAGGGGGCCGATGGTCGAGCGATTGCAAACTCTCTACAAGGCGCTGATCGAGCGAGACATCGCCGGACGGTCGCGGCCGTGAGCGAAAGCGTCCGCATCGCCTCGAGCGGGGAGCCGCTCAAGATCGCGATGTGGTCGGGGCCGCGCAACCTCTCTACCGCGATGATGCGCAGCTTCGGCAGCCGCGCCGACAGCTTCGTCAGCGATGAGCCTTTTTACGGTGCCTATCTCAAGCACACTGGCGATCCGCAGCCGATGATGGATCAGGTGATGGCGTCGATGGATTGCGACTGGCACGGCGTCGCCCGGACGATGACCGGACCGTGCCCGACCGGGGCGCCGGTCTGGTATCAAAAACATATGGCGCATCATATGGTCGGCCCTGTCGCGCACGACGATCTGGCGGGGCTTCGCCATGCTTTCCTGATCCGCGATCCAGCCCGCGTCGTTGCCAGCTATGCCGCCAAACGCGTGTCGGTGCGCCCCGATCACCTCGGCACTGACAAGCAAGTCGAATTTTTCGATCGTGAGGCTGACCGGCTGGGCCATGCGCCGCCGGTGATCGACAGCGCTGACATTTTGCGCGACCCGCCCGCGATGCTGCAGAAATTATGCGCTGCGCTCGGCATCGCATGGGACCCCGCGATGCTGCATTGGGCAGCCGGGTTGCACCCGACCGACGGCATATGGGGCGCGCACTGGTACGACGCCGTCGTATCGAGCACCGGCTTCGGGGCGCCGGACAAGCCGCAGCCCGAACTGACGCGCGACGAACGGGCGGTCGCCGAAGCCTGCCGTCCCGATTACGACCATCTGGCGCAGCACAAGATTCCGCTGTCCTAACAACTGCTGTTTTGCCATCAATGGGATGGGCACAAATGACAGGCGGATAGAACATGCAATCCAGAATGAAGTTGGGCAGTTTTCTGCGGGGAATCGCTTTTGGCGGAACGCTCCTTTTTGCGACCTCGATGGTGCCCGCTGCAGCGCAGGAGGCTGGCGGTCAGACCGTCATTACCGCCGCACGCTATGTCGATGTGCTGACCGGCAAGACGGTCGACTATCCTGCCATCTTTGTCGGCGCCGACGGCCGTATCACCAACATAGCCGACGCGCGCACCGTTCGCTGGGGATCGAACGTCAAGCATATCGACCTCGGTGACAAAACGCTTGTTCCGGGACTGATCGACATGCACGTCCACCTCGACGGTCCCGCCGACATCGGCGGCTATCGCGGGCTCGAATTCACCGACAGTTTCTGGGGCATGACCGCGGTCAAAAATGCGCGCGACATGCTCGGCGCGGGCTTCACCACCGTCCGCAATCTTGGCGCCGGCGAGCGCAATGATATCGGGCTGAAACAGGCGATCGACAATGGCTATGCGACCGGCCCGCGCATCGTCCCCGCAGGCTATGCGCTCGGCGCGACCGGCGGACATTGCGACAGCACTTTCCTGCCGCCCAGCCTCGAAAAGAAGGACGGCAAGGAAGAGGGCATCGGCGATAACCCCGAGGAGCTGCGCTATCAGGTCCGCCGTCAGCGCAAATATGGCGCCGAGGTGATCAAGGTCTGCGCGACCGGCGGGGTCTTTTCCCGGAACACCGAACCCGGCCAGTTGCAGGTTTCCGAACCCGAATTGCGCGCGATTGCCGATGAGGCGCACCAATGGGGGCTGCGCGTTGCCGCGCACGCCCATGGTGCCGAGGGTATTCGCGCCGCGATCGCGGCGGGGATCGACACGGTCGAACATGTCAGCCTGCTCGACGACGAAGGCATCCGCATGGCCCTCGCGCG
Source organism: Sphingopyxis selenitireducens (assembly GCF_051550705.1). NCBI lineage: Bacteria > Pseudomonadati > Pseudomonadota > Alphaproteobacteria > Sphingomonadales > Sphingopyxidaceae > Sphingopyxis > Sphingopyxis selenitireducens. The sequence continues at coordinate 637,922 of NZ_JBPULG010000002.1, forward strand.
CAAGCGCCCGGTGTGGTTCTCGATGGATATCTATAACACCGAATATACGCAGGCAGAGGGCGCGAAGAATGGCGTGCTCGAGGATAATCTCCGCAAGGATCGCGAGATCGCGCAGATCCAGCGCGACAATTTCCGCAAGGCGCACAAGGCCGGTGTCCGCATGGTCTTCGGTTCCGATGCTGGCGTGATGCCGCACGGCGAGATCGGCAAACAGTTCCGCGTCATGGTCGAATATGGGATGACGCCGTTACAGGCGATTCAAGCTGCAACGCGCAACGCCGCCGAGGCGCTGGGCCGCGAAAAGGATGTCGGTGCGATCGCGGTCGGCCGCTATGCCGATATCGTCGCGGTCGATGGCGATCCGCTGACCGATGTGCGCCAGCTGGAAAGCGTTGATGCAGTGGTCAAGGGCGGCACGCTGGTGACGGGCGGCTGATTGTGAAGTCCGTCGCCCCCGCGAAGGCGGGGGCCGTTGGCAACCTTTTGCGAAGCTGATAGCGGCCCCCGCCTTTGCGGGGGCGACGCGTGGCTCAGTAAACCACCAACTTACCGACCAGCGCCTCGTGCATATCCGGCGTGAAGTTCAGCACCGCCTCAGCATAAGTCGCCACATCGCCATGGTCGCGGCGCACCGTCGCCAGAGCGGCGTCGAGGAAAATCGGGTTGACCGACATCAGCGTGCGGATCGCATCTTCGTGGATTTCGGCGCCATAGCGCGCCCGGATGGCATTGCCGCCCTGCGCGATCCGCTCCTCGATCTTCCCCGCCGTATTGGTCAGCAGATAATCCTGCATCAGGTCATCCTCATGGACGCCGAGCAGTCGGTGAACGATAGCAACCGCAAAGCCGGTGCGGTCCTTGCCCGCGACGCAATGCACCAGGCTCGGCGCGTCATATTCGGCGAGCGCGGACAGATAGAGGCGCAGCGTGTTCACCAGCGCCGGGCGATAGGGCATGCCGGCATAGACATCGACCATCCGCGAGCGTGCGGTGTCATTGTCGATCGTGCCGCCTGCGGCCTGCAAATGGGGGGCGAGGCCCGCCGTATTGCCCCCGGCGAATAGCACGCGCGCCGAAAATTTTTCCGATCGCTTGCACGGATGCAGCGCGCGCTCGTCGTCGCCGCGCAGATCGACGACGGTTTCGATCCCCAGCGTATCGACCGTGCCCAGATCGTCGGCGGTCGCTTCCTGATGATGCGCCGACCGCCACAGCACGCCGCTGCGCAGTCGCCCGCCGCCCTCGACGCCATAACCGCCATAGTCACGGAAATTGTGAATGCCGGACAGGGGCAGGACACGTTCGGCAATCATCATCATTCTCCCGTAAACACCGGCGCGCGCTTTTCGATGAAGGCATCGATAGCCTCACGGTTGTCGGCGGTTTCGTGCACGATTGCCTGATAGGCGGCACTGAGTTCGAGGATGTCGCTCATCCGGCTGTGCTGCGCTTCCCGCAGCAATCGCTTGGTCAGTCTTAGCGCACGTGGGGGGTTGCACACAATGCGTTCGGCAATCGCGACGGCACGGTCCAGCAACTCTTCGTCGGGCACGACGTCGGTGACGAGGCCATATTCCTTCGCCTGCTGCGCATCGAAACGGTCGCCGGTCAGGAACAGCTCGGCCGCGCGTGGATAACCGACGATTTTCTGGAGAAGCCACGCGCCGCCATCGCCGGGAACGATGCCGACCTTGACGAAGCTGCACGCGAATTTGGCGCTCTCGGCCGCAATGCGGATGTCGCAGGTGCAGGCGAGGTCGGCACCAAGGCCGATGGCATGGCCATTGATCGCCGCGATCATCGGGATTTCGCAATCCATCAGCGCGCGGATCACGGCCTGCACGCCGCGGCGATAGTTGGACCGCGTCGAATCGGGCTGGTCGAGCACGCCGATTCCGGTGCGGTCCTTCATGCCCTTCAGATTGCCGCCGGCGCTGAATGCCTTGCCGCTGCCGGTCAGGATGATCGCGCTAATGCTGCGGTCGCGGCCGATCTCCTGCATCGTGTCGATAATGTCGTCGCAATCCTCGTGGGTGCCGATCGCATTCATGCTGTCCGGCTTGATCATCGTCAGGATTGCGATCTTGCCCCGCCGCTCGACACTCAAAAACTCACCCATGTTCAATTTCCCTTTGCTGCTCCCGAAAAGCTATTGCATGGCTGTCGGGACATGCAAGACTTTGCACTCTATCCTTTTGATCCACCCGGCGACATTCTCGCACTGCGCGCCGATTTGCGGGCGTGGCTCGCGGTGCATCAACCCCGGGTCGATATTGTCGCGCGCGCCAATTGCTGGGCAAGCTTCGATGCGGATTTCAGCCGTGCTCTCGGCGCCGCCGGTTACATCGGCATGACGCTTCCCGCGCGCTACGGTGGCGGCGATCGCCATCCGCTCGAACGTTATGTGGTGATCGAGGAATTGCTGGCGGCGGGCGCCCCCGTTGGCGCGCACTGGATTGCCGACCGCCAGACGGGGCCGCTGATTCTGCGTTATGGCAGCGAGGAACAGCGGCAGCGCTATCTGCCCGGTATCGCGCGCGGCGAACTATACGCCTGCATCGGCCTTTCCGAACCCGGCGCAGGGTCCGACCTTGCTGCCGTGCGGACCAGCGCCCGCGAGACCGCCGAGGGCTGGCGCATAAATGGTCAGAAGATCTGGACCACCGGCGCCCATCTGTCGCACGTGATGCTCGCGCTGGTACGGACCGAGGAAGGCAGCGAGCGCAATGCGGGGCTGAGCCAGTTTCTCGTCGATCTCGACACTCCCGGCATCACGATCCGCCCGATCATCGATATGGCGGGCAATCATGACTTCAACGAGGTCTTTTTCGACGATGTCCTCGTCCCCCACGGCGCACTGGTCGGCGAACGGGGCCAGGGGTGGAAACAGGTCACCGCCGAACTCGGCCTCGAACGCTCGGGTCCCGAACGCTATTTGTCGAGCCATGCGCTGCTCGCCGCGCTGATCGACGCTGCGGGACCGGACGCCGATCCGGCTGTCGCAGGGCTGATCGGCGAACTCACCGCCGAAATGTGGACACTGCGCCAATTGTCGATGTCGACTGCGGCGAAACTCGCGGCGGGGGAGGATCCGATGGTCGAGGCGTCGGTGGTCAAGGAACTCGGCAACAGCTTCGAACAGGATATGCCGCGCCGCATTCAGGCGGTGGTGCCAAGCGGCTGGGACGATCCTGACGATCTGGCGCGGCTGCTCCGTGCACTGCTCATCGCATCGCCCAGCTTCTCGCTGCGCGGCGGAACGCGCGAAGTGATCCGCGGGATCATCGCACGCGGACTGGGTCTCAGATGAGCGCCGCGCGCGAAATGCTGTGCGATACCGCCAGCGCCGTCTTCGCCGAAGCCGCCGATGCGGGGATGGCGCCGGTCGAGGCGGCGGGCTTTGCCTTGCTGCTCGTGCCCGAGGACGATGGCGGTTTCGGTGGCGACTGGGGCGACCTCAATGCCGTGTTGAAGATTGCCGGGGTCATGGTGCCCGACCTGCCGGTTGCCGAACTGATCCTGTCGGGACTCGGCGAGGTGTCGGACGATCTCCATGCCGCCGCGACTGTCAGCCTGATGGCGGGCGCGATGGGGCAGGCGCTCGCGCTGTCGGTCGAACATGTGAACACCCGCCAGCAATTCGGCCGCCCGCTCGGCAAATTTCAGGCGGTGCAGCAATCGCTGGCAGTGATGGCGTGCGAAGTGCGCGCCGTCGATGCGGCGGCGGCGGCGATGGCAGCGCGGCTGGACTCAGCGGGATTTGATGCTGCCGATTTCGAGATTGCGGCGGCCAAGCTGCGCGCCAACCGCGCGGTGGGTGTCGTCACCGCCATCGCGCATCAAGTGCATGGCGCGATCGGCTTTACGCAGGAATATGATCTGAACCGCGTGACTATCCCGCTGATGCGCTGGCGCGGAACGCACGGCAATGATGCGCATTGGGCTGGGATGTTGGGCTGGCAGGTTGCGGGCTTTGGCGGCCCCGGTCTTTGGAAAACGCTGACCGAGCGCTGACTTCCGCCAACTATCCGTTCGCCTAACCTGTCCCGTTCGCATCGAGATCAGTCGAGATGCCCATCGTCGGCGCGTGCCTTTGGGGTGCCTCGACTTCGCTCGACACGAACGGGGAAGATTTAACGGACTGCGCCGCCTGATTTCAGCGCGGCAATCTTGTTGGCGTCATAGCCCAGACCCGCCAGCACAGCCTCACCGTCGCCGCCAACCTGCGGCGCCGGGCGCGGCGTGTCGTTCACCGTGGCCGAATAGCGCGGCGCGGGAGCGGGCTGGATCGCGCCGCCAACGGTCAGGAAGGTCTCGCGCTCGACATTGTGCGGATGCTTCGGCGCTTCGCTCAGCGACAGCACCGGCGCAAAGCAGACGTCGGTCATCTCCATGAGTTCGCACCATTCGTCGCGGGTTTTTGTCGCGAACAATGCGGCGACCTTGTCCTTCTTCGCCGGCCAATTCTCCTGATCGTCCTGCACGTCGAAGTCGGGATCGGTATCGAGCCCGGTCTTGGCGCGGAGCAGCGCGTAAAATTGCGGTTCGATCGACCCGATCGAGATGAACTTGCCGTCGCTGCAGGTATAGGTGTCATAATAGGGCGCGCCGCCGTCGAGCCGGTTGACGCCCGCCTCGTCCTTCAGCGCCCCCGCGCTGTGGAACCACCAGCTCATCCCCGCAAGCAGCGCCGAACCGTCGGTCATCGCGCAATCGATCACCTGGCCTTCGCCTGTCTTCGCGGCGTGGAGCAGCGCGCTCGACATGCCGAATGCCAGCATCATGCCGCCGCCGCCGAAATCGCCGACATAATTGACCGGCGGAACGGGCTTGCCGCCGCGCACGCCGATGCCGTGGAGGACGCCCGACAACGAGATATAGTTGATGTCGTGCCCCGCCGCCTGCGCATAAGGGCCGAACTGGCCCCAACCGGTCATGCGGCCATAGACGAGCCTGGGATTGTCGCCGAGCAGCACATCGGGGCCGAGTCCCAGCCGCTCCATCACGCCGGGCCGATAGCCTTCGATAATCCCGTCGGCGGTCTTGCACAGATCGCGGGCGATCTGCACCGCTTCGGGGTTCTTCATGTCGAGCGAGATTGAGGTGCGGTTGCGCGACAGCGGATCGCGCGGGTCCATGAAGCCGCCGGGCCGGTCGATGCGGATGACTTCGGCGCCATGGTCGGCGAGCATCATGCTGCAAAAGGGACCCGGGCCGATGCCCGCAAATTCGATGATCCTGATACCCTTGAGCGGTCCGGACATGTGGCTCTCCCATAAAAAGATGCGGCCCCGGGCATCGCCCGATCCGCAAAATCATCCTAATCATGTGACTGGCCCGGGGTGTCCCGGGCCAGTCTGAACATATTTACAGTCGCTCGATGATGATCGCGGGCGCCATGCCGCCAGCGGCGCACATGGTGACCAGGCCATAGCGGCCGCCCGAGCGTTCGAGTTCGTCGAGCGCGGTGCCGATCAGGATCGAACCGGTGGCGCCGATCGGATGGCCCAGCGCCATCGATCCGCCGTTGATGTTCACCTTTTCGCGGTCGAGGTCGAGGTCACGGATGAATTTTTCGGCGACGACCGAAAAGGCTTCGTTGATTTCCCAGACGTCGATGTCGTTCTTGGTCAGTCCCGCCTTTTCGAGCACCTTCTCGGCTGCCGGAACCGGCGCGTTGAGCATCAGCGTCGGATCGTCGCCGATGTTGGCATAGGCGACAACGCGGCCGCGCGGCTTCAGGCCATGCTTGTCGGCATATTCCTTCGACGTCAGCAGGATCGCGGCGGCGCCATCGACGACGCCCGACGAGTTGCCGGCATGATGGAAGTGCTGGATTTCCAGATCGGGATAACGGCGGTTGATCTGCTTGCGGAAGGTGAAGCCGCCGCCAAGGTCGAAATCGGCGAGGCCCGTGAAGCTGGGCTTCAATGCGGCAAGGCCTTCGGCCGTCGTTTCGGGACGCGGGAATTCTTCCCGATCGAGCGCGACGCTGCCGTCGGTATTCAGAACCGGCACCACCGACTTGTCGAAACGGCCTTCCTTGATCGCACGGTCGGCGCGCTGCTGGCTGACCAGCGCCAGCGCGTCAAGCGCCTCGCGGCTGATACCTTCGATCGTTGCGATCGCGTCGCCGCACACACCTTGATGCGACTGCGGGTGCAGTTCGTCGAGCGCTTCGTGGCCCGATCCCATCAGGCGCGGCGGCAGACCGGCGTTGGCCTGCTCGGCGGCATGCGCGGTGGTATAGCTCATCATCTCGGTACCGCCGGCGATGACGCAATCTTCCATGCCCGACATCACCGATGCTGCGGCGAAATTGACCGAGCTGATGCCGCCGCCGCAGAAGCGATCGAGCGTCGTGCCGCTGGCCTTGGTGTCATAACCCGCCGACAGTGCCGCCATACGGCCGAGGTCGCCGCCTTGCTTGCCGTTCTGGCTCGACGTCGACCAGACAATGTCGTCGACGGTCGCGGTGTCGAGATTGTTGCGATCGCGGATCGCGGCAAGGACGGTCGCGGCAAGGTGCTGCGGGTGAAGGTGCGACAGTGCGCCCTTGCCGGGCTTGCCGATCCCGCGCGGGGTGCGAACGGCGTCAATGATATAGGCTTCGGCCATGGTGATAGTCCTTTCAGTGGGGAGTGATGATTAAAGGGGAGCCATGCGGCTCAACGAGGGGCCATTCTGATCGCGCCGTCGAGACGGACCGCCTGACCGTTGAAATAGGTGTTGCGAACCATTTCCATTGCGAGGCTCGCATATTCCTCAGCCTTGCCGAGGCGCTTGGGGAAGGGCACCGATGCTTCGAGGCTTTCCTTCACCTTCGGGTTCATATTGTTGAGCAGGGGCGTGCCGAACACACCGGGCATGATGGCGTTGACGCGGATGCCAAGGTCCATCAAGTCGCGCGCCATCGGTAGGACAAGGCCGTTTACACCGGCCTTGGCCGAACCATAGATGACCTGGCCGATTTGTCCGTCCTGCGCCGCGACCGAGGCGGTCAGGATGATCGCACCGCGCTCGCCGTCTTCCATTTCGGGAAGCGTCGCCATGCCCTCGGCCGAAATCGACGCGATGCGATAGCTGGCGGTCAAGATGCCCGCGACGCCAAAGGCATAATCCTCGGTCGGAGTGCGGCGGAACGTGCCGCTTTCCTTGTTATAGGCCAGCGTTTTGCCGCGGCGCGACGTCATGGCGCAGTGAACGCAAATGCGCTCCTGCCCGTGCGCCGCACGCGCTTTGGCATAGCCGTCCAGCACCGATTGTTCGTCGGTGATGTCGACGTGGCAGAAAATGCCACCGATCGATGCCGCGACTTCTTCGCCCAGTGCTTCGTTGATGTCGAAAATGGCAACCTTGACGCCCGCGGCGGCAAGCGCCTCGGCGGTCGCCCGGCCGAGGCCCGACGCTCCACCGGTCACAACAGCCGCCGTCGATGTATCGAATTTCACTATATTGTCTCCTCAGGCCGGGATTTCGTTGAACGGCACGCCCTTATCGGGGCGGTGATCCTGCGGCAGGCCAAGGACCTTTTCCGCAATGGTGTTGAGCAGGGTTTCGTCCGAACCGCCCGCGATCCGGCCCGTCGGCGCGTTGATCCAGCTCGACGCCCAATTCTCCCGCTGCGAGGCATGTTCATCGAATGCAAAGCCGTCGCTGCCGCGCAGGTCGATCGCCAGTTCGGACAGCTTCTGGCGCGACCGCACCGCGACCAGCTTGTTCAGCGATCCTTCGGCGCCCGGCACCATGCCCGCTTCCATCATCAGCCGCGCACGCACGTTGATCGAATCGAGCCCGGCGCGCATCGCATGGTTGCGTGCGATCTGCTGACGGATGCGGCCATCCTCGATTGCCGGGCGGCCGTTGACTTCCACCTCTTTGGCGAGGTCGACGAACAGGTCGAGGTGCGGACCGAAGCCCGCGCTGTCGGTCGCCACATAGCGTTCGATCATCAGCGTTGCGATAGCGACGGCAAAGCCGCCGCCAACCGGAGACATGCGGTGATCGTCGCCGATCTTCACATCGTCGAAGAACACCTCGTTGACGTGGCTGTCGCCGCCCGCCAGCTTGATCTGGCGCACGGTGACGCCGGGCGCCTTCATATCGACCCAGAAATAGGTGAGACCCTTGTGCTTGGGGACATTGGGGTCAGTACGGACGACGATGACGCCATAGTCGCTATAATGCGCCCAGCTGGTCCACACTTTCTGGCCGTTGATTTTCCAGCCATTGCCATCGGCTTCGGCCTTTGTACGCAGACCCGCAAGATCCGATCCCGCTGCGGGTTCGGAGAAAAGCTGGCACCAGATTTCCTCTCCCTGTAGCGCCTTCAAAACGCGTTCCTTGACGAACGCCTTGTCGCCACCGAATTGCATCAGGATTGGCACCGGCATGCCCAGCGAGATTCCGAAATAGAAGTTCGGGAACCCGTGCTTCATCTCTTCGGCATCGAATGTAATTTTCTCGAGATGGCCGAGGCCCTGACCGCCATATTCGACCGGCCAGTTGATCCCGGCATAGCCCGCGTCGAACTTAGCCTTCTGGTATCGGCGGCCTAGCGCCAGATCGTCGGCTTCGGACAGGCCCTGACGCGCGTCGCGGCCAAAGTCGGGGACCATCGTTTCGAGCCACGCGGCAGCTTTGGCGCGATAGGTTTCGAGATCGCTCATGCCGCTTCTCCTGCCAGCCGGTCGACCAGAACATCTTCCCAGAACATGCTGTTCCCCTGCTCGATGGCGAGGCTGCGCGCGCGGCGCATGTGGAGGTGGAGCCCGATTTCCCACGTCACCCCGATACCGCCATGAATCTGGACACAATCGCGTGCCGCGGTGTCATAGGCCTCGGTCGCCGATAGCCGCGCGGCTGCAGCGGCCGTGATGAAATCATCCGCCCCTTCGCGCGAAGCCGCATGAATGCAATTTGCGCGCGCCAGTTCGACCAGCCCGTAAAGCTCTGCAATCCGATGCTTGACCGACTGGAACGCGCCGATGACCTGACCAAAGGCACGCCGCGTAATCGCATAGTCGCGCGCAATCTCCATCAACGCCTCGGCACCGCCGGTTTGTTCATGCGCGGTGATGACAGCCTGCAACGCGAGGATATGCAGCGCGGCGTCGCGCGCCGATCCGCCCGCTATCAGCGCGTCAGCGGGCGTCCCTTTGAAATCCAAGTCAGCGACACAGCGGCTGTTGTCGAAACTCGGAACGATGCGCCGTTCGGCATTCGCAAGGTCTGCGATCGCCAGCACCGGACCGTCCGGACCCGTGGCGAAAACAACCGCAACATCTGCCGCAGCTCCGGCGGATACGCCGGTCATTGCGCCATTCAGCTGGCCGCCCGCAAAGGTGACAACGGGCTTCGCCGGCAGCGCATCGGCGCCCGCAGCAAAGGCCACGGCTCCGATTACCTCACCGCTCGCAAGCCCTGGTAGCCAGCGCGTCTTCTGCGCGTCGCTGCCATAAAGTTCGATCGCCTTGGCGGCGCCGAAGCTGGAGGTCAGAAAGGGCGCGCCGCTGAGCGTGCGACCTGCTTGATGCGCGATCAAACCCATCTCGATCAGGCCAAGGTCCAGCCCGCCATAGGCTTCGGGAAGGGCGAGGGCGGTCCAGCCCTGTTCCTTCGCCATCGTCCAGAAGCCCTCATGATAGCGGCCAGTGACTTCCAGCAGCGGCAACAGGTCGTCCTTGCGCATCCGCGCTTCGAGCGCGCGGCGCGACTCGGTCGCGATCGCCTGTTGTCCCTCGTCGTACAGGATGCTCATGGCCGCATTATCCTCTCCCGATATCATTATTGTCCGCCAGTGAACCGGACGTTGACGTAAACGTCAAGTTCTTTGACGCTATTGGCCGCGGCCGGCAACTGGCGGCTGTGTCAGGCGCGTCCGGCCCTCCAGTCGCGCTTGATCTTCTTCGCGAGGCTCCATTTGTGAACCTCCGTCGGGCCGTCATAGATGCGGAAGGCGCGGACTTCGCGGAACACCTGTTCGACGATCGTCTTGTCGGTGACCCCGGTGCCGCCCATCACCTGAACACAGCGATCAGCGATGCGCATCAGCGCTTCGGACACCGCGACCTTCGCCATCGAGCTTTCGACCGTGCCAAGCGATCCGGTGTCGAGCACCGACGCGCACCAGTCGATCATCAGCTCGGCCTGCTTCAGGTCGATCATATTTTCCGCGAGCATGAAGCCGACGCCTTCGTGATCGACCAGCGGTTTGCCGAACGCTTCGCGGCGGTTGGCATAATCGGTCGCAATCTCGTGCGCGCGGATGCAGGCGCCCAGCCAGCGCATGCAGTGCGACAGGCGGGCGGGGGACAAACGGACCTGCGCATAGCGAAAGCCTTCGCCGGCTTCGCCCAGCATCTGGTCGGCGGGGATGCGGAGGTTGTCGATCGTCAGTGTTGCGTGGCCGCCGGGCATCGAACTGTCGATGGTGTTCGGAACATCGTCGATACGGATCGCGGGATCGGGCAGGTCGACGAGGAACATGCACGCGCCCTGTTCCGACTTCGCCATCACGATCCCGACGCGGGCGCCCAATGCGCCGGTGATAAAAGTCTTGCGACCGTTCACCACCCAATGATTGCCGTCGAGATGGCAGGTCGTTTTCATCATCGACGGGTCGGACCCGGCGCCACCCTCTTCGGCGGGTTCGGTCATAAAAAATGCGGAGCGGACATGGCCTTCGACCATCGGCTTCAGGAAGCGCTCCTTGAGTTCGGGGCTGCCTTCCTTGCCGAGGAGATACATATTGCCCTCGTCGGGCGCCATCGTGTTGCAGGCGAGCGGACCGAGCGGCGACAAGCCGCTTTTGATCAGCACCACGGCGGTCTCGCGCTGGTTGAGGTGATCGCCGTCGCCCAGAATATGCGGCGTCAGCACGCCGGCGCCGCGCGCATGTTCGCGCATTTCCATGACCAGTTCGTCGGTCGGCGCGCCATGATGGTCGCGGCGCGGGTCTTTTTCATAAGGGACGATGATTTCGCGGACGAAAGTTTCGACCTTTGCAGCGATGGCGAGGGCTCGGTCCGAAATCGTCATGCCGCCGTCCTCACGCTGCTTTGGCAAGCCATGGGGGAGGGAGTTTTGCGGCGATCTGTCATCACGGACGATTCCTTTTTTCGTTGAACTTGTCTTGCCAATCAACCGGACGTTGACGTAAGCGTCAAGTTAAATCGCGCCCGAAGGCGTTAATGCCGTAGGGTCAGCATCGACAGGGAAGGACGTTTCATGGCTTTCAAGACGCGCATCACCGAAATGTTGGGTATTGAGCATCCGATCGTGCAGGGCGGGATGCAGAGCGTCGGCTACGCCGGGCTCGCGAGCGCGGTGTCGAACGCCGGCGGCCTTGGCATCATCACCGCGCTGACCCAGCCGACCCCCGAAGCATTGCGCGAGGAAATCGAGAAATGCCGGTCGATGACCGACAAGCCCTTCGGCGTGAACATGACCGTCTTCCCGACGATCAACGCCCCCGACTACAAGGCCTATGCCCAGGCGATCATTGATGGCGGCATCAAGATCGTCGAGACTGCGGGAACCCCGGCGGTTCGCGAAATCTGGGAAATGCTGAAACCGCACGGCGTCACCATCCTCCACAAATGCACCGCGGTTCGCCACGCCTTGTCGGCCGAGCGCGCCGGCTGCGACATCATTTCGATCGACGGCTTCGAATGCGCAGGCCATCCGGGCGAAGACGATATTCCGGGCCTGATCCTCATCCCGGCCGCCGCTGACAAGGTCAAGATTCCGATGCTGGCTTCGGGCGGCTTCGGCGACGGCCGCGGTCTCGTCGCCGCGCTCAGCCTCGGCGCCGAGGGCATCAACATGGGCACGCGCTTCTGCGCGACGGTCGAAGCGCCGATCCACGACAATGTAAAACAGGCCTATGTCGACAATGACGAACGCGGCAGCTTCCTGATCTTCCGCAGCCTCAAGAACACCGCGCGTGTCGGCAAGAGCGATGTCAGCGAGGAGGTGGTGCGCCGCCTCGCTGTTCCCGATGCGACTTTCGCCGACGTCGCCGAACTGGTGAATGGCAAGGCAGGGCGCGAATTGCTGGAAACTGGCGATCTCTCGAAGGGCGTTTTCTGGGCCGGGATGGTGCAGGGACTGATCCACGACATCCCGACCTGTCAGCAGCTGATCGACCGGATCATCGCCGAAGCCGATGCGATCGTCGACCAGCGTCTCGCAGGCTTTCGCGCCTGACCCCTGACGCCGGCGCGTTTCGCGTGCACTTCATTGAACGTCGGCGCAATGCGTCGGCGTTCGATGATGTGCGCGGGTCAGGATGGGGCATCTGCGGCGCGCGCCTGTCAGGTATCAACCTGAAGACGGAAAATCTTTTCCGGTATCTTCCGGTTTACGGATTCTTGGGAAAACACCATAAACCGGCGCTTCCGGGGAAGCATGCCGTGATAATATGGTGAGCCCTGCTGGGTTCGAACCAGCGACCTACTGATTAAAAGTCAGTTGCTCTACCGACTGAGCTAAGGGCCCCGACGCGGTGCCGACATCGGTCGGTGCGCGAAGTGAGCGGTCGCCCTAGAGCGATGATGCGCTCCGGTCAACCGGCTTGGATCGCGTAAGTTGCATTGCCAGTTGCCGGACGCTGCGGGCGGTCACCGGATGACGCCAGTCGGGCGCGATAACGGACAATGGATCAAGGACGAAGCGCCGCTCTGTCATCGCAGGGTGTGGAATCGTGAGCGTCGCGTCGGCCCAGATCCCGCCCGACCACAGCAATATGTCGAGGTCGAGCGTGCGTGCGCTCCAGCGCTGGCCGGTGCGGCGTCCGAACGTCGACTCGATTGCCTGCAACCGTTCGAGCATTTCGGGCGGGGCAAGCGGCGATGCGACGAGCGCCACCGCATTCGCATATTGTCGCCGCGACGGGCCGATCGGGGCGCTGGCAATGATCGGGCTTGCATCGACCGGCTCGATATCTGCGCTTTCCAGCGCAGCAAGCGCCGCCATCAACACCCCGCGCGGATCGCCGTGCAGCACATGGCGGCGATTCGAACCCAGGCCAATCGCGTAGAGCGGCAGAGGAATGGTGGGGAAGGGCGTTGCATCGCGCATGTCGCTGCGCCTATCTCAGCAGGGTGGAAATTGGTAGCCCCTTGCCCGGCACCGAGCCGCCGCGCGACTGCCCGCGCTGCCCCCGCCTCGCCCGGCTGCGCGCAGAGTGCCGGACCGAGCATCCCGATTGGTGGAACGCGCCGGTCCACGCCTTTGGCGATCCGGAAGCATGGTTGGCCTTTGCCGGCCTTGCCCCCGGTAAACATGGCGCGAACCGCACGGGCCGACCTTTTACGGGCGATTATGCTGGAGACCTGCTGTTCGCGACGCTCGCCGAATTCGGGCTCAGCAGAGGGCATTATGACGCCCGGATCGACGATGGGTTGGAGCTGGTTGGCACGATTATCGTCAACAGTGTCAAATGCGTGCCGCCGCAGAACAAGCCGACGCCGCAGGAGATTGCGGCATGCCGCCCCTTCTTTGAAACCCAACTCGCTGCATTACCAAAGGTGCAAGTGATCATCGCGCTCGGCCGCATTGCGCACGACGCCGCGCTCCGTGCCGTCGGCGAACGCCTCGCGGCGCATCCGTTCGCGCACTGTGCCGTTCACGTGCTGCCCGACGGGCGGCATCTGGTCGATAGCTATCATTGCTCGCGCTACAACACGAACACCGGCCGGCTGACGCCTGCGATGTTTGCCGATGTGTTTCGTATGGCGCTTACGCTGAAAGGTCAGACGAGCGGGCCGAATTCCTCGACCAGCCCGCGGTAGAGCACCCGCTTGAACGGGACGATCAATTTCTCGATCTCCCCCAGTTCGGCCCAGCGCCAGGCACGAAACTCCTGATGTTTGGTGTGGATGTCGATGTCGCTGTCGGTGCCCATGAAACGCATCAGGAACCAATATTGGCGTTGGCCGCGATATTTTCCGCCCCACATTTTGCCGACGAGATGGTCGGGCAGATCATAGAAATATTCCTCGCGGCTGCGCGCGATGATCTCGACCAGCCCGCCATGGACGCCGGTCTCCTCGCCGAGTTCGCGGATCGCCGCCATTTCGGCATCCTCGCCGGGATCGATCCCGCCTTGCGGCATTTGCCAGGCCTCGCTCGACGTATCGAGTCGCTGCCCGACGAACACACGGCCATCGCGGTTCGCCAGCATCACCCCGGCGCAAGGGCGATAGGGAAGGGCGCTGTGGTCGGTCATGCGCTGGCTTCGGCGACGATCGCCTTGAGCGTAGTCAGCGCGCCGCTGATGTCGGCCTGTGCGCTGGGAATGGCCTGCGCCAGATTGATATAGCCGTGAATGCTGCCCTTCGCCTCGCGATAGGTGGTCGGCACCCCGGCCTCGATCAGCTTTGCGGCATAAGCGCGTCCCTGATCGCGCAGCGGGTCGAGCCCGGCGGTAACCAGCAGCGTCGGTGGCAGCCCTTCAGCGGGGAAGTCGAGCGGTGACGCGCGATAATCCGCCGGATCCGGGGCATATTGGTTGCCGAACCAGATCATGCTGCCCTCGGTCAGCAGATGGCCTTCGCCAAAATCGCGGTAGCTTTGCCAGTCATTGTGCGTGGTGACCGCGGGATAAATGGGGTGGATCGCGATCACCGGCTTCGACGCCGGCTTGTCGCGAAGCGTCAATGCGGTTGCGATGGTCAGATTGCCGCCGGCGCTTTCGCCCGACAGGACCAGCCCGGTGCAGGGGACATTGTCGGCGACCCAGCGCGTCGCGGCTTCGCAATCCTCGGGCGCCGCGGGAAAGGGGTGTTCGGGCGCGAGTCGATAATCAACCGCGATCACCGGCATGTCGAGCAGCCGCGCCGCCTCCGCGCAATAGGGATCATGGGTGTTCAAATCGCCGATCACCCAGCCGCCGCCATGGTAGAATACCATGACCGGACCGGCCTCGCGGGTCGGGCGATTGTCATAGATGCGGATCGGAATGTCGCCAGCCGGGCCGGGGATTGCGCGATCTTCGACATGTGCGATCTCGCCGCGCGGAACATCGGCCATCTGCCCCATAACGCGGAACATTTCGCGCGCCGCTTCGGGCGGCAGTTCCTCCATTTTCGGGCCGTCCTGTGCGTTCAAGAAGGCCAGAAAGCCCGCCACATCGGGGCGGGTGTAATGGGGTGTGCCGTCGGTCATACTGCTGATCCCTCGTTCTGTGTTCGGACGCAGCTATTCGGCATCGCAGGGCAATATTCAATGGCGAATCGAAACCGACCGCGCTCTTCCGCTTTGCGCTGCACAAACTTTTCTGAATTGCGGCTTGTCGCGGACGGGCCTAGGCCCATGTTACAGGTCGGCAATATTAAGGCAGAAAAGACAATGGCGACAGCGGTAGAGGACCGGGCAGCAGCATCTCCATCCCCCCTTTCCGACGCAGTGGTAGTGCGCTTTGCCGGGGACTCCGGCGACGGGATGCAGCTCACCGGCGGTCAGTTCACCCTCTCGTCGGCGCTGGCTGGCAATGACTTTGCGACCTTCCCCGATTTTCCCGCTGAAATCCGCGCTCCGCAGGGCACTTTGTTCGGCGTCTCGGCCTTCCAGATCAACTTCGGATCGTCGGCAATCGACACCGCGGGCGATGCGCCCGACGTCCTCGTTGCGATGAATCCTGCGGCGCTCAAGACCAACGTGCCCCAGCTTAAGCAAGGCGGTCTGATCATCGCCGACGAGGGCGAATTCAACGACCGCAACCTCGCCAAGGCGAAATATGAGTCGAACCCGCTCGAGGATGGCAGCCTGGCCAAATGGCAGCTGCTCAAGCTCAACATCAGCCAACTGACGATGGACGCCGTGAAGCCATTCGGCCTCGGCAACAAGGAAGCGCTGCGCTGCAAGAATATGTGGACGCTGGGGCTTGCGCTCTGGATGTTCGACCGCGATCGCCAGCCGCTGATCGACTGGCTCAACGGCAAATTCGCCAAGGCGCCCGACCTTGCCGCAGCCAATATCGCGGCGCTCAACGCCGGGCACGCCTATGGCGAAACCGCCGAACTCGCGGGGCCGCTTAAGCAGCACCATGTCGATCCGGCCCCGGTGGCACCCGGCCTCTATCGTACCCTGACCGGCGCGGAGGGCATCGCGCTGGGCCTCGTCGCGGGCGCGCAGCTTGCGAAGCTGCCGATGTTCTTCGGCGGCTATCCGATCACCCCCGCCTCGGCGATCCTGCATCACCTGTCGCGGCTCAAGGAATATGACGTCACGACCTTTCAGGCCGAGGACGAAATTGCCGCCATTTGTTCGGCGATCGGCGCCAGCTATGGCGGCTCGCTGGGCGTTACCAGCTCATCGGGGCCCGGCATCGCGCTGAAGGGTGAGGCGATGGGCCTTGCGATCATGACCGAACTGCCGCTGATCATCGTCAATTCGCAGCGCGGCGGCCCCTCGACGGGCCTGCCGACCAAGACCGAGCAGTCGGATCTGTATCAGGCGGTCTATGGCCGCAACGGCGACGCTCCGATGCCCGTGGTCTCGGCGCGCTCGCCCGGCGATGCGTTCGAATGCGCGATCGAGGCCGTGCGGATCGCGGTGCAATATATGACGCCGGTGATGCTGCTCACCGACGGCTATATCGCCAACGCCGCCGAGCCGTGGGCGGTGCCTGACCTCACCACCTATGACGACTTCCCGGTCGAATTTCTGACCGAAGTGCCCGAGGAGGGCTTCAAGCCCTATGGTCGCGACGAAAATCTCAAGCGTCCGTGGGTCAAGCCCGGGACGCCCGGCCTTCTCCATCGCATTGGCGGCATCGAGAAGGAAATCGACACCGGCCACATCAATTACAATCCGTCGAACCATCAGGCGATGACGGACATCCGCAAGGACAAGATCGACGGCATCAAGGTTCCCGACCAGATCGTCGAGCTCGGCGCCGAAGGCGGCAAGCTCGCGGTTGTCGGCTGGGGCTCGACCTTTGGTCCGATCCATCAGGCGGTGCGCCGCAAACGCGCCGAGGGTGCGGACGTCAGCCATATCCATATTCGTCATATCTGGCCGTTGCCGGCGAACCTGGGCGAACTGCTGAAAAGCTATGACAAGGTGATCGTGCCCGAAATGAACACGGGGCAATTGAAGACCGTGCTGCGCGACCAGTATCTGGTCGATGCCAAACCCGTGAACAAGGTGTCGGGCCAGCCCTTCACCATCGCCGAAATCGAAGCTGCTATTGAAGGAGCGCTCGCATGAACGAGATGACCACCATCGCGCGCCCGACGACGCTGAAAGATTGGGAAACCGATCAGGAAGTGCGCTGGTGCCCCGGTTGCGGCGACTATGCGATCCTGAAGGCCGTTCAGCGCACCATGCCCGAAATCGGCACCGCGCCTGAAAACACCGTGTTTATCAGCGGCATCGGCTGCTCGTCGCGTTTCCCCTATTATATGGAAACCTATGGCTTTCACACGATCCACGGCCGCGCGCCGGCGTTCGCGACGGGGCTGAAGCTTGCCAATCCGAACCTCGACATCTGGATCGTCACCGGTGATGGAGACGGACTGTCGATCGGCGGCAACCACACGATGCACCTGATCCGGCGCAATCTCGATTGCCAGATCATGTTGTTTAACAACGAGATCTATGGCCTTACAAAAGGTCAATATTCCCCGACCAGCCGCGTCGGTACGACCAGCCCGTCGACGCCCTATGGTTCGGTCGACCGTCCGGCCCAGCCCGCCGCCTTCGCGCTAGGCGCCGGCGCGCGTTTCGTTGCGCGCGGCTTCGACGTGTCAAAGAAGTTGCCCGAAGTGTTGAAAGCGGCACACGCGCACAAGGGTGCGGCTTTCATCGAAATCTTCCAGAACTGCATCGTCTACAATAAGGATGTGTTCGAAGATTTCGCCGCACCAAAGGGCGCCGAGGATCGTCAGCTCTGGCTCGAAAATGGCGAACCGATGCTGTTCGGCAAGGGCTTGAAGGGCATCGCGCTCGACGCCGAGGCGCTGCACCTGAAGGTCGTCGACGTCATTGATGGCGACTGGCAGGCCGCGGGCGTGATCGTCCATGACGTCACCAACCGCAGCGTCGCGCACATGCTCGTCGAAATGCGCTTCGGCGAATTTCCGATGGCGCTAGGCGTGCTGTACGACGATCCGCGCCCAACCTTCGAAGCCGATGTCTGGCGCCAGAATGAAGCGGCCCGCGAAGGGAAAACCGCCGATCTGCAAGGCCTGCTGAAAAAGGGCCAGACCTGGACTGTCACCGAAGGCGGTCCCGAACTCTGACGTCTTGCGCCGCGCCGACGGGTCGGGTCTATAGGACCATATGGACAATCTGACCCACAGCCTCGTTGGCGCCGTTCTTGGGCAAATGGGGCTCAAGAAAAAGACCGGCCTCGCGATGCCGACGCTGATCATCGCAGCCAACCTTCCCGATATTGATGCCAGCTGTGCCATTTATGGCATTGAATCGCTGTCGATGCGGCGCGGGATCACCCATGGGCCTATCGCGCTGCTGTTGCTGCCTATCCTGCTGTGGGCGGCGATGATCGCCTTCGATCGCTGGCAGGCTCGACGCGGCAAGCGGCCTGCCGGGCGGCTTCCGATCGACAAAGGCTGGCTGCTCGCGCTCGCCTATATCGGCTGCCTTAGCCATCCGGCGCTCGACTGGCTCAACAATTATGGCATTCGCCTGCTCGAACCCTTTTCGTCGCAATGGTTTTATGGCGACAGCTTGTTCATCATCGACCTGTGGATATGGATCGCGCTTGCGCTATCGGTCTGGTTTTCCCTCCGGCGTGAGCGCCGCGGGACAGCGAATTGGCAGCGTCCGGCGTGGGTCGGCTTTGCTGCCGTCTGCGCCTATATTTTTGCCAACGGCCTGATCACCGGCGCCGCCGAGAAAATGGGAGCCTCTGCGTTAAGCGGCAGCGGTCAGGGCGATGCGCTGGTCGTCGCGAGCCCGCCACCATTGGCTTTCTGGAAACGCGATATTTTCTGGCGCACCGCCGATCGCTTTGGGAGCGGGAGTTTCGTACCCGGCGTCGGTGGACAACTCGATATTACGGGCGAACCCATCGGCATGGACGATCCCCGACGGCCGACCTGGGTAAAGGCCGACCCCGCGGCGCGCGCCTTTCTGTTCTGGGCGCGCATGCCCGTTGCGCAGCGCGACGGCGACGCGATCCTGATCCGCGACCAACGCTATATGCACCCACTGGCGCAGAGCCGGTTCGAGGTCCGACTGACGGCGCCCGATACGGCAAGCCATCCCGAATGATTGCGGTTCGCTGAACTTGCGAGGGCGCAGCGACAAGCGATTGTCAGAAAGCTGCGTTTGGGGCAGGAAGGGGTAATGAACACGCATGTCAGCCCCCGCCGCGGCAGGCAATTGTTGCGCGCAGACCGGGCCTATCGCTCGGGCGGTATATTGGCGCGGCTGATCGCGTTGGCTCCGGCGAGCCTCTTTCATCGCATGCTCGACCGGATCGACGCAGGGCTCGGTCAAGGTACCATCGAAGCCACGCTGCCCGATCAAAGCGTCCGCTTGCTTGGCGGGCGGGGCAAGGGGCCGGCGGCGGTTGTTCACCTCCATCACTGGGCGTCGCTGGCCCGGCTTGCCCTGTCGGGATCGGTCGGATGGTATAGGGCATGGGAAAAGGGCGAATGGTCCTCACCCGATCCCGTGCCCTTGTTTGACCTGTTTATGCGCAATGGAGAGGCGCTGGGCGACGTGGGCCGCGCCCACGGGCCGTCGCGCTGGATTTACAAGACGATCCACGCACTCCACCGCAACGACCGACGGGGAGCGCGGCGGAACATTCACGCTCACTATGATTTGGGTAATGATTTCTATCGTTTGTGGCTCGATTCTGCGATGAATTATTCGAGCGCGCTGTTCACTGATCCGGGACAATCGCTGGAGCAGGCGCAGGCTGCAAAGGTCGACGCGATTCTTGACCGGCTCGATCTGCGGTCGGGCAGCCGGCTGTTCGAAATCGGTTGCGGCTGGGGCGCACTCGCCGAGCGTGCGGTCGCGCGGCACGATGTTATCTACACCGGCATCACCCTGTCGCCGGCACAGGCGGAAATCGCCGACGCGCGACTTCATGCTATCGACCTGTCGGAGCGTTCGGGGGTCGAGATTTGCGATTATCGCGACGCCCGGGGCCCTTATGACGCCATCGCCAGCGTCGAAATGGTCGAGGCGGTCGGACAAATCTATTGGCCGACCTATCTCGATGCGATCGCGCGCCTGCTGCGTCCCGGCGGTAAGGCGGCGATCCAGTATATCCTGATCAACGATGCACTGTTCGAACGCTATGCCGCCAGCAGCGACTTCATTCAGGCCTATATTTTCCCGGGCGGCTGCCTGATCTCCGAAAGCCGCTTTCGCGCGCTTGCCGAAGAACGCGGGCTGGCGTGGCGCGATGCGCGTCGTTTCGGCGGCGATTATGCCGAAACGCTGCGGCAATGGCGCGCGCGGTTCGACGCCGTTGTCGCGGCGGACCGGCTTCCCGCCGGGTTCGACGAACGCTTCGTGCGCTTGTGGCGCTATTATCTGCAATATTGCGAAGGCGGGTTTCGTGGCGGCGGCATCGACGTTGCGCAGGTCACCTTGGAAAAAACAGCCTAAACAGGGAGAGTGAAGGATGCGAAGATATTTGGCAGCGGCGCTGCTGTGTGCAGCGACGGCAGGGTGCAGCGCGCCCGCGCCGACCCAGACGACCGAAAATCTGCCAAAGGATCAGAATGTGCTATTTTGGAACCAGGACCAACGCGACGCCGCTTTCCGCACGATGGAGAAAGTCCCGAAGGTCGTGGTCAACACGATCCGTGCGGGCAATTCGGTCTTTCCGCTTCCCGAAGGCAAGCCCCTCGACCTTGGCATCGACGTCGATGCCCATATGGCGAAACAGCGTAACGCCGGGCTGATCATCCTTCAGGACGGCAAGATCCGGCTCGAAAAATATGCGCTCGGCTATGATGCTGCGGGCCGCTGGACCAGCTTCTCGGTCGCCAAGAGCTTCACCTCGACTCTCGTCGGCGCTGCGGTGAAGGACGGCTATATCAAAAGCCTCGATGACAAGGTCACGGTCTATATCCCGGGGCTGAAGGGCTCGGCCTATGATGATGTCAGCGTGGAACAGCTGCTGACGATGACCTCAGGGGTCAAATGGAACGAGGATTATACCGATCCCAAATCGGACGTCGCGCTGTTCAACCTGCAAAAACCAGTGGCGGGCGAAGATGTAACGGTCAGCTATATGAAGACCTTGCCGCGCGAAGCGCCCGCCGGGTCGAAGTGGGTGTACAAGACCGGTGAGACCAATTTGATCGGCGTGCTCGTGTCGAGCGCAACCGGCAAGAGCCTGTCCGACTATCTGTCCGAAAAGGTCTGGGGGCCTTATGGGATGGAGCAGGATGCGGTGTGGATGCTGGGCGCGACCGGGCATGAAATCAGCGGTTGCTGCGTATCGGCCAGCCTCAAGGATTATGCGCGCTTCGGCCAGTTCATCCTTGGCGGCGGCGTAGCTGGCGGCAAACAGGTTCTGCCCGACGGCTGGCTGGCGGCTGCGACGACCAAGCGGGCGGGGATCGATATTCCGGGCCGCGGCTATGGTTATCAATGGTGGACCAACGACGACGGCAGCTTCGCCGCGCAGGGCATCTTCGGTCAGGGCATCTTCATCGATCCGAAGCGCAAGCTGGTGATCGCGTCGAACGGCAACTGGCCGACCGCGACCGACCCCGAAGGCGTCGGCGCCGCGCGCGAGGCCTTTTACAAGACTGTGCAGGCTGCGGTGGACAAGGAAGCCAAATAGCAGGGCAACGTAAAAAAGTGCCGCCCCCGCAAAGGCGGGGGCGGCCATCGGCTTGGTACCAGCTGGTGGGCGCGCCTTCGCGGGCGCGACGATTCATTCAGCGGCTGTCGCCACAGCGCGCTGCGCCAGCCAGGCGGCAGTCAAAGGGATGATGCCGCCAAGCGCGATGACCCACCAGACTTCGGAAAAATCGGCCGCCGAATAAATCGCAGCGCCGATTACCGCGCCTGCGACGACCCAGCCCGCACCGGTTCCCCCCGAAGCACGCATGGCCAGCCAGCCGCCCGCAAAGGCACCGATAAACCAACCGACGATCAGGGCGACGGTCGAACCCAGCGGGATCAGTATGTCACCCGTCGCGACATCATATTCGGCTGGCGAAAATTCGCTGCCGGCATATTGGGCGAGCCAGATCAGCCCGAAAGCGACGAGGATGCCTGCCACCGCGGCAACTGCCGATCGCACGATATTGTTGGTCATTTCAAAGCCCTTGCAACCCATATTCGGCAGATCGCCTAGCATAGGAAAGCAAATATGGCGTTAAGCTTGTTCCATCACCTTGGGGAGCGCGTGGAAAGCCGTGCTGTCAAAGCCCTCGACCATCAGCCTGGCGACAAATTCGCCGACCGCCGCCGGTTCCTTGATGCTCTGTGCATCTTCGCCGGGATAGGCGCGCGCGCGCATTTGGGTCCGTGTACCGCCGGGATCGAGGATCGCGGTACGCACGGTCGAGATGTTGCGCATTTCGGCGCCATAGCTCGTCACCAGCGTCTCGAACGCCGCCTTTGACGCGGCATAGGCGCCCCAATAGGCCCGCGGCTCGCGGGCAACGCTGCTCGACAATGCGATCAGGCGCCCGTTATCGGATCGGCGGAGAAGCGGATCGAAATTGGCGATCAGCGCCTGCTGCGCGATCAGGTTCAGCGTCAGCAGCTTGTTGAATTCCTTGGCGTCGATCGCGGCGACCGGGGTCAGCGTACCGAGCATTGCGGCGTTGAGCACCAGCATGTCGAGTTTCTGCCAGCGTTCGGCCATCGCGCTTGCAAGGCGGGCAATGCTGTCGCCGTCGGTCAGGTCGAGCGGTGCGATCGTCGCGCTGCCGCCGCGCTCGTGAATGCGGTCTTCCAGCGCTTCGAGACCACCCGCAGTGCGCGCGGTGATGACGACATGTGCGCCGCGAGCCGCGAGCGATTCGGCGATCGCTTCACCAATGCCACGGCTCGCGCCGGTGACGAGCGCAACCTGGCCCGCCAATTCTTCAGTCACGTTGGTCATTATGTCAGACAACCCGTTCGGCAAGCATCGAAAATTGGTCGTCCAGGCTGTGCTCGTCGAAATCGGTCAGCGTGGTCGGGTAATCGCCCGTGAAGCAGGCATCGCAATATTGCGGGCCGTCCTCGGCGCGCTTGACCTCGCCCAGTGCGCGATAAAGTCCGTCGATCGTGACGAACGCCAGGCTGTCGGCGTTGATGAACTCGGCCATCTGGCCAACGGTCATTTGTGCCGCGAGCAGCTTGGCACGCTCGGGCGTGTCGACGCCATAAAAGCAGCTATGCTGGGTTGGCGGGCTGGCGATGCGCATATGCACCTCGGCGGCGCCGGCATCGCGCATCATCTGCACGATTTTCAGGCTGGTCGTCCCGCGCACGATCGAATCGTCGATCAGCACGATACGCTTGCCGGCGATCAGCGCCTTGTTGGCGTTGTGCTTCAGCTTGACGCCCAGATGACGGACCTTGTCGCCCGGCTGGATGAAAGTGCGTCCGACATAGTGCGAACGGATGATGCCGAGTTCAAAGGGAATGCCCGATTCCTGGGCATAGCCAAGCGCGGCGGGCGTGCCCGAATCGGGGACCGGGATGATCAGATCGGCTTCGACCGGATTTTCGCGCGCGAGTTCGGCGCCGATCGCCTTGCGCACCGAATAGACGCTCGTGCCGTCGACGATCGAATCGGGGCGTGAGAAATAGACATATTCAAAGATGCAGGGGCGCGCAGGCCGTTCGGCGAACGGGCGATGCGAGATGAGCTCGCCGTCGCGGATGATGACGAGTTCGCCCGGCTCGACCGAGCGGAGGAATTCCGCGCCGACGACGTCGAGCGCGACGCTTTCCGACGCCAGAATGAAGGCATCGCCCAGCTTGCCGATGACGAGCGGACGGATGCCCAGCGGATCGCGGCAACCAATCATGCCCTCGGCGGTCAGGCAGATCAGCGAATAGGCGCCCTCGACCTGCTTCAGCGCATCGATAAAGCGATCGAGCAGGGTGCGATATTTCGACGTTGCGACGAGGTGGATGATCACCTCGGTATCGCTGGTCGACTGGAAAATCGAACCGCGGCGCACGAGGATTTTACGCAGGGCCGTCGCGTTGGAGATATTGCCGTTATGCGCAATCGCGAACCCGCCGGTGGCGAGGTCGGCGAACAGCGGCTGGACGTTGCGCAGCGCGGTTTCGCCAGTCGTCGAATAGCGGACGTGGCCGATCGACGAGGCGCCCGCGAGCTGGCGCATGATGTCGTCACGGTCAAAATTGCCCGCGACGTGGCCCATCGCGCGGTGGGTATGGAAATCCTTGCCGTCAAAGGCGGTGACGCCTGCGGCTTCCTGACCACGATGTTGCAGGGCGTGAAGCCCCAGTGCCACGACGGCGGCGGCGCTATCGGCGCCATGAATACCAAAGACGCCACACTCTTCACGGAGTTTGTCGTCATCGAAAGGATGAGTGGTGAGCATGTCAGTCCAGCAACTAGGGGGGGCAGTGACTGGGGCGCATATAGGGACGGGAATCGCAAATGTCGCCCCCCATATTCCGCCTTCTTTTCGCACGGCGATCAACCTTGGGGTGACAGGCGCTTTCATCCTGCTCTAAAGCGCAGATTATGAACGATGAACGCGACCGCACCGACCAGTTTTCTCCGCGTTTTGACGCCTCCGGGCTGGTGACCGCGATCGTCACCGATGCCGATACCGGCGTTCTGTTGATGGTCGCGCATATGAATGCGGAGGCGATCGCGCTGACCCAGGAAACGGGGCAGGCGCATTTCTGGTCGCGATCGCGCGCCGCCATGTGGCGTAAGGGCGAAACCTCGGGCAACGGCCTGACGCTGGTGGAAATGCGCGTCGATTGCGATCAGGACGCGCTGCTGCTGCGGGTGACGCCCGCCGGGCCAGCCTGTCACACCGGACGCCGGTCCTGCTTCTATCGCCGGGTTGAATCCGATGGTCGCCTGACCTTTCTGGACGATGATGCGCAAGGCTAGCGCGGCGGCGCTCTTGTCTACGTTGCTGCTCGCAAGTTGCGGGCGCCCGGTACCCGAAGCTGACGACAAGCGGGTCGATGCCGCCAATCCGCTAGAGATTGCCGCGCGAGAGCGTGGGATCGTCCGGCCACAGGCGCCTGCGCCGACCGGCGTTTTTGAACGCACCCATGATCTGGGCCGCGACGCGATGTGTGTCGTGCCCGATGGCGCTGGCCAGTGGCGCTTTGCGCTGACCGCGGCGTTCGGGCCGGGCGTGTCATGCACCGCACGGGGGACGATGGTCCGTGACGGCGAAGGCTTGCGGCTGCGCTTTGCCGGAGCCGAGGGCTGCGAGGCCCGGGTGCACGAGGAAGAGGATGAATTGCAATTGCCGGGCAGCCTGCCGTCCGCGTGTCAGAGCATTTGCCCCCAACGCGCGTCGCTCGCCGGACTGCGTTTGCCGCGCATAAGCTGGTCTGAAGCCGATGCAAGGGGCTTGCGGATCGGTGGCGGGCAGGGCAATGTCGTTCGGCCTTGCGGGGCCTGAACGGCACATTTTCTTCATTTTCGTTACCCTTGACGTTCACGTCAACGGAAACTAATCTTTCCGGCATGACGGACGACTACGGCCACGCCCATATTGACACGCCCGATCATCTGGGCCGCGAGCATTTCAGCATCACCGACCTGTCGTCCGAGTTCGGCGTGACGGCACGTGCGCTGCGTTTTTATGAAGATGAAGGGCTGATCAGCCCGTCGCGCAAGGGATTGTCGCGCATCTATTCGAAACGCGACCGTGCCCGGCTTGCGTGGATCTTGCGCGCAAAGCGGACGGGATTCAGCCTCGCGGACATTCGCGAGATGATCGACCTTTACGACGTTGGCGACGGCCGCAAGCTGCAGCGTCAGGTGACGGTCGAAAAATGCCAGCAACGTATTGGCTTGCTGCGCCGCCAGCGCGACGATATTGACAGCGCTGTAGATGAGCTGTCACGCTTCATCGACATGGTGAAGAAAGTCGACGCTGGTCACAAGGCCGGCTGAGCCTCCCCAGGCGAGCACAACTGCCAACCTTCGCTTTCCAGAAAGATGACTCATGCCCGCTTATCGCGCTCCGGTTCAAGACACGCTGTTCCAACTTAACGAAGTGCTGGGGATTGAGCGCTACGCCAATCTTCCCGGTTTTGCCAACGCGACCCCCGACATGATCGAGGCGGTGCTGACCGAAGCCGGAAAATTCTGCGAAGAAGTTCTCTTCCCGATCAACCAGTCGGGCGATCTCGAAGGCTGCACCCGCCACGACGATGGTTCGGTAACGACGCCCAAGGGATTCAAGGAGGCCTATAAGGCCTATTGCGAGGCCGGATGGGGCCTGCTGACCGCGCCGGAAGAATTTGGCGGGCAGGGCCTGCCGCACGTCATCGGATTCCCGGTCGAGGAATATCGCAACGCCGCCAACCAGGCCTTCGCCATGTATCCGGGCCTGTCGCACGGCGCGACCGCTGCCATCCTCGTGAAGGCCTCTGACGAGCTGAAGGCGATCTATGTGCCCAAGATGGTGTCGGGCGAATGGACCGGCACGATGAACCTGACCGAACCGCATTGCGGCACCGACCTCGGCCTCATTCGCACCCGCGCCGTTCCGAATGGCGACGGCAGCTATGCTGTCACTGGCACCAAAATCTTCATTTCGTCGGGCGAGCATGACCTTGCCGACAATATCATCCACCTCGTCCTCGCGAAAACCCCCGATGCCCCCGACAGCGTCAAGGGCATTTCGCTGTTCATCGTCCCCAAATTCCTCGTCAATGAAGATGGATCGCTGGGGGACCGCAACACGCTGTCATGCGGTTCGATCGAGCATAAAATGGGCATTCACGCCAATTCGACCTGCGTCATGAATTATGACGGGGCAAAGGGCTGGCTGGTCGGCGACGAGAATAAAGGGCTCGCCGCCATGTTCATCATGATGAACGCCGCGCGCTTGGGAGTCGGTATTCAGGGGCTGGCGCAGGCCGATATCGCGTTCCAGAACGCGGTCGCCTATGCGAAGGATCGCCGTCAGGGCCGCGCGCTCACCGGTCCGCAGGATCCGCAGGAAAAGGCCGACCCGCTGTTCGTTCACCCCGACGTGCGCCGCATGCTCATGGACGGCAAGGCGACGGTTGAGGGGCTGCGCGCTCTGTGCGTCTGGGGCGCCTTGCAGGTCGATCTGGCTCATGTCGCGGAGACGGAGGAGGAACGTCAGCGCGCCGACGATCTGGTCAGCCTGCTCACTCCGGTGATCAAGGGGTATGGCACCGACAAGGGCTATGACGTCGCGACCAACGCCCAGCAGGTGTTCGGCGGCCACGGCTACATCGAAGAACAGGGCATGAGCCAATATGTTCGCGATGCCCGCATCACCATGATTTACGAAGGCGCGAACGGCGTTCAGGCAATGGATCTGGTCGGCCGCAAGCTCGCCCAAAATGGCGGCCGCGCGGTGCAGACGCTGTTTGCGATCATCGACGAAGAATGCGCTGCGGCCAAGGACAAGCCGGGCTTTGCCGATTTCGCCGCCAGCCTCGAAAAAGCCAATGGTGAACTCAAGGCGGCGACGATGTGGTTCATGCAAAATGGCATGGCGAACCCCAATAACGTCGGCGCTGGTGCCCATCATTATATGCATATCATGGGCATCGTCGCGCTGGGCCTCATGTGGCTGCGGATGATCGAGGCCGCGCAAAAGGCGCTCGACGAGGGCCGCGGAGACAAGGCATTCCTCGAAGCAAAGCTGATCACCGCTCGCCATTTCGCCGAGCGCTTCATGCCCGACGCTGGTTCGCTGCGCCGCAAGATTGAAGCCGGCAGCGAAACGATGATGGCGCTGTCGCCGGATCAGTTCTACGCTGCCTGACAGATTTTCGTGCAACCATCGCCGCCGGCAAGCGTGTCGGCGGCGATGAGCGACAACACAGGCCCGGGAAAATTGACTCCAATCGTCATCGAAGGGCGCAATTGCTGGCGAATCACGCGTGCCGACAAAGCGCGGATGATCGTCGATGCTGCCGATTATTACGCGCTGCTCGAACGTTTGATGGAGGGGGCGAAAGAACGCATCCTGCTCATCGGCTGGGATTTCGATCCGCGTATCGCGTTGAGGCCGGATAATAAGGGCGAAGGCGAACCGCTCGGCGAGTTTCTGCTGCGATTGGCGCATCGTGAACCGGGACGCGATATCGATATTCTCCGCTGGAATTTCGGCGGGCTCAAACATTTCGCGGTGCCGCGCATTCTCGCGATGATCCTCCGCTGGAAACTGACACGCGCGATCAGCTTTCGTCTCGACAGCGCGCATCCTTTGGGGTGCAGTCATCATCAAAAGGTCGCGGTATTCGACGATCATCTGGCGGTGTGCGGCGGCATCGACGTTGGATTGGCACGCTGGGATACCAGCGATCACCGGGACGATGACCCGCGCCGCACGCTGCCGGGTGGCGGTTCCTATATGCCCTGGCATGATTCGACGATGATCCTTGCGGGGCCGGTCGGCAACGCGCTGGCAGATCTGGGCAACGAACGCTGGAAGCGCGCCACGAAAAAGCCGCTGCGCGACCTGAAAGGCGATGGCGAGAATTGGCCCGACGATCTGGAGCCCGATTTTCGTGGCGTCGATGTTGCGATTTCACGCACGCGCGCGAAATATCAGGACAGCGGCGAAATCCGCGAGATAGAGCAGCTCTATCTCGATATGATCGCGGCGGCGAAGCGGTTCATCTATTTCGAGAATCAATATTTCACCTGCGGCAAGATCGCTGCAGCCATCGCCGAACGGCTGAACGAAGATGATCCGCCCGAGTTCGTCATGGTGATGCCCCAGACCGCCGATGGCTGGCTGGAACAAATGGCGATGGATGCGGCGCGGGTGCAACTTGTGCGCGAAATCGCTAAAGCCCGCCACGGCGACCGGCTGCGCGTCTATTTTCCGCGCACGAAGGGCGGCGAGGCCATCTATGTCCACGCCAAGACCGCGATCGTCGACGATCGCATGATCCGTATCGGGTCATCGAACATGAACAACCGATCGATGGGTCTCGACAGCGAATGCGACGTGACGATCGACGCAGGACTGCCAGCCAATCGCGGGATCGAACCGACGATCACGCGCCTCCGCGAATCCCTGCTTGCCGAGCATTTGAACGTAACGCCCGAAGATATCGCACGCGAATTTGCCCGCGCCGGCTCGCTGATCGAAGCGATCGAAACGCTACGCGGTGACGGGCGCTCGCTCGAACTGCTCGATCTCGTCAGCCCGGGACCGCTCGACGAATATATTGCCGACAATGAACTGCTCGACCCGACGAGCCCGGATGCGATGTTCGAGGGTTTTGCCGAGCGCGGCCTGAAGAAAAGCTGGCATCGCGGTCGCGATTGGATGCGTCATCACAGGCCGTTCAGGCGCAAACGCGCCTAAAATTCCGTTCGCATCGAGCGAAGTCGAGATGCCCCTCAGGCAAACGCCATGACGACGGGTGTCTGGACTTCGCTCAAAACGAACGGAAAAAGGGGCTTAATCCGCCAGCGACAGCAAATGCTGCGCCTGTTTCAGATGCGGCGCATCGACCATCTTGCCGTCGACCTGCAACACCCCGACGCCGGGGTTGGCGGCAAAGGCGTCGACGATCGCCTGCGCCCGCGCGACCTCTTCGGCGGCGGGCGTAAAGGCGGCGTTGATCGGTTCGACCTGCGAAGGGTGGATCGCCATCATCCCGGTGAAGCCGTCGCGGCGCGCGCGCGCGGCATAAGCCGCCAGCCCGGCCTCATCCTTGATCGCCGGAAATACGGTGTCGATCGCAGCTACCCCTGCACCGTGCGCCGCAAACAGCGTCAGCGACCGGGCGACTTCATAGGGCGACGTATAGCTGCCATCGGGATTACGGCTCGTCGCGGCACCGATCGCCGCGGGCAAATCTTCGGCGCCCCACGTCAGCCCCAGCAGGCGATCCTTCGCCTCGCGATAGCTGCCGAGGGTGAATATCGCCGACGGCGTTTCGGTCGCGATCGGCAGAATGGCAGGCAGCGACGCGTCGGCGGCGCCTTCGCTGCGCAGGATGAGGTCGAGCTGTGCGATGCTCGCCTCGCCCTCGGCCTTGGGCAGCATGATCGCGTCGGGCCGCGCGCCGATGATGGCGGCGACATCGGCAGCGGTCATATGCCCGTCGAGCGGATTGACCCGTACCAGCGTCACGACTTCGCGCGTCCCCGCCAGATATTCAGCGACCGCGTGGCGCGCCGCATCCTTGTTTGCGGGCGACACCGAATCTTCCAGGTCCAGGATAATCGCATCGGCGCCCGATGCGGCTGCCTTGGCAAAGCGTTCGGGCCGGTCGCCGGGAACGAAAAGGAGTGAGCGCAGGCGCATCAGCATGCTTTCTTTTTGAGCAGCGCGGAGCGTTCGCACTGGCAGACGATCTCGCCGCGCTGGTTGATGCAGCGGTGAAGGAAGGTCACGATACCCGCATTCGGCCGCGATTTCGATTCTTTGAGGCCGACGACCTCGGTTTCGGCATGAAGCGTGTCCCCGATGAACACCGGCTTGGGCATCACCAGCTTGTCATAGCCCAGATTGGCGACCAGCGTCCCCAGCGTCGTGTCGCCGACCGACAGCCCGACCATCAGGCTGAAGGTGAAGGTGCCATTGACCAGAATCTGTCCGAATTCTGACGCTTTCGCCGCTTCGGCATCGAGGTGCAGCGGCTGCGTATTATGCGTCATCACCGTGAACAGCAGATTGTCGGTCTCGGTCACCGTGCGCCGGATATCATGCTCCAGCGTGTCGCCAATCGCCCACTCGTCGAAAAATTTGCCAGCCATATTCTTCCCTTCTGCCCTCTCCCGTCGGGAGAGGGTTGCGCAAGCTTGGCAACTTGTTGCCTAGCTGTAGCTGGGTGAGGGGGGCAGCCGCATCGCGCGAACGCAATCCTGACACCCTCATCCAGCTCCGCCTGACCGCTTCGCGGCAAGGCTCCATATCCTTCTCTCCCAGCGGGAGAAGGATGCTTATTCCGCCGCCTCTATCCGCACCAGCAGGGCTTCGACCTGCACCTGTGCGCCCGTTACCGCGTTGAGTTCCGCCACAACCCCGTCGAACGGCGCGGTCAGGCTATGCTCCATCTTCATCGCCTCGAGGGTCAGCAGCTTCTGCCCCTTGGTCACGGTGTCGCCCGCGGCGACTTCGACCGCGATGATCTTGCCCGGCATGGGCGACAGGATCGCGCCGTCACCGGCTGCACCGCTACCGCCGCCTTCGGCGCGCCACGGCGCCAATTGCCACACGGCACCCTTTTCGGCGACAAGCATCGCCGGAGCCAACTCCTCCGCACCGGGGCCGTGCAGATCGACGTCGATCCGCTTGCCGTCGAGCAGGAAGGGGGCCGAGCGCACATCGGGGGCGTTAAGGCGGAAGCCCGCCTGCAACGATCGGGGAACCAGCGCCATCGCAGCATTGGTCAGTGCTTGCGCCGATGGCATCGGTTCGGCGGTCATCGCGTCGCCGTCGCGACCGATCAGGCCGGTGTCGACGGTTCCCGCGACGAAATCGGGATGATCCAGCGCATTTATCAGGAAGGCAGAATTGGTTTTCACCGGCCACACCGCGCTATCTTCCAGCATTTCGGACAGTGTCAGTCGCGCCTCTTCGCGATCCTCGCCATAGGCGATCAGCTTGGCGATCATCGGATCGTAAAAGGGCGAAACCGCGCCGCCTTCATAGACGCCGGTGTCGATCCGCCCGCCGTCGGCTTCGGATAGCTGGAACAGGTCGAGCGTGCCGATGCTCGGCAGAAAGCCCTTGGCGGGATCCTCGGCATAAAGCCGCGCTTCCATCGCCCAGCCGTCGATGCGCAGTTCATCCTGCGTCACCGGGATCGGTTCGCCCGATGCGACGCGAAGCTGCCATTCGACCAGATCGACCCCGGTGATTTCCTCGGTCACCGGATGCTCGACCTGCAGCCGCGTGTTCATTTCCATGAACCAGATGCGGTCGGCGCGCAGGCCGTCCGATGCGTCGGCGATGAATTCGATCGTCCCGGCGCCGACATAGTCGACCGCCTGCGCAGCGCGCACCGCGGCGGCGCACAGTTCTGCGCGGGTCGCCTCATCCATGCCGGGGGCAGGGGCTTCCTCGATCACCTTCTGGTGGCGGCGCTGCAGCGAGCAGTCGCGTTCGAACAGGTGGACGACATTGCCATGGGTGTCGCCGAACACCTGCACCTCGATATGGCGCGGGGTCAGGATATATTTCTCGATCAGAACATGGTCGTTGCCGAACGACGCCGCCGCTTCGCGCTGGCACGAAGCGAGCGCGTCGATGAAATCGGCTGCGGCATCGACCTTGCGCATCCCCTTGCCGCCGCCGCCGGCGACCGCCTTGATCAGCACTGGATAGCCGATTTCGCCCGCCCGTTCGGCGAGGAAAGCGGGCTCCTGATTTTCGCCCATATAGCCGGGGGTGACGGGAACGCCCGCGTCGGCCATCAGCTTCTTTGCGGCGTCCTTCAGCCCCATTGCTGTGATCGAGGAAGGCTTGGGGCCGACCCACACCAGCCCGGCATCGATCACCGCCTGCGCGAACTCGGCATTTTCGGAGAGGAAGCCGTAACCCGGATGGATCGCCTCGGCGCCCGTCGCCTTGGCGGCGGCGATGATCTTGTCACCGATCAGATAGGATTCGCGCGCCGGCGACGGGCCAATGTGCACCGCTTCGTCGGCTTGCTGGACATGCAGCGCCTTGGCATCTGCGTCCGAATAGACGGCAATGGTGCGAATGCCCATCTCGCGCGCAGTGCGGATGATACGGCAGGCGATTTCGCCGCGATTGGCGATAAGGAGAGAGTTGATCATGGAATGCGCCTTTCAAATCTGTCCGGTGTCGCGCCAGGCCAGCGGAATGGTTTTTCGTTCGGTCAGATAATCGACAAAAATGGTGGTCAGATCTTTCAAGCTGAATGTCGCGGTGTTCTGCCGCCCGGGCCGGTCGTCTATGATGTCATAGAGCGGTCCGGGCGGACCTGATCGCGACTGGACGAGATATCCGCCAAGGACGGCTTCGGCCGTCATGACGCATCGATCGCAGGTCTCGACGCTGATCTCTTCGCACTGAACCTTGCCGAGGCACGGCTGGATCGCTTTCTTGAGTTGCCGGGCGCTGCGTACATCCGTCACACGGCTGTTCCCGTCGGTGGTGACGATGGTCAGCGTGGCCGGTGTGAACGCAGGGGCCGGAGCCGCGTGAGCGGCCAGCGGCGTTACGCCCAAATATCCAAGCAGCAGGGCGGGGAGGAGTGATTTCCGGAAACGAGACATGGCGATCACATCCGGAACACGCCGAAGCCGCGATCTTCGATCGGGGCGTTCAGCGTTGCGGAAAAGGCGAGGCCCAGCACATCACGGGTCTGCGCGGGGTCGATGATGCCGTCATCCCACAGCCGCGCGGTGGCGTGATAGGGATTGCCTTCATCCTCATATTTCTGGCGGATCGGCGCCTTGAAGGCTTCGGCTTCCTCCGGCGACCATTTGTCGGCATCGCGGTGGACGGTGGCCAGCACCGATGCCGCCTGCTCGCCGCCCATCACGCTGATCCGCGCATTGGGCCAGGTGAACAGGAAACGTGGGCTATAGGCGCGCCCGCACATGCCATAATTGCCCGCGCCAAAGCTGCCGCCGATCAGCACCGTGATCTTCGGCACCGTCGCGGTTGCGACCGCGGTGACCAGCTTGGCGCCATGCTTGGCGATGCCCTCGGCCTCATATTTCCCGCCGACCATGAAGCCCGAGATATTCTGAAGGAATAGCAGGGGGATGCGGCGCTGCTGCGCCAGCTCGATGAAGTGCGCGCCCTTGACCGCGCTCTCGCTGAACAACACACCATTGTTCGCAAGGATCGCGACCGGGATGCCCCAGATATGCGCGAAACCGCAGACGAGCGTGCTGCCGTAATTGGCCTTGAACTCGTGAAACTCGCTGCCGTCGACGATGCGCGCAATCACTTCGTGGACGTCATAGGGTGCGCGGACGTCATCGGGAATGACGCCATAGAGTTCCTCGCCAGCATATTTGGGCGGGCGCGGGTCTTTCAGCGCGACCTCGAACCCGGTGTCGGCGCCCAGATGGCTGACGATATCGCGCACGATGGTCAGCGCATGCTCGTCATTTTCGGCCAGATGATCGACGACGCCCGACTTCCTGGCGTGGAGATCGCCCCCGCCCAGATCCTCGGCGCTGATTTCCTCACCCGTCGCGGCCTTTACCAGCGGCGGACCGGCAAGGAAGATCGTGCCCTGATTGCGGACGATGACGGTTTCGTCGGACATGGCGGGGACATAGGCGCCGCCGGCGGTGCAGCTGCCCATCACGCACGCGATTTGCGGGATGCGCCGCGCCGACATATTCGCCTGATTGAAGAAGATCCGCCCAAAATGGTCGCGGTCCGGAAAGACCTGATCCTGATGCGGCAGGTTCGCGCCGCCGCTGTCGACGAGGTAGATGCAGGGCAGGCGGTTCTCCAACGCAATCTCCTGCGCGCGAAGATGCTTCTTCACGGTCATCGGATAATAGGTGCCGCCCTTCACCGTCGCATCGTTGCACACGATCATGCACTGCCGCCCCGACACCTGCCCGATGCCGCAAATCAGTCCCGCGCCGGGCACTTCGCCGCCATACAGATCGTTCGCGGCAAGCTGGCCGATTTCCAGAAAGGGCGATCCCGGATCGAGCAACCGCTCGACGCGCTCACGCGGCAGCAGCTTGCCCCGGCTGGTATGCCGCTCGCGCGACTTCTCATTGCCGCCGAGCGCGGCTTCGGCGACCTTCGCCCACAGCGCGTCTTTCAGCGCGCCATTATGCGCAACGCGCACATGCGACGCCGGATCTTCGGGATTATATTGGGTCGGCAGGACCGGAGCGGACATTATTTTGTCTCCACAGGGATGGTATAGTGAACTTGGGCGCCGGGACCGAGCGGCAGGTCGAAACCGACCCACGCGACCGTCATCGCGATCCCCATCGCCATGAAACACAGCGCATAGGGCAGCATGAGCGCGAGCAGCGATCCAACCCCCATCGAGCGGTCCCACCGCTGGCTGAACGCCAGGATCAGCGGGAAATAGCTCATCAGCGGGGTCATGATATTGGTGTAGCTGTCGCCCATGCGATAGGCGGCGGTGGTCATTTCGGGGCTGATGCCCAGCAGCATGAACATCGGCACCACGACAGGCGACAATGCGCTCCACTTCGCCGAGGCCGACCCGATGAACAGGTCGAGGAAGGAAGAGAGCAACAGGACGCTGACCAGCAGCATCGCGGGCGGCAGCGCCATTTCGGCGAGCGCCTCGGCGCCGTTGATCGCAATGATCGGGCCGATCCGCGACCAGTTGAACATCGCGACGAAATGCGCGGCAAAGAAGACGAAGACCAGATAGGGCGCCATCGTCCGCACCCCGTGCTGCATCATGTCCATCACGTCGGCGGCCGACTTGATCGTCCCCGCCGCGCGGCCAAATGCAGTGCCGGTGAGCAGGAAAAGCAGGAAAAAGCCCGCGATCAACGACGCGTAAAGCGGCTGCAATCGCGCCGTTCCCTCGGCTGCTTCATTGATGAAGGGCGTATAGCCCGGCCACAGCGCCAGCGCAGCGAAGGCCGCGACGATCAGCAGCGCGACAAGCCCGGCACGGCGCATTCCTCTGCGCTCGTCGGCCGTCAATTCGGCCTTGTCGAGATCGGCGCGCAACTCGGCGTCGACGACACCGTTCCACTGGCCCAGTCGCGGCTCGACGATGCGGTCGGTGACGAACCAGATGATCGGGGTGAACAGCACCACGATCCCGAGGATGAAATACCAGTTGCCCAGCGGGTTCATCGTCCAGCCCGGCTCGACGATCCGCGCCGCCTCCTGCGTAAAGCTGAACAACAGCACGTCGATCTGTCCCGGCATCACATTGCCGGCATAGCCGCCCGACACCGCGGCAAAGGCGGCGGCAAGTCCCGCAAGCGGATGCCGCCCGGCGATCGCGAAGGTGATCGCGGCAAGCGGGATGAAGACGACATAGGCCGCGTCCGATGCATGGTGCGACACCATGCCGATAACCGCGACGATCGGGGTCAACAGCGACTTGCGCGCGTTGCGGAGCGAACCGCGGATCAGCGCCGAGAACAGCCCCGACCGCTCGGCCACGGCGGCGCCCATCATGATCGTCAGCACCAGACCGAGCGGCGCGAAGCTGGCGAACGTCCGCGGCATTTCGGTAAACAACCGCGCGATATTTTCTTCGGAGAACAGGCTCGACGCGCGATAGGTCAGCACGCCATTGGCAAGCTCGGCATGCTCAGGCGCCTTTTCCCCGGGATAGGACAGCGACGCCGACCAGCCCAGCGCCTCGCCGAGCGCCGAGACGAGCATCAGTACAATGATCAGATAGATGAAAATGATCGTCGGGTCGGGCAGCAAATTGCCCGCACGCTCGACGAAACCCAGGAAACCGCGCTGGCGATCGGGCCGGGGGGGAGTGCCGCTCACGCGCGATCCTCCCGGGATATCGGACGGGTTCTGGAGGCACAAAAACGGGCACGCATGATGAAATTCCTTCTGTTCATGCGTGGAATTAGCCGGTCGTTGGTCGAAGGGAAAGCGCCGCCCGACGAAGAAACTGGTTGGCATTGAAACCAGATTGGCAGGGGCCTATTCATTCGCCATCCCGAAGTCAGCGAGGCCTTTGATCCATGAAAAATCCCGTTTACGCCATATTGCTGTCCACTGCCGCGATCGTCGCGGGGCCTGTCGCCTGCACCAGCGGCAAGGAAGAAAGCTCGGCAAGTTACACCGTCGGCACCGAACTCGGCATCAGCAAGGCGGCGATGGATACCGCCGTGAAGCCCGGCGACGACTTTTACGCCTATGCGAACGGCAACTGGCAGAAGACGACCGAAATTCCTGCCGACCGCTCGTCGACCGGCGCCTTCTACACCGCCTTCCTCGAAACCGAGAAGCGCACCCGCGAACTGGTCGATGCGATCGTCAAGGGCGACGCCAAACCGGACACGGATGAGGGGCGCATCGCGGCCTTCTACAAGGCCTATACCGATACCAAGGCGATCGACGCCGCGGGCCTGAAGCCCGTCGCGGCCGATCTCGCGCGTTTCGAGGCGATCACCGACAAGGCCGCGCTGTCCAAAATCCTCGGCGAGCAGGTTCGCGCCGACGTCGATCCGCTGAATGCCACCGACTACAACACCGAAAATCTGTTCGGCATCTTCGTTACCCAGGGTCTGGCGACGCCCGGCGAAGTGGTCCCCTATATGCTTCAGGGCGGCCTCGGCCTGCCCGAGCGCGAATATTATCTGTCGGCCGATCCCAAAATGGCGAGCATCCGCACTGCGTACCAGACCTATATCGCCAAGCTGCTGACCGCCGCGGGTATCGCCGACGCGGAGACCAGGGCGAAGCGCATCTATGATCTCGAGGTTCAGATCGCCAAGTCGCACGCGTCGCGCGAACAGAGCGAGGATTTCGCCCAGTCGGCGGGCGTCTGGGCAAAGGACGATTTCGCGAAGAAGGCGCCCGGAATGGACTGGAATACCTTTTTCAGCGCTGCGAAGCTCGACGACGCCGCGAAGTTCGGTGCCTATCATGCCGGCGCGATCACCGGCCTGTCGGCGCTGGTGGCGTCGCAGCCGATCGATGCGTGGAAGGACTGGCTGGCGTTCCACCAGATCAACACCCACACCGACGTGCTGCCGACCGCGCTCGACAACGCGCATTTCGCTTTTTACGGCACGACGCTTTCGGGCACACCGCAGCAACGCAGCCGCGACAAGCGCGCGCTCGACGCGCTGAATCTCTATCTGGGCGACTCGGTCGGCCGCGTTTACGCCGACAAATATTTCCCGGCTTCGGCGAAGGCCGAGGTCGGCGACATGGTCACTGGCATCAAGGCCGCCTTTGCCAAGCGCGTCGAGACGATCGACTGGATGGCGCCGGAAACCAAGAAGGAAGCGATCAAGAAGGTCGAGACGATTTCGGTCGGCGTCGGCTATCCCGACACATGGCGCGACTATGGCAGCTACACGGTCAGCGCCGCCAACGCCTACGCCAACGCCGTTGCGGGCGAGAAGGCCGAATATGCTCATCAGCTCGCCAAGATCGGCAAGCCGATGGACAAAAAGGAATGGTGGATGGTCCCGCAAACGGTCAACGCCGTGAACCTGCCGGTCCAGAACGCGCTGAACTTCCCCGCCGCGATCCTGCAGGTGCCCTTCTTCAACGCCAAGGCCGATCCCGCCTATAATTTCGGCGCGATCGGTGCCGTCATCGGTCACGAGATCAGCCACAGCTTCGACAATAATGGCGCTGCGTTCGATTCCACCGGCGCGCTGCGTAACTGGTGGACGGCCGCCGATCTGAAGAAGTTCGACGAAGCGGGCGCTGCGCTTGCCGCGCAATACGACAGCTATAAGCCGTTCCCCGATCTCGCGGTTAACGGCAAGCTGACGCTGGGTGAGAATATCGCCGACGTCGCGGGGCTGCAGGCCTCCTACGACGCCTATCGCGCGTCGCTGAAGGGCAAGGAAGCGCCGGTTATCAACGGCTTCACCGGCGACCAGCGCTTCTTCATCGCCTATGCGCAAACTTGGGCGACCAAGATGCGCGACGAGGCGCTGCGCCAGCGCGTCGCGACCGACGGGCATGCGCCGGGCAACTACCGCGCGCTCACCGTCCGCAACCTCGATGCATGGTACAAGGCGTTCGACGTCAAGGAAGGCGACAAGCTCTACCTCGCGCCCGACAAGCGCGTGCGCGTCTGGGGATGATGAAACGGCGGGGCGGGGCAATTACTTCGCCCCGTCCTTGCCGGTCTGATCGCCCGGCTTTTCTTTCAGGATCAGATAGCGATAGACGCCGACGCAGTTGATCGCGAGCAGCGCGATATTCTGCCAGCCGATGCCTTCGCTGTCGCTTTGCAGAAAGCCCCACGCGATCAACGCCATGCTGCTCGTGACAAAGATGACGAACGCCCAGCCTGTCGGACGCCGGCCGAGGTTCAGGGACACGATCAGCGCCGCGAGCGTCCCGGCACCCGCCCCATAATATTGGAACAGATCGAGCAGACCGTCGCTCATGATGCGATGGCACCAAATATCGCGAATATGCCCGACGCGGTCAGAACCGGCCAGCCGATATGGCGCCCGCGCGTGTAGATGGCGTCGAACAATCCGACCCCGGTCCATGCGATCCCGGTCAGCAGGATCAGCCCGCTCGGGCTCCCCGGCCACACGACGACCGCTGCCGATACCAGCATCAACACCGACATCGCATACCAGGCAAAACGAAAAACCCGGCGCGCCAGATCGACGCCCATAATGCCCTGATCGACCATCATCAGTGGCCGGATCAGTCGCTTTTCGCCCAGAAATCCGTGAACGGCGGCCGTTGTCACCATGAATGCCGCAGACAGGTAAAGCCAAGTCATGTCGCGTCGCCGATCATCTGTCTGCGTCCGGCAGGACGATGCTGGCAACAAGACCGGCAATCGAAACCGCAAAGGCCAACCCGATTAATGCGGTCAAAATCCCGAGCGAAAAATTTCCGGGATTGGCGCTCGCGGGATCGAACAGCTTCCCGAAAAAGCTTCCGTAAAGCATCCCGACAGCGATGCCCCATGATGCGGAAAAGAAACTCCGCGTCACACGGGTCGGACGGCGAACCGCGATGGCGGCGGCGATCATCATCGCCCCCGCCAGCATATCGTCCATCCAGAAGGCGACCGGACGACCGGCACCCCACGAACGATAGGCTTCGCCGCCCATCAGCAACAGCGCACCGACAATCGCCAGGATGCGCAGGGATTTCAAGCGCCGGAGCCGATCAGTTCGCGGCCGATGAGCATGCGGCGGATTTCGTTGGTGCCTGCGCCAATGTCGAGCAGCTTTGCATCGCGCCAGTAACGCTCGACCGGCCAATCCTTGGTATAGCCCGCTCCGCCCAGCGCCTGGATCGCTTCGCCCGCGACCTTCACCGCGCTCTCGCTGGCCAGCAGGATGCAGCCTGCGGCGTCGAAACGCGTCGTCTGGCCCGCGTCGCACGCCTTGGCGACGTTGTAGACATAGGAGCGTGCCGACTGGAGGGCGACATACATGTCGGCGACCTTCGCCTGCATCAGCTGGAACGACCCGATCGGCTTGCCGAACTGCTTGCGGTCGCGAACGTAAGGAATGACCGTGTCGAGGCACGCCTGCATGATCCCGAGCTGAAGCCCCGCGAGCACGACGCGTTCATAATCAAGCCCCGACATCAGCACGCCGACGCCGCCATTTTCAGGGCCCATGACCTGTTCCGCGGACACTTCACAATCGGTGAAGACCAGTTCGGCGGTCGGCGAACCGCGCATCCCGACCTTGTCGATCTTCTGCCCGATGCTGAACCCCGGCATATCCTTTTCGATCAGGAAGGCCGTGATCCCGCGCGAGCCCGCTTCGGGGCTCGTCTTCGCATAAACGACCAGTGTATCGGCGCAGGTTGCGTTGGTGATCCAGAATTTCGTGCCGTTGAGGACATAGCCATTGCTCGTCTTCTCGGCCTTCAGCTTCATCGACACGACGTCGCTGCCCGCACCCGCTTCGGACATAGCGAGGCTGCCGACATGCTCGCCGCTGATCAGCTTGGGCAGATATTTCGCTTTCTGCTCGGCATTGCCCCAGCGGCGGATCTGGTTGACGCACAGGTTCGAATGCGCGCCATATGACAGGCCGATGGCGCCGCTCGCGCGGCTGACTTCCTCGACCGCGATGACATGCTCAAGATAGCCGAGGCCAAGGCCGCCGAACTCTTCCTCGACGGTAATGCCGTGCAGGCCAAGATCGCCCATCTGCGTCCACAATTCGTCGCGCGGGAACCAGTCGTCGGCATCGGCCCTCGCGGCGAGCGGTGCAATCTGTTCGTCGGCGAAGCGGGCGGTGGTGTCGCGGATCATATCGGCGGTTTCACCGAGGGCGAAATCGAAATCGGGGGTGGCGCGCATGGAAAACCTATCGATCGAGGGCAGGACAGGGCGGGATACTGCCTCAAAAGTTCATCATATGGAAATTGAAACGATTGCAGATTTAGCATAAGCAAAATTTATGATTAAGCGTGCACACATCCGTCAGTTTCTCGCCGTCGTCGATGCGGGCAGTTTTACACAGGCCGCACTTCGCATCCGCGTCACCCAGCCCGCGCTGTCCACCGGTATTGCCGAACTCGAAAAGCTGGTCGGCACGCCCCTGTTCATCCGCAACCGCCGCCAGATAAGGCTGACCGAGGCGGGCGGGCGCTTCCTGCCGATCGCGCGCGATCTCGAACGGGGCTTTCGCGCCGCCGATGGCTTCGGCCGAGATGCAGATAATCGCGCCAGCGAACTCAAACTCGGTATCATCCGATCGGTGTCGGGCGAACTGCTCCATGCGATCGTCGCGGCGCTACGGCCGGGTTTCACGATCGAACTCGTCGAAAATGGCGACTCCGAACTGCGCGCCGCGATCGGCAGTGGGCGCATCAACATCGGCCTGGTCCCGCTGCGGGCGGGGGAGGGCGGCGGCCATATCCTGTCGCTTTATGAGGAGCCGCTGACGATGTTCGTCGCCGCCGACCATCCGCTCGCAGGCCGGATCGAGGTCGCGCCCGAAGAACTGGCCGCCGAAACGATGATCGCGCGCCGCTCATGCGAATATCTCGACGCGACGAGCCGCTTCTTCACCCGCCACGGCGTGCGCCCGCGCTTTGCGCTGCGCAGCGACAGCGACGACCGCTGCCTCGCGATGGTCGCGGCAGGGATAGGCATCACGACCGCGCCCGTTTCGCTGGCGATCGACGGCATCGTTCCGCTGAAGGTCACCGGCTATGATTTTCGCCGCGAACTGGGGCTGGTCGTCGATCCGGCCTGGGCCGCGCTTCCCGAGGTCGAGCCCCGGCTCGCCCACGCGCTCGAAACGATCAAAAGCATCGCCGCCGACTGGCGCGAAACCAAAGTCGATATTGCGGCGTGATCATGATCCCTGCAAGTCTGGCTTGCATGGGCAAAAGGCCATACAGTTTGCTCGGCGCCGCGACGCACGGCAAGGGCGGGAACATGATCGATACGCTGACCCATCTCGACCGGCTGGAGGCCGAGAGCATTCATATCATGCGCGAAGTGATGGCTGACGCGGCCAATCCGGTGATGCTGTACAGCGTCGGCAAGGATAGCGCCGTTATGCTGCATCTTGCCCGCAAGGCTTTCTATCCCTCCCCGCCGCCGTTCCCGCTGCTCCACGTCGACACGACTTGGAAATTTCAGGCGATGTACGAACTGCGCGACCGTATGGCGGCCGAAAGCGGGATGGAATTGCTCGTCTATCAGAATCCCGAGGCGAAAGAGCGCGGGATCAACCCGTTCGACCATGGCCCGCTCCACACCGATATGTGGAAGACCGAGGGTCTGAAGCAGGCGCTCGACAAATATGGCTTCGACGTCGCCTTTGGTGGCGCACGCCGCGACGAGGAAAAGAGCCGCGCGAAAGAGCGCATCTTCTCCTTCCGCACCGCATCGCACGGTTGGGACCCGAAACGCCAACGGCCCGAATTGTGGAACCTCTACAACGCCCGTAAAGCGAAGGGCGAAAGCATCCGCGTCTTTCCGATCAGCAACTGGACCGAGCTCGACATCTGGCAGTATATCGCGCGCGAGAATATCCCGATCGTTCCTCTCTATTTCGCCGCCCCGCGCCCGACGGTCGAACGCGACGGCTTGCTCCTGATGGTCGACGACGACCGCTTCCCGCTGCTGCCCGGTGAAACCCCGGTCGAACGCTCGATCCGCTTCCGCACCCTCGGCTGCTATCCGCTGACCGGCGCGGTCGAGAGCGAAGCAACGACCCTATCTGAAGTGATCCAGGAAATGCTGCTCACCACTACCAGCGAGCGGCAGGGCCGCGCGATCGACAAGGATGCGGGTGACGGTTCGATGGAGAAGAAGAAGCAGGAGGGTTACTTCTGATGACCGATCCGATTTACGTCACCGACGCGCTCATCGCCGAGGATATCGACGCCTATCTCGCGCAGCATCAACAGAAATCGCTGCTCCGTTTCATTACCTGCGGTTCGGTCGACGACGGCAAATCGACGCTGATCGGGCGGCTGCTTTACGACAGCAAGATGATCTTCGAGGATCAGCTCACCGCGCTCGAGGCCGACAGCAAGCGCGTCGGCACGCAGGGCGGAGAGATCGACTTCGCGCTCCTCGTCGACGGCCTCGCCGCCGAGCGCGAGCAGGGGATCACGATCGACGTCGCCTATCGCTTTTTCACGACCGAGAAGCGCAAGTTCATCGTCGCCGACACCCCGGGCCACGAACAATATACGCGCAACATGGTCACCGGTGCTTCGACCGCCGACCTCGCCGTCATCCTGATCGACGCGCGGAAGGGCGTACTCACCCAGACGCGCCGCCACAGCTTCCTCGCACAGCTGATCGGCATCAAGCATATCGTGCTGGCGGTGAACAAGATGGACCTCGTCGGCTATGACAAGGCGGTTTTCGAACGCATCGTGCTGTCGTACCGCGCCTTCGCGACCGAAATCGGCATTACGAACTTTACCCCGATCCCGATATCGGGGTTCAAGGGCGACAATATCACCGCGCTGTCGGACAACACGCCCTGGTTCAAGGGCCCTGCGCTGATCGAGCATCTCGAAAATGTCGACGTCGCGGTCAGCGATGACGAAGCGAAACCCTTTCGCCTGCCGGTCCAATGGGTCAACCGTCCCAATCTCGATTTCCGGGGTTTCTCGGGCCAGATCGCCAGCGGCACGGTCAAACCCGCCGATGCCGTCCGCATCCTGCCCAGCGGCAAGACCACAACGGTCAGCCGCATCGTGACGCTGGACGGCGACCTCGACGAAGCCGTCGCGGGCCAGTCGATCACGCTGACCCTCGCCGACGAGGTCGATTGCTCGCGCGGTGACGTGATCGCCATCGCCGACACGCCGCCCGAGGCCGCCGACCAGTTCGAGGCAACGCTCGTCTGGATGGCCGACGAAGCGATGATCGCGGGCCGCGCCTATTGGCTCAAACTCGCGACGCAAAGCGTCTCGGCGACGATCCAGCCCCCGAAGTATGAGATTAACGTCAACACGCTCGACCATCTGGCGGCGAAGACGCTCGAACTCAACGGCATCGGCGTCGTCGAACTCTCGACCGACAAGCCGATCGTGTTCGAGGCCTATGGCGACAATCGGACGCTCGGTGGTTTCATCCTGATCGACAAGCTGACCAACGCGACCGTCGCCGCGGGGATGCTGCACTTCAGCTTGCGCCGCGCGCAAAATGTCCATTGGCAGGCAACCGACATCAGCCGCGACATGCGCGCCGACCTCAAGAACCAGAAGCCCGCCTTGCTCTGGTTCACCGGCCTCTCGGGCTCAGGCAAGTCGACGATCGCGAACCTCGTCGAAAAGAAGCTGCACCGGATGAACCGCCACAGCTTCCTGCTCGACGGCGACAATGTCCGCCACGGCCTCA
This sequence comes from Sphingopyxis selenitireducens, assembly GCF_051550705.1. Lineage (NCBI taxonomy): Bacteria > Pseudomonadati > Pseudomonadota > Alphaproteobacteria > Sphingomonadales > Sphingopyxidaceae > Sphingopyxis > Sphingopyxis selenitireducens. Next base: position 682,523 of record NZ_JBPULG010000002.1, read on the forward strand.
ACCGCGACCTGGGCTTTACAGAGGCCGACCGGATCGAGAACATCCGCCGCGTCGGTGAGGTCGCGAAGCTGATGAGCGACGCGGGGCTGATCGTGATCACCGCCTTCATCTCGCCATTCCGCGCCGAGCGTGACATGGTGCGCGCAATGCTGCCCGAAGGTGAATTTATCGAAGTCTTCATCGACACGCCGCTGGCGGAGGCGGAGAAACGCGACGTCAAAGGCCTCTACAAAAAGGCACGCGCCGGACAGCTCAAGAATTTCACCGGCATCGACAGCCCCTATGAAGCGCCCGAGAGCCCCGAAATTCGCATCGATACGACCGCAATGACCCCCGATCAGGCTGCCAACCTGATCATCGACCGGCTGCTCGGCTGACATGGCCGAAAGCGACGAGCAACTCGCCGAACGGCTCGCTACGGCGGCGGGGCGGATATTGCTCGACCTGCAGACAAGGGGAGACCTCGAAGGCAAGGCATTGGGGCAGGCGGGGGATGAGGCCGCCAATGCGATGCTGTGCCGCGAATTGCGCACTGCGCGTCCCGACGATGGCGTGCTGTCCGAAGAGGAAAGGGACAGCGCGGCGCGCCTCGCGCACAGCCGCGTCTGGATCGTCGATCCGCTCGACGGCACCCGCGAATATGGCGAGGGACGCAGCGACTGGGCGGTGCATGTTGCGCTTGCGGTCGATGGCGTCGCCAGCGTCGGCGCGGTGGCGCTGCCGGGCCTCGGCATCACCTTGACTTCGGGCGCGCCAACGCCGCTCGCACCGGCAAACACGCCGCTGAAAATGCTGGTCAGCCGGACCCGCCCCGCCGCCGAGGCCATCCATGTCGCCGAACGCATGGGTGCCGAATTGCTTGCCATGGGCTCGGCGGGCGCCAAGGCGATGGCGGTTGTGCGCGGCGAGGCCGATATCTACCTCCATACCGGCGGCCAGTATGAATGGGACAATTGCGCGCCCGCCGCGGTTGCGCAGGCGGCAGGTCTGCACGTCAGCCGCGTCGACGGATCGCCGATCCGCTACAACAACGCCAACCCCTATCTGCCCGACCTGCTGATCTGCCGGAAAGAGCTCGCGGATGAAGTGCTCCGGCTCGCAGCGGAATTTTCGCCCGCCTGAGCGGCGAGCCATTGCAAGCCGCGCCCGCCCGCCGTAACCCGTTGCATCGAGCAACCGAAAACGGGAGAACCGCGATGACCGACCTGCCTGACACAAACCTGACCATGCTGACCCTCGCCAAGCCCGAGGGCGAGCTGGAAGTATCGCTCGAACGCCGTCCGATGCCGACGCCCCAGCCGCACGAGGTTCTGGTCAAGATCCTTGCAACCCCGATCAACCCGTCCGACCTCGGCCTGCTGTTTGGCGCCGCCGACATGACGACCGCGCGCGCATCGACCCGCGATGGCCTGCCCGTGATCACCGCCGCCATTCCCGCGCCGGCGATGCGCGCGATGGCCGGGCGCGTCGGCGACGCGCTGGCGATCGGTAACGAAGGCTGCGGCCTCGTCGTTGCGGCGGGATCGTCGCCCGAAGCGCAGGCGCTGCTCGGCAAGACCGTCGCGCTGATCGGCGGCGAAATCTATGCCGAATACCGCTGCCTGCCCGCGCAAATGTGCATGGTCCTGCCCGACGGCACCGATCCGAAGGACGGCGCCTCCTGCTTCGTCAATCCGCTCACCAGTCTCGCCTTCACCGAAACGATGAAGAATGAAGGCCATAGCGCGATCGTCCACACCGCCGCCGCGTCGAACCTCGGCCAGATGCTCGTCAAAATCTGCGTCAAGGACGGTATCCCGCTCGTCAATATCGTGCGGAGCGACGCGCAGGTCGAAATCCTGAAAGGCCTCGGTGCGAAATATATCGTCAACAGCAGCGCCGACGACTTCATGGAGCGGCTGATCGACGCGATCGCCGAAACCGGAGCAACGATCGGCTTCGACGCGACCGGCGGCGGCAAGTTGGCGGGGCAGGTACTGACCGCGATGGAAGCTGCGGCGGTCAAGCGCATGACGACTTACAGTCGCTATGGGTCGGACACATTCAAGCAAGTTTATATCTATGGCGCGCTCGATCTGTCGCCGACGATTTTTTCGGCGCGCAGCTTCGGCCTGACCTGGTCGCTGTCGGGCTTCCTGCTCACGCCCTTCCTGCAAAAGGCCGGGATGGAAACCAATATGCGGCTCCGCAAGCGCGTGATCGACGAACTGACAACGACGTTCAAAAGCCACTACAGCCACGAAATCTCGCTTACCGACGCGCTGTCGCTCGACGTCGCGCAGGCCTATAATGCGAAGCGGACCGGTGAGAAATATCTGATCAAACCGCACGGCTAACAAGCGCCAGCTTCGCTTTCGGGCATCAGGCGATGCGCGTCACCCGGGCTTGCTCCGGGGACCACAACGTCGGCGGCCTGTGGATGCCGGATCAACGCCGGGACACGAAGGGGAAACGGCGGCTAACGACCGAAAGCCGCCCTTTCTTATTTCGTCACCCTGAACTTGTTTCAGGGTCCACGGCCTGCCGGTTCCTTCGGCGCGGCGCTGGACGAGAGACCGGATCATGGATGCTGAAACAAGTTCAGCATGACGAAGTTTAAAGGGCAGCTTTCCCGCCCAAAGCTGCGGCCTTCCATCATCGTCACCCCGGACTTGATCCGGGGTCCCGCTTGAAGTCCGGTGCTGGTCAATGTCTCAAAAGTGGGATCCCGGATCAAACCCGGGATGACGAAGTGGAAATGGTAACTAGCGACGGATTGTAAATACTAGCCGATATAGTATTCACCAAAGAGATGACCGATCCAGGCTCTAATTTCGTCGAATGGGGCATCGCTGCCGCAATCGTTTCTGTGGCGGTTACAATTTCATCTCGACGGATAAAACGCGAGGGCATGTCAGAAATCGCTCCGGCAAATTCGCGTCAAAAAGTTATCTGCGTTGCACTTCTTGTGGCGATGTGCGGATTGTGGGCCATCTATTCCGCTGGTTGGCATTTGTTCGGCGGCTATGAAAAGCATGTGGCGCTGTTCGTCCAACTTTTAGTCACTCTTTATGCGGTCAGAATCTCGAACATGTTGCGGATCTCGTAGCGTCGACTCACCACTCCAAAGCCGAAACCTGCGCACACTCCACTTCTTACCGCTTCATGCACTGCCGCTCATCGTCGCGCTTATACTCACTGCAATTCCACAGCGCCTTTTCAAACCCGGCCTTGTCGTCGCGCAGGTAGGAAAAGCTCATCGCCGCGCGCTGCGTGTCGTTCATCGCGTCGCTCTCGGGCTTCAGCACCGGGTTGGTCCACCCCATGAACTTGCAAAAGGGTTTGTCTCCGCACAGCCGCAGCGCCGTCGTCACGAAACTTTCGGGCGCCGCTTTACGGTCGAGCTGGGTATAGATGGTGTCGCGCCCCGCGGCTTCGCCCGCACCGACGACAACACGCGCTTCTCCGACTGCGGCGTTGGCATCGACGCCCGCAAGCTCGGTCGGCAGCCCTAGCGCGCCCGCGTGCAATGGCGACAGTGCGGCCATCTTGGCAACCGCCCCGTCACTACCCGACACAGCGCCGCGAAACGCACCGGGCGTGCCCCAATATCCGGGCCAGCGAAAAAAGAGATGCGTATCGACGATCGCGATCTTCTCCAGCGTGTCGCTCCAATAAGGGCGGACCCAGTCGGTGTGATAATGGGTGGCGAGCCCGACGGTGGGATCGGTCTTGCCGGCCAGCATCTGGTCGGCGTTCATCTGCGCACGCGTCCATGCCGCGTCTGAATAACGGCGGTTCAGCGCACCGTCGCAAGTGAAGGTGAACTGGCATCCGGTCGTGCGTTCAGAACCCTGGAACACGACACCGCAGATCGACTTGGGAAAGGCGGGATGCCGCGCGCGGTTGATGACGACCTGACCGACCGACAATTGCCCGCGCGTGTCGTCGCCGGCCTCGTAAATCATCGCGGCGGTCAGGCAATCGCGCGCCCGGGCGCGGCTGTCGCCATTCCCTGCATAGGAAAAGGGCCGCGCCCCGACAAAGCCCTTCAACACCAGCGGAATGCGCGCATTGGCGGCGCGTGCATCATCTTCGGCGACCGGCGCCAGTTCCATGGGAAGCACTTCCGGAACCACATCGGCGGGCGGCGCGATCGGATGGGGCCGGGCACGAAAAGCATCGGCGCCCGTCGGCTGGCTGGCGTAGAGTACCGCCACAACGACCGCCAGCGCCAGCAGGGCAAACGCCCAGCCGGTCCAGTCGCGCCGCAAGGGCAACGCTGCCTGATCCCCGCTGGGGCGCATCACCGTGCCTCAGATCTCCGGCAGGAAATCGGGAACCGACAGATAGCGTTCACCGGTGTCGTAATTGAAACCGAGCACGCGGCTGCCCGGCGGCAGCTCGGCGAGTTTCTGCGCGATCGCGGCGAGCGTGGCGCCCGAAGAAATCCCGACCAGCATGCCTTCTTCGGTCGCGGCGCGGCGCGCGAAATCCTTGGCATCGGCGGCATCGACCTTGATCACCCCGTCGAGCAGGTCGGTGTGCAGGTTGCGGGGAATGAAGCCCGCTCCAATGCCCTGAATCGGGTGCGGTGCGGGTTGGCCGCCAGAAATCACCGGCGATGCCAGCGGTTCGACTGCGAATATTTTCAGATTGGGCCAATGTGCTTTGAGAAACTGCGCCGTGCCGGTGATATGGCCGCCGGTGCCGACGCCAGTGATCAGCGCGTCGATCGGGGCGTCCTTGAAATCGGCAAGAATTTCGGGGCCGGTCGTGCGGAAATGAACCTCGACATTGGCCTCATTTTCGAACTGCTGCGGCATCCATGCGCCAGCGGTCGTCTCGACTAGCTCGATCGCGCGTTCGATTGCGCCCTTCATGCCCTTTTCGCGCGGCGTCAGGTCAAAGGTCGCGCCATAGGCGAGCATCAGACGGCGACGCTCGACCGACATGCTTTCGGGCATGACGAGGACCAGCTTATATCCCTTGACCGCGGCGGCCATCGCCAGGCCGATGCCGGTGTTCCCCGACGTCGGCTCGACGATGGTCCCGCCGGGCTGGAGGCTGCCGTCTTCCTCGGCAGCCTCGATCATGGCCAGACCGATGCGATCCTTGATCGAACCACCGGGATTGCTGCGCTCCGATTTCACCCAGACTTCAGCGTCGGGGAACAATCGGGCGACGCGAATATGCGGTGTATTCCCGATGGTTTCGAGGATCGAATTGGCTTTCATGATCTGTGCGCGCTTTCTTTATATTCGAACCGGGAGTCCCGCCGGGCAAAGCGATTGGGCCAGTCTCCGGTGCGGAGCCACTGCGCTTCGTCCGCCAGGGCGGGTGTGGGGACAGGTTGTAACGATGCCAGCAGATACTGTCCATAAGGCCAGTCGCCTATGCCCGAGTCGGCATTGATATGACCGAAGGGGCCGGCGTTGACGAAACGCGCGTCCCACTGCCGCGACAGGCGCCAGACATGCGCCGTCTTGGCATAGCTGTCATTGTCGCTGGCGACGACAATCGTCGGCGTACGCGACGTGAAGGATGGCACGTCTGCAAAGCTGGCGACCCGGGGGACGTGCCGAAGCTGTGACAAGTCGGGCGGTGCGACAAGCAGGGCGCCGGCGATGCGCGATCGGGCGAAACCGCCCGCAGCGGAAAACCAGTGCGCAAAAGCGTGGCAGCCAAGGCTATGCGCCGCGATCAGTACTGGTTCGTCCTCGGCATCGATGGCTGCGGAAATCTGGCGGACCCATTCTTCCTTGTCGGGTTCGTCCCAATGGCCGAGTTCGACTCGCTCGCAGGCGAAGAATTTATGCTCCCACAGGCTTTGCCAATGGGCCGGGCCGCTGTTGTTCAGGCCAGGGATTGTCAGAATTTTATGGCGTATGGTGGCATCATGCATGGCGGTCGCTCCATCGTGAGAGGGAAGGGGGGAGCCGTGGTGACGGGTGCCACCTGCATAATTCAACTAAATTAATTGACAATAACTATGTGGCGAATGGACGAGGCTTTGCGACGAGTTGATCTGGCGGGGTCGGCTCGCCGCGACAATCCGTCAGCCGGTCTGCTTGAACTGGGGTTCGAAGGTCTTTGCACGCCGTAGTTCGGGGAACAACCATGCCCATAGCGCGGTGACTCCGATCGCCGCAGCGCCGCCGAATACGACCGCGCCGACAGGTCCCATCGCCGCGGCCATCGAACCCGCACGCATCTCGCCAAGCTCGTTCGATGCCGAAATGGCAAGCCCCGACACCGCGCTGACCCGTCCGCGCATATGGTCGGGGGTGTTGAGCTGGATCAGCGTTCCCCGCACGAAGACCGAGAACATGTCGGCCGCCCCCATGATCGCGAGGAGCCCCAGCGACAGCGCAAAGTTGGTGGAAAGCCCGAAGCCGACCGTAACGGCCCCGAACACCGCGACCGCCCACAGCATCTTCACCCCGACGTTGCGCTCGATCGGGCGAAAGGCAAGGCCCAGCGCTACGACTGCGGCGCCGAGCGCGGGGGCCGCGCGCAGGAAGCCCAGGCCTTCAGGGCCGGTCTGCAAAATGTCGCGGGCGTAGACGGGCAGCATCGCAGTCGCGCCGGACAGGATTACCGCAAAAAGATCGAGTGTGATCGTGCCGAGCAGGAAGCGTTCCCGCCAGGTGAACTGGAGCCCGTCGAGCATCTCGCGCAGTGGGTGGCGACGCACTTCGGCGGGCGGCGGTTGCACCGGGCGCACCCGGCTGATCGTCAGCGCCGAAATGGCGAGCATCGCCGCAGAGAAGATATAGACCGAAGTCGGATGGACGGCATAGATCAGCCCGCCGGCGGCAGGGCCGATGACCGACGCCGATTGCCATGCGATGCTGCTCATCGCGATCGCACGCGGCAAGACGGCCGGCGGCACGATATTGGGCGCGATCGCACTCATCGCCGGTCCCGAAAACACGCGAGCGACACCGTGCAGCGCAGCGAGCCCGAACAGCAACGGCAGCGTCAACCCGTCGATCCAGGTGAACCACCCCAGCATCGCTGCAATGACGATGTCGATGCTGTTGGAGAATATCGCAACGCTGCGACGCTCGAACCGGTCGGCGACCCAGCCTGCAACGGGGGTCAGGATGGCGAGCGGAACGAACTGGAACAGGCCGAGCAGGCCGAGCTGAAATGATGCCTCGCGGATCGACATGCCATAGTCGCTGCGCGCCGTGTCATAGAGCTGATATCCGATGACCACGACCATCGCCATCGTCGCCATCACCGCAGTGAACCGCGCGAGCCAGAAATAGCGATAGTCGACAAAGCTGAGCGGGGAGGGGGGCTTGGCGGAGGCCGCAGATGTCGCGGGCTCGGCGGGAGGAGGGATCGTCGCCATTGCGCCTTGCCCTATACGGCTTTTCGGCCCTGTCCAGAGGCGGCGCGACCGCCGTTCGTCGATTTGCGGATGTCATCGATGGATTCGGGTGGCAGAAGGTGGGGCAAAGATGACAGGGAGATCGCCGGATGAAACGTAAATTTGCCCGCTTCGGTGGCGCCGCAATGGCTGCGACGCTGCTTGTTCTGACCGCCTGCAACGCCTCCGACAACAAATCCCCGTCGGCGGCTGGCGCGGAAAACTGGACCCAGTTTCGCGACGATTTCCTCAAAGGCTATTTCCCGCTCAACCCCAATTTCGCGGTCTATCAGGGCAAGCATGAATTTGACGGGCAACTCCCCGACTGGTCGCCCGAAGGGCTCGAGAAGCAGGCAGCGTTTCTGGAAAAGACCATCGCCGAGGCCAAGGCCTTCGATGGCAAGATGACCGACGCCGAAAAGTTTGAGCGCGATTATCTGGTCCATGTTGCGCAGGGGCAGCTGTTCTTTCTCCGCGACACCGACTTCGCCCAAAAGAACCCGGCCTTTTACGTCGGTGCGCTTGACCCCAATGTCTATATCGCGCGACCCTACGCCGATGCGACGACGCGGATGAAGGCCTTCATCTCCTATGCAGAGAAAGTCCCGGCGGCGGCGGCGCAGATCAAGGCGAATCTGAAGCTGCCGCTCCCTGCGACCTTCGTCAAATTCGGCACGGCGGGCTTCGGGGGCTTTGCCGACTATTATACCGGCGATGCCAAGGCGGCCTTTGCCGAGGTCAAGGATCCGGCCCTGCAAAAGCAGTTCGACGAAGCCGCAGCCAAGGCTGGCGCCGCGATGACCGACCTTGCGAAATATGTCGGTTCGCAGCCCGGAACCCCCGACGGTTATGCACTGGGCGCCGATAAATTCGCCAAGATGATCCTGACCAACGAAGGCGTCGATACACCGCTCGACGAACTCGAGCGGATCGGTCAGGCCGACCTCAAGCGCAATCAGGATGCGCTAAAGGCCGCATGCGCCACCTTTGCGGCAGGCATGGCGCTTGGCGACTGCATGAAAAAGATGAATGGCGACAAGCCCGCCGATGGCCCGGTAGCCGAGGCACGGCGCCAGTTGCCGACGCTGCGCGCATTTCTGGTCGAAAAGGATCTGGTGTCGATCCCCGGCACCGAAGAGGCAAAGGTCGAGGAATCGCCGCCGTACAACCGTCAGAACAGCGCCTATATCGACATTCCGGGGCCATATGAGAAAGGCCTGCCGTCGGTCTATTATATCTCGCCCCCCGACCCGAGCTGGGATGCAAAGACCCAGGCCGACTTTGTGCCCGGCAAGAAGGACCTGCTCTTCACCTCGGCGCATGAGGTGTGGCCGGGGCACTTCCTGAACTTCCTGCATTCGAACCGCGCGACCAGCATCTTCGGCAAGCTGTTCGTCGGCTATGCCTTTGCCGAGGGCTGGGCGCATTATACCGAGGAAATGATGTGGGAAGCGGGTCTGAACGAGGGCGACGCCGAAACCCATATCGGCCAGTTGTCGAACGCGCTGCTCCGCAATTGCCGCTATCTCTCGGCGATCGGCCTGCACACCCGCGGCATGACCGTCGCGGACTCGGAAAAGCTGTTCAAGGAGCAATGCTATCAGGACGAAGGCAATGCCCGGCAACAGGCGGCGCGCGGCACTTATGATCCGCTCTACCTCAACTATACGATGGGCAAGCTGATGATCCGCAAGCTGCGGGAGGATTGGACGAAGGGCGACCGCACGAAGTGGAAGGCCTTCCACGACGAATTCCTCTCCTATGGCGGCCCACCGATCCCGATGGTCCGCGCCGCAATGATGAAAGAGGATGCGCCGAAGGCGGTCTTCTGATTCGATGATCGTGCGACCGGGCTAGCGGAGGCCGCTGGCCCGGTCGCGCGGATCAGGCTGCCGGCGCGCGCAACCGCGCGACGAAGAAACCATCGAGCCCGCCTGCCTCGGCGAGCGTCCCGGGCAGGGTCCGGACGAAACCTTCTGCGTCAGGGGTGACGTTGCCGGGCAATTCGTCGACCCGCGCGGGATCAATCGCCCAATCGCTGTGCCGACCCAGAAAGGCCGTTATCTGGTCTTCGCCTTCGGCCCGCTCCAGCGAACAGGTTGCGTAGACGAGCGTCCCGCCCGGTTTGACCCACTGCGCCGCCCGGTCGAGCAGTTCGGATTGCAAAAGCGCCATTTCGGCGATCTGCGCGGGCTCGATCCGGTGCAAGACATCGGGATGGCGGCGAAAAATGCCTGTCGCCGTGCAAGGTGCGTCGAGCAGGACGGCATCTGCCTTCTCTTCCGGCGCCCATGACCGGATGTCACCCTGTTCGATGACGGCAGACAAGCCGGTGCGGTCGAGATTTTCTTGCAGCCGACCGAGGCGCTTGGCGCTCGAATCGACCGCAGTGACCCGCCAGCCTGCCGCCGCAAGTTGCATGGTCTTGCCGCCGGGGGCAGCGCAGAGGTCAAGTACATGATGGCCTTCGCCCGCACCAAGCAGGCGCGCGGGAAGGCTGGCCGCCAGATCCTGAACCCACCAGCCGCCTTCGCTAAATCCGGGCATCGCTTCGACGGCCAGGCCGCGCGGCAGGCGGCGATGCAGCGGCGCGAGCGTGACCGCGTCGGCCCATTCCTCTGCGCCCGGTTCGGCAGCAAAGCTGAGATCGATGGGAGGCGCCGCGCTCCATGCGATGGCGGCCGCGTCGGCCATTTCCGGACTCCATTCCTCGGCCCAGCGCTCGGCGGTGGACAGCGGCAGGCTGGCCGTTTCCGGAAGCTGCCAGCCATCCTGTTGCGCCCGCGACAATATGGCATGAACCAGCCGTCGTGGTCCGTTTGCGAGGAGCGGGAGGGCGGTCGCGACGACGGCATGCGGCGGGCTTTTCAGCACGAGCAGCTGGGCGAGCGCGATGCGCAGAACCGCGCGCGATTTTACGTCGTCGGGCAGGATTTGCGCCGTCGCACTGTCGATCAATATGTCGATGTCGGCCATCCAGCGCAGCGTTTCCGACACGATCGCGACGGCAAAAGCCCGATCGTTGGGTTGAAGACCTTGCGTCGCGGCATGCATGGCGACGTCGAGCGGATCGCCGCGACGGAGAATCGCGTCGATCAGGCGCAGCGCAGCGCGGCGGGTCGCCGTCCCCGGCGGGTCCATTTCGGTCGCAGGGCGCCTTTTGTTCGGACGACGATCGGTCATGGGTGATGTTCCAATGGTTGGCGTGAGGCGCGCAGGAGTCTATGGTTATCCCATGACCCGAACAAGCGAAGAAGAGAGCATCGGCGGCACCCCGCGAGCTGCGAAGCGCCCGGCGCATTTGAAGCCGCCTGCGGGATGGGTCAACGACCCTCTGCCGGTGCCTGAGCCGATACAAGAGGACAAGGCCGAGGATCAACCGGGTGGCCGCAATCCTGTGCGTTATGGCGATTGGGAGCTCAAGGGGCTGGCGATCGACTTCTGATGCACCATGCCCAAAGGGCACCGCGGCCAAACAGGTTCAACGTCAGGCCGGTTCGTAACGAGCCACGTGTTCCGCCGCCCGATCATCAATGGAACGCCGGACAAATATTGCCCGATCATATCGTCAAATGGCGACCGCCCGAACCGGAATCCGCCGGATTTTCCAGCGGGCCCGGTTCGGGCGGTCACGATGACGGATCCGCTTTTTAGACGGTCGGTGCTTCCGTGATCAGCGGCATTTTGCCACTCTTCACCTGTTCGGCAAAAATTTCGCGCATCAGCTGCAACGAGAAGAGGTGCGCGAAGATCAGCGGCAGCATGCCGTTCTGCATCATCTTGCGCAGCACGTCGCCGCGCAGTTCGCGCAGCTTGTTCTCGTCGACCATCTGGAAACCGCGATAGACATAGGGCTTGTCGGCGCCCTCGGGCTGGATCGCGACTTCGCCGTCCATCAGCAGGTCGGCCTTTTTCAGTTCTTCGACGAACATGCTGGTGCGCTGACCGGCTTCTTCGAAATTCTGGCAGAACTGCAGGACGGCATTGGTCGCTTCCGACGGCTTTCCGTCAGCGAACAATTCATCGCCTTCGTCGAACTTGCCGACCGCGTTCGCCGTGGGGTCGAAGCAAAGCGACAATTCGTCCGAATCGGGACGCAGGCGTGCCAGAAGGAAGGGATAGCGGCGGATATAGGCCGGGACATAAACCGGATTGACCAGCTTGCCTTCCGCATCGACGAACGTGTTGATGCCTTCGTTGAGGCCCATCAGTGCCAGCGGAACCGGATTGTCGCCTGCCGAGAATACGATCGGATAAAAGCGCGACGCGGCGACGAGTTCGTCGCTGGTCAGCGGCACGGCATGCTGATCGACCAGGAAATCGGCGCGATCAAGGGCGCGCGCACGGAAATCGGCATGGTCGACGCTCGAAAGCGGGACGAGGTCCTTATAGAAAAGCGGCAGATTGGCATTGGCGGGCGCAGTGGCCATGATCGAACTCCAAACAGGAATCCCCGGACGGGGCGGGACGAAAAGACAATGGGGCGCCTTATTGGGCTAAGCGTCACGGCGCAAGTGGCCGATCGCTATGGGGCCGCGCGGTCAGGCGATTAATTTGCCGGGATTGAACAGGCATTTGGGATCGAGCCCGGCTTTGACGCCGCGCAGCGCCGCCAATCGTGCCGGACTGTCGAGTTCAGCCAATATGTCGCGCTTCATCTGGCCAATACCATGTTCGGCGGACAGGGAGCCGCCAAGCTCGATGACATGGGCATAGACCAGCCGGCTGGCTGCCGCGCCATGTTCGGCAAGCCACGCCGCGCCATCGCTATCGATGGGGGGCTGGACATGATGGTGGACGTTGCCGTCGCCCAGATGTCCGAAGGACAGCGCGCGGACGCCCGGAAACCCATCGGCGAGCCGCCGTGCATTGTCGGCGATGAAGCGCGGCATCAGGTCCACGGGGACGCTGATGTCGTGCTGGATCGCCGGACCTTCCGCGCGTTCCGCTTCCGATATGGAATCGCGCAATCGCCAGAAATCTTCGCTTTCACGGTCGCTTTTGGCGATTGCGGCGTCGCGGATCCATTCCGCTTCCAGTGCGGCCGCAAGTTCTGCCTGCAGGGCCGCGTCCAGCGAATCGCCATCGTCGCCGGCCAGTTCGACAAGGGCGTACCAAGGGTGATGGTCTGCCAGCGGGGCACGTGTTTGCGGAATGTGGCGCAGCACTGCATCGAGGCAGCTATGCGGAATAATCTCGAATCCCTCGAGCTCGCGGCCGATGGCGCGATCGAGCTGGCGCAGCAGCAACAGGGCATCTTCGGGCGACTTGAGGCCGATCCATGCGGTTCGCCGGGCCGTCGTGGCGGGAACGAGGCGAAGGCACGCCGCCGTTACGATGCCCAGTGTCCCCTCCGCGCCGCAAAGAAGGTGCCGCAGGTCATAGCCGCGATTGTCCTTCTTGAGCGGGGCCAGCCCGTCGAAGATGCGGCCGTCGGGCAATACCGCCTCGACGCCTGCGACCAGCATGCGCATGGTGCCGTGGCGCAGCACCTGGGTGCCCCCGGCGTTGGTTGAGACGAGCCCGCCGATCGTCGCCGAGCCCTTGCCGCCCAGCGTCAGGGGAAATCGCAGGCCGCGCGTCAGCGCGGCTTCGTGGAAATGTTCCAGAATGACTCCCGCTTCGGCCACCGCGAACCCGGCGTCGCGGTCGATGCTCAGAACCCGGTTCATCCGCCGCAGGCTCAGCAACAGCTGGGTCCCCGATGCGTCGGGGGTCGCGCCGCCGACCATGCCGCTGTTGCCACCCTGCGGTACGATTGCCACCTCGGCCTCGGCGCAAAGACGAACGACGGCGGACACGTCTTCGGTCGAGGCCGGCGACAGCATGGCTGCGGCGACGCCGTGATATTTTCCGCGCCAGTCGGTCAGCCAGGGGGCCATCGCATCGGCATCATCGGTAAAGCCTTTCGGCCCCAGCAACGCCTTTAACGCGTCGAGCAACGCGGGCGACGGAGCGCGAGTCATGCCGGTCGGCGCCGAAAAAAACCGGAGGGATTTGCGGGCAGGGGTCGACAGCAATTCATTTGGTGTTCAATCATGCTCCTTAAAGGGAGCGATGGACGAATAGAATCTGTTCGTCCAGCCGGCATGATGCGGGAGCGACGGGTGAACTGGATATTGCATCGATATAGCGAAGGCGCGGCCGCATCGCCGTGTTGACCGCTACCGTCTTGTTGATCGCGGCGGCCGCGCCGACCGCCGACGTTGACGTACCGGTCGCTCCGCCGGAGTCGCTCGTCGGGCTGGTTCCGCCGATGCCGGTGGCGCCTGCTTCGCCCTATTGGCAAGTGGTGATCGAGCAACAACTCATCATTCGTGTGCCTGCGCAGCGTTCGCCGCTCAACAATTTCGCTGCAGGGCCGACGCCGCAACTGCGGCTGCGCGAACAGCCGGTCGTATGGAAAGAGAAAAAGGCTCCCAAATGCGTGGCGATGCGCAATATCATGGGAATGCAGGCGGCGCAGGGCGACAGTATCGACCTGATTACGCGGCAGAAGCAGCGACTGCGGGCTCAGCTAAATCGCGGTTGCCGGGCGCTCGATTTCTATGCCGGCTTTTATATGCAGGGCAATAAGGATGGCCGGCTTTGCGAAGGGCGCGACCAGATTCACGCCCGCACCGGCGCGAAGTGCGAGGTCAATAAATTTCGCCTGATGGTGCCGGTCCCGCGCGACGAGGATTAGGTCTCGCGATTAATCGCGGCATTTCGTCGCCTTTTCTTGACTTTTCATCGCACTTTCCCCATTGGCCGCCCCAGCACGCGCTGGCGTGGGACGCGGTGCTAACCCCTTTTTCCGGACATGATGACCCTATGAAATTTGCCGACATCGGCCTTTCCGACGAACTTCTGCGCGCCGTTACCGAGGCGGGCTATGATGAACCGACCCCGATCCAGGCGGGAGCAATCCCCTCTGTCCTGATGATGCGCGACATGATCGGCATCGCTCAGACGGGAACGGGCAAGACCGCATCTTTCGTGCTGCCGATGATCGACATTCTGGCGCATGGCCGTGCTCGTGCCCGTATGCCGCGTTCGCTGATCCTCGAACCGACGCGTGAACTCGCGGCGCAAGTCGCGGAAAATTTTGAAAAATACGGCAAGTATCACAAGCTGTCGATGGCGCTGCTGATCGGCGGCGTTCAGATGGGCGATCAGGTCAAGGCGCTGGAAAAGGGCGTCGACGTCCTGATCGCGACTCCGGGCCGCCTGATGGACCTGTTCGAACGCGGCAAGATCCTGTTGACCGGTTGCAACCTGCTTGTCATCGACGAGGCGGACCGGATGCTCGACATGGGCTTCATTCCCGACATCGAGAATATCTGCACCAAGCTGCCCGCGAATCGGCAGACTTTGCTGTTCTCGGCGACCATGCCGCCGCCCATCAAGAAGCTCGCGGACAAATTTCTGTCGAATCCCAAGACGATCGAAGTGGCCCGTCCGGCAAGCCGGAACGAGAATATCGCCCAATATCTCGTCAAGACGTCGGAACGCAGCAAGCGCGACACGCTCCGCGGCCTGATCGAGGCTGAGAATGTCGGCACCGCGATCATCTTTTGCAACCGCAAGACGACGGTGCGCGAACTGGCGAAGTCGTTGCAGCGCTCGGGCTATCAGGCGGGCGAGATCCATGGTGACATGGACCAGTCGAGCCGGATCGCCGAACTCGATCGCTTCAAAAACGGCTCGATCAACATCTTGGTGGCGTCCGACGTCGCGGCGCGCGGTCTCGACGTCAAAGGCGTCAGCCACGTGTTCAATTTCGACGCGCCTTGGCACCCTGATGATTATGTCCACCGCATCGGCCGCACTGGCCGTGCCGGAGCGAAAGGCCGTGCCTTCACGCTGGTGACGCCCTCCGATGACGAGGCGGTCGACAACATCCAGAAGCTGACGGGCTACACGATCCCGGTTCACGACACGGGCGCGCCAAAAGCCGAAGCGGCCCGGCCAGAATCCTCTGAAGAAGAGCGGGCGCCGCGCCGTAGCGCGCGTTCGGAGCGTGGCGGCCGTGGTCGCGGCGCCGCGAAGCCGGCGCGCGAAACTGTCGCTGAAGCGCCGCCGCCGGCGAAGCCAAGAAAGGCCGACGATAGCCGCCGGTCGCCTGCTCCGTCGCGTCGCGACGATCAGGATGGTCCCGACGACGGCTGGAACGGCCCGATGCCGGGCTTCCTTTCGGTCGGGTTCAACAGCTGATCAGGCGGAGGCCGGTCAGAGCCTGACCAGCATCTTCCCGATATTGTCGCCGGAAAACAGGCCGAGAAAGGCGCGGGGCGTGGCCTCCAGTCCGTCGTGCACGGTTTCGCGGATCGTGACGGCACCGCTGGCGATCAACGCGCCCATATCGGCGTAGAATTCCTCCATGCAATCGATGAACTGGTCGGTGTAGATAAAGCCTTCCATGCGGATTCGTGCCGGGATGGTGCGAACCAGATATTTCATGTCCTGCGCCTTGGCGTCGTTATAGACGTCGATCATCCCGCAAATGGCAAAGCGCGCGAAATCATTGGCAACGGCAAAGGCGGCGTCGAGATGCTCGCCGCCGACATTGTCGAAATAGACGTCGATCCCCGGCTTGCCCAGCGATTGCAGCGCGTCCTTAAGGCCGGGCAATATCGGCCCGGCTTTGTAATCGACCACAGCGTCGGCGCCCAATTCCTTGACCCAGGCGCATTTTTCCGCGCCGCCGGCGGAGCCGATGACGGTCATTTCGCGTGCCTTGGCGATCTGGACCACAGAAGATCCAACCGCGCCCGCGGCGGCCGAAACAAATATCGTGTCGCCCGGCCTCGCCGCGGCGACGCGCAAGAGCCCGATCCACGCGGTGCCGCCGGTGAGCCCCATATTGTGAAGAAAGGTCTGCGGCGTCATTCCCGCACTCAACAATTCGGCGGGAATCTTGTTGGGCATCATGTCGAGCCCGATGATCCCACCGTCGCGCCATCCGCCCATATGGACGATCAAGTCGCCGGGGGCAAAGCCGTCGATCCGGCTCTCCATCACTTCGCCGATGGCACCGCCGGTCATCGGCTGATCGAGCTGGAAACAGGCGGCGTAGCTGCCCGCGTCGTTCATCCGGCCACGCATATAGGGGTCGACCGAAAGCCACAGATTGCGGACGCGAAGCTGGTCGGTTTCGAGCGTCTGATCGGGAAGGTCGCGCAATGCGAAATCGTCAACCGACGGCAGCCCCTGTGGACGCCGGACCAGATGCCATGCCTTGGCCATAGAACCCCCCGTTCCCCATTTCTTGACCCGTGGATTTCAGCTCTGGTCAGAAAAGCCGTTGCCACTGTCAAGCCGCGTCGATAAACCGACCTCCGGTCGCGGGGCCGTAGCTCAGATGGGAGAGCGCTGCAATCGCACTGCAGAGGTCAGGGGTTCGATTCCCCTCGGCTCCACCACGGCCTTTCCCCTGACATGATATTATTTTGGCCTTGCAAGAGCGTCGACCGGGGACAGGCAGCTCGTCCCCGGCCGTTGCGTTCAGGCAGGGGGCGTCGGCGGGGCGGCCTTTTTCCGGCCCGCGAACCAACCACGCACTCCGACCACCGCTTTGGTCCGCCACAACAACAGAAAAAGCGCAAAGAGTGCCGCCCAGGGCAACACCGCCGCACCGGCGACCAGAATGAAGGACAGCATCAGGCCGCCACTGCGGATCAGCATATTGAGCGCATCGCTGAACGGGTTGCCATAGCCGATGCCGGGGAGACCGCCGGTACCCTGATAGTCAAAGGTCATCGGCGTGGTTGCAAGCAAAGCTTCTCCCGCGCGGCGGGTGTCGCTTTCGGCATTTTGTTGCTGGCGCAGCGTGGCAATCTGCTGCTGAAGTTCGGTGCGCTCGCGGTCGCCGAGGCCAGCCTGCTTCAGTCGCGTTTCGAGCCGGGTGATTTCCGCGCCCGTCCCGGCGCTGCGCCGCTGCGACTCGCTGATCGTCGATCCGACATCGTCGCCGGTGATATTGGCGAGGGCGAGCACGCCTTCTGCCTTTTCGACGGTCGCGATGGCGTCTTTGCCGAAACGGCGGGCGATAGCGGGGTCGAGCTTGAACTGGAGCTGGCCTGCGATTTCGTTTTCGCGGACGAGGCGATAGGACATGCCGGTGATACGGCAGCGGTTGATGCCGAGCGCCTCACAGGCTGCTGCATGGTCTTCCTGCACTTTCGCGATGCGCTTGTCGTCGAGACGGAAGGCGTATTGATAGTTGAACGCGACACCCGGCGCCGCGGTGATCGCGACGTCCGGCCCGCCGGCCGCATCAACGGCGGCCTCAGTTGCGGCAGGGGCTTCGGCGGAGATGGATTCTTCGGAAGGCTTTTGGCCGCAACCGGCCAAGGCGAGCGCAACGGCGCCCGCTAAGAGCTTCATTTTCATTGATGATTCTCCCAAACGCGACTCGTTGATCGCATGTGAGGACATATCACAACTTATATAGTAGACAATAGCAGTCAGGCGAGCTTGATGAAGCTGTCGAGGACGCGCTTGACCCCCGCCTGTTCAAACTCGACCTCCAGCTTGTTGCCGTCGATGTCGGTGACCGCGCCATATCCGAATTTCTCGTGGAACACGCGCATGCCGATCGCGATATCGCTGCGGGCCTTGGCGCCGACCGATGCAGCGCGGCCGCCTTCGGTGGGGGCGGGCGCGCGAGTGACGGTCGAGGATTTGACCGCCGCGCGCTGCCACGCCGGGCCGCGCGTCATCGTGCGCGTGGCATTGCGTTCCGCGACCTGTGCGAAAGGGTCGCTCTGCGCCGACCAGTTGGCGCGCCACAGGCTTTGTCCCCCGCCGAAGCTGTTTTCGCTGTCGACATGTTCTGGCGGGATTTCGCCGATGAAGCGGCTGGGGATGCTGCTCATCCACTGGCCATAGATGCGGCGGTTGGCGGCGTGATAGATGGTCGCGCGCTGGCGGGCGCGGGTGATCGCGACATAGGCGAGGCGGCGTTCTTCCTCGAGGCTGGCGGTGCCGCCTTCGTCCATCGACCGCTGCGACGGGAAAACACCATCCTCCCAGCCGGCAAGGAAGACATGATCGAATTCGAGGCCCTTGGCGGCATGGATCGTCATGATCGTGACGGTTTCGCTCTGATCGTCATTGTCGCGGTCCATCACCAGGCTGACATGCTCCAGGAATTCCTCGAGCGTTTCATACTCCTCCATCGCGCGGACAAGTTCGGACAGATTTTCCAATCGGCCCGCCGCCTCGACGCTGCGGTCGGCCTGCAACATAGCGGTATAGCCCGACTCGTCGAGGATCAGTTGGGTCAGTTCGGGGTGCGAGAGCTGGTTCGCCTTTTCCTGCCATCCACGCACCTGTGCGACGAAGTTCGCGAGCTGGCGCCGCGCCTGCGGGGTCAGCTCGTCGGTTTCAATGAGGCGCGCGCCGGCATGGAGCAGCGATGCCTGTTCGTGGCGCGCGAACTGGTGAATGCGCTGGAGCGCCTTGTCGCCAAGCCCGCGCTTGGGCGTGTTGACGATGCGTTCGAACGCCAGATCGTCGGCCGCCGAGTGAACGAGCCGCAGATAGGCGAGGGCGTCGCGAATTTCGGCGCGCTCATAGAAACGGAAACCGCCGACGATGCGGTACGGCATGCCGATCGCGATAAAGCGGTCTTCGAACTCGCGCGTCTGAAACTGCGCGCGGACGAGGATCGCCGCGCGGTCGAGCGAGATGCGCTGGCGCTGGAGGCTTTCGAGCTCTTCACCGATCCGCCGTGCTTCTTCGGGGCCGTCCCACACACCGACGACGCGCAATTTGTCGCCGGGCTCAAGGTCGGTCCACAGCGTCTTGCCAAGGCGGCCGCTGTTCTGTGCGATCAATGCCGAGGCGGCGGCCAGGATTTGCGGCGTCGAGCGATAATTTTGTTCGAGGCGGATCACCGTGGCGCCGGGGAAATCCTTTTCAAAGCGCAAGATGTTCGCGACCTCGGCGCCGCGCCACGAATAGATCGACTGGTCGTCGTCGCCGACGCAGCAGATATTCTTACGGGTCTGGGCGAGGAGGCGCAGCCACAGATATTGGCTGGCGTTGGTGTCCTGATATTCGTCGACGAGGATATATTTGAAGCGCTCCTGATACTGTTCCAGCACATCGCGGTGGTTTTTCAGGATCACCAGCATGTGGAGCAACAGGTCGCCAAAGTCGCAGGCGTTGAGCGTCTTCAGCCGTGCCTGATAAAGGGCATAGAAATGCTGCCCCTTGCCGTCGGCATAGGCTTCCTTGTCACCGGCATCGAGATCGCCGGGGATAAGCCCGCGGTTCTTCCACTTGTCGATCAGCCCGGCGAGCTGACGCGCGGGCCAGCGCTTCTCGTCCAGCCCCTCGGCCTGAATCAGCTGCTTGAGGACGCGAAGCTGGTCGTCGGTGTCGAGGATGGTGAAATTGCTCTGCAGTCCGACCAGTTCGGCGTGGCGGCGCAGCATCTTGGCCGCGATGCTGTGGAAGGTGCCGAGCCAGGGCATTCCCTCTACGACGTCGCCGACCATGCGACCGATGCGCTCGCGCATCTCGCGCGCGGCCTTGTTGGTGAAGGTCACCGCAAGGATTTCGGACGGCCAGGCGCGGCGCGTCGCCATGATGTGCGCGAGGCGCGCGGTCA
Organism: Sphingopyxis selenitireducens; assembly: GCF_051550705.1. Taxonomy (NCBI): domain Bacteria; kingdom Pseudomonadati; phylum Pseudomonadota; class Alphaproteobacteria; order Sphingomonadales; family Sphingopyxidaceae; genus Sphingopyxis; species Sphingopyxis selenitireducens. The sequence continues at coordinate 702,484 of NZ_JBPULG010000002.1, forward strand.
GCGCCGCCGTCTTGCCGGTGCCGGCACCTGCCAGCATCAGCACCGGACCTTCGGTCGTCAGAACCGCCTGCCGCTGCGGACCGTTCAATCCTTGCAGATAGGGCGGGTCGGATGGACCGGGCGGGGGCAGGTCGGGCGGGGAGGCGGGGGGCATGTTCACGCGCGAACGATTAGGGAACAGCGGCGGGGCTGTCCAGTGCGGTGAGGCTGGGCTGTCTCGCGCCTCGGCATCCTTGCACAAGCTGCGAGCGGGTTGCGGGATTGGAACGGACTTCTATGGGGCTACGCCGATTTGGAATCCCGGACCTTCGCCACTTCAACCCTGTCTCGACCAAGGGCCTTGGCGCGCAGCAGTGCGGCGTCTGCCGTACGGATAAGCCGATCATAGGTGCAATGGCCGGGCGCAACAGCCGCGCCGACCGAAACCGTGACGGGCTCCAGATCGCGATCGCCATGCCCCAGCCGAAGTGCGGAGATGCGGGCGCGAATATCCTGAGCGCGCTCCTCGGCCTGGCGGGGTGACAGGGTCGGGAGAAGGATCAGAAACTCTTCGCCGCCATAGCGAAAGGCGAGCCCCGCTTCGCGCGTCGCATGGGCCAGCACATGACCGACCCCGCGCAGGACCGCATCTCCGGCTTCATGACCATGTTCGTCGTTGAATCGCTTGAAATGATCGACATCGATCATCAGGCATCCCAGCGGCTCGCCAAGGCGCTCGGCTTGGGCAATCTGGGTTTCCAGAATATGCCCGAGCTGACGGCGATTGGCGAGGCCGGTCAGCGAATCGGCCATGGCCATCTCGCGCAGCGTGTCGCGCAATTGCAGGTTGGCGATCGCCAGCCCGATATTTTCCGCAAGCATGTCGAAATAGATTTCGGGTACGGCCGTGCGCGGAAGATTGGCGTCCGGCATCTCGAAATAGAGCAGGCCCAGCGTTTCACGTTGGGCGGTGAGCGGCAGGCACAGCGTGTCCACCGGCTGGTCGGTATCGCGCTCGATATGATCGCACGGAACATCGACATGGCCGCCCGCCGGGCGATGCGGGAGGCCACGGCGCAACGCCCAGCAGGAAACGGCCGAGAACTCGGTTCCGGATCGAACCGGGCCGAGCCAGCTACACGCTTCCGCCACGACATTGCGTTGCCGGTCGAGCAGATAGAGCCGCCCCGGCAGCCCCGGTGCGATTTCGGGCACGAAGCGCTGAACCACCTCTTTCAGGTCGTGGAGCGTGTCGCAGCCCTGCATCCGCTGCGTCATCCGCGACAAAAGGTCGCGCATCATCCGGTCTGCGTCGCGCTCGGCCTCGAGCCGCTGCCGTTCGAGGCCATTTTCGCGGAAAATGCGGATCGCCTGCGCCATGTCGCCGATCTCGTCGATATGACTGATTTCGGGCGGTTCGGCGGCGAAATCCTGTACCGCGAGGCGGTTGACCACGTCGCTGAGCTTGACGACCGGATGCAGCACACGCTGCTTGAAGACGAAATAGAGCACGAACAGGACAAGCAGCGCGGTCAGCCCGAGTACGACTTCGGAGATCGTCTTCCATATCCGGGCAAGGTCGGTCGCGTCGGTGACCTGCGCCGCGATCCGGCTGTCGAGCCGGTCCTGAAAACGCTGAACCTCGATTTCGGCGCGGTCGAGCTGGCGTTCGTATTCGGCGCCGAACAGCAACTGGCGCGCGGCGACGGTGTCGCCTTTCTCGTAAGCTGCCAGCGCGGTTTCCTGCTCGTCGCGGAGCAGGTCGGCCAGGCTGATCGCCTTTTTCAATGCGCCGAGTTCGCCCGCTGTGGCGCCCGCGTCGCCGATGTGCCGGATGCGATCCTCAACGGTCTTGAGGGCCGCGACCTCGCTACGATAAGTGGCAAGATAGGTCGGATCGCCCGTGTTGACATATTGTCGCGCCCGATCGCTCAGCGCGTAAATGTCGATCCCCAGTTCAGACGTCGCCTGATCGAGTTCGTAACGCTGCTCGACCGCCGCGCGCTCGCGTTCCTGCGCGTTGGATGCAAAAATCATGGTCGTGCTCGACACGATCGTCAGTACGACGGTTGCCCCATAAGCCCAATTGGTGATTGTCGCCAAACGCATCGCCGGACCCTAGCCAGCCGATCCTTGGCAACAGGTTAACTCGTTTTGCTTTGCCCGCGGGCCGGACGGCGTATTCCGCTTGCATGGCGCGCGGCAAGGCGTTCAAAGCGGCTCGACAATGAAAGCGGAGAGGCATCGCTCATGGATCTGGCACCCTATCGCGCGCATCGCCGCGTCCTGACCGCAAGCCTCGTCGGCACCGCGGTCGAATTCTACGATTTCTATATTTACGGCACGGCGGCGGCGCTGGTGTTCGGTCCCTTGTTCTTTCCGTCGGAATCGGCCTCGGCACAGCTGATGCTGAGCTTCATGAGCTTTGGCCTCGCCTTTTTCGCACGGCCTGTTGGGGCGATTGTATTCGGCCATTATGGCGACCGCATCGGGCGCAAGTCGACGCTGGTCGCCTCGCTGATGCTGATGGGGGCGTCGACACTGCTGATCGCCTTTCTGCCCACCTATGCGATGGTCGGATGGGTCGCCCCCTTGCTGCTGTGCCTGCTGCGCTTCGGGCAGGGCTTTGGCCTTGGCGGCGAATGGGGCGGCGCGGCGTTGCTCGCGGTCGAGAATGCCCCGCCGGGTTGGCGCGGGCGGTTCGGAATGTTCCCGCAGCTCGGCGCGCCGGTCGGCTTTATCGCCGCCAACGGGCTGTTCCTGATCCTCGGGCTGACGCTCAACGACAGCGATTTCGCGGCGTGGGGCTGGCGTATTCCGTTCCTGCTCTCGGCCGTACTCGTCGGATTAGGGTTGTGGGTGCGATTGAAAATCGGGGAGACCCCCGACTTTGCCGAGGCGATGGAGAAGGGACCTCCAGCCGGAATCCCGATCGGCGAACTGCTGCGCAACCATGTGCTGGTAACGCTCGCGGGGACCTTTGCGGTCGTCGCCTGTTTCGCGATCTTCTACCTCGCGACCGCGTTCGCGCTGGCGCACGGGACGACGGTGCTGGGCTATCCTAAAGAGCAGTTTCTGCTGATCCAGCTCGGCGCGATCCTGTTCATGGCGGTCGGGATCATCGTCGCGGGCTATGCCAGCGATGCGGTCAGCGCGCAGCGCGTGCTGACCTGGGGCTGCGGCGCGACGGTGCTGATCGGCTTTATATTCGGGCCGACGCTGGCGTCGGGATCATGGTGGATCGTCGGGCTGGGGCTGGCGAGCGCATTGTTCGTGATGGGGCTGGTCTATGGCCCGCTCGGCGTGTGGCTCACCGACCTGTTCCCGGTGCGCGTGCGCTATACCGGTGCGTCGATGGCGTTCAATCTGGGCGGCATATTGGGCGGGGCGATGGCGCCGATCGTCGCGCAGGGCCTGAGCGACTGGCGCGGGACCGCCGTGGTCGGGCTGTATCTGTCCCTCGCGGGAATATTCAGCTGGCTCGGGCTGTCGATGGTGCGGCGGCGGGCAGCCGCCCAAATCTAATCTACCCGCAGCAGCGTCAGCTTGGCTTTACCGACCTTGCGTTCGGCGTCGATCGCAAAGCCCGCGACCTCGACAGTCTCGTCATGAGCGGTCTCGACCGAGATCCAGCTGTCGGCGCCGATCCAGCCCAGCCGGTTCAGCTTGTCGAGCGCAACGCCCGCCGCGCCCGTGCCATAGGGCGGGTCGAGCATCAGCAAGTCATACGTGCGTTTCGCCGGCCCAAGCGCCAGCACCGACGTCGCGCGCACATCGGCGCGCGCAGCGGCGTCGAGCGATCCCAAATTCTTGCGCAGCGTGTCCAGCGCATCGCGATCCTGTTCGGCAAACAGGCATTGCTCCGCCCCGCGCGACAGCGCCTCGATCCCGAGCGCGCCCGATCCCGCGAACAGGTCGGCGACGACCAGCCCCTCGAAACTGCCGAGGCGGCTGGTCAGCATCGAGAACAAGGTCTCGCGCGTGCGGTCGGCGGTCGGGCGCGTCGTGTCGCCCTTCGGCGCCAGCAGCTTGCGGCCGCGCCATTCGCCCGAAATAACCCGCATCGCCATCAGCGCAGGTGCCGGCGGAATTTGAACAGCTCGTCGCGCGGCACGACATCGACCGCACCGACCGGCAGGCCGTCAAGTTCGAACGAACCATAGCGGGTACGGATCAGGCGGCTGACCTGCAGTCCGAAATGTTCGAGCACTTTGCGCACTTCGCGGTTCTTGCCCTCGGTCAGCGTCATTTCGACCCACTGGTTACGCCCGGTGCGGCGTTCGAGATTGGCGTCGATCTTGCCATAGCGCACGCCCTCGATCTCGATACCCATCGAGAGTTCCTCAAGCTGCTCCTGGCTGATTTCGCCAAAGGCGCGGGCGCGATAGGTGCGCTCGACTCCGCTCGCGGGCAGTTCGAGCTGGCGCTTGAATTCGCCATCGTTGGTCAGCAGCAGCAGCCCCTCGGTATTATAGTCGAGACGGCCGACGGGCATCAGGCGCGGCAAATCCTTGGGCAAGACGTCATAGATCGTCTTGCGTCCCTTGGGATCGCGCGCGGCGGTGATGCATCCGACCGGCTTGTAGAAACGATAGAGGCGCGTCGAAACGGGCTTGGCGACGGGGTTGCCGTCGACCGTCAACCCTTCGAGCGAGCTGAGCAGCGGCGCGGGCTGAACGATGACCTGACCATTGAGCGCGATGCGGCCTTCCTCGACCATCCGTTCGACATCGCGGCGCGAGCCGACCCCGGCGCGCGCGAGCAGCTTGGCGATGCGCTGCGGACCTTCCTCGTCGCGCTCGGTCTCGACGGGCTTGGGTTTGCGCGCGGACGAGTCGGCGCGGGCGGCGCGGCGGCCACGGGGGGCGTCGCGCGGAGCGTCGCGATCGGGGGCGGAACGGGGAGGACGGCGGGTCGTCATGGGAACGGATGCGGCTTTCTTGTCGTTATTGGCCACGATACTGTGGCTTTACGATCACGCTCATAGCCGGAAAGTGGTCGCTTCGTCGATGGCAAGCAGAAGCAATCTTGCGGGACGGCTCCGGGCGCGGCATGGGGCCATTAAAGGGAGTAAAACATGCTCTTCGCGTCCCGCCCGTCGTGTATCAAGCGGCTGCTGATCATTGAAGATGATCCGCTGGTCGCGTTCGATAATGAGCGGACGCTGAAACACGCCGGATATGATGTTGTCGCGACAGTCGATTCGGGCGAGGCGGCGGTCGGCATATTGGCCGGCGAGCAACTCGATGCCATCGTCCTCGATCTGCAGCTTGCGGGCCATATGAGCGGGCGCGACGTCGCGCGGCTTGCACGCGACCGCGGCATCGCCGTGCTGCTGGTCACCGGCAAATGCCCCGACGATGCGGGCGATATCGCACTGGCGTGCCTCAACAAGCCGCACAGCGCCTCGGCGCTCGCCGGCGCCGTCCATGCGATCGAGACGATGCTGTGCAAGAACAAGCCACCGCGCAAGGTGAGCGGGCTCCAGACCTATTGGCAGCCCAAGGCCGCCTGAGCCGCGACGAAACGGGGGCCGAGGCCGCCCGATCGCCAATTCGCGGCTTCCAATTTATCCTCAAGGCTTTAGGCCTTTGAAACAATCGGGCGTGGCCGACGGCTACGCCGCATAAGGGGAATATCATGGCGACAGATGCAGCGATGCCGGGACCGGCGGGATGGCGCGACAGTTTGCGTCCCTATCTCGAACCCGCGCCGCTCGCCGCGCTGTTCCTTGGCATATCGTCGGGTTTTCCCTTTGCGATGATCGGCGCGACGCTGACGACGCGGCTGGCGCAGGACGGGATCGAGAAATCGTCGGTCACCGCCTTCGCGCTGACCTTTCTCGCCTATAATCTCAAATGGGCGTGGGCGCCGGCGATCGACCGCTTTCGCATTCCGATCCTTGGCCGCATCGGCCAACGGCGCTCATGGTTGATCCTTGTCGGCGCGCTTGTTTTCCTCGCGGTGTCGGTCCTGGGCAATCTCGATCCCAAGGCGTCGCTTGCCGTGGTCGCGCTCGCGGCGATTTCGGTCGGGCTTGCGGGTGCGACCTTCGACATCGTCATCGATGCCTATCGGATCGAACTGCTCGCGCCCGAACAATTGGGCACAGGGTCGGGCATGTCCCAATATGGCTGGCGCATCGGCGCGGCGGTTGCGGGCGCGCTGGCACTGGTCGTCGCCGACCGCGCGGGCTGGGGCGTCGCCTATATGGTGTGCGCGGCGCTGGTGCTGCCCGCGATCGTCACCGGGCTGGTGATGGGCGAACCCGAGCGCAAGATCGAGCGGCACTGGCCCGCCTTTCTGTCGCGCAACCATTATGCGATTTTCATCGGCAGCTTCCCGGTCGCCTTCCTGCTTGCACAGCAAATCGACCAGTGGCTGAAGGTCGATATCCTGACCCTGATGGTCCTTGTGGGATATTTGTTCCCGCTGTTCGACCTTTCCGCCCGCCGCGCGCGCGATATCGGGTGGAGCGGGAATGTGAACTGGATCATCGCGCTGCCCGCGCTGGCGCTGGTCGCGGTGCTGGCGGCCGATTGGGCAACAATCGCGGCCTATGTCGCCCCGGCATTGCTGTGGGTGCTGCTGGCCGTCGGCGCTGCCGTCATTGGGGCGCTGCTCGTTCTGCCGACCAAATCGCGCGCCGGCCAAGCGCCCGACAAGGGAGCGGTCGGACCGCTTTCGGAGTTTTTTTCACGCGAAGGCGCGATCCTGATCCTGTTCTTCCTCTTGTTCCACAAATTGGGCGACACGCTCGCCAACCTGACCTTCCGCCTGCTGTTCGAGGATCTGGGCTACACCAACGACGAGATCGCCTTTTACGATGTCGGACTGGGTTTTTGGGCCTTGCTGGCAGGGGTGTTCGTCGGTGGGATACTTTATGCGCGGCTGGGGATGAAAAGGTCGGTGCTGCTCAGCCTCGTCCTGATGGCGATTTCCAACTTCAGCTTCGCGGGCCTTGCAATGGCCGGGCACAGCAATTGGGGCATGGCGGGCGCGATCGGGTTCGAGAATTTCGCGAGCGGGATCGGCGGCGTCTGCGTCGTCGCCTATCTGTCGGCGCTCGCCGACCTGCGCTTCACCGCGACGCATTTCGCGCTCTTCTCTGCCGCGGCAAGCATCCTTGGGCGGTTCGTAACCGGGACGAGTGCGGGCAGCTTGATCGAGGTCTTCGGCTATGTGGAGTTTTATTTGCTGACGACCGCGCTGGCCGTGCCGGGAATCTTGATCTTCTGGTGGATGATGCGGTCGGGGCTGGTCGATCGGTCGATCGGCACGGCGGGCGAGGTCGCGGCGCCTGTGCATGAGGCGTGATGAAAGCATTGAGAGTCTCGACCTAAGGCTGCTCTTTCCGCCCGTTCGCATCGAGCGACGTCGAGATGCTCATCAGCCTGACTCTGTGCCAACGGGTGTCTGGACTTCGCTCGACACGAACGGGGATTGAAAGGTGAGCTTACGGCGAAAGGTCAGGCCGGCCATTCCTCGTTGAGTTCGAGGGCCTGTCCGACAAGATAGAGCGAGCCGCCGATCAATATGTTGCGCGCCGGACTGTCGTTCGCCAGCGCGCGGATGGCCAGTGCAAGATCGTCCTGCGCCGACACATGCGCGATCCCCGCGTCGCGCGCGATTTGGGCGAGATCGGCGGGGGCATGATGTTCATGGCCGGGGGTCGGCACCGCGACGAGTTTGCCGATGTAGGGCGCCAGCAACGCGAGAAAACCCACGGCATCCTTGTTGGAAAGCATCCCCAGGACAAGATCGACGGGCTCGCGGCGAGCAAGCGTTTGGCTGAGAAGCGCGGAGAGTTGTTGCGCGGCGTCCAGATTATGGCCGCCATCGACCCAGATATTATGTCCCTGGGGCAGACGCTCCATCAGCGGGCCTTCGCCGAGCAACTGCATCCGCCCGGGCCAGAAGGCGGCGGCGACGCCGCGCGCGATCTCGGCATCGGTCGGTCGCGGTTCGGCGAGCTGCAGCATCGCGATGGCGAGGCCGGCGTTGCGCGTTTGATGCGCGCCGGTCATGCGCGGACGAAGCGTTTCAGCGACGTCGTGCAGATTTGAACTCCAGCGAAAGCCGTCGGCTTCGGGATCGACGGTCCAGCCCGCGCCCTCCGAAAAGATAGTAACGCTGGCTTCGGCAGCGCGCTCTGCGATGATGCCGCTCAGCGGCGCGGGATAGGCGAGGGTTGCAACGCGGGTTCCGGGCTTGATGATCCCGGCCTTTTCCCACGCGATGCGAACCGCGGGATCTGCGGGGGTTCCGACCTCGGGCGCCAACAGGAACGCCTCATGGTCGATGCCAAGCGACGCGATGCCGCAAACGGCGGGGGCGGGAATGATGTTGGTCGCGTCAAGGCGGCCGCCAAGGCCGACTTCGATAATGACATCGTCCGCCGGGACGCGCGCGAAGGCGAGCAAGGCGGCAGCGGTCGTGATTTCAAAGAAGCTGGCGTGCAGATCGGCTGCTGCGTCCAAAACTTCTTCGAGCAGTGCGGCGAGCAGCGCGTCGTCGATCAACTGACCGGCAAGCCGGATGCGTTCGTTGAACCGAACGAGGTGCGGGCTGGTGTAGCTGTGCACCGTGCGTCCGCTCGCCTCAAGGATCGAGCGAAGGAAGGCGCAGGTCGATCCTTTGCCATTGGTGCCCGCGACGTGGAAGGTGCGCGGGAGCTGATCTTGCGGATTGCCGAGGCGCGCGCAGATTTCGGCGATGCGCTCGAGGCCGAGAATGTCGCGGCCTGGTGAGAGCGCGGCCAGGCGGTCGAGTTGGGTCTGGACCGCGGGGTCGGTGCTGTGGGCGTGGTCGGGCATGGTCAATGGCTCGATTAGAGGAAAACGGCGCTCCCGCAATCCGTCATGCCGGGCTTGACCCGGCACCCGCCTTTTCCTTCACGACAGGCAGGCCCCGGATCAAGTCCGGGGTGACGAGAATAGAGAGTGGCGCTTCGTTGCGACGTTGGTCAGGCGGCCTTTTCAGGCGCCAGATAGCCGATCAGGCGGCCGAGCGTTTCGGGCAGGTCCTTGCGCGCGACGACCATGTCGATCATCCCGTGATCGAGCAGATATTCGGCGCGCTGGAATCCTTCGGGCAGCTTTTCGCGGATCGTATTCTCGATCACGCGCTGGCCCGCGAAGCCGATCAGCGCCTTGGGCTCGCTGATCTGCACGTCGCCGAGCATCGCATAGCTGGCGGTGACACCGCCCGTCGTCGGATCGGTGAGCAGCACGATATAGGGCAGGCCGGCGCGGCGCAGGCGCGCGAGCGCAACCGTCGCGCGCGGCATCTGCATCAGCGACAGTGTGCCTTCCTGCATGCGCGCGCCGCCTGCGGCGGTGATCGCGATATAGGGGCAGCCGCGCTTGATCGCCTGTTCGACGCCGGCGACAAAGGCTTCACCAACGGCGACGCCCATCGACCCGCCCATGAAGGCGAAATCCTGGACACCGATCACGACCGGCTGGCCCGAAATGCGGCCAAAGCCGTTTTGATAGGCATCGCGGTCGCCGGTCGAGGTGCGCGCGGCCTTGATGCGGTCGACATATTTTTTGGTGTCGCGGAATTTCAGCGGATCTTCGGGCGCGGCGGGTGCGGCGATCAGTTCGTGAATGCCGCCGTCGAACAGCTGTGCAAAGCGTTCCTTGGCGCCGATACGGTCATGATGTTCGCAGCGTGGGCAGACGTTGAGATTATCTTCCCATTCCTTGACGAACACCATCTGCTGGCACTGGCGGCATTTGTGCCAGAGATTGTCGGCAGTATCGCGCTTGGCGGCGAAGGGCAGGGCGTTGCGAACGCGGTCGAGCCAGCTCATGCGGCGATCTCCTTTGCGCCGTGAATAGCATCGGCGAGCGAACGGGTGAAGGCTTCGACATGGGCCGGGGCGTCGGCGCCATGTTTTGCGATGATGTCGACCAGCGCCGACCCGACGACGACGCCGTCGGCGACCTTGGCGATTTCAGCGGCCTGCTGCGGCGTGCGGACGCCGAAACCGACCGCGACGGGAAGGTCGGTCATGGCTTTCAGGCGCGCGACGGCATCATCGATGCTCGCCTGCGCGGCCTGTTGCAGCCCGGTGATCCCGGCGACCGAGACATAATAGAGGAAACCGCCCGCGCCTTCGAGCACGGCGGGAAGCCGCGCGGCGTCGGTGGTCGGGGTGGCGAGGCGGATCAGATCGACTCCGGCGGCACGGAGGCTCGGGCCGAGTTCGGCGTCCTCTTCTGACGGGATATCGACGCAGATGACGCCGTCGATGCCAGCCTTGGCGCATTCGGCGGCGAACCAGTCGCCGCCACGGATCGTCATCGGATTGGCATAGCCCATCAGGACGAGCGGAACGTCGGCGTGGCGGCTGCGGAAAGCGGTGGCGATCGCGAAGATATCGGCGGTTTTGGTGCCCGCCGCCATGCTGCGCAAATTGGCAGCCTGGATCGCGGGGCCATCGGCCATCGGATCGGTGAAGGGCATGCCCAGCTCGATCACATCGGCGCCGCCCGCGACGAGCGCATCGAGGATCGCGCCGGTGTCGGCAGGGGTCGGATCACCCACGGTCACGAAGGTGACGAGCGCCGGGTGCGGCTTGCCAAAGGCGGTGGTGAAGCGGGTCATCGGGAAGAACCCCTCAGATAAAGGACAATCGCGATCACCGCGGCGATGATCGCATTATAGGCCAGTCGTGCCGAAGCCAGATTCCATGCGTCGAAATTCAGGCCATAGCGAAACAGCAGATCGACCGCCGACAAGAGGACCAGAAACAGGCAGAAATCGGTAACAACGCCGAACAGCTTCGATCGCTTCACAACTCGACCCCCAGCGCGTCGGCGACGGTGAAGATATCCTTGTCGCCGCGACCCGACAGGTTGACGATGATGATCTTGTCCTTGCCCAGCGTCGGCGCGATGCGTTCGGCAGCAGCAATCGCATGCGCGCTTTCGAGCGCCGGGATGATGCCTTCGAGCTGGGTGAGCTTCCGAAAGCTCGCGAGCGCCTCGGCGTCGGTGACGGGGACATAGCGCGCACGGCCGATGTCATGCAGCCAGCTATGCTCAGGACCGATGCCCGGATAGTCGAGGCCCGCCGAAATGCTGTGCGCCTCGGTGATCTGGCCGTCCTCATCCTGCAACAAATAGGTTTTATTGCCATGCAATATGCCCGGCTTGCCGCCGGCGAGGCTCGCGGCGTGCTTGCCAGCAAGGCCTTCGCCCGCCGCCTCGACCCCGACGATCTCGACGCTTTCATCGTCGAGGAAGGGGTGGAACAGGCCGATCGCGTTCGATCCCCCGCCGACGGGGGCGATCAGCATGTCGGGCAAGCGGCCTTCCGCTTCGAGGATTTGCTCGCGCGCTTCGGTGCCGATCACCGACTGGAAATCGCGGACAAGCTCGGGATAGGGGTGCGGCCCCGCAACGGTGCCGATGATATAGAAAGTGTCGTGGACGTTCGCGACCCAGTGGCGCAGCGCCTCGTTCATCGCGTCCTTCAGCGTCTTCGCGCCGCTTTCGACCGCCACGACTTCGGCGCCCAGCAATTTCATGCGGAACACATTGGGCTGCTGCCGCGCGACATCGACCGCGCCCATGAAGATGGTGCAGGGCAGGCCAAAGAGCGCCGCGACGGTCGCGGTGGCGACGCCATGCTGGCCGGCGCCCGTTTCGGCGATGATCTTTTGCTTGCCCATCCGCTTGGCAAGCAGGATCTGGCCGATGCAATTGTTGATCTTGTGCGCGCCGGTGTGGTTCAGATCCTCGCGTTTGAGGTAAATCTTCGCGCCGCCCAGATCGTTCGTCAACCGCTCGGCGAACCAGAGCGGGCTCGGACGGCCGACATAATTCTTCAGCAGATACTCAAACTCTGCCTTGAACGCGGGATCGACCTGCGCCGCGCGATATTCGCGCTCGAGGTCGAGGATCAGCGGCATCAGCGTTTCGGCGACATAGCGCCCGCCGAAGTCGCCGAAATGGCCGCGCGCGTCGGGCTGGCTGCGGAGGCTGTTGGGCAAGTCTGTCATAGCCCGGCCGCTTTAAGGAAAGCGGCGATCTTGTCCACATCCTTGACGCCCGGCGCGCTTTCGACCCCCGAAGAGACGTCGATGAGCGGCGCGCCGGTCGCGGCGATCGCTTCGGCGACATTGTCCGGGGAAAGCCCGCCGGCGATGCCCCAGTCCATCGTGTGGCGATGGTTCCTGAGCAGCGACCAGTCGAAGCGGGTGCCGTTCCCGCCCGGCAGCGCCTGCGCGGGGGCGTCGAACAGGATCCGGTCGGTGATACCGCGATATTTCTGAATCCGCTCCAGCGTCCCCGCATCCTTGAGCCCAACGGCCTTCCAGATTTCGGCGGGAACGAGGCGCTTGACGACGGCAAGCCATTCGGGGGTTTCATTGCCGTGAAACTGGATGATGTCGGGCCGGATCGCGGCGAGCGCGTCGCTGGTCAGCCGCTGCGACGCGTTGACGAGCAACAGTGCGACCTTGACCCGCCCGGCGGCGTGCTGGCGGAGTGCCACTGCGGTCTTGAGGTCGACGTGACGCGGGCTCGACTCAAAATGGACAAGGCCGATGTGGGTCGCGCCGTGCCGGACGGCGGCGTCGATGGTTTCCGGCGTTCGCACACCGCAGATTTTTGCCATTATGGACATGATGGACCTTTTAAAGCGTCGCTTCGATGGCGCGTGCCGCCAGGTCGGGATCTGGCGACTGGCTGATCGGGCGGCCGACCACAAGGATCGAGGCGCCGTCGGACATCGCCTGCGCCGGCGTCACGATACGTTTCTGGTCGCCCGCCTTGCCGTCCGCCGGACGCACGCCGGGGACGACGAAAAAGCCGCCTGGCCAGACCTTGCGCGCCGCTTTCACTTCATGGCCCGAGCAGACGATGCCGTCGAGGCCTGACTCGCGGGCGAGGGCGGCAAGGCGCACGACCTGATCGTGCGGCGTGCCGCCGACCCCAATGTCGTCGAGGTCGGGTGCGTCGAGGCTGGTCAGCACCGTCACCGCAACAACCTTGGTGTTCAGCCCAGCGACGGCCTTTGCCTCTTCCATCATCGCGCGGCCGCCCGCGGCATGGACGGTAAGGATCGCGGGCTCCAGAGAGCGCAGCGCCTGTACAGCCTTGGCAACGGTGTTCGGAATGTCGTGAAGCTTGAGGTCGAGAAAGATGGGCAGGCCGAGCTTGCCCATTTCATGGACGCCATGATGGCCGTTGGCGCAGAAAAATTCGAGTCCGAGCTTCAGCCCGCCAACATGGTGCCGCACCTTCTGCGCGAGCGCGAGCGCGCTATCGAGCTGCGGGGTGTCGATGGCGAGATAAAGCGGCGAACTCATGGTGTCTCCAGCGGTAAGGTTGGGCTGTCGTTGGCAGGCGCGGTTGCAGTTGAGCTGGTCGGGGTGACTGAACTGGTTGGGGTGACGGGCGCCGCGACCGGCTCGGCGGGGCGGTTCGCCATCGCGCGCAGATCGGCAAGCTGGCGCTCGCTGGCGTCGAGGCGGCGCTTCATCGTCCAGCGCGCGGTGCGCAGCGCGATCCACATCGGCACGGCGCCGATCAGGAAGGCGCCGAGGATCAGCACCGGCAATTTGGTGTCGAGCACTTGCCCCGGCCAGATGGTGACGGTGACGGGCAACCAGTTCGCCATGGCGAAAATGACAAGAATGGCGGTCAGCAAGACCCAGATGATCGTTCGCAGGATTCCCACTTTGGCTTGCTCCTCTGTCGGTCTGTCGCCAACCCTATGACAGAATGCCGCGGGTTTCCAGTCCCGGGGGCGGGATGCTCCCGATCCTCCCCGTCGCTTCGCGACAGGGAGGATTTGGGTTCAGCCGAACACGCGGTCGAAAATCGTGTCGACGTGCTTCATATGATAGCCAAGGTCGAACAGGTCGGTGAGCTGTTCGGCCGACAGTTTGGCGGTGACGTCGCCATCGGCCTTGAGCAGTTCGAGCAGCGAAAGCGCGCCGTCGCTGTCCCACACCTTCATCGCATTGCGCTGGACGAGGACATAGCTTTCCTCGCGGCTGGCGCCCGCCTGGGTCAGCGCGAGCAGAACGCGCTGTGAGTGGACCAGGCCGCCCATGCGGTCCAGATTCTTCTGCATCCGCTCGGGATAGATCAGCAGCTTGTCGATGACGCCGGTCAGGCGGCCGAGTGCGAAATCAAGGGTGATCGTCGCGTCGGGGCCGATGAAGCGTTCGACCGACGAGTGGCTGATATCGCGTTCGTGCCACAGCGCGACATTCTCCAGAGCCGGAACGACGGCGCTGCGCACCATGCGCGCAAGGCCGGTGAGGTTTTCGGTGAGGATCGGGTTGCGCTTGTGCGGCATCGCCGACGAACCCTTTTGGCCCGGCGAGAAATACTCCTCGGCTTCCAGCACTTCGGTGCGCTGCAAATGACGGACTTCGACTGCGAGGCGTTCGATCGAACCGGCGATCACGCCGAGCGTCGCAAAGAACATCGCGTGACGGTCGCGCGGGATGACCTGCGTCGAGACGGGCTCGATCGCAAGGCCGAGCTTGGCGGCGACATGCGCTTCGACGCGCGGATCGATGTTGGCGAATGTGCCGACGGCGCCGGAGATGGCACAGGTTGCGATATCGGCGCGCGCGGCGATGAGCCGAGTCTTGCAGCGTTCGAACTCCGCATAGGCCTGCGCGAGCTTGAGCCCGAAGGTGACGGGTTCGGCGTGGATGCCGTGGCTGCGCCCGATCGTCGGGGTGAGCTTATGTTCATAGGCGCGGCGCTTGATCGCTTCGAGCAGCGCATCGAGGTCGGCGAGCAAAAGATCGGCGGCCTGCGCGAGCTGAACCGCAAGGCAGGTGTCGAGCACGTCGCTGCTGGTCATGCCCTGATGCATGAAGCGCGCTTCTTCGCCGACATTTTCGGCAACCCAGGTCAGAAAGGCGATGACGTCATGCTTGGTGACCGCCTCGATCGCGTCGATCGCGGGAACGTCGATAACGGGGTTGGTGGCCCACCAGTCCCACAGCGCCTTGGCGGCCGATTTGGGAACGGTACCCAGTTCCGCGAGCGCGTCGGTCGCATGCGCTTCGATCTCGAACCAGATGCGAAAGCGATTCTCGGCCGACCAAATTGCAGTCATGTCCGGCCGTGCGTAACGCGGAACCATTGATTTTCCTTCCTTTTATGACGTTTTATCGTGGAAACTGCGCGGAACCACGATGGGCCGCCCCGTAGCAGGGACGGGGCGTTTCTCCAAATCCCGCAACATCGCAACTTTCGCCTGATCCCGGTGGTTGCCCTCATGTCCCTTTCGAAAAGGTGGTGGGTCGCAATCAGCTCTGCCGCCATTACAGGAGAAGATGAGTGATTAAACAGATGCTTTTGATCGGCGCGGCCGCGGTAAGTTTCCCGGCACTGGCACAGACGACCGAACCGACTGACGATCAGCCGACGACGTCGCAGCCCGCCCCGACCGATGCACCGGCCCCCGGACCGGACGGCCAGCCCGTCCCCACCGACACCCCCCCGGTTGCTGAACCGGCCCCCCCGACCGCCGAGCCTGCACCGGCCCCCGAACCCGACACGGAATCGGAACCCGATGCGGAGCCTCAGGCGATGACGCAGGAGTAAGACAATGTTGAAGCAGATTCTTTTGATTGGCGCAGCCGCCGTCAGCTTTCCGGCTCTAGCACAAGAGGCTCCGCCCGCCAGCGATCCCACGGCGCCCGCGCCGGCTTCGGAACCCGCGCCGGCCCCCGACGCGGCAACACAATCCGCACCCGCATCGGGTCAGCCGGCTCCGTCGGGCGCCGCTGCAACACCGGCTCAGGTCGCGCAGATCGTCGATCAGGAATTCGCGTCCTATGACGCCGATTCCACGGGCGATCTGAATGAGGCGGAATTTGGCGCCTGGATGAAGAAGCTGCGTGCGGCCACCGATCCTTCGGTCGACCCCGAATCGGCTGAGGTGAAGACGTGGATCGGACAGGCCTTTGCGGCCGCTGATGGCGACAAGTCGAAGAGTGTCAGCAAGACCGAACTGACGGGCTTCCTGTCACGCGGCGCCTAATTCGCCCAGCTTGATCCGCCCCGGGTGAGATCAAGTAAGATAATGCGGCCGTCGGAGCGATCCGGCGGCCGCATTGCTGTGCGGTGGCGGGAAACGGCAAGCCGTTCATCCCTTTTGAAGAGAAGTTCACCCCTTTTCGTCATTCCCGCGAAAGCGGGAATGACGGGGGACGGCATACCGACCGTGACGACCGGACAAACGCCCCCTGTCACTTCGGCTGGACGACGGTGACGATCGACAGTTTGCGTTCGTGGCCGTCGCGGTCGGGCCACAGGATTTCCTGCCCTTCGCGCATGCCGATCAGGCCGGCGCCAACGGGGGTCATGATCGAAATGCGCCCGGCGGAAATGTCGGCGTCCCCGGGAAAGACCAGCTGGACGGTGCGCGACGCACCATTGGCGTCGTCGACGAACGCCACGGTCGACCCCATGGTCACGACATCGGCGGGAATTTTCGCGGCGGCGCAGATTTTCGCGCGGCCGATTTCTTCGAGCAACAGGTCACTGACCTGCGGCGTGCGCTCCTGCCGCGCGATGGCGAGATCGGTCAGCGTGTCGGCTTCGGAGTCGATCATATGGATTGGCGGCCGCTTGGCCGCATTACGCTTTGTCATGGATATGGCTTTCCGGGTGGGTGGGCGCGCGGATGCGCGGCCCTACCAGCAATTATGTGGAGATTTCGCCCCGGGCTCGGGGCGAGACGCACCGGAACCCGGGGCTAGAGGCCCGCGAGAAATTGACCCGCGTGGAGGTTGATCCGGAAAAGGCTCGGTCGAATCTGCATGGGCAGAAGATGGTGCTTACATGGCCGCAAGTCAAACGATGTGATCGTGCCGGGCCGAGATTAGCCGTATCCGCGCGAACAATGCCGCCCATCTCGTAACCCCGACCTTGCCATATCGTCACCCCGGACTTGATCCGGGGTCCAGCTGTGTCGCGCCGCCGGGGACCAGGCCGCTATGACGCGGGAAAGGGAGCCTTTCCCCTAAAGCAGTCCCATCGCGCGGAAACTGCGGTAATCCGCGCCACCGATGATGATATGATCGTGCAATGTGATACCCAGTTTCGCCGCGGCCTCGGCGATATCGCGGGTGATCGCGATATCCTGACGGCTCGGTTCGGGGCTGCCGCTCGGGTGGTTGTGGACAAGGATGATCGCCGATGCCCCGAGTTCGAGCGCGCGCCGGATGACTTCGCGGACATAGATCGCCGACTGGTCGATCGATCCTTCGCTCGCCAGTTCGTCACGGATCAGCATGTTGCGCGCATTCAGATAGAGGATGCGCACGCGCTCGACGTCGATCGGGCCCATGTCCGCGCGCAGCCAGTCGAGCAGCGCGTCCCAGCTGGACAGCAGCGGCTTGTCGCGAAATTCGCCCTTGAGCATTCGAATGCCCGTGGCCTGAACGATCTTCAGCGCCGCGATCGCGGTTTCGCCCATGCCGTCGACGCGGCGCAAGGATTGGGGATCGGCGGCAATCAGTTGCGCCAGCGAGCCGAATTCACGCAGCAGCGCCTTGGCCAGCGGCTTGGTGTCGCGGCGCGGGATGGCGAGGGCGAGCAGATATTCGACCAGCTCATAATCGGCGAGGCCATCGCCATCGTCGAGCAGGCGGGTGCGTAGCCGCGCGCGGTGCCCCTGATGATCCGGTACATCCCCCATGATGGAGGGAATAACCGCCTTGTGAGCAGCACTCAACGGTCATAGGAAAGGATGATGGCAATCCGGAGCAATTTCTTGCAGCGAAACGGGATTTCCTGCGTTGCAGCCCTGAATGCTGTGCGGGCCGGAGGACGATATATCTACGCCATGACGTCATCGTCCGCTTCTCCTTTTCGCGGCACCCAGCCTTTCGCGGCCATCACATGATCGACACGCAGGAAACGCCAAGGGCCCGGTGGCGGCACAGAACCATGTTGTTCAAGAAGCGCTGGCTGACCGCTGGCGCGGTTGGCGTCCTCATCGCCGGGGTCTGGCTGGCGCGCGAGCCGATCGCCGACAGGTTCATTCGCGACGAACTCGAAAGCCGCGACGTGCCTGCGCGCTATACGATCGAGGAAATTGGCTTTCGCAGCGAACGCTTGTCGAACATCGTGATCGGCGATCCGGCGCGTCCCGACCTCACCGCCAGATCGGTTGTCGTCACGCTCGGCTATGGCTGGTCGGGTCCCTATGTTTCGGGGATCAGGGCGGAGGGCGTGCGGCTCTATGGCCGCTTTACCGAGGGGCGACTGTCCTTTGGTTCGCTCGACAAGTTTCGCGACCCGACCAGCAAAGACCCCTTCGCCTTGCCTGACCTCAAGGTGGCGTTGCTCGATGCGCGGGCGCGGGTCGAGACGCCCTGGGGCGATATGGGTGCCGCGCTGAACGGCGGCGGCAATTTGCGGACCGACTTCACCGGCAAGCTCGCGCTTGTCGCGCCGCAGGTTTCGGCGGCGGGATGCAGCGGGGAGGGGCTCAGCTTTTACGGGACGGTGCGGGTGCGCGACGTGCGGCCGCAACTGGTCGGGCCGCTGCGCGGGACAAGCCTGGTCTGCGCCAACGGCGACGTGCGCGCGACGTCGCCGCAAATCGCGCTCGACCTGTCGCTGTCGGAAGATCTGCAAAGCTGGAAGGGCACCGCCGACGCGAGCATCGCTCAGCTGGTCGCCGGGCCGGTGCACGCCGACCGGTTGGGGGCGCTCGCGCGCTTCGACGGAACCGCGGTACAGACCGGGCTCGCGATCAAAGCCGATATGGCGCGGCTGCGCGGCGCGGATTTCGCGGCCGAAACGGTCAGCCTCGAAGCGAAAGGCCAAGTCGGCAGCGGTGCGCCGCGGCTCGATGGCAAGGTCAGCTTCGCCCGCGCAAGCGGCAGCGACGCCCTCCGGCGCTCGCTCGCGGGAAGCGCGCAGGGTCTCGACGGAACGCCGATCGGACCCTTGGCGACAAAGGCTGCGCTTGCGCTCAGCCGGATGCTGGCCGACGCTGGCGGCAGCGCGGAATTCGCATTGCTCGGCGAAGGACCGTCGGCACGGATCGACCTGATCGCACCGCGATTGACGAGCGCGAGCGGCGCGCATTTCACCGGCAGCCCCGACAGCCGCGTCGGCTATCTCTATGGCACCCGCGAACCCGCCGTGCTGGCATCGGGGCGCTGGAGCTTTGGCGGCGGCGACCTGCCCTCCGGCACGATTCGCCTCGACCGCCAGGCCGACGGGACGGTCACCGGGCTGGCGAGCCTGGAACCCTATAGCGCCACGGGGTCGCGCCTGACTCTCGAGCCGGTGCGCTTTTCGGGCGACCGGAGCGGGCTTTTGCGCTTTGCGACCTCAGCCGACCTGTCGGGCCCGCTCGCCGGGGGACGCGTCGAGCGGCTCAGCGTGCCGCTCAACGGCTTTCTCGCGCCGACCGGCGCGCTGGCATTGAACGGCGGGTGCAGCCGGGTGGCGGCCGAGCGGATCGAGGTTTCGGGGTTCCGGCTCGCGCGGACCGCAATCGACCTCTGCAGCCGGCCCGGCGCGCCCTTGCTGAGCGCCGGGCCGGGCGGGCTGCGCGGCGATATCCGCGTCCCGGGGCTCCGGTTGCGCGGCGCCAGCGGCACGTCCCCTTTCGCCTTCGACAGCGGTCCCGCACAGATCGACCTTGCCGCGATGCGCTGGTCGCTCGCGCGCGCCGACGTCCGGCTGGGAGAGGGCGAGAGCGCCACGCGATTCGCCGCCCAAAGCCTGTCGGGCCGCGGAACGGCGCAGGGGATGGCAGGCGACCTCGTCGGCGCGAGCGGCAAGATCGGTGCAGTGCCGCTGAACATGAGCGAGATCGGCGGGCAATGGCGCTGGGCAGGCGGCGCACTGACGCTCGACGGCGGGCTGGTCCTGACCGACGCGGACCCCGATCCGCGCTTCTTCCCGCTGGTCAGCAAGGATGCGCAGCTGCGCTTCGCGGGCGGGGTGATCGACGCGACCGCGGGGTTCAGCGAGCAAAAGACGGGGACGAAAATCCTCGACACTATGATCCGCCACCGATTGGAGGATGCGACGGGCTTTGCCGATCTTTCGGTCAAGGAGCTGCGCTTTGGCGACGCGTTTCAGCCGGACAGGCTGACCCGCCTCGCGCTCGGCGTCGTCGCCAATGTCCAGGGCGCGGTGGTCGGCGACGGTCGCATCGACTGGACGGCCGAGGGGGTGACGAGTCGCGGCACCTTCGCCACCGCCGACACCAGCCTCGCCGCCGCCTTCGGCCCCGTCACCGGGCTGACCACGACGCTGACCTTCGACGACCTCATCAATTTGCGCACCGCACCGGGACAGATCGCGCGGATCAGGGAGATTAATCCGGGGATTCCGGTGGTCGACGGAACGATCGAATATCGCCTGCTTGGCGACAACAAGGTTCGGGTCGAGGGCGGCAGCTGGCCCTTTGCGGGCGGGCAATTGCTGCTCCACCCCGCGACGCTCGATTTCAACGCCACCGAGCCGCGGCGGCTGTCGTTCGACATCGTCGGGGTCGACGCCGCCGTCTTCCTGCAAAGCTTCGGGTTCGAGAATATCAACGCGACCGGTCGGTTCGACGGGACGCTGCCGGTCGAGTTCGACGGGCTGGGCGGGCGAATCGTCGGCGGGCGGATCGATTCGCGGGATGGCGGCGGTACGCTCGCCTATGTCGGCGAATTGTCGAACCGCAATCTGGGCGCGATCGCCAATTTCGCCTTTGGCGCGCTGCGCAGCCTGAAATATGACGATTTGTCGATCATCATGAACGGTGACCTCGACGGCGAGATGATCACCGATATCCGCTTCGGCGGCGTGGGGCAGGGGGAGGGCGCGACGCGCAATTTCCTGACCAATCAGGTCGCGAAACTGCCTTTCGTGTTCAACATCAAGATCACCGCGCCTTTCCGTCAGCTTCTGACGTCGGCAAAGGGGTTTTACGATCCGACGATCTTCATCGAACAGAATCTTCCGGCCCTGATGCGCGCGCAAGAAGAGGCCGAAGCCGCCAAAAAAGGTGTAGCCGCACCTGTTCAGCCACCAGAAAGCGAGCCCATGCAATGAAGATAGCCGACGAACAAGCGAGGAGGCAGGCCATCGGTGCAAAATGTCTGGCGATCATGGCGGGAACGGCGGCGCTGGCCGGCTGCGTCCAGATCGAAACGCCCGACAAGCCGATCGAAATCAACCTGAACATCAACATCAAGCAAGAAATCGTGTACAGGCTGGATGGCGATGCCAAGAAGCTGATCGAGCAGAATAGCGAGATATTCTGACAGGGAATGGAATGGATATGCGTTTGAAACATTGGAAACCCACTGGCCTTGCGCTGGCAGCGATTGCCGCCACCGCTGCGGTTGCATTTGCGGTGCCTTCGGCGATGGCGCAGCGCGATCCCGCCTATGCTGCGGCGCGTGCGGCAGGACAGGTCGGCGAACAGCCCGACGGCTATCTGGGCTTTGCAAGCAGCCCGACCCCGGCGATCCGCGCGCTCGTGGAAGATCTGAACATCAAGCGCAAGGCGGCCTATACCGAACGCGCGCAGGCGACCGGCAGCACGGTCCAGCAATTCGCCTTCACCAGCGGATGCAATCTGATCGCACAGACCAAGCCGGGCGAAAAATATCAGGCGCCCGACGGCAGCTGGAAGACCCGCGACGGCAGCCCGCCGGTCCGGGATTCGCGCTGCCCGTAAATGCCCGAATTTCCAAGGGGGGCCTGAGGGCCCTTTCATGCCGCCGCGCCCCTAAACGCGGCGGCATTTTTGCGCGCTGCAGCAAAGACATTGTTGCAGGCATTGACTTAATCGGGCGGCATTCCTAAACGGACCGCGCCTTAGGGGTCTCCCGAATTTTCGGGCCTTTTTTTGTAGGCAGAATCGAAGGCTTTCGGCTCTGTTTCAGGAGGGTACAGAAGATGACGGGGAACGGCAGCGATCCGGAACCAGCTTCGGAGGATTCGCGCCTGGTCTCGCTCGAAGAGCGATTGGACCGGGCCGAAGCCGCAGAAGCGAAACGGACCGCGGTGAACGCCGGACCAGAATCCGATGCCAACTACCGGCTCGGAAATCGGGTTCTGGCTGAGCTGCTGGGCGGTATGATCGGGGGCGGGCTGTTCGGCTGGCTCATCGATCGCATCGCCGGCACGTCGCCCTGGGGTTTGTTGGGGATGTTGTTCCTGGGCATTATCGTGGCCTTTCGGAATATCATCCGCATCTCTTCGACGCCTCGTAAGTAACGGGGACGCAAGGTAATTTTGGACGGGGCGGCCGACAAAGCCGTTCCGCAATGCGCGTGGAGTGAATAGTGGCGGCGGAATCCGGCAAAATCGACCCGATGCACCAGTTCGAGGTGACGCCGCTTGGCGGCGGCTTCAATTTGGGCGGGCACGAAATCCTGTTCACGAACAGTGCGCTGTGGATGGTCATCGCGGCCATCGCACTCGGGCTTTTCATGTGGGGCGGCATGCGTCGTCAGCTCGTTCCGGGTCGCTGGCAGGCCGCGGTCGAAGGCTTCACCGGCTTTATTTCGAGCATGATGATGCAGAATATCGGGACGGAAGGGCGCAAATATACGCCCTATGTCTTCTCGCTCTTCATGTTCATCCTCTTCTGCAACCTGCTTGGCATGTTGCCGCTGGGCGTGCTGGGGCTTCACCCCTTCACCGTCACCAGCCACATCGCGATCACCGGCGTTCTGGCGCTGATCAGCTTCGCGATCGTCCTCGTCGTCGGTTTCTGGCGCCATAAACTGCACTTTTTCTCGCTCTTCGTGCCGCACGGCACGCCGCTGCCGATGATCCCGATCATCGCACCGATCGAGTTTGTGTCGTTCATGGTTCGCCCGTTCAGCCTTGGTCTGCGTCTCTTCGTCGCGATGACCGCCGGTCACGTGCTGCTGAAAGTGCTTTCGGGCTTCGTCATCAACGGCTTCAATGCCGAGACGCTGTGGCTCGGTTCGATCGTGTCGGTGCTGAGCTTCATCCTGATGATCGGGATCAGCGCGCTCGAACTGCTGGTCGCCGGCATCCAGGCCTATGTTTTCGCCCTGTTGACCTCGCTGTACATCAACGACGCGGTCAATCTTCACTAAGTTCGTTTCTTTCAAACGTTTACACCAAGGAGTTATTACAATGGACGCAGAAGCAGCAAAGCTGATCGGTGCTGGTCTCGCCGCAATCGGTGCCGGCATGGCCGCCATCGGCGTGGGCAATGTTTTCGGTAGCTTCCTCGAAAGCGCACTGCGCAACCCCGCCGCCGCTGACGGCCAGCAGGGTCGCCTGTTCATCGGCTTCGCCGCTGCCGAACTTCTCGGCCTGCTGGCGTTCGTCGTTGCGATGATCCTGCTCTTCGTCGTCTGATTTCAGGCGATTTGGGTGGTGCCGGTTCCTTCGGGGACCGGCTTCGCCGCCCACAGGTTTTTCAAGAATTTAGGGTCCGTCTTTCATGCCCCAGATAGCCCAGCTAACCGCTGACAATTGGTATCTTGCCTCGCAGCTCTTCTGGCTGCTGGTCGTTTTCGCCGGGATCTACCTGGTGATCGGTCGCGGCATGCTGCCCAAAATCGAAGCGACGGTGGACGCTCGCGACCGCAAGGTGGCGGACGATCTGGCGGCGGCCAAAGCGGCGCACGCCGCCGCCGATGCCATTGAGGAAAGCTACCGCCAGCAAAGCGACGCAAGCCGCGCCGCTGCGCAAAAGGCGGTTGCCGATGCCAAGGACAAGGCCGCGAAGGACGCCGAAAAGCGTCTGGCGAAGGTCGATGCCGAGCTGTCGGAAAAGCTGACTGCGGCTGAAGCCGATGTCGCCGCTGCGCGGACCTCGGCAATGGCTGAAATCGAATCGGTTGCGGCCGAAGCAGCGGGCGATTTGGTCGCCAGGCTGTCGGGCGTAAAAGTCGGCGCGGCGGATGCCAAGTCGGCGGTGAAGGCGGTGCTCCATGGCTAATTTCGCAATCCTCTTTTCGGAGGCAGCGGGCGAAGTCCACGCCGATCCGACAGCGTTCGGCATGGACGCGACGGTCTGGGTCTCGATCGCGATGCTCGCCTTCCTTGGCATTCTGGTCTGGAAAGGCGTTCCGAAAATGATCGGCGCCTCGCTGGACAGAAAGATCGCCGAGATTTCGAAGCAGCTGAACGAAGCAGAGGCGCTCCGTCTGGACGCTGAATCGCTGAAGGCGGAATATGAGGCGAAGCTCGCCGCTGCCGCCCGCGAAGCCGACGAAATGCGCACCCGCGCCGAAGCCGAAGCCGAAACGCTGGTCGCCAAGGCAAAAGCCGACGCCACCGCGCTGATCGGACGCCGCAAGCAGATGGCCGAAGACCGCATCGCCGCGGCCGAAGCCACCGCGCTCGCCGAAGTCCGCACCGCGACGGCAAAAGCCGCGACCGCCGCCGCCGCCGCACTGATTGCCGAAAAGCATGATGCCGCGTCGGACAAGGCACTGGTCGATGACGCCATCGCGGCAGTTGCCAAGGCCTGAGGCCTTTCGCGACAGTGCTGAACGACAAAACGCCCGCGGATTCCGCGGGCGTTTTGCTGTGTGGTTGCAGGCCGATAGCAATTACCCGATCGTCAACATCCGTTCGCATCGAGCCAAGTCGAGATACCCATCGGCTTGGCACCATCTCTACGCGTGTCTCGACCTCGCTCGACACGAACGCGAAGAGAAGCGGCTGGTAACGCCCACTTTCCACCCAAAAGCGAACCCACCCAAATCGTCACCCCGGACTTGATCCGGGGTCCCGCTCCCTTCTCACGCGAGCAAGTCGAACATGTCCTGCCAATCGGGGTTTCCGCGCTCGATCAGGTCGAACTTCCATTGGCGTTGCCATCGCTTGAGACGCTTTTCATGCTCGATGCAGTGGATCATGTCCTCGCCACGCTCTGCCCAGACCAGACGGGTTAGTCCGTAGCGCGCGCAGAAGTCGGAGCCATCACCTGCGCGGTGTTGATGGATGCGTGCGGCAAGATGCGAGGTCACGCCGACATACATTGTGCCGCGATAGCGATCGGCCATGATGTAGACCCAGCCGCCCTGCCGTTCGCATTCCATTGTTTGAGAGTCGTAAAAGCGGGACCCCGGGTCAAGCCCGGGGTGACGAGGGTTGGAGGAGGCTGGTCAGTACCGCCCCCTCAATATTTGATCATGATCCGCCGCGCGAGGCCAGGCGAGATGCTGTGCATCAACTGCAGCATTTTCGTCTGGCCCACATTGACCTCGGCCTTGCCGGCCTTGATCCCGCGAACGATCTCGGCGGCGCAGTCGGATGCCGACATCATCTTGCCGCCGCGCCCGGCGGTCAGGCTGGTCGCGACGAGCGGGGGCAGCGCCTCCATCACCTTCACGCCGCTGCCCCTCAGTTGATAGCGCAGCGCCTGCGTGAAGCTGCGCAGTCCCGCCTTGGTCGCGCAATAGATCGGGCCGCCGCCGCGCGGAGCGATGGCAAGGCCGGAGGTGACATTGACGATCATCGCCTCGCTTTGAGCCTTCAGTTGCGGCAGCAGGCGCGTTGCGAGCGCGATCGGCGCGTAAAGGTTCGTGTCGATGCAGCGCGCCGCGTCGGGCAGGGTGGATGCATCATCGGGCACATATTCGCTGCCGACCCCGGCGTTGTTGACGAGCAGCGCGAGCGGCTTGCCGTGGGCGTCGTTCACCACTGCATCGATCCCTGCCTCCTGCGACAGGTCACCGGCGATGGTACCGAAGCCGAGCGCGGCCATTGCCCGCAATCGCTCGGCCGAACGTCCGGTGACGATGACGTCGGCGCCCGCCGCCTGAAGTTGCAGCGCGATCTCGCGCCCGATGCCGTCGCTGCCCCCGGTGACCAGCGCCAATTTTCCGCGAACATCCATATGACCCCCATCCATGTCTGTTTTACCTTCGACACTATGGCGACGCGCGGCGCCTTCGCCTACATGCAAAATCATGGCCCGCCCCAATGCTCCCGACCGATTCAATGAGGACAAGGCGACCTATGTCGTGCGCGGCGGCGACGGGGAAGGCGACAAGCCCGATCTGGAGCGCGGCGCCGAGGCGATCCGCAGCGTCGTGCGCAAATTGCCCGCGCGTCCGGGCGTTTACCGTATGCTCGATGCGCGGGGCGACGTCCTCTATGTCGGCAAGGCGCGCGCGCTCAAGAACCGCGTCACCAACTATACGCAGGTCGCGAAACTGCCGCAGCGGTTACAGCGGATGGTCTCGCAGACGCGCGCGATGGAGATCATCACCACGACGAGCGAGGCCGAGGCGCTGTTGCTCGAGGCGCAGCTCATCAAGCGTTACCGCCCGCCGTATAATGTGCTGCTCCGCGACGACAAAAGCTTCCCCTTCATCCTGCTGCGCACCGACCATGATTTTCCGCGCGTGCAGAAGCATCGCGGCGCGCGGCGGGCGAAGGGGCGCTATTACGGGCCGTTCGCGAGCGCGGGGTCGGTGGCGCAGACGCTCAACGCGTTGCAGAAGACCTTCTTGCTGCGCAGTTGCACCGACAGCTTCTTTTCCAACCGGTCGCGGCCATGCCTGCTCTATCAGATCAAGCGGTGCAGCGCGCCGTGCGTCGACCGGATTTCGAAGGAGGATTATGCCGGGCTGGTAAGCGACGCGCAGGATTTCCTCGAGGGACGCTCGACGGCGGTCCAGAAGCGTCTGGGCGACGCGATGACCAAGGCGGCCGAGGCGATGGATTATGAGCAGGCGGCGGTCATCCGCGACCGGCTGAAGTCGCTGACCTTCATTCAGGGCAGCCAGTCGGTGCACGCCGACGGGCTGGGCGACGCCGACGTCTTCGCGCTCGCCGCAAAGGGCGGGCAGCTGTGCATTGCGGGCTTCTTCATTCGTGGCGGGCAGAATTGGGGGCATCGCAGCTTCTTCCCCGCGCATGTGGCGGGCGTGCCCGAGGAGGAGGTGATGGCCAGCTTCCTGATGCAATTTTACGAGGGCGTGCCGCCGCCGAAGCTGATCCTCGTCGACCGCGAGCCAGAGGAATGCGCGCTGCTGTCCGAGGCGCTGGGCGAGAGCGCCGGGCGCAAGGTCGAGATCAGCGTCCCGCAGCGCGGCCATCGCCGCCGCCTGCTCGAACAGGCGGTGCGCAATGCGGGCGAGGAACTCGACCGGCGGCTGGCCGAAAGCAGCAGTCAGGCGAAGCTGGGGCGCGAGCTCGCCGAACTGTTCGACCTCGAACGGTCACCGCAACGAATAGAGATCTACGACAACAGCCATATCCAGGGCACCAATGCGCTGGGCGCGATGGTCGTCGCGGGCCCCGAGGGCTGGATCAAGGGCGCGTATCGCAAATTCAACATCAAGCGCGCCGAGACGATGCCGGGCGACGATTTTGCGATGATGCGCGAAGTATTTCAGCGCCGTTTCGCACGCGCAATCGAGGAAGATCACGAGCGGACTAAAGGCGAATGGCCCGATCTTGTGCTGATCGATGGCGGCAAAGGACAGGTGTCGGCAGTGTCGGAGGTGTTCGCCGAGTTGGGGATCGATGATCTGCCCTATGTCGGGGTCGCCAAGGGGCCGGATCGCAACGCCGGTCGCGAGACCTTCTACTATCCCGACGGGCGCGAATTCACCCTGCCGCCGAACAATGCGGTGCTGTTCTACATCCAGCGGCTTCGCGACGAAGCGCACCGCTTTGCGATCGGCGCGCACCGGCAGAAGCGGGCGAAGGCGATGGGATCGTCGCCGCTCGACGAGGTTCCGAGCATCGGCCCGGCGCGCAAAAAAGCGCTGCTGATGCATTTTGGCACCGGGCGCGCGGTGCGCAACGCGAGCCTTGAGGATCTGCAAAAGGCCCCGGGGGTCAGCGGCGCAGTCGCGCAGGCGGTCTATGATTTTTATCATCCCGACGGGTGAGGAAAGGGAGAGATATGGATTTCGCAACGATGATGCCGCTGGCGGGGAGGCTGGGCGTGACGATCGACGAGGGCAGCAAGGAGCGCGTCGCTGGCCGCATGCCGGTGCGCGCCGATATCTGCACCGCGGGGAATATCGTCCATGGCGGCGCGATCATGGCCTTTGCCGACTGTCTGGGCGCGGTCGGGGCGTTTCTGACGCTGCCCGAGGGGGCGAGCAACACCACGACGATCGAGAGCAAGACCAATTTTCTGGGCTCCGGACCGGTCGGTTCGGTGCTGATCGGCGAGGCGGCCCCCGTGAAGATCGGCAAGCGCGTGTCGGTGTGGCAGACGCGCATCCGTACCGAGGATGGCGCTGAGGTCGCGCTGGTGACGCAAACGCAGCTGGTGCTTTGGCCAGCCTGACCGCCCCCGCCGTCGTCTGCGCCATCCGCATGCACGGTGAGCATGGCGCGATCCTGCGCGCGCTGACCGAAGAGGCGGGGCTGGTTGCCGGCTATGTGCGCGGCGGACGGTCGCGCCGGTTGCGGCCGATTTTGATGGCGGGCAATCTGATCGCGCTTGAACTGCGGGCGCGCACCGAGGAGCAGCTGGCGGGGGCGACCGCCGAATTGTTGACAAGCCGCGCGCCCTTGCTCGCCGAGCCTTTGCCCGCCGCGGCGATCGACTGGGTGACCAGCCTGACCGCGGCGACCCTGCCCGAAAGCCAGCCCTATCCGGCGCTGTTCGTGACACTGTCGGCGCTGCTCGACGCGATCGAGGCGGCGGCAGCGGCGCGACAATGGGCGGCGGCGCTCGCGCGTTATGAGCTGTTGTTACTTGCCGAGCTAGGGTTCGGACTCGACCTCGACGAATGTGTCGTCACGGGCGCACGCGTCGATCTGGGCTTTGTCAGTCCCAAGTCGGGCGGCGCAGTAAGCGTCGGCGCGGCGGTGGGATATGAGGAGCGCTTGCTGCGTCTGCCACCATTTCTGCGCTGCGCCGATGGCGATCCGACGCTGGCCGATGCACTCGACGGGCTGGCGATCACCGGCCATTTTCTCGACCGGTCGCTGCTGGATGGCCGCGCGCGCGATCTGCTGGACGTCCGGGCGCGATTGATCGATCGGCTTAACAGGGCGGTTGCGTGACTCGTCTCCGCTGCCTAGAGGAGCCTCGTCAAACCGAAATCATCCGCTCTTTTCCGTTTGTGCCGAGCCTGTCGAGGCACCGTCCTTTCCCTGACGGCGCCAAAAAAGCAGAACGGCCCTTCGACAAGCTCAGGGCGACCGACACATTGAGCGCAGGACGTTCATGGCCGGAAAGATAGAAAAGGGCGAAGCTTTGAAAATCCTTTTGCTGGCCGGAGACGGCATCGGTCCCGAAATCATGGTCGAAGCCGAGAAGGTGCTGACGGCGCTCGCGCTGCCTGTCACGCTCGATCGCGCGCTGGTCGGCGGGGCCGCTTATGCCGCGACAGGCCATCCGCTGCCCCCCGAAACGCTCGACAAGGCGAAAGCCGCCGATGCGATCCTGTTCGGTGCGGTCGGAGATCCGCGTTTCGACAATGTCGAGCGGCATTTGCGGCCCGAACAGGCGATCCTCGGGTTGCGCGCCGCACTCGGCCTGTTCGCCAATCTGCGTCCTGCCAAAATGTTCGCCGGTCTGGAAGATGCGTCGGCGTTGCGGCCCGAAATCGCATCGGCAATCGACCTGCTGATCGTTCGTGAGCTCAACGGCGATGTGTATTTCGGCGAGAAGGGAACGCGCACGACCGTCGATGGCCAGCGCGAAGGCTATGACATCATGGCGTATAGCGAGAACGAAGTGCGCCGCATCGCACATGTCGCCTTCCGCGCCGCGCAGGGCCGCAACAAGCGGCTATGCTCGGTCGATAAGGCGAATGTGCTCGAAACATCGCAGCTGTGGCGCGACGTCGTGATCGAAGTTTCCGCCGAATATCCCGACGTCACGTTGACCCATATGTATGTCGACAATGCCGCGATGCAGCTGGTGCGCAACCCGGGCCAGTTCGATGTCGTCGTCACCGGCAATTTGTTCGGCGATATATTGTCCGATCAGGCGTCGATGTGCGTCGGGTCGATCGGGCTGCTCGCGTCGGCGTCTCTGAGCGAAGGCGCGCAGGGCTTGTACGAGCCGATCCATGGCAGCGCCCCCGATATCGCGGGCAAGGGCGTCGCCAACCCGCTGGCGATGATCCTGTCGCTCGCGATGTTGCTGCGCCATTCGGGCGGCGACGAGGCGAGCGCCGCGCGGATCGAGGCGGCGGTGGCGAAGGTGTTCGCCGACGGAAGCCGCGGCGCCGATCTGGGGGGCGATATGGGAACGACGGCATTGGGCGATGCGGTGGTTTCGGCCCTGAACAATCAGACAAACGGATAAATGCAATGAAGAAGACGACGGGTTTTGATCGCGAAACGACGCGGGGCTGGCACCCCGCGACGCAGGCGGTGCGCGGCGGAACGTGGCGCAGCGAGCATGGCGAAACGTCGGAGGCGCTCTTCCTGACCTCCGGCTATACCTATGAAAGCGCCGAGGAAGTCGCGGCGCGCTTTGCCGGCGAAGAAACCGGCATGACCTATTCGCGCCTCCAGAACCCGACGGTGGCGATGCTCGAAGAGCGGATCGCGCTGATCGAAGGCGCCGAGGCGTGCCGCACGCAGGCGACGGGCATGGCGGCGATGACCGCTGCGCTGCTCTGCCAGCTGTCGGCGGGCGACCATATCGTTGCGGCGAAGGCGGCTTTCGGGTCGTGCCGCTGGCTCGTCGATCATCTGTGCCCGCGCTTCGGGATCGAAACGACGGTCATCGACGGCCGCGACAATGATGCTTGGGAAAAGGCGATCAAGCCAAACACCAAAGTATTTTTCTTTGAAACCCCCGCCAACCCGACGATGGACATCGTCGACATGAGGCATGTGTGTGCGCTGGCGAAGGCGCATGGCATCACCAGCGTCGTCGACAATGCCTTTGCAACTGCGGTGCTGCAGCGTCCGATGGATTTCGGCGCCGATGTCGTCGCCTATTCGGCGACCAAGCTGATGGAAGGTCAGGGGCGCGTCCTCGCCGGTGCCGTTTGCGGGACCGAGAAGTTCATCAACGAGGTGCTGTTGCCGTTTCAGCGAAACACCGGCCCGAACCTTTCGCCGTTTAACGCATGGGTGGTCCACAAGGGGCTCGAGACGCTCGACCTGCGCGCGCGGCGCCAGTCGGAAAATGCGCTGGCGGTCGGCAAGGCGATCGAGGGCCGCGTCGCGCGGATGCTCCATCCGGGGCTGGCCAGCCACCCGCAGCACAATCTGGCGATGAGCCAGATGGAGGCGTGCGGGCCGATCTTTTCCTTCATCCTCGACGGCGGGCGCGAACAGGCGATGCGCTTCCTCAACGCGCTCGAACTGGTCGATATCAGCAACAATATTGGCGACTCGCGCAGCCTGTGCTGCCACCCGGCGTCGACGACGCATTATGGAGTCAGCGCCGAAGCGCGCGCCGATATGGGCGTGGTCGAAGGGATGCTGCGGATCAACATCGGGCTGGAAGACCCGCGCGATGTGATCGCCGATCTGGACCAGGCATTGACCAAGGTCGGTCTTTAGGGGATTCAGGCGCGATGATGATCGACTCCTTCTTTCCGTTTGCGGCGACTACTGGGTCGATCACGGTTCGCGTATCGGTCAGCTATCTGCCCGAACAGTCGCATCCTGCGCTTGGTCGCTGGTTCTGGGCTTATCATGTGCGGATTGAAAATCATGGCGACGTCGCGGTGCAACTGATCAGCCGCCACTGGCGGATCAGCGACGGGCGCGGCCAGATCAGCGAAGTCGAGGGCGAAGGCGTCGTCGGCGAACAGCCGCTGATCGGCCCCGGCGCGTCGTTCGATTATGTGTCCGGCTGCCCGCTTCCGACCCCCGATGGATCGATGGTCGGCAGCTATGCGATGGAAATGGGTGATGGGTCACAGATGCTCGTCGCCATACCGCACTTTCCTCTCGTCGCGCCGGCGACCGCGTCGTGAAGCGGACCCATCTGCCGCTCAATGCGCTGCGCGTGTTCGACGCCGCAGCCCGACATCTGAGTTTTACGCGAGCCGCCGACGAACTGGCGGTGACGCCTGCTGCGGTCGGGCAGCAAATTCGCGCACTGGAAGATATGCTGGGTGTTGTGCTGTTTCGCCGCACGCCCAAGGGGCTGGAACTGACCGGAGAGGCCGATGCCGGGCTCGACGCGCTGCGTCAGGGTTTCCTCCAGTTCGAGGAATCGGTGCGCGCGATGCAGGCGGGGCAGTCGTCGCAGTCTCTCACGATCGCCGCGCCGCGTGATCTGACCGCAAAATGGCTGGCGCCACGACTGGCGCGTTACAGCCAGCAGGCACCCGATGTACGCTTTACCCTAGTGTCCGCAGACAGCGGGATCGATTTCACCGAGGCGAACCTCGACCTAGCGATTTTCTGGTCCGATGGTGCGGGCGAGCATGAGGGGGTCGCGCTGGCCGAAGCCTTCATGGTTACCGTCGCGGGGCCAGGCAGCGGCAGTGAAACGAGGATCGCCTGGCCGGGCTGTCCCGTCGCCGAGGGCGAACCGGCGTTGAGGTTGGGCGATGCCGGGCTTGCGATCGATGCGGCGGCAAACGGGCTAGGGCAGGCGAATGTGCCAGCGATGCTGGCCGAGGCTGATATCGCTGCCGGACGTGTCCGGCAGGTGGGTGACCCGTTTGCGGTTAAGCGGGGATATTGGCTGGTCGCGCCGACGCCACAGTGGCGGCAGGCGAAGGTCAAGGCGCTGGTTGCGGCGCTGACGGCCTGAACAAGCCCGCAAGGTTCAGTCTTTGAACGCTACTTTGCAGCAAGCGCGAGCAGGCGGGTGACGCGGCCGATCAGATCTTCGGCGGCGACGTTGGCGGCGGGGTTGTTCCAGCTTGCGGTGATGACGAACCATCGGCCATCCGACTTTCGCTGTCCTAGCAGACTCATCGACAATACGCCGTTTTCCGACCCGCCTTTATAGCCTAGGTAGCTCCAGTCAGCTGCGGGGGCGGGGCCGACCCCGTTGTTAATCGTCATCGCGGCCATCGAAGCCTCGGACTGGCGCGCTCGCAGATCGGCCATTGCGCGTGCGATATCGTTGGGACTGGCGAACCATTCGAGGCTGTCGATAAAGCGCGGGCCATCGGAGAAACTGATCCCGTCGACATTGGCAAGGGTAAGGCGGTGTCGATTGGCGTCAATCAAGCTGCGCTGCGCGCGATCGTCGCCCGCGATGAAGGCGGCGCGTTCGATCGCGAAATTATTGCCTTTGAGCGCGAAAGCCTCGACCGTCGTCAACAGCGGGATGTTGCGCGAGGGGGCGCTATGCCCCGCGCTGCGCATCCGCGCCTCGATCGCGTTGCGGCCGAGCAGGTGGATCAGCGTGTCGGTCGCGCCATTGTCGCTGACCGAGATCATCCAGTTGGCGAGGGTCTGCAGTGTGACCGGGGTGTCTTTGAGCCAGTTTCCGGTGGCGATCGACGAGAAGCTGAGGTGAGAGAGAGGGACGACATCGGCCCAGCTACGGCTCCCTGATGCGATCTGCGCCGCGAGTTCGTCGAGGACATAAAGCTTGAAGGTCGAGCCGACCGCGAATTGCGCATCGGCATTGGCGGCGGCGAGGGGACGGATGACGGTCCCGTCGAGTTCGGCGACCAGAAAACCGGTCCGTCCGGGTAGCGCGGCGAGTTCGGCCGCGACTGCGGCAAAGCTGTCGTTGGTCATCGCAAAGCCAGCTAGTTGCAGGCCGGTCGCACGCCCTTCGGCATCGATATCGAGAGTGAAGGTTGCGACGCCCTTTTCGAAGCGAAGCTGGACCACACCCGCACGTCCAGTGGTTGACATCGCGCTTTCGACTGCGAGCGGGCGCCCATATCGGGCGATCAGGCTGACGGTAATCGCTTTGAACGGCGTTTCCGGGATCGCCGTCTGGAACGACGGAGCGAAAAAGGCGGCGAAGGCTGTGCGGCCCTCCAGCAGGTCGACCAGCTGCGCGGCACGGCGCTCAAAGGCGGTAGCGGATGCAGGAAGGACTGTTGCCGGGGACTGGGCGAGGGTCGCGGAACCGGGCAGAACAGCCGCCAGCATCGCGGCGCCAATCAATCCTTTGCGGCGGGATTGCACGGCCTTCTCCTCAATTCCGGGGTGCCGCGAGCGATGGTTTTGCGGTGGCTGCCTCTCTTGCATCGACGCACCACCATTTCGGGCGTGCACCATGAAAGGTGTGAGCAACAGGCATGAGTTCCTTGCCATTCGGCCTGTCGAACGTGCCCAGAACTAGAGCGATAACCTGCTTATCATCGATCGCGCCTAATGTGCTCCCGCAGGCAGGACAAAAGGCACGGCTCGAAAAATCCGACGATCGCCATGTCGAAGGTGCCCCTCCGGGGCCGGTCCAGGTCACCTGGTCTCCGGAAAATTCAACCCATGCGACCGTGAGAGAACCGCTATGCCGCTGGCATATTTTGCAGGAGCAGGTGTGAGGATTTGAGGCAGTCCCGACGGCTTCGAACCGGATGCTCCCGCACAGGCACCCGCCACTATATCGCTTGCCCACCAGAGGCTCCTCTCCAACTTCCGTGCGCCCCCTCTCCAGACCTCCATCAGGCGTCGATCGCCGCCTCATCAAGTGTCGCGGCATTGGCTTGGATGAACTGGAAGCGATGTTCGGGGTGCTTGCCCATCAGCCGGTCGACCAGATTCTTCACCAGATGCCGCTCCTCATATTCCTGCGGCAGCGTGACGCGCAGCATCGAGCGCGTCGCCGGGTCCATCGTCGTTTCCTTGAGCTGGTTCGGGTTCATCTCGCCCAAGCCCTTGAAGCGGCCGACGTCGACCTTCTTGTTCTTGAATTGTTTCGCTTCGATTTCAGCGCGATGTGCGTCGTCGCGGGCATAGGTTGTCACATTGCCGGAGGTCAGGCGATAAAGCGGCGGCTGCGCCAGATAGACATGACCGCGCCGCACGATGTCGGGCATTTCCTGAAAGAAGAAGGTCATCAGCAAGGTTGCGATGTGCGCGCCGTCGACGTCGGCGTCGGTCATGATCACAATTTTCTCGTAGCGCAGACGATCAGCATCGCAATCCTTACGCATCCCGCAGCCGAGAGCGAGCGCAAGGTCGGCGATTTCCTGATTGGCGCGGATCTTGTCGTTGCTGGCGCTGGCGACGTTCAAAATCTTGCCGCGGATAGGCAGGATTGCCTGGGTTTTGCGGTTGCGTGCTTGCTTCGCACTGCCCCCGGCGCTGTCGCCTTCGACTATAAATAATTCTGTGCCTTCGGGGCCGTCGTTCGCACAATCGGTGAGTTTGCCGGGAAGGCGCAGCTTTCGGCCGCTGGTGGCCGTCTTGCGCTTGACCTCCCGTTCGGCCTTGCGCTTCAGCCGTTCGTCCATCCGGTCGAGGACAAGGCCAAGCAGCGCGCGACCGCGATCCATATTGTCAGAAAGGAAATGGTCGAAATGGTCGCGCACCGCATTTTCCGTGAGACGCGCGGCCTCAGGGCTCGATAGCCGGTCCTTGGTCTGGCTTTGGAATTGCGGATCGCGAATGAACACCGACAACATCATCTCGCCGCCGTTGAACACGTCTTCGGGAGTGATTTGCGCGGCTTTTTTCTGGCCGATCAACTCGCCGAAACCGCGCAACCCTTTGGTCAGCGCGGCGCGTAGACCTGCTTCGTGGGTGCCGCCAGCCGGGGTTGGGATGGTGTTACAATACCAGCTGTACGACCCGTCCGACCATAGAGGCCAGGCGATTGCCCATTCGGCGCGGCCCTGATCGCCCGGAAAATCCTGACGCCCGACGAAGGGCTCGGCGGTCGCGCACTCGCGAGTGCCAATCTGTTCCTTCAAATGGTCGGCGAGGCCGCCCGGAAATTGAAACACGGCTTCGGTCGGAGTGTCGTCGCCAATCAACTCGGCGGCGCATTTCCAGCGAATCTCAACGCCCGCGAACAAATAGGCCTTTGACCGTGCCATGCGGTAGAGCCGCTGCGGTTTAAATCGCCCGTGATCACCAAAGATTTCAGGGTCGGGGATAAAGGAAACGCTGGTCCCACGACGATTGGGAGTTGGGCCAAGTTCTTCAAGCCCGCCCAGCGGGGTTCCCTGTGAAAAACGCTGGCGATAGAGCAATTTATTGCGCGCAACTTCGATTACAGTTTCGGTCGACAGCGCGTTGACGACGCTGACACCAACACCGTGAAGGCCGCCCGATGTGGCATAGGCTTTGCCCTCGAACTTGCCGCCGGAGTGGAGCATGGTCATGATCACCTCTAGCGCCGATTTACCCGGGAATTTCGGATGCGGATCGACTGGCATGCCGCGGCCATTGTCAACGACGGTCAAGCGATTGCCGACCTCGAGACTTATTTCGATGCGGCTTGCGTGCCCCGCGACCGCCTCGTCCATGCTGTTATCGATCACTTCGGCAGCAAGGTGGTGGAGCGCGCGTTCGTCGGTGCCGCCGATATACATGCCGGGTCGCCGCCGGACTGGTTCCAGCCCTTCGAGCACCTCGATCTGCGAGGCATTATAGCTTTCGGTGATGGGCGCGCTGCCGTCGAACAAATCGTGACTCATGCCTCAGCTATAGGGGGCGGGAAAGGTCGCTGGCAAGCGGGGTTTCAGCCCTCTTTGCGCGTCCCGCCCCAAGCTCGGTTCATCGCATTTATGGCATCCCGGGGAACTAGCGAAAGGCGCAACGGGTTTCTACTCCGGCTGCAAAGCCCTAAAAAAGTGGAGAAATAAAATGAAACTTGCCTCTCTCCTTGTCGCTTCGGCGGCAACCATGCTGGCTGCGCCGGCGATGGCTCAAGACGGACATGACCGTTCGCAGGATTTTAATGGCCCCTATGTGGCGATCGGCGGCGGCGGCACGCTGCAGGGCAGCGACCGCGGTGAAACACTGCTATTCGATACCAATCGTGACGGCACCTATGGCGATCCGGTCAACACCGCCGGTGGCATTGATGCCTTCTCACCAGGCTTCTGTAACGGCGCCGCAACCAGCACCGCCAATGTCGGGTGCCGCAACGACAAGGACGGTCCGGAGTATTTCGCGCGCGTCGGCTATGACAAGCGCATGGGCAATTTCGTCCTTGGCGCGGTCATTGAAGGCGGACGCAGCGAAGCGCGCGACAGCGTCAGCGGCTTTTCGCTCACGCCTGCAAGCTATACGATGAGCCGTGAAGCCGATTGGCAAGCGAGTGCGCGTCTTCGTGCCGGTTACACACCCGGTGGCGGTGCGCTTTTCTATGTCACGGGTGGTCCCGCATATGCACGGCTCGATAATAAGTTCGTCACGACCAATATCGCGAACAGCTTCACCGACAATGGCAAGACCAATGGCTGGGGCTATACTGCGGGCGGTGGTGCGGAAATCATGGTGACGAAGAAGGTGTCGCTCGGGCTCGAGTATCTCTACACCGACGTCAAGGACGATGACTATACAGTCAACGTCGGCGCGGGCACTGCAGACCCGGCGACCAACCCGTTCCTGCTCAATGGCGGCGGGACCGACATTCAGCGCAGCAGCGCCAATATGCGCACGCACAGCATACGCGGGACAATCGGTTTCCGATTCTGAACATTCTGCGAGAGAAATAGGTGAGGCGCCGGACCGGAAGGTCTGGCGCCTTTCCTTGTCAGCGCGCCGACGGTATAGCGAAGATCGCAAAATTGCCGTTGGCGCTCGCCACCAACCGGTCATTCTGGAACAGTCGTGCATCGATATTGGCGATCCGTTTGCCCTGGTGAAGGACGGTCGCATCGCAGGTCAGCGGGCCTTCGCGAACGCCGACGTGATAGTTGAACTTGATCTCCAGCGTTGCGCACACCAACTCGCCGTCGAGCAAGCTCATGAGCGCGCCCCCCATCGTCGTGTCGGCGAGCGAATAGGCGACACCACCATGGGCGACGCCATTCGGATTGAAATGGCGTGCGGCTTCGATATCGATCAACATCCGGCATCGGCCGCCACCACGCTCGACCATTTGAAGGCCGAGCGCGCGCGCAAACTCAAAATCCTGCCCGAAAGGCTTCACCGAACCCGCGGGCCGCCAAAGGGCGGCGGCGGGGGCGGGCGGCGCGTGCCGCGCGGCAACTGTGCCTGATAGGCGCGCCCACAATGTTCGACGCAATAAGGGAAGCCGGGGTTCACGGCGACGCCGCAGAAATGGAAGTCGGGTTCGCCCGGATGCCCCATCGGCCAGCGGCAGATACGGTCGTTGAGGTCGAGCAGGCTCGTCTTGTCGGCCATTTCCGGGCTCGGCTTTGCGGGCACCATACGGCGCGGCGGCGCGGGCGGAATGGGCGCCTGCTGATCGCCGGGCCCCTGGCGGATGAAGCCGCCCGGGCCGATCGAAACGATGCGCGGCGTGTCGGAACGCGGCGGCGCATCTTCAGTAGGTGCTGCATCAACAGTGGGTGCTTCGGCAGCGGGACGCGGCGTGGGTGCAATCGTCGGTGCCACCGGACGCGCCGGGGCGGGCGCAGCAGCACGCGGCGCGGGCGGTGGGGCCGCCGGCTTGGGCGCTGCGGGCGCGGCCTTGACTGCAGGCTTGGCTTTTTCAGCCGCCTTGACGGGAGATGGACGCGACTTCAAACCAAGCCGATGCGCCTTGCCGATTACGGCGTTGCGACTGACCCCGCCAAGCTCGTCAGCGATCTGGCTCGCGGTCAGGCCTTTTTCCCACATGGTGCGCAGACTTTCGATGCGCTCATCGGTCCATGACATGCTTCAATTCCTTATCATTTCACGCCGCAGGCGGTTATTATAGTCGCTTGGGCGACCCGTTGCGGGTCGTCGCCGTCACTGCCCAGCTTGCGGTAATATCGGGGAGGCGATAGGCGAGAACGCTATGAACGACCAGCCCCAAATTTCGAGCCCCGACTCCAGCGATTTCGCCGCGCCCCCGCGCTTTGCGGAACCCGGCGTGCCACATATCCGGACACTAAACGTACCGGGCATGCAGGCCCTATATGTCAAGGAGGTGAGGCGCTTTTTCAAGGTCCAGCTGCAAACTATCTGGGCGCCCGCCATTACCACCCTCTTGTTTCTGGTGATTTTCACCGTTGCGCTTGGCGGAGCAGGCCGCACGGTGATCGGCGTGCCCTTCGCAGATTTCATCGCACCGGGACTAATCATGATGGCGATGCTGCAGAATAGCTTCGCCAACTCCAGCTTTTCGCTGCTTGTCGGCAAGATCCAGGGGACGATCGTCGATTATCTGATGCCTCCGCTGGCGGTGGGTGAGTTGATCATCGCGCTGGTAGGCGCCGCGATCACGCGCGCGATCCTAGTCGGACTCGCGCTTTGGCTGGCGATGCTGCTGTGGCCCGGCGTCCATGTGTTGCCCGCACATATGTGGGCAGTTGCAGTTTTCGGTGTACTTGGTGCGGCGATGCTTGGCTTTCTTGGGTTAATTACCTCGGTCTGGGCGGAGAAGTTCGACCATGCAGCGGCGGTGACCAATTTCATAGTTACTCCGCTCGCCCTGCTTTCCGGTACATTTTACTCGGTGGACCGGCTCGCGTCTTGGTTCCAGACGATCGCGCATGCGAACCCCGTCTATTATGCGATCATGGGCTTTCGCTATGGGTTTATCGGGACTGTCGATTCGACGATTGCAAATCCGGTCACAACAGCCGCGCTGGTCCTGATCGCGGTCAATATCGCGCTGGGTCTACTGACTTATCGCCTGCTCGTGTCCGGATGGAAGCTGAAAGCCTGAGGCTAGCGCCGATTCTGTCGTCAGCACTTCGCGCCGTCACTCCCCATGCCTCCGATACAGGGAAAGGCGCGGATCAGTGGCGGTGGATGGCGCGGATGCGGTAGCGGCCGTCACCTAGCCCGTCGAACATCGCCTCGACCTGCGGATGGTCGATCGGTCCGCCGTCGGAATCCACGACCAGATTCTGCTGGCTGACATAAGCGATATAGGAGGAATCGTCGTTCTCAGCGAGCAGATGATAGTAGGGCTGTTCCTTTGCCGGACGGATATCCTCCGGAATCGCTTCATACCATTCGTCGCTGTTCGCAAAGACAGGATCGACGTCGAACACGACGCCGCGAAAATCGAACATGCGGTGCCGCACAATATCGCCCGGCGCGAAACGCGCGCGCTCGACCAACGGCGCGGTGACAGCTTTAGGCGGGATTGGGGCCGCCAAATCGGGTGTAGATTTTGCGTTCATATGCTCAATTTATGGCTGTTTATATTTGTTTCAAGCCCGTTACACTCGAGCGCTCGGATGACAAGTCGAATCCGGCTGTGATGCAGATTACTGAGCTGTTGGCCGTCTGGGCTAGGCTGCCCTTGCGACCTCCACCCGATCCGGGTCGGGATCGGGACCGTCTTGATTGGCAACAAGGGAAAGGCATCTGATGAGCGAAATTCCGTCGAGCAAAACCACTCCGCCGACAACGCCGACATCAGGCGTTATCGAGCGGGCTAAAAATATCATTCTCAAACCGAAGGAGACGTGGGCCGCTATCGATACCGAACCCGCAACGGTGCAGTCGATCTATGTGCCCTATGTGGTGTTGCTTGCGGCGATTGGTCCTGTTGCGCAACTTATCGGAGGGCAGGTATTCGGCTATGGCGCCTTCGGAGTTACCTTCCGTCCGTCGCTAGGTTCTGCGCTGGGTTCGGCGCTTCTGTCCTATGGCCTGGCACTGGCGAGCATTTTCGTCCTTTCGCTCATTATCGACGCGCTTGCGCCGAACTTCGGCGGACAGAAAAATCAGGTTCAGGCGCTGAAAGTTGCGGCTTATTCCGCTACGGCGGGTTGGCTTGCCGGCATATTCGGACTGATCCCGGCGCTGGCAATACTCGGAATATTGGGCCTCTATGGCCTTTATCTTCTCTATCTCGGACTTCCGATCCTTATGAAGGTGCCGGAAGACAAGGCGGCGGGATACACCATCGTCGTGGTCATTGCCGCTGTGGTGATTTTCCTGATTATCGGGGTGATCGTCGCCAGCTTCGCGGCGCCTTCAGCGTTTATCTAAAGGGCGGAGCCGTCCCGGAGACATCCGGGACGGCGTACCGTCTATCCATCGGTCGAAAATGGAAAACTGGAGGAGAGTGAGGGATTCGAACCCTCGGTACCGTTGCCGGCACTTCGCATTTCGAGTGCGACGCTTTCGACCACTCAGCCAACTCTCCTCGCTGAGAGTGGACGCCACTAGCGGCGGTCCGAACGTCTTGCAACCCTCTCGTCACAAAATTCGGCCCGCCGGCGGATTTTGGCTCTGGCTTACGGCTTGTCGGCTTCCCACCAATAGGGTTGGCGCTTGCGGTTGCCCGTCTCGGCTTCATTCATTGTCATCGGATCAAACAGACGCCCGCCAAGCATGACGCGGTGGATTTTCTCGCTATTTCGGATGTTTGCGGTGGGATCGGCGTCGAGAATCAGTAGGTCGGCGAGCTTGCCCATTTCGAGTGACCCGACATCCTTCGCATAGCCAAGCGCCGTCGCGGGCATAATCGTGGCGGCGCGCAGTGCGTCGATATTGCTCCAGCCGCCTCGCACGAATGACCAGATTTCCCAATGTGCGCCGACGCCTGCTTGCTGGCCATGCGCGCCGATCGATACATTGCGCCCAGCAGCAGCAATTTTGCCCGCTTCGCGTGCCGAGTCATCGTCAACATAATCGCCCTCCGGTGCGATAACGCGGCGCTTGTTGTTCGCGGCGAGCTCGGCGGGGGGGATATGCCGGGCGAGGATCGGTTGTTCCCAGACATTGGTGTGGGCGCGCCAATAGGGATCGCCCGCGGGGCCGCCATAAGTGACGACGAGAGTCGGGGTGTAATCGACCTTGGTCTGGCCCCAGAGCTGGACCAGATCCTTGTAGAAGATGTCGAGCGGAATATTGTGCTCGACGGTCGAATTGCCGTCCTGAATCAGCGTGACGTCCTGGGTGAAGAGCGAGCCGCCCTCCGGCACCACGGTCATTCCCTCCGCCTGCGCTGCCTTCACCACCATCTGGCGCTGTTCGCGGCGCGGCTGGTTGTAGTTTTTGACGCTGTGGGCGCCTTGCGCCTTCAGGCGGCGGACATGCGCGAGGGCATCATCATATCCGTTGATTTCGGCATAAACCCCCGCCGCCTTGGCGCCATAAATGATTTCGCCTGTCGAAAAGATGCGCGGCGCGAGGATCAGCCCGGCACGCTGCATTTCCGATGAAACGAAAATCTCCGACGCCCGCGACGACGGATTGTGGCTGGTCGTCGTCCCCATCGCGAGATTGACGATTTCGGACCAGTTCTGCTGCGGCACCAACTCGTCGTCGCCGTGGGGGCCGTGGGCATGGGCATCGACGAAACCGGGGATGATCGTCTTGCCAGTCGCGTCGATGGTCGTAGCGCCCGCCGGGACGCTGATCGCGCCCGCGGGGCCGATCGCGGCGATGCGGTCGCCCTGGATCAGGATTGCACCATTGTCGATAACGCCGCCGTCAGTGCCCGCCATGGTAACGATCTTCGCTCCGGTGATCAGCACCGCGCCCATATGCTTCGCCGCCGCCTGCGTTATCGCAAGCGAGACGCCGTCGGTGGGCGGGGTGAATTGGGGCGCCTTGTCGTCAGTGGGAGCGCCGGCGAACAGACTGGCAAGGTCGGCGCTGAACAAGGCCGGGCCGCGGCTCCAGTGGAGGCGGCTGCCGCCGTTCGACCAGTGGATATAGTCGGCGCCGCTGCCGCTGACGCGGGTGACGGGGAGGGCGCCGCTCTTGGTCCCGAGCGATACATCCTGACCGCCGGGCATCAGCGGCGTGACATAGGCGTCGTAATTCTGGCGGAAGGCGAGCGTGCGGCCATCGGGTGAGATTTCATAGTCGCTGACGAGTTCGCCGCCCGCATGGACGCGCTTGTCCTGACCACCCAGATCGGTGCTGACGAGCTGGCTTTTTCCATCGGCGGCGGTGACCATGAAGACACGGTCGTTCGCGGCGCCGAACTGGGGTTTTGCACCGTCGTCGCTGACCCGCTCGGCAGCGCCGCCGGCGGCCGCAATGCGGTAGACACCCGGATTCTCGCTCCAGCGTTCGGACCGCAGCCCGCCGCCCTTGCGCCGTTCGAAAGCGATCGTCTTGCCGTCGGGCGAGAAGCGGGGTTCGGCATAATGACCGGGCGCCGTGGTCAGCTTACGCGAGGTGCCCCCGTTCTCGCCCGTGACATGGATTTCTCCGAGCCCGGTGTCGGTCCAGCGGACGAACACGATCGAACGCCCGTCGCGCGACCAGCTAGGCCAGAGTTCGAACGCATCGTCCTTGGCCGCGGTCAGGCGCCGAGCAGTGCCGCCGGTCGCGCGCTTGATCCACAGCTTGCCAAGCGTTTCGAAGACAACGCTTCGCCCGTCGGGCGAGACTTCGGCCCAGCGTGGCATTTGGGTGGTAAAGCTGTCGGGGGCGACCTCGACCGCCGGGTGCGTCGCATCGACGATCACCCGGTCATCGTTGATCGTGAAGGGGATCACCCGGGCGTCGCCGCCATTGCCACCGACGCGGCGGAGCTTGCCTCCTGCCCAGAAGAGGATCGCGCCGCTGTCGGGGGTCCACGCCATATTGGGATAGACGCCCGTAACTGCCCAGGTTTCCTGCACATCCTGATCGAGAGCATCATAGACTTTATGCTCGGCGCCGGAGGAGAGGTCCTTGACATAGAGCTTCGACTTGGTGCCCTCACGGCGAACGAAGGCAAGGCGTTTGCCGTCGGGCGATGGTGTAGGGCGCACCGCACCGCCCGCGCCTGCGGCGATGGTTGTGACTTTACCGTCGCCAAGGTCATAGCGTTCGATGTGGAACAGGTCGGTGTTGCTATCCTGCGCATATTCGAAGATCGGACCGGCTGTGACGTTGCGGGTGTAATAGACGCCCTTGCCATCAGGGCTGACGACGGGCTCCCCAAGTTCCTTCTGGTGGCGTTCATTGGGTTTCTTGACCAGCGGTACGCCCGCACCGCCCGAGACATGGTACATCCACACCTCGCCCGTACCGAGCGAACGCCCGGTGGTGAAATGCTTTTTGGCGACGAGGAACTGGCCGTCGGGGGTCCAGCTTGGCTGGTTGAGCAGGCGGAAGTCCTCCTTGCTCAGCTGACGCCGGTCGCTGCCGTCGCGGTTCATCAGCCAGATATTGTCGCCACCGCCGGCGTCGGAGACGAAGGCTATGCGCTTGCCGTCGGGCGAAAAGCGCGGTTGATGTTCGAAGGCGAGGCCTGCGGCGATCCGCGTAG
The DNA here is from genome assembly GCF_051550705.1 of Sphingopyxis selenitireducens. Classification (NCBI taxonomy): domain Bacteria; kingdom Pseudomonadati; phylum Pseudomonadota; class Alphaproteobacteria; order Sphingomonadales; family Sphingopyxidaceae; genus Sphingopyxis; species Sphingopyxis selenitireducens. Next base: position 746,587 of record NZ_JBPULG010000002.1, read on the forward strand.
GCGTCCCGCCCTCGATCGGCATGGTGTAAATATCCCCGAGCAGGTCGAAGGCGATCGTGCGGCCGTCCGGGGCGACGTCGACATTCATCCAGCTGCCCTCGTCGACCGCGATCGGCACCTTGCGCGTCGTCAGGCCGGGTGGGGCGTTTACGTCCCATTTCTCTCCCTTCGCATCGGCAGTGGTTGCGGTTTGGGCGAAGGTGGAGGTGGTACAGGCGAGTGCTGTCAGGAGGGCGAGTGCGGAGCGCGTCATGAAATTATCCCCGTTTGAATATAATAGCTGTGACCATATGGCGCGCATGCGAACATGCAAGCGACAGGTTTCGACGAAGAACTGGCGGGCTCGACGGGCGGCTGCTAGCCCAAGGAAAAGAAGGAACAAGGGAGAGCAAGGGTGCCACTGACGGGAATAAGGGTGCTGGATTTCGGCCGCTATATCGCCGGGCCTTATTGCGCCGGGCTGCTTGCCGACTATGGCGCCGATGTCATCCGGATCGAAGCGCCGGGAGGCAATGACGACCGCTTTTCGGTTCCCGTAGCGGAGGATGGTTCGGGCGCAATGTTCATGCAGATGAACCGCGCAAAACGCGGCCTGACGCTGAAACCCGGCAGCCCGCAAGGACGCGAGATCGTGCGCCGCCTCGTCGAAACCGCCGATGTCGTGGTCGCCAATCTACCGCACGAAGCCATGGTCAAGCTGGGGCTCGACTATGACAGCCTGTCGGCGATCAACCCGCGGATTATCCTCGCCACGGCATCGGCGTTCGGCAGCGAGGGTCCGCTGGCGCAAAATGTCGGCTTTGATGCGGTCGGGCAGGCGATGTCGGGAGCGGTTCACCTGACCGGGACCACCGATCAGCCCTATCGCGCGCAGGTCAATTATGTCGATTTCGGCACGGCGCTGCACAGCGCCTTTGGAGTCATGGTCGCGCTGCGCGAACGCGAGGCGACGGGGAAGGGGCAATGTGTGTCCGGGTCGCTGCTCGGCACGGCGCTGACGATGACCAATGCGCTGACGATCGACCATGCGCTGAACGGGATCGAGCGCCAGCCAATCGGCAACCGCGCCTTTAGTTCGGGGCCGACCGACATCTTCCGTACCCGTGACGGCTGGATCGTGACCCAGATCGTGGGTAACGGCATTTTCGCGCGCTGGGCCGAACTGGTCGCGCGTCCCGAACTGATCACCGATCCGCTCTATGCCAGCGACATTTTGCGCGGCGACAATGGCTTGGAGCTGAGCGCGATCATGCAGCGCTGGTGCATGGACCGTAGCAGCGCCGATGCGATTGCCGAGATGGGCGCCGCGCGTGTTCCCGCAGCGCCAGTGCTGCGCGCGGGCGAAGTGCTGGCGCAGCCACAAGTCGCGGCGATGGGGCTGGTGGAGCCGATCGACTATCCCGGCGCGGCCGCTCCCGTGCCGGTGATCCGGGCGCCAATGACATTGTCCGGTATCGACAAGGCCCAGCTGCGGCGTGCGCCACAGGTCGGCGAACATAGCGACGCCATCCTTGCCGAACTGGGTTATGACGCCGACGCAATTTCAGCTTTGCGTGCGGACAGGATTATTTGAACCGACGAGGGTAGACGCCGCGGCGACGTGCATTTACGTTACCGATCAGTACAAAATTCAGCGCAGGAGCCCGCAATGACCGAACAAAGTGAATATGTTCCGCCGAAAATCTGGACATGGGACAAGGAAAGCGGAGGGCGCTTCGCCAATATCAACCGCCCGATCGCCGGGCCGACTCATGACAAGGAATTGCCGATCGGCAAGCATCCCTTGCAGCTCTATTCGTTGGGCACCCCCAATGGCGTGAAGGTGACGGTGATGCTGGAAGAACTGCTTGCAGCGGGGCATAGCGGCGCCGAATATGATGCGTGGCTGATCCGCATCAACGAGGGCGACCAGTTTTCGAGCGGCTATGTCGCCGCCAATCCGAACAGCAAAATCCCGGTGCTGGTCGATCGCAGCGGTCCCGAACCGATCCGGGTGTTTGAATCGGGGGCGATCCTGATCCACCTTGCCGAAAAATTCGGTGAATTTCTGCCCACCGAAACCGCCAGGCGTGCCGAAACGCTGTCGTGGCTGATGTGGCAGATGGGCAGCACGCCGTTTCTGGGCGGCGGCTTCGGCCATTTCTACGCCTATGCGCCGTACAAGATGGAATATCCGATCGATCGCTATGCGATGGAGGTGAAGCGCCAACTGGACGTACTCGACCGCCGCCTCGCAGAAAGCGAGTATATTGCCGGCGCCGACTATACGATCGCCGACATGGCAATCTGGCCCTGGTATGGCGCACTGGCCAAGGGGCTGGTTTATGACGCCGGCGAGTTTTTGCAGGTACAGGATTACAAGAATGTCCAGCGCTGGACCGATCAGCTCGCGGCGCGGCCTGCGGTCAAGCGTGGGCGTATGGTCAATCGCGTGATGGGCGACCCGGCGAGCCAGCTTCACGAACGCCATGACGCATCGGATTTCGACCTGCGCACGCAGGACAAGCTGGAACCCGCTGAATAGAGGCCCTCGCTTGCCGATTGCCGGAACGCGGCTGCGTTAAAACCAGCTGCCGCGTTCAATTCCCTTGCTTCCAGCCGGAAGCGAGAAATATTGCCCGTCCTCGCCGATGACGATCGGGCCGTCGAAACGCTTTGGCGCGTCGCCAAGGAAGGCGGCGTTAAAATAGGACGATGGCAGCGGCGGCACGATATGACTCAACACCAGCATCTTCACGCCCGCAGTCTTTGCGCTGGCGGCCGCCTGCGCCGGGCTGGCGTGATAGTCGAGGATATCATGCATGATTTCCGACGTCTGTTTGCGACCGGCGTTGGCAAGCCCGCGGACGAGTTCGTCGACCATTGCAGGCTCCAGCGCTTCGTGGACGAGCAGGTCGGCGCCCTTGGCGGCGCTTTCAAGCGACTTTGATGCGGCCGTGTCGCCGCTCAGGACGAGACTGCGCCCCTTATAGTCGAAGCGGTAGCCCACGGCCGGATGGACGGGGCGGTGATCGACCGGAAAGGCGGTGACTGTCAGCCCATCGGCTTGATAGACGACGACCGGCTTGTCGGGATTGCCAAAGGCCATAGCGGTTGCTCCCGCAGCCTCAGGCGGCGTGTTGATGACGCCATGATGCGCGGTGCGATAGCTATTGTCGGCGGTGTAGGCGGTGTTGAAGCCCGCGATCACCGCATCAACCCCCGTCGGGCCATAAACGGGGAGGGGGCTCTTATGGCTCGCCCCGGTCCAGCGCAGCAGCATCATCGGCCCCATGCCATCGATATGGTCCGAGTGAAAATGGGTCAGGAACAGCGCGCGGATCTGACCGTTCGGCAATCCCATCAGCGAAATATTGCGCGCGCCGCCTTCGCCCGCATCGACGACGAACATCGCCCTGCCTGCAATCACGACGGCGCAAGGCCCCGCGCGATTGCGGTTGGGCAAGGGCGATCCGGTGCCGCACAGCGCGATATGCAATCCGTCGGGCAGGCTGGTAAGCGGGGCGCGGGCAATGTTGCGCTCGACACCCCGTTCGAACAGCCAAACCCCGATCGGTCGCTGAAACACGAAAGCCAAGGCCCCCCCGATCACAAGCAGCGAAAATCCCCCCAGTGCGAAGCGCTTGCTTCTGGTCATGTCCATCCCCCCACGGTCTTTCGGCCATCATGCAACCGGCGGGCGCGCTGGACAAGCCATGGGGTTGCGCGCATTCTGGCCCCAGCGGAAGAGTTGCAGCCAGCAACTTACCGTTTACGTAAAGGTGAGCGCTTATTATAAGGGCGCCATTGCCCAAGGGAGAATCGTCATGGACATGGAGTTCAGCCCCGAAGATCTGGCTTTCCAGCAGGAAGTTCGCCAGTTCATCGCCGAAAATTATCCGCCCGAACTGCGCGAACGGCAGGACGAGGGCGAAGAGATGTCCAAGGAGGATTTCCTCTCCTGGCACCGCATTCTTCACAAGAAGGGTTGGGTCGCCCCCGCGTGGCCGGTCGAATATGGCGGCACGGGGTGGACCCCGACGCAGCGCTTCATCTGGTCAGAGGAAACCGCGCGCGCCGACTGCATTCGCTTGATGCCCTTTGGCCTCGCGATGGTCGGCCCGGTGATCTACACCTTCGGCACTCCCGAACAAAAGGCCCATTTCCTGCCGCGCATCCTTTCGGGCGAGGATTGGTGGTGTCAGGGCTATTCGGAACCGGGTTCGGGTTCGGATCTGGCCTCGCTGCGCACCACCGCAGTTCGCGACGGTGACGATTATATCATCAATGGCCAGAAAACCTGGACGACGCTGGCACAGCATGCCGACTGGGGTTTCTTCCTCGTCCGCACCGACAAGGATGCCAAGCAACAGGAAGGCATCAGCTTCCTTCTCATCGACATGAAGTCGCCCGGCATCACCGTGCGCCCGATCATCACGCTGGGCGGCGAGCATGAAGTCAATGAAGTGTGGCTGGAGGACGTTCGCGTTCCCGTGTCGCAGCGCGTTTATGAAGAGAATAAGGGCTGGACCTGCGCCAAGTTCCTGCTCGCGCACGAACGCACCGGCATCGCCGGCGTCGCGTCGTCGAAGCGCGCAATCGAGAAGGTGAAGGATATCGCCCGCACCGAAGTCGATGGCGACAAGCCGCTGATCGCCAACGCCTTCTTCAAGCGCAAGATCGCCGAGCTGGAAGTCGACCTGACCGCGCTCGAATTCACCGAGTTGCGCAGCCTTGCGGGTCCGAACGCAGGCCGTGGTCCGGGGCCGGAATCGAGCCTGCTCAAGATCAAGGGCAGCGAAATCCAGCAGCGGCTCACCGAATTGGCGCTGGAAGCGGTCGGCCATTATGGCGCGCCTTATTTCCGAGGCTTCGGCGAAGGCGATAACGAGCATCCGATCGGGCCCGATTATGCCCATCGCGCCGCGCCGACCTATTTCAACACCCGCAAGACGACGATCTATGGCGGATCGAACGAGATTCAGCGCAACATCATCGCGAAGATGGTTCTGGGTCTCTGACGCATGCGTCGCCCCCGCGCAGGCGGGGGCCGTTGGAGGCTTCGCCCTCCCGGTCTTTGTAAAACTACAGCGGCCCCCGCCTTCGCGGGGGCGACGGGGATAGTAAAATGGATTTCACCTACACCGAAACGCAGGACATGATCCGCGATACGCTGTCGCGCTTCCTGGCCGACACTTATGAATTCGAAACGCGGCAAAAGTTCACCGCGAGCGATGCCGGGCGAGACCCCGGCATCTGGAAGGCGCTGGCGCAGGATCTCGGCATGCTCGGCGCGGCCTTTTCCGAAGAGCAGGGCGGCCTTGGCGGCGGCGCGCTGGAAAATGCCATCGTGATGGAAGAACTGGGCAAGGTATTGGGCATCGAGCCTTACCTTCCGACCGTCGTCATCGGCGGCGGCGCGCTCAAGGCCGTGGGCGGCGCGCAGGCCGACGCGCTGATCCCCGAGATCATCGCCGGCAATGCGATCATCGCCTTTGCCTATGCCGAGCCGCAGGGCCGCTATGACCTTGCCAATCTGCGCACCACCGCAAAGAAGGACGGCGCGGGCTATGTGCTGAATGGCCACAAGGGTGTCGTTTATGCCGCGCCATGGGCGACGCATCTGCTGGTTACCGCGCGCACCGGAGGCTCGCAACGCGAGCGCGATGGCGTCTCGCTGTTCCTGATCGACGCGAACCTGCCCGGCATCGTCCGCCGCGACTATCCGACCGTCGATGGTAGCCGCGCGTCGGAAATCTATTTCGAGAATGTCGCGATCCCCGGCGATGCGCTGCTCGGCGGCGAAGGAACCGGGCTGGGGCTGATCGAACAGATCGTCGATGAAGCCACCGTTGCAACCTGTGCCGAGGCGACCGGGGTGATGCAGAAACTGCACGAAGGCACGCTGGAATATACGCAACAGCGCAAGCAATTCGGCGTGCCGATTGCGAAGTTCCAGGTGCTCCAGCATCGCATGGTGGACATGTTCATGGAGGTCGAACAGGCTCGCTCCATGACGATCATGGGTGTGCTGAAGCTCGGCCTGCCCGCGAACGAGCGTATGGCGGCGGTTTCGGCCGCCAAGGCGAAGGTCAGCCGCGGCGCGAATTTCGTCGGCCAGAATGCCGTCCAGACGCATGGCGGCATCGGCATCACGCAGGAACTGGCGATTGGCCATTATTTCAAGCGTGCGACGATGATCGAAGGCCAGTTCGGCAGCCATGATTATCATATGGAGCGCTACGAGCGGCTGACGCTGGGCGAATGACGCTAGACCCTCCCTGTCGCATAGCGATGGGGAGGATTTTCAGATTTAATAGGCGACGTCGACGGCGATACGGATCGTGCGCGGCCGCAGCGGCGTCATAAAGCCTTCATTGCCCTCGACGAACGGTGTGCCGAGCGAAAAGCGGTTACCTCGGGAATCGAAGAGATTGGTAAGTGTGAGCGACAGGCCACGGCGCGCATTGCCAAGGCGCATAGCGAGGCCGGTGTCAATATAGTCGCCCTGACTTTCGCCCAGCACCGGGCCGATACCGAGCCGCGAGGGGCCGATATAATTGGCCCAGCCGTTCAGGCGGAAGTCTTCGTCCCCGATCAAGGTTACATAATTGACCGAACCGCGCACCGCATGGCTCGCGACATTAGGGATGCGGCCGAGGCGCCCGGGCGCGGCCTGCGCAACGAGCGCGATGGCCGGTGCCAGCTTCTCGACCCGGCTGTGATTATAGACCGCGCCGAGTTCAAAGGTCAGCGCGTTGGTCGGCCGCACGGCCACTGCCCCTGACACGCTGGTAATCCGCCCGTCGCCGATGTTCGCTGTGGTTGGAAAGCCGCTGCCGTCGATAAAATCCGCCTGAATGTCACGCCAGTCGCTGTGCGATATCGACACGCTGGCGTCAAAAGGCGTCTCGCCCCTCTGGCCGAGGCGAATGCCGCCTTCCCACGTCCGGACCTGATCATTGCGAAAGCGCCGCACGAAATCGCGGTCGATCGCCAGCCCGCCTGGCCGGAAACCTTCCTGATAACGGACATAAAGCCGGACATGCTCGAACGGCATGGCGAGCAACGAAAAGGACGGCAAAAGGTCGGTTTCGTTGCGATAGGCGGTCGTTGCACGCCCGGCCTCCTCAAGGTCGAAGGATACGCCTTCAGCACTGCCGCCAAGGCGCGCGCGCGACAGGCGCAGCCCGCCCGATGCGATCAGGTCGGGTATCAGTTCAACTGTCGCCTCGGCATAGCCGGTGAATTCGGTAATCTGGTTGGTCACCCCGGGGAGGCCAGCGCGGAGCCCGCCATAAGCGAATTCGCGCTTCTGCCGCGTCCGGTTGTCGATGAAACTCGCGCCGATCACCCACCCAAGGCCATTGTGGTACGGACGCGACAGCCGGTTTTCGCTGACGAACATGCGCGTCGCATTATGCTGGTCGAGGACGCGGGGAACTTCGGCCAATGGCTGGACGTCCAGCGGCGCGAACAGGCGCGCAATATCGACCGCCCCTGTCAGTTGCGGCGGCGGAGAGGCGCCCCCGCCGGGAGGAACGGTCCCCGGATCCGTGTTGGGAAGACTGGCGTCGAAGCGTTCGAACAAACGGTGGGTTATCCACGCGTTGGACGACTGGAAATGCAACCCGTCCCAGTCTTTCATCAGCACCAGCGTCCCCATGCCATAACGCGCAGTGGCATTTTGTTCGACCATCGAACGAAGGTTGAGCGGCGGCGCGTCCTTGCTGACGAACTGCGCGTCGTCGGCGGTGATCGCTTGATAGACGCCGCCAAGGTCGACATTCCAGCCATTGCCAGCGTCGAAACGGAAGGTGCCGCGCCCGCCGCGAACATGGACGCGGTTGATATCATTCTGACCACGCAAGGGATTGTCGATATAGCCGCCGTCGGTCAGCATATAGCCGACAAGACGCAGCGCGTTGCCTGTGTCGCCGACCGGGACATTCGCGATCGTGGCGATGTCGCCGCCGGGGTCGCCATGCTGGGTCAGCGAGATGCCTGCGACCGCTTGAATAGACATTGCGCGCGGGTCGGGCGCCTTGGGCGTCACGCGAATGATACCGCCGAGCGATCCGGCGCCGTAGAGCGTGCCCTGCGGCCCTTCGAGAATTTCGACATTGTCGACGTCATAGAGGCGCAGGTCGGGGTCGGGGGCGTTATAGCTCAGGCGGATGTCGCCCAGATACTGGCCGACGGTGGCCTGCGTCGGGCCGGTGAAGCTGGAATCGGCGATGCCGCGGATGAACAGCTTGTTGCGGCCCGATCCCATATGGGTCGAGGATACGGTGGCGACCCGCGACAGGATTGAATCCATCCCGCGCTCGCCGCCAAACGCCAAATCGCCGCCGTCCAGCATGGAGGCGACGCCCGCGAGGTGCGAGTAAGGCAGGTCGGTTTTCGATGCGGTGACGATAATCTCGTCCTGCGGCAGGGCGACGGTGTCTCTCGCCGGTTCGCGCGCACGGGCATGCGGCGGCGCGACTGGAGGAGAGGTCGACCGGCGCGCTACGCGGGCCGGGCGGCGTTCGATCCGCCAGCTCGTCGCGCTGACCCGCACGGCGCGGGCGTCGGAACCGGCAAGCATTCGGCGGATCGCCTCTTCGACGCTCATCCGACCGCGGACCCGCTTGACCCGCGCTTCCCACAATTTTGCATCGACAACGCTGATGCTGACCCCCGCTTGGCGGCTGAGGACGGGGAGGGTGTTCGACAAATTCCCCTGCGGCACGTCAAACGCGCGCTCTTCAGCCGCAGCGGTCTGAGCCGAAAGGCTCAGCATCACCGCGGCAACGACCAAGGGAAAGCGGCCGGTCATGCTCAGCGTGTCAGCACCCAGCCATCGCCGCGTCGCGCCGCTCTGGTTCCCGACAACGCCGCAAGGTCAGCAACCGTGCGGCTGCGATCCTCGTCGACGATCAACGCGCCGCGAAACGACAGCTCTGCGGCTTCGGGGGAGATCGTCACGCTCATACCTGCGGTCCGCTTCAAATCTTCGGCGACAATGGCGAGGGGGGTGCCGTTATAGACGAGCAACCCGGTCCGCCATCCGCCGATGCCGGCAATATCGACGGGCCGGGCGACGGGCGCCCTGGTGTCGCCGTCGCGGGCTTCGATGCCCTGACCGGCGACGACGCGGACCTTGTCGCGGTCGGGGTTGTAGAGGACGATACCTTCGGACACTGCCACCGAAGTCTGGCGGCTGCGGCGAATGACGTTGAACGCGGTGCCCAGATCGACAATCCTGGCGCCGCCGGCTTCGACGATGAAGGGATCCGTGTCGCGATGGACGACGTGAAACATCGCTTCGCCAGATTCCAGTCGCGCAAACCGCGGGCGATCCTCGTCGAGTTCGATGACCGAGGCGCCGTTAATCTCGATCTTCGATCCATCGGCAAGGTCGATGGTCCGATGCTCGCCCGCCGCGGTTTCGATCCGTTGCGTGGCGTCGAGCAGTCCAAGATTAGGCAGGATGAGGGCGCCGACCAGTGCGGCCGCCATCGCACCGCCGAACCAGGCGCGACGCGAAGGCCGGCGAGGTGCCTCTTCCGCGATGACGATCGAGGGCTTCGGTTCGGCCGAAAGGGCGTCAAGATCGCAATCGAGGCTTGCCACCATGTCGTAAGTTTCGGCGTGTTCGGGGGCTTCGGCGAGCCAGTCGGAAAAACCATCCCAGTCGTCGAACGCAGGATCGCGCTGACGGATCAGCCAGTCGATCGCATGCGCCTGTGCAGCGGTTCGAGCGTCATTATGCATCGAACTGCCTCCGCACAGCAATCAGCGCCGCATATACCTTGCGCAAATCGGCCTCGACCGTGCTCAGGCTGACCCCCATTTCACCCGCAATCTCCCGCTGGGTTACTCCATCGACGCGAAAGCGGCGAAAGATACGCGCCGATCGTTCGCCGGTCGCTACGATCGCCCGTTCGACCTGTTCCAGCTGTTCGCGGGATATCAGCACGGTTTCCACCGACGGTTTTTGCACCGCAGCGGTCTCACCCCATGCTGCATCGCGCAGTTCACGCTGGCGCGCTGAGCGATAGCGGTCCAGCATCAGATTATTCGCCGCACGCATGACATAGGGCAGGGGATCAGCGATCGGACCCGTTGCGCGTTCAGTCAGGCGCATCCATAAATCCTGAAACAAATCCTCGGCGGAATCGCCAGCGCCGCGTAACTGCAAAAAACGCACGATGCGGTCGCGGTTGGCGAGTAATACGCCTTCAATGCCTTGCGCGGCGTCGGTTCGATCTCTCGCCTCGGTCATGAATCGCTTGCTTTGGAACGCCATGTTTCGCGGATGAACGCCGCCCCAGCGCGCGCCGCACGTCCCCCTGATGACGCTGTCATATAGCGTCACCACCACGCCGCGCAACAGCGGTGCGTTTGGGGAAAGGGCGGCGAGTACGGTCATCTCAATTCAGTCCATGAAGCCAAGGCAAGGGGGAAGCGAGATAGGAGGGGTGCTTCCCCCTTGCACAGGGCCGGCCAAGGGGGGCTTACAGGCCGACCCGCAGGCTCGCACGGAAGGCCCAAGCCATATGGCTTTGCTGTTCTTCCGCGGAGATTTCGCCGCCGATCTGGAAGGCGGAGTTTCCGGCAGTGCCGCGGAAACGACCAATCCAACCGCTCGTGCGATCATCAGGGGTAAGGGTGAAGGGATCGCCGTTCTTGAACGACGCAGTGGTGGCGCCCAGCATGCCGCTGACGATCTGGCGACGGCCGCCTTCGAGTTCGAAGCGCGTCCAGCCATCATATTCGTCGGCGCCGCCAAACTCCAGGCCGATTGCGACGGTACCGGACACCGCCAGCTCGTCGCTGTCGCGGCCGAGAACGGTCAGGTTCAGGGCATCGTTACCGCCCGTTTCGGTGTAGCCGTCTTCGGTCAGCTTGTAATAGTCGACCGCCAGTGTCGGACGGATGGTGAACCCTGCCGCCTTGGTGTCGTAGGCGACCGAGCCCGATGCCGAATAAAGCTTGGCATCCCATTTCCCGCGGATCGTTTCTTCAATGTCGTCCGCGCCGGCTTCGGCGCTGAAGATACGCGTTCCTTTGAGGCTGATCGGTGCCGCAGCAGCGCGGGCGCTGGCGATGAGGCCGCCCGAGCGAAGACGCCAGTGCAGTGCGCCTTCCCACTGGTTCGAGCTGACTTCATTCGCGTTGGCCTTGTTGCCGTCCTTGCCGTTCAGATAGGCAACCGAGCCGCCGAAATTACCGACATCGGTTTCGATCTCAGCACCCAGCGAGATGCCCCAGCCGGTGATGTCATAACCCGCGGTGTCGCCGATGCTCTTCGACGTGCCCCATACGGCCTGATTCACCCAATAGCCCCATTTGCCCTCGTCCTGATACGGTGCAGTGGGATCCTGAAGGAAGCGCGACAAAGCGCGTGAGCCCGAGGTGACGGTTTCGAAGACGCCGCCTTCATGCTCGGGCAGCATCTGGCCAAGCTGGTTACGGAACTGGCCGCCATCGACGATGCCCAGGAACACGCCCTCGACCTTTTCGTTGGCCGACAAGGCGTCGATCACGGCATTGAATGCGCCCGCTTCCGACCTGTTGAGTCCGAGTTCGGTCACGCTCTTGCGCGACACGTCAACGATCAACTGGGTCGCGTTCGACGTCAACGTGCCCTTGTAGAGGAACGGCAACAGCGTCGATGAAGTGGTCAGATTGTTGGCGCCAGTCAGCGACCCTGCGGTCATAACGATATGCTTGCCTTCGGCCTCGTCGATGCTGGTCAGCTTCAGTGCGAGCTTGGAGTCGGCACCAAAGCTGGCGTTCCCAGTCACTTGCAGCGCAGTGCCAGCGGCACCGCCGTCAAGCGTTACGCCCAGCACACCCTTGTCCGTCACGGCCAGTGACGAAATGGTCGCCGCACCGGCAACGTCGAATGTGCCGCCGCTGACCGACACGGCCAGACCCTGCGAATTGAGCAGGCCGCCCGAGAAGGCCGAGCTGCCGCCGATCGTCAGCTTGTCAGTGCCGCCGCCAAAATCGACGGTGCCGGTGAACTTCGACGAACCGGCGAGCGTCATCTCGTCATTGCCGCCGCCAAAATTGGCCTTGCCGGCATAAGTCGCGTCGCCCGACAGCGCGAGCTTGTTGTTGCCGGCGCCAAAGAAGCTGTTCCCCTTCACCGAACCATCGGCGATGTCGAAGACATCGTTGCCGCCGCCGAAGCGAACGTCGCCGACGATGCTGGGCGCGGTGACACCCGATGCCACGGCGGTCTGCTTGACCGTTGCGCCCCCCGCATTCGCACTCAGATCGATCGCAATATTGCGATCGGACGTGGCTAGCGCGCCCGTGGCGCTGATTGTGCCGCTGTTTTCAATCAGATCAACATTGCCCGACAGATCGACGATACCGCGCGCGGTGCCATTGTCGCCGCCCGTTTTGGCAGCGATCGTGCCGCTGTTGCGGATCAGCGGAACATTGCCGCCTGCGTCGATCACGACGGCAGTCGCGACAGCGCCTGCAACATTGCCGCCCGTCGTTGCTTCAATCTTTCCGGCATTGCGGAGTTCGGGGGTCGTCGCGCCGCTGCCGATGCGAATGCCGGTTGCTGCCGCGTCCTTCGATATGGCGCTGACCGCTCCGCTGATGCCGATGCCGCCCGCGATCGTCACATTGCCGCCGAGGCCGCCGATCTGGATCGCATTGGCGTTCTTGCCCGCATAAAGTCCATTACCGACGACCGAACCGTCGATGATCAGACCCAACCCGGTGCCGGTGCCTGCAACAGCGCCGATCGTGACGTCGCGGCCTGCAGCTCCGATACGAAGCGCGGGAGCTGAACCGAAGGAAGTCACCGCGGCCAAACCTTCCTTGTCGTCGTCGATGCCGTCCTTGTCCTCATCCTTGTCGTCGGGCTTGGTGTCCTTGGGCGGAACGGCAAGAACGATACCGCCCGTCACATCGCCTTCGATCGACAGTGCCGGACCGCCGATCAGCAGGTCGTCGGCGTCAAGTTTCGACGGGTCGGCAGGGGGAGTCGAGTAGCGATAACCGGTAGCCGTAAGCTTGCCTTGGACAACCAGTGCGCCATTGATGTTGCCGGCGAGACGAGCGGCGACGGCGTCCTGACCAACAGCCGTGATCGTACCGGCAAGACGAACATTGCCGGTGACGTCTTGCAGGCCGACGCCGAGCGCGCGGTCGCCAAGTACCGAAATCGTGCCGTCATTGGTAAAATTGCCTGTCAGCGGGCCGCCAAGGCGGATGCCGGCAGAGTCATTGCCCTCGATCGTGATCGTTCCGCTATTGACGATGTTGCCGGTAAAGGTGCCGCCGGTAGCAATGCCCACGCGGTTATTGCCGATCGCATAAGGGCCGTCGATGTCGCCGTCATTGTCGATGTCGGTCGGGGCATAGGGTTCGTCGATGATGATCTTGCCAGTCGCGGCATTGGTGATCCCGCCGACGGTTCCGGCATTGGCGAAAATGCCGTTCGCGCCGTTGACGTTGCTGATCTCGATCGTGCCTTCGTTGACGACCTTGTGGTTGCTGTCGATGGTGACCGCAGTGCCGCCGCCCGGCTTCACCGAGCCTGCCGACGTGATCTTCACATCGTCGGGCGCGCCGGCCTTTACCGTCGAGGTGCGAACAGGTGTGGTGGTGGCGGTGGCAATCGTCGTTTCAGCGTGGACGGGCAGCGAGGCGAAGGTGGCGAGGCAGGTGGAGGCCAGCAAAATCTTGCGCATTGAGTTCCTCTTGTGATTTCAATCGGGGAGTCCTCCCGGGACAATCACAAGACGGAGTCGGAGCGAACCGCCCTTGGAAAATATTTTAAGGAAGCGATCCGAGTTCCGGCTCAGTTCTGGAAACATGTCCCAAAGACCTGTTATTATTTAAATTTTTTTCGACACCCATGCCTCGACCCATCTGCATTTTCGAAGGGCAGCCGGTGTCGGCAGGTACTGAAAATATCGCAAAACTGCGGATAACAGGCGGCGGACGGACAGGAGAACCCGTCATATCGATCGGCACCAAATGCATGTTTCGCGCGCTTCGATGAGGCGTAGCCATTCGCCAAACTATTTGATACGCTTCGGTTATCCCTTCGAAACAATTGCTGGGGGAAGTCGCCGATGAAGCAAGTTGCGGACCGGAAGACAAAGCGGAAAGAGGTTCAGCTCTTCCTGTTCCTTACCGTCGTGCTTTTTCCTGTGCTCGCGATCGGGATCGTTGCCGCTTATGGCTTCATGGTCTGGATGTGGCAGCTGGTCAGCGGCCCCCCGGGATTATGACAGACAAGGTGGTGTTTTCGTCCGATCGGCGCGCTTTTTTGCGCGGCAAGGCGGAAGTCGACCCCATCTTTCGTCCGCCTTGGGCCATCGCCGAAGCCGAGTTTCTGGATGCGTGCACCGGATGTGACTCCTGCGTCACCGCTTGCCCCGAACACGTGCTGATCGCGGGTGAGGGCGGCTATCCCCATTTCGATCCGTCGCGGGGCGAATGCGTGTTTTGCCGACAATGCGTCGACGCATGCGAGACCGGGGCGCTAGACGGTGCGCGCGATCGGCCATGGGCGATCAAAGGAGAGATTGCCGCCACCTGCCTCGCGCGGAACGGAGTAACCTGTTTCAGTTGTCGCGACGCGTGCGGCGAGGCGGCGATCCGCTTTCGTCCGGCGCTGGGCGGCGCGCACCCGGACCTCCACCAGGCGCGATGCACCGGCTGCGGCGCGTGCGTTGGTGTGTGCCCCGTATCCGCGATCACATTGTCGGTGCCGGAGGCCGCTCATGGTTGACGAAGTCCATATCGCAAGTTTCATCGTTCACCACCAGCCGAGCGCAATGGCTGCCGTGGAGCGGCTGGTTGGCGATATGCCCGGCGCCGAGATCGCGGCGCGCGAAGGAGGGCGCTGCATATTGCTTCATGAATGCGACAGCCCCCGCGAACTGATCGCCTGCATGGATGCGGTGCAGGCGATCGCGGGCGTGATCAGCGTCAACCTTGTCTATCATCATGCCGAGCCGCGCGCCGCGCTCGATGATCTCCTCCCGTCCTGGGCCGAAGAAGGAACCTCCTTATGACGACGCGACGCGACTTCATCCGGGCGAGTGCGGTCGGCGCAGCGGCGACGACAGCCAGCATCGCGGTGCCCGCGCACTTTGCCGAAGCGGCGACCGCGGCCCCGCCGACCGAGGTCAAATGGTCGAAGGCGCCGTGTCGATTCTGTGGCACCGGCTGCGGCGTGCAGGTTGCGGTACAGGACAATCGCGTCGTCGCGACGCACGGCGATGCCGATGCCGAGGTCAATCGCGGGCTCAATTGCGTCAAAGGCTATTTCCTGTCGAAGATCATGTACGGCAACGACCGGCTTACCACGCCTTTGTTACGCAAGAAGGGGGGGCAATACGCCAAGGATGGCGATTTCGAGCCGGTGAGCTGGGACGAGGCGTTCGACGTGATGGCGGCGCAGTTCAAGCGCGTATTGAAGGCCAAGGGCGGCACCGGGATCGGCATGGCGGGATCGGGCCAATGGACCGTCTGGGAAGGCTATGCCGCGAACAAGCTGATGAAGGCGGGGTTCCGCTCGAACCATATCGATCCCAACGCGCGGCATTGCATGGCCTCGGCGGTCACCGGCTTTATGCGGACCTTCGGCATGGACGAGCCGATGGGCTGCTATGATGATTTCGAGGCCGCCGATGCCTTTGTGCTCTGGGGCTCGAACATGGCGGAAATGCACCCGATATTGTGGACGCGCGTTACTGACCGGCGGCTGTCGCACGATCATGTGAAGGTCGCGGTGCTTTCGACCTTCGAGCATCGCAGCTTCGACCTTGCCGACATCCCGATCATCTTCAAGCCGCAGACCGATCTCGCGATCCTCAACTATATCGCGAACCACATCATCCAGACCGGCCGCGTCAACGAGGATTTCGTCCGCAAGCATGTGAGCTTCAAGCGCGGCAACGACGACATCGGCTATGGTCTGCGCCCCGACAATCCGCTCGAATTAAAAGCAAAGAACGCCAAGGATCCGACGGGCAGCACCCCGATCGACTTCGATGCGTTCAAGGCGTTCGTAGAGCCCTATACCCTCGATTATGCCGCCGAGCTCAGCGGGGTCGAAAAGGGTTTCCTGAAGCACTTGGCAGAGCTTTACGCCGACCCGAAGGTCAAGGTGATGTCACTGTGGACGATGGGATTCAACCAGCACACGCGCGGCACATGGGCCAATAATATGGTCTATAATATCCACCTTCTGACCGGAAAAATCGCCACCCCGGGCAACAGCCCCTTTTCGCTTACCGGTCAGCCCTCGGCCTGCGGCACCGCGCGTGAGGTCGGCACTTTCTCGCATCGCCTGCCCGCCGATCTGGTCGTCACCGATCCAGAGCATCGCAAACACGCCGAGGAGATATGGAAGCTGCCCGGCGGACTGATCGTCGACAAGGTCGGCTATCATATCGTCGAACAGAACCGGATGCTGAAGGATGGCAAGCTCAACGCCTATTGGGTGATGGCGAACAACAATATGCAAGCCGGGGCGAACCTCGAGAACGAAGGCTATCCGGGCTATCGCAACCCGGACAATTTCATCGTCGTATCTGACCCCTATCCGACCGTCACCGCGCAGGCAGCCGACCTGATCCTGCCCACGGCGATGTGGGTCGAAAAGGAAGGCGCCTACGGCAATGCCGAGCGGCGAACGCAGTTCTGGCACCAACTCGTCAAGGCGCCGGGCGAGGCGCGGTCCGACCTGTGGCAGCTCATGGAGTTTTCCAAGCGCTTCACCACCGACGAATGCTGGCCCGCCGACCTGCTCGCCGCGAACCCGGCGTATAAGGGCAAGACGCTGTTCGAAGTTCTCTATCGCAACGGCAAGGTCGACCGATTTGCCCCCGGCGAGGTCGAGGCGGGCTATGCCAATGACGAGGCGGCGGCGTTCGGCTTCTATCCGCAGAAGGGATTGTTCGAGGAATATGCCGAATTCGGTCGAGGTCACGGCCACGACCTCGCGCCCTTCGACGAATATCACAAGGCACGCGGGCTACGTTGGCCGGTCGTCAACGGCAAGGAAACGCGCTGGCGTTACAAAGAGGGCACCGACCCCTATGTGAAGGCGGGGACCGACTGGCAATTCTATGGCAACAAGGATGGCCGCGCGGTGATCTGGGCGCTGCCCTACGAGCCCCCCGCCGAATCGCCCGACGCCGAATATGATTTGTGGCTCGCGACCGGCCGCGTGCTTGAGCATTGGCATTCGGGATCGATGACGATGCGCGTTCCCGAACTCTACAAGGCGTTTCCCTCGGCCGTCGTCTTCATGAACCCCGACGACGCCAAGGCGCGCGGGCTGAAGCGCGGCGATGAGGTGAAGGTCATTTCGCGCCGCGGCGAAATGCGCAGCCGCATTGAAACGCGAGGTCGCAATCGCGTGCCGACGGGGCTGGTGTTCGTGCCCTGGTTCGATGCGGCGCAGCTGATCAACAAGACGACGCTGGATGCGACCTGCCCGATCTCCAAGCAGACCGATTTCAAAAAATGTGCGGTGAAGGTGGTGATGGCCTGAGAGGGAGGATCGTGATGCGTTTGCTGTTATATCTGATCGCCGCCGTCAGCCTTGCCGCCTGCGGTTCGAAGCATGAGGAAACGCCGCGGAAGGCACCCGGCGCACCCGTGGTCATCACCGCAGCCGGACAGGTCGATGCGTTGCGCCGAGGAGTCCCGATCGACAAGGAAGCATCGCCGCTACCAATGGCACGCGTTGAGAATTTCGACCGTGTCCGTCCGGTTAATTACGAGATGCAGCCTCCAACGATCCCGCACGCGATCGACAATTATCAGCTCACCGTGAATACCAATCGGTGCATGCTCTGCCACACCCGGTCGAACGCACGGAAATTCCAGGCGCCGCCCGTCAGCGATGCGCATTATCTGACGCGCGACGGCAAGGTCCTCGAACAAATCTCGTCGCGCCGCTATTTCTGCGTCCAGTGCCACGTCGTCCAGACCGACGCAGAGCCCTTGGTCGGCAACCGGTTTGAGGGGCTCAACCAGACACTCGCAAAGGAGGAAACGCCATGATCGGCAATCGGCTTCGCGCGATCGGGGGAAGCGTCTGGGGCTGGATCAAGCCGTTCTGGGATACATTGCGCCGGCCCGCCGTTCATTTGAGCCTTGGGTTCCTGACGCTGGGGGGCTTTATTGCCGGGATCGTCTTCTGGGGCGGTTTCAATACCGCGATGGAGGCAACGAACACTGAGGCATTCTGTACCGGCTGTCACGAGATGAACGACAATGTGTTCGCCGAGCTCAAGACGACGATTCATTATAATAATCGCTCGGGCGTCCGTGCGGTCTGCTCGGACTGCCATGTCCCGCACAATTGGACCGACAAGATGGGCCGGAAGATGCAGGCGTCGAAAGAAGTATGGGGCAAGGTTTTCGGTACAATCGACACGCGCGAGAAGTTTCTCGACAAGCGCCTTGAGCTTGCCAAGCATGAGTGGGCACGACTGAAGGCCAATGACTCGCTCGAATGTCGCAACTGCCATCAATATGATTCGATGGATCTGACCCGGCAGGCGCCTCGCGCCGCATGGATCCATCAAAACTACCTTGGTACCGGCAAAAATACCTGCATCGATTGCCACAAGGGCATCGCACACCATCTGCCCGATATGAAAGGCATTCCGCAGGGTTGAGGCTTCGTTCCGGAAGTGGGCACCACTTATACCGCCGGTATATGTGGGGCCGGTATTTGGCGGACAGGGTGGGATTCGAACCCACGGTGAGCTTGCACCCACGGCGGTTTTCAAGACCGCTGCCTTAAACCACTCGGCCACCTGTCCGTTGCCCGACGCAATAACGTCCGCGCGCCATGCGGCAAGCGAAACCTTTCAACCTCGATCCGTCGCGCAAATGACTCAGACTGTCTTGCCCCTGGATGGCCAAGGCACGTGCATCTGTGTCAGACATTGCTTATGGGTGGGACATGAAACGCGCTAGCCAGTTCAGAATCGGACGCCTTTTTCCGTCATTGGGCGTCGTCCTTTCGGCGTGGATGCTCACCGCATCGGCACCGCTCCACGCGCAAAGCGGCGATCCCGCTTTCGATAATTATGTCCAGTCGTTGTGGCCCAAAGCGCAGGCGCGCGGTGTGTCGCGCACGACGTTCGACCGGGTGACTGCGGGACTGCGCTATAACCCGCGCGTCATCGCGCTCGACCGCGACAATCTGGGCAGCCCGCCGAGCAACAACACCCCGATCCCGGCGTTTGCGCCCTATAAGGCGAAGCATGTCGACGCCGCGCGGATCAGCGGCGGCCGCCGCGTTCACGACCGGTTGCTGCCTTTGTTGTCGCGGATTGAACAGCGCACCGGCGTCCCGACCAGCATCATGATCGCGATCTATGGACACGAGACGGCCTATGGTCAGGTGACCGGCAATTTCGACCTGCCCGAGGCACTGGCTACGCTGGCGTATGAAGGCCGCCGCCGCAGCCTGTTCGAACCCGAATTTCTGGCGACGCTACAGATGGTCGAGCGCGGGGTGCCGCGCAACGTGCTGAAGGGCAGTTGGGCGGGTGCCTTTGGCTATCCGCAATTTCTGCCGTCGGTCTATTTGCAGGTTGCCGAAGATGGCGACGGTGACGGGCGCGCGAACATCTGGTCGAGCGAGGCTGATGCGATCGAATCGATCGGTGCCTATCTGCGCCGCGCCGGCTGGCGTGCCGGTCAGCCATGGGGCGTTGCGGTACGTCTTCCCGACGGTTTCAACCGCGCGCGGGTCGCCTCGAAGCTGGCGCCCACGCGCTGCGCGCGTGTGTTCGAACGGCACAGTCGCTGGCGTTCGATGGCCGAATGGCGCGCGGATGGAATTCAGCCGGTCAGCGGAAGCTGGCCTGACGGAAAGGTTCAGGCAGTTCTTCTCGAACCTGACGGCCCCGGAAAAACGGCCTATTTGTTGACCGGTAACTATCGTGCGATATTGGACTATAATTGTTCCAATTTTTACGCACTTTCTGTGGGGTTGCTGGCGGATGAAATCGATCGTTAAAGGCGGGCTGATGATGGCCGGGGCGATGTTGTCGCTCACCGGCTGTACGAGTATCGAAGGCAAGCGCGATAATGGTCCGGTTCCGGTGGCGAACGGCGTCGTCGATGGCGCCGCCACGCTTGGCGCGCCCTTCACGATCGGGAGTGTCACCTACACCCCCGCCGATATCCCCGATTATGACGATGTCGGCTATGCTGGCAGTTATGGAGACGAACGCGCCGGACAGCCGACCGCAAATGGCGAGACTTTCGATCCCGCGGGAATAAGCGCCGCGCACAAGACGCTGCCACTGCCGAGCTATGTCGAAGTCACGGCGCTCGAGACCGGACGAACGATATTGGTGCGCGTCAATGATCGCGGACCGATGGTCAATGACCGGCTGATCGACCTGTCGCGAGGCGCGGCCGAGCAGTTGGGACTCACCAATGGGACCGCCGCAGTCCGCGTGCGGCGCACCAACCCGCCGGCGTCTGAAAAGGCGCAACTGCGTGCGGGCAAACCGGCGGTGGAGCGGATGGCGACGCCCGACTCGTTACTCGCTATTTTACGCAACAAGATGAAGGCGTTGCCTGTCCCGACGAATGCCCCTGCCGCCGTCGCGATTGCTGCACAGCCGGCGGCTCCGATCGCGTCGGGGAAGGCGAAGCCCGGCGCCGATCGTTTCATCGTCGAGGGGCAGGGCGCTAAGCCCGCACCTCCCTCCAAACCCGCGGCGCCCGCCGTCAAACCCGCACCCGCTGTGGTCGGCAGCCATATCGTCCAGGTTGCGGCGTTCAGCAGCGAAGCCCGCGCCAATGCGGCCGCAAAATCCGTGGGCGGCACGGTGAGCAAGGCGGGAAATTTGTGGCGCGTGCGTGTCGGCCCCTTTGCCAGCGACGCCGATGCGCGGACCGCGCTTGGTAAGGCGAAGGCCAAGGGCTTCAGCGATGCCGTGATCATGCACGACCGGTGAATATCCGGCGCATGCGACACGCGAACACCATTTTGAAGAGCGGAGCGGCGGCGCTCGCCGCCTTGGCGCTTGCCGCCGCGCTGCCCGCAGCGTCGGCGGGCAACAAAAAGGCGCCCGGCGCGCCAGTCAGCCGCCCGCTCTATGTCACCCAGGCGCCGATCGTGATGCTGAAGGATCTCGATTCCGGCGCGATCCTCTTTTCGCGCGGCGCCGACAAGCGTTTTGCGCCCGCCTCTATGGCGAAGGTGATGACGGCTTATGTCGTGCTCGACCTGATCAAAAAGGGCGAGCTGGCGCGCGACAAGCAATTCACCATGACCGAGGCGATCTGGAAGAAATGGAATGGCAGCCGCGGTGGATCGACAATGTTCATCCGCCCCGGCGAGAAGGTGACGGTCGACGAGCTACTAAAAGGACTGATAACCGTTTCGGGCAATGACGCGGCCGCGCTCCTCGCAGTGGGAATTGACGGTAGCGAGGAAGAATTCGTCAAACGAATGAATGCTGTAGCACGCCAAATAGATATGTTGTCGAGCCAGTTCGGGAACCCGGCAGGCTGGCCCGATGGCGGGGTGACAAAGGTCAATGCGGCTGACCTGATCACGCTAGCCGACCGGCTGATCCGCGACCATCCCGGAGGCTATGCGCGCTATTTCTCGATCCCCAGGCTCCAGCACGGCAAATCGCCCGACGGGAAGCCGATCATCCAGCCGAACCGCAACCCGATTTTGGGTCGCTTCGTTGGTGCCGACGGGTTGAAAACGGGGCATACCGCCGAAGCGGGCTATTGCTTTCTCGGATCGGCGAAGCGCGACGGGCGTCGGCTGATCATGGTCGTCGCCGGAATGGCCAGCGAAAAATCGCGCCGCGATGAGGCCGAGCGGCTGATGACCTGGGGCTTCGAGCATTGGGAGGGACGCGAGCTCGTCCCCGCGGGCGCCAGCCTTGGCCGGATTGATGTGGGGAAGGGCGCCGCTTCGACGGTCGCGGCCGAAACGGGCATGGCGGTCCGCATGACGGTTCCCAAGGGCTATACCGGTGGCTATCGCGCGGTCATGCGCACCCAAGCCCCGCTCGCCGCGCCGATCGTGCGCGGAACGCCCATCGCCGATCTGATCGTCACGCCCGACGGCTTGCCGCCACAGGCGACGCCCCTGCTCGCCGCCGCCGACGTCGGCCCGGGTGGCTGGTGGGCGCGAACCCGCACAGGATTTTACCGGCTGACAGGCCTGTGAGCGGCCGTTTCATCACTTTGGAGGGTGGGGAAGGCGTCGGGAAATCGACGCAGATTCGCGCGCTCGCCGCCGCGCTCGCCGCGCAAGGCATCGAAGTCGTCGCAACGCGCGAACCCGGCGGCAGCGCGGGGGCAGAGGCGATCCGTTCACTGTTGATGGAGGGAGCCGACGACCGCTGGGACGCACGCAGCGAAGCGTTGCTCTTCGCTGCGGCGCGCGCCGACCATGTTGCGCGCACGATCCGCCCGGCGCTGGATCGCGGCGCGTGGGTGCTGTGCGATCGTTTCGTCGATTCGACCCGCGCCTATCAGGGCGGGGGCGGCGGCATCACCGACGCTGATATTATGCGGCTGCATGAATTTGGCTCGTTGGGGCTGCTTCCCGATCGCACCTTCCTGCTGACCGTCAGCGCCGAAGAGGCCGCGCGACGGCTTTCGGTTCGCGATGCGGGCGGCGCCGACCGGATGGGCAGCAAGCCCGCTGACTATCAGGCGCGGCTGGCCGCGCGCTTTATCGACATCGCGGAAGCCGAACCCGATCGCTGGCGCGTCGTTGACGCCGACGCCCCGGCGGACGTCGTGACGGCCACGATCCTAGCAGCACTTGCCGAGTGGCTGTCATGATCGGCCATCAGGACGCGACAAGCGCCTTTCTGGAGGCGTGGCAGGGCGGACGGCTTCATCATGCCTGGCTGCTTGCCGGTCCGCAGGGGATGGGGAAGGGCGCCTTCGCCGCGCGCGTGGCACGTTTTCTGGTGACCCATGGCAAGGCCGGGGGCGGGCAGGCGGTAGCACTCGATGACGTCGGCGACGGCGCCGCCGCGCGCCTCGTCGATGCAGGCAATCATCCCGAGATATTATCCCTGACGCGCCAGCCAAAGGACAAGAGCAAGGATCTCGCACGCAACATCACGATTGATCAGGTAAGGCAAATGATCCGCCGCCTCCACCTGTCGCTGTCGCTCGGCGATTGGCGCGTGATCATCGTCGATGCGGTTGACGATCTGGAGAATGACGGCGCCAACGCGTTGCTCAAGACACTTGAGGAACCGCCGGCACAAACCTTGTTCCTGCTCGTCAGCCATTCGCCCGGACGTTTGCTGCCGACGATAAGATCACGTTGCAGAACCTTGCGTTTTCATCCTGTTGGCTATGACGTCATGACAACATGGCTGCACGAATTGCGCCCGATGCTCGAGATGCCTGAAGTCCGGGCGATCGCCGCGGCGTCGGGAGGGGTGCCCGGCAAGGCGATCGCTCTGATCGACAGCGACGTCGCGGTGATGGAAAAGAAATTACGCGCGATCGCGGCCACCGGTGATCCGGGCAATCGGCTGCGCGAGGCATTGGCGCGCGAAGTCAGTGGAGTTGCGAACCGCACACGGCTCGAATTGGTGATCGATATCGTGCCCGGACTGCTCTCGGAACTGGCGCGCGAACGCCCAGTGACAGAGATTGGCCCGGTTCTTGCGCAATGGGACCGTGTGCAGCGCACCGTCCGCGATGCTGTGCGCGGATCCTATGACGGCGCGATGGTTGGTTTCGAGATCGGCAATTGCCTGGCCGAGCTGGCGCCGCGATCCGCGCAGGCGGCACGCTGACGCTTCCCCTTGCGCGCGCCAGAGGCTAAGGCGCGCGCATGTCTGATCCTTATTATATCACCACCGCCATCAGCTATCCCAACGGCCGTCCGCACATCGGCCATGCTTATGAGGCGATCGCCACCGACGTCATGGCGCGGTTTCAGCGTGCGCGCGGCCGCGACGTGCGACTGATCACCGGCACCGACGAACACGGACTGAAGATGGTTCAGACCGCGCGCGCTGCCGGCCGCGAAACGCTCGCATTCGCCGACGAAATATCGGGATATTTCCGCGCGATGTGCGACGGGCTGAACATCAGCTACGACAATTTCATGCGTACCTCCAGCCCCGCGCATCACGCCGCGTCGCAGTCACTGTGGCGCGCGATGGAGGCCAAGGGCGATCTGTATCTCGACCGCTATGAAGGCTGGTATTCGGTTCGCGACGAGGCTTTTTACGACGAAAGCGAACTTACCGACGGCGAGGGCGGCGTTCGGCTGTCGCCGCAGGGCACCCCGGTCGAATGGACCGCCGAGGAAACCTGGTTCTTCCGCCTGTCGGCGTATCAGGACAAATTGCTCGCGCTCTATGCCGAACAGCCCGACTTCATCCGTCCCGACAGCCGCCGTAACGAGGTTTTACGCTTCGTCGAGGGTGGGCTGAAGGATCTCAGCGTCTCGCGCACCAGCTTCGACTGGGGTGTTCCGGTTCCGGGCAGCCCGGGACATGTGATGTATGTTTGGGTCGATGCGCTCACCACCTATCTCTCGGGTATCGGCTATCCCGATCTCGAAGGCGATTTCGCGCGCTTCTGGCCCGCCGACATTCACATGATCGGCAAAGATATTGTGCGTTTTCATACTGTTTACTGGCCGGCCTTCCTGATGAGTGCCGATCTGCCGCTGCCCAAGCAGATTTTCGGTCATGGCTTCCTGCTCAACCGCGGCGAGAAAATGTCAAAGTCGCTTGGCAATGTCGTCGACCCGATGGCGCTCGCCGAGCAGTTCGGCGTCGATCCGATGCGCTATTACCTGTTACGCGAAGTCAGCTTCGGTCAGGACGGGACCTTCTCTGCCGAGGCGATCGTGCGCGCGACCAACGCCGATCTTGCGAACAGCTTCGGCAATCTGGCACAGCGCAGCTTATCGATGATTTTCAAGAATTTGGGCGGCGAACTTTCGGCGGACCATACACCCACACAGGATGACATCGATCTTCTTGCCGACGTCGGCGACATGGCCGCAGTGCGTCTGCCGCGTGAATTTGAGCAGCTCGCTTTCTCGCTGGGGATCGAAGATTGGCTGCGCGCCGTGTTCGCATGCAACCAATATGTCGATACGCAAGCGCCGTGGGCGCTGCGCAAGACGGACCCCGACCGCATGCGTGCTGTGCTGATGACCTTGTTCCAGGTCGTCCGCACCCTGGCAATCGCAATCCGCCCCGTCGTGCCGGCGGCTGCCGACGCATTGCTTGACCAGATGGGGATCGCCGACGACGCGCGCGACTACGCCGCGCTCGCCGATGCTGACTGGTTCGCGAAGCTCGCGGCGAGCGACTTCGCTGTCGGCCAGCCGGTGCCCATCTTCCCGCGCCTCGAACTTCCCGAGGCGGAAGGAGAGGACGCGGCCTGATGCTCGTCGATTCGCATTGCCACCTGAATTACAAAGGCCTGGCCGAACAGCAGGGCGAGGTGCTGGCGCGCGCACGTGACCGCGGGGTCACGGCGATGCTGAACATTGCAACGCGCGAAAGCGAGTGGGACGATGTACTCGCCGCCGCAGAGACTAACGCTGATGTCTGGGCTAGCGTCGGCATCCATCCGCATGACGCCGATCAGCATCCTGACATCGATACCGAGAAGCTGGTCGAGCGGGCCGCGCATCCCCGCGTGATCGGGATCGGAGAGACCGGGCTCGACTATTATTACGACAAGAGCGACCGCGCGCGGCAGCAGGACAGTTTTCGTCGCCATATCCATGCGTCGCAGCGAACCGGACTGCCGATCATCGTCCACACCCGCGATGCCGAAGCCGATACGTTGATGCTGCTCGGCGAGGAGATGGGCAGGGCGGTTTTCCCTGGCGTGATCCATTGCTTCACCGCGAGCGACGATTTTGCGCGGAAGGCGCTCGACCTTGGCCTCTATATCTCGATTTCGGGTATTGTGACGTTCAAGAACGCCGCTGATCTTCAGGCGACCGCGAAATGGTTGCCGCAGGAGCGGCTGCTGATCGAAACCGATTCCCCCTTTCTTGCTCCGGTGCCGCACCGAGGCAAAACCGGCGAGCCGGCCTTCGTTGCCGACACGCTGGCGTTTCTCGCCGACCTGCGCGGTGAAGACAGGGAAGCGCTAGCGGCAGCAACCAGCACCAATTTCTATACTCTTTTCAGCAAGGCGGCGGCATGACGTCATATAGCGCATGAAGGTCCGCATCCTTGGCTGCGGGACCTCTTCGGGCGTCCCGCGGATTGGCAACGACTGGGGCCAGTGCGACCCCGACAATCCGCGCAACCTGCGTAGCCGCGCCTCCATCCTGATCTCGCTCGGCGGCTTTCGGCTGCTCGTCGACACCAGCCCCGACATGCGATTACAGCTTCTTGACGCCGAAGTGGGGGAGGTCGATGCGATCATCTGGACGCATGAGCATGCCGATCATTGCCATGGTCTCGACGACCTGCGCCAAATCATGCATTTGCGTGGTTCGGCGGTCCCCGCCTATGCCCGCGACCATGTACTCGATATCCTGAAATGGCGCTTCACTTATGCCTTTGCGGGCAATGCCGGCTATCCGGCGTCGGTCGATCCGATCGAGTTGATGGATCATCAATCCATTGGCCCGATCGAAGTGTCAGCGATCGAAATGCCGCACGGGCCGATCAAGGCGACCGGGCTGATCTTCAGCGATGGCGCGCATAAGATCGCCTATGCGACTGATTTTTCAAAGTTTACTGATGAGATGGTAGACTTTTTCCAAGGCGTTGATCTGTTCGTGATCGACGCACTGCGCCGCTACCCGCATCCGACCCATCCGCATCTGGCGATGTCGCTCGCGGCACTCGACAAGATTGGAAATCCACGCGCGATCATCACGCACATGGATAACACGATGGATTATGACGATCTGGCGGACGAATTGCCGGCCGGCGTCGAACCGGGTTATGACGGGCTGGAGGTGCAGTTATGAACGGTGACACGACGGTTCAGATGATCTGGTTCGCCGGAGCGTTCGCGCTGGTGCTGAGTTCGCTGCTCGCTCGGCGGCTCCCGATGAAAGACTGGATGAAAATGGCTCTCGCATGGGTCGCGATTTTCGGGCTGGTTTTCCTTGTCGTTCGTACCTGGCAGGTGATGGCGTGACGCCACCCAAGGTTGCTTACGTCATCAATTCGCTCGAGGGGGGCGGGGCAGCGTTGCCGGTGCCCGCAATCCTGGAGGTGTTGCGCGGCTGCGGCGCAGAGGTCAGAGTGCTGGCACTGACGCGTCGCGACGCCCGGGCGCTGCCCGCGATGGAGGCGGCGGGACTCGACGTTCGGATTCGCAATGGCGGCGAAACCGATCATCTTGCCGCCGCCCGCTGGCTGACGCAGGAACTTCGCGTATGGAATGCGACCCATATGTGGACGTCGCTCAGCCGCGCGACGATCCTCGGACTGTTGCTGGCCCCCAAATTGGGCATTCCCGTCGTGTCATGGCAGCACAACGCGTTTTTGAAGCCGTGGAACACGCGCTTGATGCGCCTGTTGCAGAAGCGCGCAGCACTGTGGGTCGCCGATTCACGATCCGTCGCCGAATTGACTGCCACGCGGCTAAAAGTATCGCCCGATCGGCTCGAAACCTGGCCGATCTATGCCGCGGATCCCACTATGCCGCAGGCCCAGCCTTGGCAGCCAGGTGAAACGCTACGCTTGGGCAGTCTTGGCCGGCTGCACCCTGCAAAAGGGTATGACATATTGATCGAGGCGCTGGCACTGCTCCGCGCCGAAGGCTTTACGTCGCCGGTTCCATTCGACATCGCCATCGCGGGCGACGGAGGGCAATCCGAACAACTAATGGCAGCGGCGCGCTCGGCCGGGGTTGAGGCGCTGCGCTTCACTGGGTATACGGCCGACCCGCGTTCATTTCTGGCCGGATTGCATCTTTATCTGCAGCCATCGCGCCGCGAAGGCTTTTGCATCGCAGGCCATGAAGCGCTGACCGCAAGTTTGCCGGTGATCGCGTCCCGCGTTGGCGAACTGGCATTTTCTGTCCGGCCAGACGTCAACGGATGGTTGGTCGATCCCGAAGATGGACCCGGGCTGGCCGCCGCGCTCCGCGATGCCCTGTCGAGCCCACCCCGGCTTGCAGAATATGGGCGGGCAGCGCGCACGCAGATACTGGAAGATTATTCGCAGGCGCGTTTCGAACAAACGGGCAGGGCCATCTGGGACCGGGTCGATTGAGCTGGAACTGCGCAAGCAGAAGCATGTTTTGCGGTCCGGATACCGCATTGGCCAATATCACTCCCGATCGGGAAAATGGGTACGTTGCGGCCATGCCGTCGCCCTCCCCAAAAAGTACGCCCACCCGGTCGAAACCGGGCGGGCGTCAGATGAAGAGCTGAGTTTCCTGAAAGGAAGAGCTCCCTTGGGTCGCTCGGCGCAGATAGCTTCGCAGACGGGACGATAATTGTACGGCAACGCCAAAAAAAGGGATCGACGCAAAGCGCGAGCCTAACGGCATTTCACAGCGGCTAACGTGACGTCAGTCATCTTTCGGACCAGCTAGCATTCACCACCCACGGCGGACTTTGTCGCGGGGCACATGGGCTGAAAGGGAAGAATATGAGACGAACCTGGCTGGTTACCGGCTGTTCGCGCGGTTTCGGGCGCGCGCTGGCAGAAGCGATTCTGGACGCGGGCGACAATTTGCTGGCGACGGCGCGCGACCCCGGGATGTTGGACGGAATGGCCGCTGGAAGGTCCGGCCGTCTTGTGACAGCGCCTCTGGACGTGACCGATGAGACGCAGGCAGCGGCTGCAGTGAATGCGGCGATCGCGGCGTTTGGCTCGCTCGATATATTGGTGAACAACGCCGGATATGGCGATATTGGTTCGTCGAAGATACGCCCATTGTTTCTTTTCGGCAGCAAATCGAAACCAATTTATTTGGTACCATCATCATGACCAAGGCCGCCATTTCCCATATGCGTGAGAAGCGGCGAGGGCATATCGTTCAGTTTTCGTCCGTCGGTGGGCGGCTTGGCGCCCCTGGCCGCGCGGCCTATTCGGCGGCCAAGTGGGGCGTGGAAGGCTTCTCGGAAGTGCTGGCGCAGGAAATGAAACTTGTCGGCGTCAAGGTCAGCATTGTCGAGCCCGGAGGGTTCCGGACCGATTTTGCGGGACCATCAACGACGATCAATAGCGGCCGCCCGGAGTATGACGAGGTGGTGGGAAAAGCTGGGCGTATGCAAGCCGCCTATCATGGCCGTCAGCCGGGAGATCCGCACCGCGGCGCCGCGGCTATCCTGAAACTGGTTGCTATGGAGAATCCGCCACTTCGTCTGCCTCTCGGGAACGACGCGGTGACTGCGATCGCGCTGTCCGATCAGAAGCGACTGGATGAATTGGAGCGCTTCCGCCCGCTGAGCGTCTCCACCGACTTTCCGGCGTAACGCGGCCCTCACAGCACATCACGACAGCTAACATGCCTTTATCGCGAACGAAGCTAAGATCGCGATATCTGGAAGAGGCTTCAAGGAGCAAGTCATGAAGAATTTTTCGCCTGAAGCCATCGCGTCCGATCGACGGGGCTTCTTGCGTGGCAGCGCGTTAGTCGCGGCCACGGTCGTTAGCGGCGTCGCGCAAGCCCGCACGATGACCGCCCAGAGGGGGGACCAGTCGCCCATGTCTCCGTCCTTTGGCCCGATCCGCCAAATCGACGCCGGGGTACTCAACATTGGCTATATCGAAATGGGCCGCGCATCAGGCACCCCGATCCTGCTGTTCCACGGCTGGCCTTATGCGATTGACGCCTTTGCCGAGGTGGCACCTTTGTTGGCAACGAGAGGCTATCGGGTCATCGTGCCACATCTTCGCGGACACGGCACCACGCTGTTCCGGTCGGAGGCGACCCCGCGTAACGCGCAGCAGGCGGCGCTCGCCGCCGACGGCATCGCACTCATGGACGCGCTGCGGATTCCGAAAGCGATCGTCGCGGGTTTCGATTGGGGCGCTCGAACAGCCGATATCATGGCGGCGCTCTGGCCCGAACGCTGCACGGCGCTCGTCTCGGTCAGCGGCTATCTGATTGGTAGCCAGGCGGCGAATGCCAAGCCGCTTCCGCCCGCCGCCGAACTGCAATGGTGGTATCAGTTCTATTTCGCGACCGAGCGCGGCAAAGCCGGATATGCCGCGAACACCAACGCCTTCAACAAGCAGATCTGGCAACTCGCTTCGCCAAAATGGGCGTTCGACGACACCACATTCGAGCGTTCGGCTGCCTCGTTTGCCAATCCCGATCATGTCGAGATCGTGATCCACAATTACCGCTGGCGACTGAGCCTTGCCGATGGCGAGCGTCAATATGACGCGCTCGAGGCGAAGCTGGCGGCGGCGCCCGTCATTTCGATCCCGGCGATCACGATGGAAGGTGATGCGAATGGCGCACCGCATCCGCAGCCGGCACAATATCGCGCCAAATTCTCCGGTCCCTATGCCCACCGCCTGATCACAGGTGGCATCGGCCACAATCTGCCGCAGGAAGCGCCGGCCGCGTTCGCGCAGGCGGTGCTCGACGTCGCGAAGCTCGCACGATGAGCGGGGTACGAAAGCTCGGCGCCGCGGCGCTGATCGCCTCGACGCTGCTCTTCGGTGTGTCGGGGGGCGTCGCCGCGTCGCGGGCGGAGGAGAATGCATCGCCGATCTTTGGCGTGAAGCTTCCAAAGGGGTATCGCGACTGGAAACTGATCAGCGTCGCGCAGGAGAACGGCCGGAACAACGATATCCGCGCCATTCTGGGCAACGAGATCGCGGTCAAGGCCTTCCGGGACGGCAAGCGCCCCTTTCCCGACGGAGCGATCATCGTCCGGCTCGCTTGGCGATACGAATCCTCGGCGCGCAACGACAAGGTGTTCCCGGCGCCGCAGTCGTTCGTCGCGGGGGCGCCGACCAATGTGCAGGTCAGCGTCAAGCATGCAAAGCGCTATGCCGCGACCGGCGGCTGGGGCTACGGCCAGTTCGAGGACGGCCGGCCGAATCCCGACGAAGCGCTGACCCGGTCCTGCTTCGCCTGTCACCAGAAGCTCGAGACGCTCGACCCCGGCACCGATCTGGTCTTCACCGCCTATTCGCGCTGATCTGCGCGAGACGGCTCCGCGCAAGACGGCCTATATCCCGAAACAGGAACGGCCGGTCATGTCGCGGACATGACCGGCCGGGAGTGCACGCCGGAACTTCCGGGGGATGAGAGAGCCGGCGACGCGCTCCTATGGGGCGGTCGCCGCCCGTTCGATGAGGCGGGCCACCTCGGGCGCATGCGACACCATCACGACGTGCGAAGCACCCTTGACCACGACGGTCTGACGCGACTTGGCACGCTCGGCCATGAAACCCATGGCGACGGGCGGAATGTTTTTGTCGCCGTCGCCATAGATGAACCACGAAGGCAGATGCTTCCACGCGGGCGCGGTCGACGCCTCGGACAGCGCCGCCTCGGCTACCGGACGCTGGCCGGCGGCCATCAGCCGCGCTTCTGGGGCTGGCACATCGGCGGCGAACTGATCGTGAAAGCGCGCCTGGAGAATATAGAGATCGTTGCCCCCGCTCGTCAGTTTGACCGGCGGCGCGAGCGCGGGGCCGAGCGTGCTGCCGGGGAACTGTCCGGTCAGTCGGAGCGCAGTCTCGCCGGTGTCGGGCGCAAAGGCGGCGACATAGACCAGTCCTTTCACGTTCGTCAGCCCTTCGGCGGCTTCGCTGATGACCGAGCCGCCATAGGAGTGGCCGACCAGCACCACCGGGCCCTCGATTCCCTTTACGACATCGGCGACCACATCGGCGTCGGCGCGGACGCCGCGCAGCGGGTTGGGGGCCGCGACCACCGTGTAGCCGCCCTGCTGCAGGATCGGGATGACGCGGTTCCAGCTCGATGAATCGGCGAAGGCGCCGTGGACGAGAACGATGGTCGGTTTGGCGGGTGCAGCCTGTGCCTGCGCTCCGGTGGCGAACAATGCCGCGGCGAGCATAAGCCCGCCGGGGATGATCCTCTTTTTCATATGCTTCTCCTGATGTCGGAAATTGGCTCAGACGAGCGCCACGACGGCGTCGATGTTGCCCTTGATCGCCTTCGAATAGGGGCAGGTGCGGTGTGCGGCCTCGATGATCTGGCGCGCGACATCGGGGTCGACCCCGGGGACATGGACGTTGAGGCGGGCGGCGAGCGAATAGCCGTCATCGCCTTGGCGAAGCTCGACTTCGGCATCGATCGCAAGGTCGGCGGGCAGCACGATGTTCCTAGCCCTGGCGGCGATAGCCATCGCGCCCTGGAAGCAGGCGGACCAGCCTGCCGCAAACAATTGCTCGGGGTTGGTTCCCTTGCCGGGGCCGCCCGGCGTCGACAGCCTGACGTCGAGGCGGCCGTCGCTGCTCTTCGCGGCGCCGTCGCGGCCGCCCGTCACATGTACGGCGGCGGTATAGAGGGTCTTGGTAGCGGACATTGTAGTTCTCCTTCGGGGTGGTTAGCGTCAGCGAAGCGGACGGAAGGCCGCGCGGACCTCTTCGGCGAACAGTTTCGGCTGTTCCCAAGCGGCGAAATGCCCGCCGTCGCCGGCTTCGTTGAAATAGGTGAGGTTGCTGTAGCAGCGCTCGGCCCAGCTTCTCGGCGCACGGAAGATTTCCCCGGGGAAGACGCTGACCGCGACCGGCATGTCGATGATGCCGCGCGCATTGAAATTGTTCGAATGATCTTCCCAATAGATGCGCGCCGCCGAGGCGCCGGTGCCGGTCAGCCAATAGAGCGAAATATCGTCGAGAATCGCGTCGCGCCCGAGCACGCGTTCGGGCTGGCCATCGGCATAGACCCACTGTGCAATCTTCTCATACATCCATGCCGCCATGCCGACCGGCGAGTCGACCAGCGAATAGCCGATCGTCTGCGGCCGCGTGTTCATCATCGCCGCATAGGCAGAATTGTCGCGATAGAAGGCTTCGAGCTGGTCGAACGCGCCTCGCTCCTTCGCCGTCAGTCCTGCGGGCGCCGGATCTCCCGCCGCGAGCGTGCGGGCGACATCGGCGGGGACCACGGCGGGCATGTTGAGATGGATGCCGGCGAGCCCCGGTACATGCTGGAGCGCCATGCGCTGCGAGATCACCGATCCGCAATCGCCGCCCTGGCTGACGTAGCGGTCATAGCCGAGGCGCAGCATCAGCGTCGACCAAGCGCGCCCGATATGATCCGAGCCCCAGCCGGGCACCGTCGGTTTGCCCGAAAAGCCGAAGCCCGGGATCGACGGGATGACGAGGTGGAACGCGTCTTCCGCCTTTCCGCCATGCGCGGTCGGATTGGTGAGGGGGTCGATCACCCGCATGAATTCGAGGATCGAGCCCGGCCAGCCATGCGTCAGGATCATCGGCATCGCCTTGTCATGGCGCGAGCGGACGTGGATAAAGTGGATGTCGAGTCCGTCGATTTCGGTGATGAACATTGGCAACGCGTTCAGCCGCGCCTCGACCTTGCGCCAGTCATAGTCGCCGGCCCAATAGCGCGTCATTGCCTCGAGCGTCTGACGGCGCACGCCTTGGCCGTCGTCGGCGACCGGCTGCGCATCCGCCCAGCGGGTTTCCGCGACGCGTCGCTTCATCGCCGCAAGGTCAGAATCGGGGATCGCTATTTTGAACGGCCGGATCGCGGTATTGCTTGTGCGAGCCATGGAGGGGACGGCGGCCATAGCGCCGAGTGCGGCGGCCGCAGTCACGAAACCGCGGCGTGACGGGGTGAGGTCTCCAGGCAAATCTCGTCTCCTGATCGGTGGGAAGTAATGGCCAAGAGACATAGCGATGCCGGCGTTAGACGCTTGTTAGGCGCGGTGAGGCGTTGTTAGCCCTGCGATGCACAAACTAATGGGCGAAGCTGGCGACTAACGGGTCACGAGCCCCCGATTGCTTACATCGGTGTGACCGGAGCATTGAAACCGGCTGCAATGGAGGTAGGCATCATGACCAAAGGACGATCGATCGGATTTATCGCGGCAGCACTCGTCGCGGCAAGCGCGGTCACCACCATCTGCTTTGGGGATGCGCTGGGCATAGCCCATGCGCGAAGCGCGCCGATCGGAGCAACCCCGAGGCCGGTCGAGGTACTAGGCGCCGCAAAGCCGTGGCTCACAGTAGTTCCCGGAGGACCGCAGGAACTTCGCGGCAAGGTCGTGATCGTGAATTTCTGGACCTATTCGTGCATCAACTCGCTGCGCGCGCTGCCCTATCTTCGCGCGTGGAACGAGCGTTATGGCGACAGGGGCCTTGCGGTAGTGGGTGTCCACGCGCCCGAGTTCGGTTTTGAACATGATGCTTCGAAGGTCCGGCTGGCGGCGAGCCAGCTCAAGGTCGGCTATCCGAATCTGCAGGACAATGATTATGCGGTATGGAAGCGCTTCGCGAACCAGGGCTGGCCGGGCTTCTATTTTATCGACGCCGAGGGCAGGGTTCGCGGCTATCGGATCGGCGAGGGCGATTATGCAAGCGGGGAGCAACTGATCCGCAAGCTTCTCACGGAAGCGGGTCACGATCTTTCAAACATTCCCCTCTCGCCGATCATCGGCGCCGGCGTCGAGGCTGAAGCCGACTGGGCCCATCTCGGGTCGCCTGAATCCTATATCGGTTACGACAAGGCCGAAAATTTCCGGTCGCCCGGCGGACTGCGACCGGACCAGGCCACCAACTATGCCCCCGGTTCGAATCTTTCGCTCAACAGCTGGGATGCTTCCGGTAAATGGACGGTCGGGAGCGAGTTTGCGACACTGGGCAGCGCCGCAGGGTCGATCCGCTACCGCTTTCACGCACGCGATGCCCACCTTGTCCTTGGCCGCGCGCCGGGTGGCCAGCCGGTGCGCTTTCGTGTCACGATCGACGGTGCTGCACCGGGCGTCGATCGCGGCACTGACGTCAATTCAGAGGGATGGGGAGAGGTTCGCGAGGACCGGCTGTATCAACTTGTCCGGCAGCGGGGCACGATCGGCGATCGCACCGTGACGGTTGAATTCTCGGCCCCAGGGGTGCGAGCTTACGCCTTTACCTTCGGGTAATACGGACCTCATCGTCGGGCGAGAGCCCGGTCCCTGTGAACCCGGCGGCTTGGACAGACTAAGAGCTTTCTGCCACAGGTCGCAGCACCGCCTTCTTGCCATAAGGGTTTGGAAGCGCAGGCGCGGGGACCAGGGAAATCGTGACGGATAGCGAGAGACTCGGCGATCAATTGGCTTTCGGGCCATTCTGCCTGTGGCCCGACGAAAGGCTGTTGACGAGGGACGGCGAGCCGCTCCCCATCGGCGGACGCTCGTTCGATCTCCTCGTCGCCTTGATTGAAAAGCCCGGTGCGGTGCTGTCGAAACGCGATCTTCTGAAACGCGTGTGGTCCGATGTGGTCGTCGAAGACGGCAGCCTCCGCTTTCACATGGCCGGTCTCCGGAAATTGCTTGGCGATGGTCAGGACGGTGCCCGCTATATCGCGACACAGGTCGGCGTGGGCTATGCCTTTGTCGCGGCAGTTGAACGGCGGGCGGCAGCAGGCGGCTTGTCGGACGCGGTAACGCCGACTGCTGACGGTACCGCAAGCCGTAGCGACCGCGCGCTCAATCTGCCGCCTCAGCCGCATTTGATCGGACGCGAGCGCGATGTGGAATTGCTCGGCGAACGGATCGCCGGCACGCCTCTGTTTACGATCGTTGGTCCGGCGGGCGTGGGAAAGACATCGCTCGCGTTGGAAATAGCGCATCGGAGAGCTTCCGACTTCGGTGGCCATGCCGCCTTCGTCGATTTCGCCATGCTGGAGAATCCGGCTGTCGTCCCTTCGATGATTGCCGGAGCGATGGGCATCGCGGTCGATGGCGACGATCCGCTCGCGGTGATCCTCGGCCATGTCCGTGACCATCGCTTTCTCCTGATCCTCGACAATTGCGAACATCTGATCGAGCCGACCGCGACCATCGTTGAACGCTTCATCGACGATGCGCCGCTGATGCGCGTAATCGCTACGTCGCGCGAGCCGCTGCGAGTGCGCGGCGAGCATGTGCATCGCCTGGGAGCCTTGTCTTATCCCGAAGATACCGGCGGCCTGACGACCGAACAGATCCTTGCCTACCCGGCGGTCGAGCTCTTTTGCTCGCGCGTCGCCGCCGCCGACATTGATTTCGTCGCCGACGAGGCGACGGCGCACCTCGCAGCAGACGTCTGTCGGCGTCTCGACGGCATGGCGCTGCCGATCGAACTCGTCGCCGTGCGTGCGGCGACCCACGGCATCCCGGCGACGGCGCGCCAGCTCGGCGAGCGCTTCAGTCTTGGCTGGTCAGGCCGGCGAACCGCCCAGCGGCGCCAGCAAACGCTTCAGGCGACGCTCGACTGGAGCTATGATCTGCTTTCGGCCGCCGAAAGGACCGTGTTCGAGCGGCTTTCGATTTTCGTCGGTCCTTTCTCGATCGATGCGGCGCTCGATATCGCAGCCGACGGAACGACGGGATCGGACGAAGTCGCATTGGCACTCGACGAGCTGGCGTCGAAATCCCTTGTGGCAGTCAACCGCGCCGGCGGTGCCTGCATCTATCGCCTGCTCGAAATGACGCGTGCCTATGCGCGGGAAAAACTGCGCGTGAGGGGAGGCGGTGAATATGTCGCGGCGGCGCGACGTCACGCGAGCTATTATCTCGGTGAACTCGAGGCGATTACTGGCCAAGACGAGAGCGCCCTCGAAGACACCGGGGCACTCCGTCAGCAACTCGGCAACATTCGCAGCGCGCTCGACTTCAGTTTCGGCGACGATGGTGACTTGAAAATCGCCCTGCGCCTCGCCGCGTCGAGCGCGCCGGTGTTTCTCAACCTGTCGCATCTGATCGAGTGCCAGAGCTGGTGCGTCCGGGCGCTTGCCGAAGCGAAAACCATTACGGGAGATGCCGGTAGCAGGATCACGCCCGAGGTGGAACTGGAGCTTCAGGGCGCGCTGGGAACGGCGCTGATGTTTACGCAGGGCAATAGTTCGGCTGCGGGCGATGCGTTGGGCCGCGCGCTTGAACTCGCGACGCGGCTCGAAGACAATTGGAACCACCTGCGGATGCTCGCCCGCCTGCATATTTTCAACAAGAGACTCGGTAATTATGCTGCCGCCCGGTTGGATGCGGCAAAGGCAGTCGAGGTCGCGGCGCATATCGGTGACGACGAGGCGTTCGGCGTCGCTTTCTCTCTGTCTGGAATATCGCACTATCTTGCGGGCGACTTGACGCGCGCGCGGGAGGAACTCGAACAGGCGATGGCTAAGAG
This sequence comes from Sphingopyxis selenitireducens, assembly GCF_051550705.1. NCBI lineage: Bacteria > Pseudomonadati > Pseudomonadota > Alphaproteobacteria > Sphingomonadales > Sphingopyxidaceae > Sphingopyxis > Sphingopyxis selenitireducens. The sequence continues at coordinate 783,855 of NZ_JBPULG010000002.1, forward strand.
CGGGCCGACGCTGCGTAGCCGCACGATCCGCTATGGTTTCGACAACCGCAGCCGGACGGGGATCGCGCTCGCCTATACACTCTGGCTTTTGGGCGAGCCCGATATGGCAAGCCAGCTTGCCCGCCGGACGGTCCGCGAAACCGGGCAACTCGATCACGGCATCACCCAATGCATCGCGCTGGTCTGGGCGATCATCATTCATCTGTGGAGCAATGATCTCCCAGCAGCGGAGGAAGCGGTCGACGCTCTTTCCGCTCGCGCCGAAGCCAGCGCCCTCAATCCCTATATCGTCGCGGCTGGAGGTTTTCGCGATGCGATAGATTTCGAGCGCGGCATGCGGGATGATGCTCTGGTCACCCTCGAAATGAGCATCGCCAGCCTGCGTGCCGCGCGATACGAACTGCTCGTAACGCCGTTCACCCTCATGCTGCTATGGGGTTTGTTACGCAGCGAGCGGCTTCGCGAGGCGCATGATCTCGTCGAGGTCACGATATCTCGGTGCGAAGAGCTGGGCGAATTCTTCGCTATGCCGGAACTTTTGCGGATCAAGGCGGAACTGGCCCATCGCCTCGACGGTGATGGCGCGATGAGCGAGAAATTGATGCATGACGCGATGTCTCTTGCCCACGGGCAGAAGGCTCGAGCCTGGCAAGACAGGATTGAAAAATCACTATCGGTTTAGAAGGAAAGTCGAGGTAGGCGGCCATCACAAATAATTCTTGAATGATCATTCCAATACGCTATATGGGCAAAATGGCACGACCCAAGGAATTCGATGTGGAAGCCGCCGTGGAGGCTGCCGTGGAAATATTCCGCGAGCATGGCTTCGAAGGCACCTCGGCGCAGATGCTCGTCGATGCGATGAAGATCGGTCGTCAGAGTCTGTACGATACGTTCGGCGACAAATGGGGAATCTATTGCAGTGCAGTGAGGCACTATTCACAGGGCGAAGTGCGTGAGCATATCGAGGTGCTCGATCGCCATGACCGGGCGATCGAAGGCATCCGCGCCATGCTGGAACGCGTGGCGGCAGAAGCTGAACGCCCCTGTCTTGGCGTGGGATCGATAGCCGAGTTCGGTTGTACAAGACCGGAGCTGGCAAAAATACGCCAAGCCTCGGGCGATGTTCTGAGCCGGGCCTTGGCGAAGACGCTTCGCGCGGCGCGGGAACAGGGGAATCTGGCTGAAGACCTCGATATCGATCAGCTCGTCACTTTCCTGATCGCCACGATTTCCGCGATCCGCCTTGCTGCGCGGGGCGGAGCGGGGAAGGACCATGTGAACGGGTTGGCCGGCCTCGCGATGCGCTCCCTGCGCTAAATTTTTTGCCCAATTTTGGAATGATCGTTCTATAAGGAGAATAGGAAATGAAAGCTGTTGCAATGACCTCGATCGGCGCGACCGATGTTCTGAAAACCCTCGATCTTCCCGAGCCCGTTCCGGGGCCGGGAGAAATTCTGGTCGATGTTTCGGCCGCCGGGGTGAATTTCATGGACGTGGGGATCAGGCAGGGAATGGCGTGGCACGAAATGCCTCTGCCTCGCGTTCTGGGCGCCGAAGGCGCGGGCCGCATCGCTGCGCTGGGTGAGGGCGTCGATGATCTTGCGGTCGGGCAGTGCGTAGCCTGGGTCTATGCACCGGGTAGTTATGCCGAACGTATCGTCCTGCCCGCGACCTCCGCTGTGCCGCTGCCGGATGACGTGGATGACCGTCTTGCCGCTTCGCTGATGATGCAGGGATTGACGGCAAGTCATTTTGCCACCGACTTTTATCCGGTCCAATCGGGTGACGTGGCACTGGTGCATGCGGCCGCCGGCGGCCTTGGGCAAATTCTCACGCAGATCATCAAACTGCGTGGCGGCTCGGTGATCGGCAGAGTCTCGTCGGCGGCGAAAATCGACGCGGCGAAGGCGGCTGGCGCCGACCATGTTATCGTCGATGCTACAGGTGATTTTGCCGAAGAGGTACTCCGGCTGACGGGAGGCGAGGGGGTACATGTGGTCTTTGACGGTTCCGGGCCCACGACGTTCGAAGGATCGCTCGCATCGCTTCGCCGCTCGGGGACATTCTGTTGGTACGGGCCCGTGTTGGGTGGCCCGGGCGGGGTCGACATCATGAGCCTGCCGCGCAGCGTCAAGATCGGATACGCCGTTTTCTCCGACCACATTCACACGCCGGAACTGCTTCGCGACCGGACGGCGCGGCTGTTCGACTGGGTACGCGGGGGCAAGGTGAACATCGCCCCGGCGACCGAATTCGCCTTGTCGGACGCCGCGGCAGCGCATGAAGCGATGGAAAGCAGGGCGACCACCGGCAAGCTGCTACTAATCCCCTGAGATGTCTTCCCATTGGGTGCCTAGAACGGTGGCATGCCTCGTTGGTCGGTTTGAAGCCGACAGGCCGCAAGTGGGAATTACTCGCCGTGGTCCTGCCGTGCACCTCGATGTGCCGCAGGATCGCCAACTACCTCCAGCGCAGCGTAAAGTTGGTAACCGCGACGTGCGGGTAACCCAAGTCGTCCCAGGGAATCGGCCGATCGAGCGGGTCATCGACAAGCGGTCCGTCGATATTCTGGAAATCGAGCGAAAGACCCGACAGAACCCGGCCGGTATTCATCAGCGTGAGAAGGCGATCGAAAGCATCTGAAGAGAGGTCCAGTCGTACCATATAGTCAGCCACGCAATGGTTCGATTCATGGTCTGTGAATGCGCTCCGCCGGATGCTGCCGTTCCAGTCACGACCTTCATCCACAGCCTCCAGGATGACGAGATCGCCTTTGAGTGCGTCGAGATTTCCTGGTGCGCTGCTTATGAGTTGGCCGGCGATTGCGCTTAGCGGGGCAGTGACGCACCGTTCCAACCGCGCATAGTCGCCATGCGCCCCCCCCATATTCAACTCAATCTCGCCGACATCGAAGCGGAGGAAATCCGGAATCATGGCGAAGATGGCAGCACTGTTCATGGACGCCCCTGAGTAGCCTTCTGCAGAACGTCTCGTCTACAGATCGCAAATTTTCATACCACTCATGCCAGCGGGAACGGGAAAAGCCCAAACTTATCCGGACCGAACGGAATATCAGGTGTAAACCACCAGAAATATTTGATATTTAAGTGTTCGCACTCAGCCGCGGCCGGGCGCGGCGCATTGAACCCGAATTGCCGCGGCAAGAAAGGCCCGAGGATTGCCAACGGCATGGAACGCCGATAAACACCCGAATCATTCCAACGCGAAGAAAGGAGGGCATAGATGAAATTTCCAACCACATGCCCTCCCGGCGGGTTTCCTGCCAACGGGCGCTTCCACCACTAGGTCCTGAAGCCTCCGTGATCCGACCTCTGTCCGGATTACCCCTTGAATAGAAACGCATTGGAGACGGCGCATCCGCGCCGGTTCATGATATGACATCGACACCCGACAATGATCGCGCGGATTCCATCCGCCGCGTCCTCGATTTTACTTTCCATCACTGGGCCGCGCAGCGTGGACGCGCGGCCTTCATCGGCCTGTTTATAACCGCAGCGACGGTCACGGAGATTTTCGTGCCGCTTTTCGCCGGGCGTTTGATCGACGCTCTGGCGGCAGACCGACGAGACGGAGCGCTTGCGCTGTTCGCGGCGATGGCGGCGCTTGGCCTCTCGATGGTACTGCTCCGTCACGTCGCGTGGGCGGGCATCATTCCCTTCACGCTTCGTATGATGCAGGGCGTAACGCAGGGCGCTTTTCATCGCGTACAGCGCTTCTCGACCGACTGGCATGCCAACGCCTTCGCTGGTTCGACGGTGCGCAAGATCACACGTGGTATGTGGGCGTTCGACACGCTCAACGACGTGCTTTTGCTTCAATTGCTGCCGTCAGCGGTCGTGCTGGTCGGCACAATGCTGCTGCTCGGCTGGCATTGGCCGGTGCTCGGGCTTGTCATGGGGGTCGGGTCGGCCGCCTATGTGGCGATGACCATTATGCTCGCGACGCGCTGGGCATCTCCCGCCGCAACGCTGTCCAACGCATGGGATACCAAATTGGGTGGCCTGCTGTCGGATGCGGTCGGCTCCAACGCCGTGGTCAAGGCGTTCGGCGCGGAGGATCGCGAAGAGGAGCGCGTCGGCGGGCTGCTGACCAAATGGGCTAAACGCACCCGGCGCACGTGGATGCGCTATACTTGGTCGGGCAGCGCGCAGATACTGCTTCTCTGGATCATGCGCGGAGCGATCACGGGCGTGGCCCTGTGGCTGTGGTGGCAAGGGGCTGCGACGCCGGGCGACGTGACCTATGTGCTTACCAGCTATTTCGTCGTCCACGGTTATCTCGTCGACATCGGCTTCCACATTCATCATCTCCAGCGCGCCGTGAACGAGATGGAGGAACTGGTCGATCTCCACGGTCAGCCGCTGGGAATCGAGGATCGCACCGATGCGGCCCCGATCCGCATCGCGGCGGGCGAGGTCCGCGTGGAGAATGTCACCTTCCGCTATGGCGGGCATGAAAAGCCACTCTATGAACATCTAGACGTGCTGATCGGGGGCGGTGAGCGGATCGGTCTGGTCGGCCATTCGGGATCGGGCAAGACGACCTTCGTCAAGCTGATCCAGCGCCTTTATGATGTGAATGAAGGTCGCGTGACCATCGACGGTCAGGATGTGTCACACGCAACCCAGCAGTCGCTGCGAGCGCAGATTGCGATCGTCCAGCAGGAGCCGATCCTGTTCCACCGCAGCTTGGCCGACAACATCGCTTATGCTCGTCCGGGGGCGAGCCAGGCCGAAGTCGAGGCCGCAGCGCGGCTTGCCAACGCCCATGACTTCATCGCACGGCTACCACGCGGCTATGCGACGCCCGTCGGCGAGCGCGGCGTCAAATTGTCGGGCGGTGAGCGCCAGCGCGTGGCGCTTGCCCGCGCCTTTCTGGCGGATTCCCCCATCCTCATTCTGGACGAGGCGACCTCCAGCCTCGATTCGGAAAGCGAGGCGCTGATCCAGCAGGCGATGGACCGGTTGATGAAAGGGCGGACCGCGATCGTTATTGCCCACCGGCTTTCGACGGTACGCACGCTCGATCGGATATTGGTGTTCGATCAGGGCCGGATCGTCGAGGACGGCGACCATGAAACGCTGCTCGCCAATCCGGGCGGTCAATATCGACGTCTGTTCGATCGACAGTCCGGGAATATCGTCGATGAGGATCCGATGTTCGTCGATGCCTGAGCCGACGGACAGAATGACGCTATCGATCGTTGACGTTGGTCGACGATCGATAGCGTCAGCCGGGCAGCGACAGCTTTTGCTTTTGGATGGATGCGGCGTCGGTTTATCTGGTGTTCGACCAGGTGGAGAGGATGACTTCGCGGTCCGCGCGATCTTTGCTTTGTAGCTTCAGCGTCCACTTTCCTGCAGTGATCGCCCGATCGATGAAGATCGAGCGGAATATCTGGCTCGCTTCGGGGGTGCCACTCAGGTTGGCACCGACTGCCACCCCCTTGTCATCGATCAGCGTTGCCGACACCGTATTCGCAGCCACGAAGGTCAGGCCCAGATTTTGAGCCACTTCTACCGGGATCGAGACATTCATCATCTGACCTGGCGCAATCAATATGATTTTCGAAAAGTCGGGCGCGACCGCAGCGGCTTCTTCCTGATCGTCAACGCCGACTATCATCAGGCGAGCCGGTGCACGCTCACTTTCCCCCGATATTGTCGAGTGCGATCCGCCCGCCACCTGTTTGCCCGGACCTAGCGCGACGCGCGGTTTCACGAAGGAGGAGAAGGGCTCCGCTCCGGTCATGCTCGTATGCAAAATATTCTGCGTCTCATGGTCCGATATCGTCCATTTCGCCGATGGTTCGGCGACCACGCCATCGTTCATGCTCAACATTCGACAGACAGGCGGCAGCGGATTTCCGGCCAGCACCGAAAAGGGCACGCCTTTGCGGTTGATATTCTCCGCGTTAAATCTCAGCACCGTGAGAGGTCGCAGTTCGCGCAGCGCGTCCATCGATCGTCCGCCGAGTTCCAGCGGTATACTGATCAGATCGGCACAGGAGCTGCCTTTATTGGGTGTACCCAGCATTACGAGATGCGACACCTGCGGTTTGCCGTCGGGATAGATTGGCATTGTCGCATGAATATAGCGCCGGCTGATCAGTCCGCCCATCGAGTGGGCGACGAGATCGACGTGCCATGCATTGCGATCCTTCTGGGCATAGCGGACATAGTTTGCGAGTTCGATGGCATTTTGGGCGATCGTGTTGGTGGGACCGAAATTGCCCATCTCCTCACCGGTGCGCATCCGCCCATGTTCCGGCTTTTCGCCGACCGGGAAAGCTTTCCAATCATAGCTGTGGCTGATGGTCAGGATGTTCTGCCACAACTCCCAAGCTTTCCAATTCGACCATAGGCCATGGACGAGCACAAGCGGCTTTGGCGCGACCTTCAGATTGCGCGTCATGTCGTCAACCTTCTTGCCCGCATCGTCAACCTCGGCCTTGATACGCTGCACAAGCCGCGGGCGCCCGTCATCGAACCAGGCATAGCCCGAACTATCCCATTTGAACTGGACCTCACGCTGCTCGCCGGGAGGTACGCTGACTGTGACCTCGCCCAGAAGACCATCGGGCTTTGCGCCATCCCATTTGTCGCCTTTGTAGGTATCACGAAACTTGACCGTTGCCGCTTTCTCGTCGGCGCTGTCGTTCGCGACCACCGCAGTCAGCCGAACGATATTCCCGTCGGTCGTACCAATCTGCTCTGTGATTTCCTTCCAAGCCTCCCATGTAGGAAACTGCATGTCCTCAAATTTGAGGTCGACGAGGCGCAGCGCGCCGCTGCAGCGGCGCAGGCTCCAGCGCAGCGAGTCCGTGGCACCATAAGAGGTTTCGGAATGGCCGCCCGAGAGCCGATTGGGATCCGCCGGATTGACGCGATCCTCACCACTGCTGGAGAAACGCATTGCGTCGACCGTCGTCGGAATTTCGGCGATTTTCTGGTTCGTTGCTTCCTTGGCCTTGCACTGGCCGCTGAAACTCGCCGAACTCGACCCCGAAACGGTGCCCTTTATGTCCGGGAGGCGCACGCTGACCGTGTAGCGGCCGTCCGTATCCACAGTAATATCAACGCCAGCTTCGAGCCCGGTAGCATTCGCACGCGTTTGGCTCTTGCTTACGAAACGGCCTGACATCTGTCGCATCGCTCGCTCATGCGGGCAGATCATCTGGTCGTTGGAATTGATGGTTTCGGTCGCGACCGAGGCCAGGTTTATATTCGCGGTTCCGAGGCTGTAATCCGCGCCTTGCGACGGCCGCACGGCCACTTGAGCGACATAATCATACTCCATCGACGCGTCGGTCGTCTCGGTGCCTTTGCCCGACACGCGTGTGACCGTCTTTGAATCGCTGTTCGCCTGATGACGGGCATATTCGATCGTTCCGGCCCAGCCGGCATCGCATCTGGCAGCCGCAGCGGCGGTGGCTGGGGCGGCGGCACCGCTCAGCGTCAGCCCGAGTGCAACGGCTGGCAGAGTGCGCAAGAGGGTCATTAAATAATCCTGTCGTACTGCCCTCACTCGCGCCGGCTGATGGCGGCGAGACGGGAGGAGATTGGAGAGTTGCGAGCATGAAGGGACTGCGGGATCGCGGGGCGTCAGTAGACCTCGTTCCAACCTTCGGATGCCGAATATTGGTTCGCGTAACCCCAGCACATCAATCCCGGCCGTTCGGCCGAAGCGCTTCCTTTGGTCAGGCGATAGAGAAGCTGGCGGCAGCGAAAGCCGCCCACTGGCTCTTCGCTTACGACGGTGAGCGAACCTTGCGATTCCGCACCTTTCCAGCGATGAACGTGGCCGATTGGCAGCTCGCCGACGATGCTGCGGGCGCCATCGAAAGGACGCCTCGTGCCATCGCGTGGAAAGACCGGCCAGCTGTCATAGGCGAAGCCGCCTTCGCAACTGGTACAACGCACCTTGCCAAAGTCGTCATAGGCCTGCTTCACTGCGGCAAAGCCCTCGGGCTTGGGCATACGGCTGGGATATTTGGTTTCGGGTTCAGGCGCCTTTTTGGCGCTCGCAGATGCCTTGGCTTTCTCGCCTGAAGGCATATCCGACCGCGCCTTATCTTCGCCAGCCTGTTTCGGCGCCTCGACGATACGATCCGCAATCCGCTTGAGGAAGCCCTGTCCAAAGGTCGGCGAGGGCAGTGCGAGGAGAAGCGCGACGCAGCCGGCCGCGGGGATCAGGGTCCGCATGAAGATTCCTTTTTCTTTCTTTTGCGAGAGCGCCAAATGGAAGCTTGGGCGCCTGGGCACGGCCACTGTCAGGCCTGCATTTTTCTGGGTGGCGGAGTGCCGGCAGAGGGGGCGATCCCGCCGGCACTCCTTTGCCGATGCGATCAGCCTTCGGGCTTGGCTTCAGCTTTCGCACGGGCCTCGGGCTTCGCTTCGGCTTTGGCGCGCGCCTCGGGCTTGGCTTCTGCCTTCGCGCGCGCCTCAGGCTTGGCCTCCGCCCTGGCGTGAGCTTCGGGCTTGGCTTCGGCTTTTGCCAGTACGGGCATCGGCAAGCCGAGGGCGATCGCAGCGGCGAGGAAGGGGAGTTTGCTCATATATGGCTCCATCGTCTGTGAAGGTGGAACAGAGAGAACCAGAAGCAGCGCGGGGCCGTCCGGTCGTCTCTGTTTGCGGCTCGATGCCGCGATCTTCACGATATGGGAGGCCAGGTTCCGGCGCCTTGCGCTTGCTTCGAAACCGGATCGTTGTGCGACCGGTGTGCTCGCGCCTCGACTAAGGCCGACGTCGGTGAGACGAATGCGTCAGGCAAGGCCGAGGCGGTCGAGTACGACCCGGACGTAGCTCGGCCCTACCTGCACGATTGCGCCATCTTCCATCTCGAGCGCGATGAGCCCTTTGCCGAGCCGCTGCACGGCTTTCACCAGTGCGGGCCGTATGAAGGTCGATCGGTGCACGCGCGTCAACAGCCGCGGATCGAGCAGTTGCTCCAGTGCGGTCATCGAAATGCGGTGGATGTGACTTCGCGTCGAGGTATGGAGCAGCACATAGTCGCGCGCAGCCTCTACCCATTCGATTTGGGCAATCGGAAGACGAAGGTTGCCACTGGCGACCTGAACCCAGATCGCTTCCTCGCGAATTTCCTCTGGCGGGGCGCTGGCGACCCGGTCGGCGGCATCGCGCATCGCGCGCCGCCGCCGCGCCCGCTCGACGGCCTGGCGCAGCCGGTCGAACCGGACGGGCTTTAGAAGATAGTCGGCAGCATCCACCTCAAAGGCGTCGGGCGCATATTGTTCAAACGCAGTGACGAAGATGATTTCGGGACGCGGATCGGCGACGAGATCGGCGGCCACGCGGATGCCGCTCTTTTGCGGCATAGAGATGTCGAGCATAACAAGGTCGGGCTTGAGCGCCGCGATCCGCTCTTCCGCCTCTTCACCGGTCGAAGCCGTTCCCACGACCTCAACATCGTCAATGTCGCCAAACAGCGTTTCGAGGCGCCGGAGTGCCAGCGGCTCGTCGTCCACCAGCAGGACGCGCAGCGGGTTCATGCTGCAAGCTCGTCGCTGCGCCGCTCGAGCGGCAGGCGCGCGATCGCAAGGAAGCCGCGCTCGCGTTTCAGCGTTTCAAGGCTGCCACTGGTTCCATAGAGCGTCTCCAACCGCTGGCGGACATTGGCGATGCCGACGCCGGTGCCGGGCCTTGCATCCTTTTCCTGACCGGCCCCGTCGTCCTCGACCGAGACGAGCAATATATTATCGTCGCTCGACGCTTCGACCTTGATCGTCACTGGTACCGTGGACGGAGCGAGCGCATATTTGATGGCATTTTCGATCAGCGGCTGAAGGAGGAAGCCGGGCACCAGCGCACTGTTAAGCGCAGGGGGACAGATGAATTCGACCGCGAGCCGTTCGCCGAAGCGGACGCTTTCGATCTCGAGATAATGTTGCAGCGTTGCGAGTTCGTCTTCGAGCGGCAACAAGGCGTCGGGCTCGGACGACAATGTCGCGCGCAGGAATTCTGAGAGCTTGGCGAGCATCGCATCGGCGGTGCGATATTCTTTCGTGACGATCAGTGACGAGATCGCGTTGAGCGTGTTGAACAGGAAATGCGGGTTGAGCTGATAGCGGAGCGCCGCGAGGCTGGCGGCGCTAGCGGCGGCTTCGGCGCGGCTTGCCGCTTCGCGTGCTACGGCAAGTTCCAATTCGCGTTCGCGCGTCAGCTTGTTCGCCTCGATCACCGTGAACGCTGCGCCGAGCAGCGCGAACTGCCAGACGAGCGCGATAAAATTGTTCGTAGCGCGCAGCGCGAAGGGAGCGGATTGTTGCGGCGACACGACGAGCCGTCCGATCCATTCGCCAGTTGTTGCGTCGATCAGCGCGAGCACTCCAGAGGCAAGGAACACCGCTGCGCCCATTGCAGCGAGCCGGACCACCATATTGCGGCGGCGCGTGATCCTGACCGCCCAATAGACGCCGCCCGAAAGTAGCGCGCCCATCACGCATATGTTGATGACCGAGATGGTGACGTAGACGCCGGCGCCGCTGAACACATGATAGGGGATGATGTAGAGTATCCCGGACAGGATCCAGGTCGCGGCGACCAGATAGATGGTCTGACGATGTTCGGGCTTCAGCTGCATGGCAATTCCAATGTGTAGTGCGCGACCAGCATAAAGGAAGTGGGCGCAGTTGACGTCCTTGCTCGTCGCACCGGCGTCCGCATTCGTCGCGCGAGAATCCGCTCCGGCGAGCCGATGCCTGCCTTCGTCGCAGAGGCGTGGTGCCCGCCCGGAGCCCGCCATAACCGGTCCCTGTTCGCGGCTCCCCGCCGCCAGGAGATCGGCCATGGCCCACACTCGTTATCGTTATAGTCTGGTCGCATTCGGCCTGCTCGGCGCGCTGATCGTCGCCGAGCAGGCGCGGGCCGCCGCCACCGAACAGCCGGTGGCTGTCACCGCCCCGTCGACAGCCATGCAGCCGCTCGAAATTCTGCCGTCGGGTCACCCGGTCGTTCAGGTGAGTATCGACGGCTCGACGCCGAAACGCTTCGTTATCGACACCGCTGCGAGCAGCACCACGATCATGCCGAAGCTGCGCGCAGAACTGCCGGGACTGGTCGCCAAATTGTCGGGGGACCCGCTCGATGGCGCGGCCGGACGAACCGATGTCGAAACGACAGTGGTCAAGCAGGTCGAGGTCGCCGGATATAGCTTTCGTTCGCCCGAACTCATGCTGCTTCCGCCCGGGCCAACCGACAAGCTTGGCATCGACGGCATATTGGGCGCCGATATCATCGCGGACTTTGCCGTCGAGATGGACATGCCGGGCGGCCGCTGGCGGATGACGCCCAAGGTCGAGGCTGAAATGCTCGCCGGGCTTTCGACGACGGTTCCTTTCGTCCTCGACGATATGCGCGCACCGCGTCTGACAATTCGCCTGGGCGGCGTCCAGGTTCCCGCAATATTGGACACCGGCGCGCGCGGGACGATCATCAACTGGGCGGCGGGAAGGGCGATCGGACTTGCTCCCGACAGCCCGGGACTTGCCAAGGCGTCGGACATCAAAGGTGCGACGAACCATGCGATGCCCAGCGTCGAAGTGCCGATCGACGAATTGACGATCGGCGAAGCCAAGATCGAAGACCGCAAGATACGCATCGCGGACCTGCCGGTATTCAAGGTGCTGGGGTTCACCATCGACCAGCCTGCGGCAATCCTCGGAATCGACATGTTCGCCGACCGGCGCTTCGTCATCGATCATCCGGGGCTGCGTCTGCACATCTCCCCGCCGGTCAGCCCGGCACCGAAGCAGCCATAAGAGGGAATTCGTACCATGAAGACGATGATGACCGGCGGGCTCACTGTGAGCGCGCTCGCCCTTGCGACCGCCGCCTTTGCCCAGCAGGCCCCGAAGCCCAGGATCGAAGCCGTTTACTGGCTGTCCGCCGAAACCGTGTCGGGCATGGCAACCGGCCAGCCCGCAGGCGTCGAGAAAAACCTGTCGCTCCAGCTCGGATCGACACGCCCCAATTCCGCGCCGGTCGCCGAACATCTGCCGCCACAGGCATTGCGCGCGGGCGACCGTCTGCCACTTGTTTCGCCTCGGGGGGCGGCGCCGAAGGAAGACGGCAAGCCCGACTACCGGCCCGGCCCTGCGGACGCCCCCAAGGGACGGATCGAACTTTATTGGGGTTGTGGTGAAAATGCGCCCGCAGGCCAGCCGGTCATCATCGATCTTGCGACGATGAAGCCCGGTGGGGCGTCACCCTTTGGCACGATCCCCAATGTGAAAGCGATGGTGCCGCCGTCGGCAGGGCGCCACGCGACCTATGGCGAATGGCCCGGGGGGAAGAATGGGACGCGGGTACCGCGCGCGGCATCGCTCGTCGGCGATCATGTCGTGCAGGGCAATTATTCGCCTGAGATGCGTTTCGCCGTTGCCGGCGGGAATGACTTCCTCGCGCCGCTCGCCCCGCGCAGCGCCGATCTCGCGTCGGGGGCGGTCAAGGTCAGCTGGCCGGCGCTCGCCAATGCCCGAGGCTATATCATGACCGTGACCGGCGCGCGCGAGAACGGCACCATCGTCATGTGGACGTCAAGCGCGGTGCGCATGCCCGGCATGGCGCTGCCAGACTATCTGGAGCAATTCGACATCGCGCGGCTTGTGCAACAGCGCATCCTTCTCACCCCCGAATCCACCGAATGCATCGTCCCGTCGGCGGTCGGCAAGGCATCGGAATCGGCGATGCTGATGATGACGGCCTATGGCCCCGAGACAAATTACGGGTCGCCGCGCGAAGCGCCCGCCGGATGGGGGGTCAAGCTGCGCACCAAGGCAACGCACATGGGCATGCTGGGCGTCGATCTCGCGTCGCTGATGAGCGGAGCGGACACCGATTCCGACGCGCCTGCGGCCGATGCCAAACCGAAGAAGAAGCGCGGCCTGCTGCGCGGAATCGTTGGCGGCGCGCTTGGCTTGCCCGGCTGACTTTGACCCCATCCAGAAAGCCAATCTCATGAAACAATCGCTGTCCAAACTCGCCATGCTGGGCCTTTTTGTCGCAACGCCGACCATTCCCGCTGCGCTGGCCGCACCCGGTGACAGTCGCGCCCCGAAGAAACTGATGGAGCGTTGGGCCACCGGTACGCCGGGGCCGGGTGCCGGCCTGCCCGGCTGGTATTCCAAAACACCCGACATCCATGTTCATCAGCCGAACAACCTCGCCCGCATCCCGGTTGCCGAAATCGATTTGCTCCGCCGCCGTGCGATGGTCGTTTTCGATGCACTGATGCAGCAGCCTTCGCTGCGCGACGTGCGCGGCACCAGCCTTCAAGCCGACATCAACATTTCGGTCGTTCCAACGCTCGAAGATGTCCGGCTGGTGGGCGCTACCTTCAGCATCATCGCAAAAAGCGTTGTCGAGGGCAGGGCGGGAACGATTTTGCGCGACGGTCGGCATATTACGCCATCGGAAGAAGGGGCCGTCCTGCGCGTCTTCCTGAACCCTTATGACATGATGGCGCGCCGACAGGTGCAGGCCGAGGGCGTACAGGGCGGCGGTTTCCAGATCCGCACCGGGGCGGCCTATGGACTCTATGTCGCCGACCAGCTTCCCGCATATGACGCCGATTCCGAATATGCCTGGGTCCCGCGACCACTCGCGCTGGAGTTGCAGCACGATCGCAGCTGGTATCAGCCGGGTGCGAAGGGCGTGCATCCGCTTCTCGTCCACATGTCGAGCTATTCGCAGGAGAATGACAATCTGCGCGGCGACCGGCTCGATCCCGAGCGTCCCGCAGCGCGTCTTGCCGCAGCGATGTTCATGACCGACTGGGAAGATGTCCGCCGTCGTATGAAGGCGGTGATCTGATGCGCCGTGCCTCCATCACTGCGCTCGCGCTGACGCTTGCCGTCGCGCCGAACGCCGCCTCCGCCCAGCGCGCCGACGATAATGCGACCACGAGCGCCGAGGACGCCTTTGGCACTTCGATCGGCGGCGAGCAGATCGGTATCTATAACCCCAATTATGTCCGCGGTTTCTCGGCTGCAGAGGCGGGCAATATCCGTCTCGATGGCCTCTATATCGACCAGCAGGGTAGTTTCACCGACCGGCTGATCAGCAGCTTGCAGATGCGCGTCGGACTTTCGGCGCAAAGCTATCCTTTTCCTGCGCCGACGGGCATCGCGGACTATGGCCTGCGCACCCCGGGCGGCAAATCACTCGTCAGTCTCGGCGCGCGGCTGGGTCCGCTGGGGTCGGCGGCGCTGGAGGTCGATGCGCAGCTTCCGGTCACCGACCGTCTCGCGGTCGGCGCGGGGCTGGGATTGATCGCCGACAGGACGCATACCGGCGGGCGCGCGGACTATCGCACCGCCGCACTCATCGCGCGCTGGGCGCCGGTCGACGGTGTTACGATCACCCCTTTTTGGAGCCGCACCGGAATTTCTGACGAAGAAAGCCAGCCCTTGTTGCTGACGGGTGGCGATTATTTGCCCCCGCGGATCGAGCGCGTGAAGCGGCTCGGCCAGAAATGGGCAACGAACGATGGTCAAACGGTCAATACCGGCGTGATCGCATCGGCGGTGATGGGCGATTGGACACTGAAGGCAGGTGCTCTTCGCTCGATCCTCGACCTCGACCGTTCGCACACCCAGCTTTTCCTCCAAGTGGGGGAGGATGGTACAGCCGATGAACTGGTGATCGCGGAACCGGGCCGCCGTTCGGCGTCGACAAGCGGGGAAGTCCGGTTGTCGCGGCGCTTTTCCGAAGGGCCGCGACTGCACGCGCTGCACCTCTCCTTCAAAGGCCGCAATCGTGTGCGCAGTTATGGCGGCGATACCGCGATCTTCGTCGGCAATCATCCACTCGCGGAACCGGTCGTCTTTCCCGAACCCGTGTCGGTCTTTGGCGTGCAGACGCGCGACACCGTGCGTCAATGGACTGCGGGAATTGCTTATGAGGGCAGGTGGAAAGACGTCGGTGAGATCAGTCTTGGCCTCCAGAAGACAGATTATCGCAAGCGCGTACTCGATCCCGATGCCCCGGTGATCAGGACGACCGACGATCCGCTGCTCTTCAACGCCACCGCCGCATTCCATGCCTCGCCCTCGCTCGCATTCTATGCTGGCTATACCCAGGGTCTCGAAGAAAGCCCGGTCGCCCCCGGCGTCGCGGTCAACCGGGACGACGCGCCCCCTGCCATCCGTACACGCCAGATCGACGGCGGCGTTCGCTGGTCGATCACGCCCGACATCCGTGTCGTGGCCGGCTTGTTCGACGTGACAAAGCCCTTCTATTCGCTGGATGCCGCGCGGGTTTTTCGCCAGCTGGGCGACGTGCGCCACCGCGGCGCGGAATTCTCGCTTTCGGGCCAACTTGCACCGGGGCTTACCGCCATTGCCGGGACGGCGTTGATCGACGCCAAACTGTCGGGCGACGCCGTCGACAGCGGGCTGGTCGGGCGCAAACCGCTGGCGAGTTTCGGCCGGCTTTCGACTGCCGTTCTTGACTACCGACCGACTTTCGCCCCCGATTTTTCGATCGACCTCGTGGTCGAAAGCACGTCCGACCGCATCGCCAGCACCGATGGCAAGCTTGTCATCCCGGCGCGCGCGATCGCATCGGTCGGCGGGCGCTATCGTTTCCACATTGGCAAGGGGCCGGCCACGCTTCGGGTCCAGCTGGCGAACATCGGTAACAAGTTCGGTTGGGCGAACGGCTCGTCGGGGGTCTATCTTTATAATTTCCCGCGGCGGCTCACCGCGACACTGACCACCGATTTCGGCTGACTTTTTGCTGTATCCTAAAGAAATCAGGAATTCATCATGCAATATATCTTGCGCGCCGCCGCCGCCGCTACTGCTCTTCTGGCCTTCGCCAATGGAGCGCAGGCCCAGGGGTTTTTGAAACGCCTCGCCGATCGCGCGGTCGAAAAGGTCGAACGAACCGCAGAGAATATCGTGGAGGATGCGGTCAATGATGCGGTCGCTCCACACCCGGACGGGGAAACGAGCGAGGAAGTTTCGCGTCCCCCTCAGGATGCGCAGGCGACGGCGCCCGCCTCGGCCAGCTCCGCGCCGCCGACGGCGGCCAAGGTTCGCTATATCGACGACCTCAAAACGCCCCCCGATGTCGAGGCAAAAAAGGCCGAATATAACAAGTTCGGCGAAGTCAGTTGCAATGATTGCGAAGGCGGGATCGCGCTCGATGGCCGGCCCACTTTCCCCTTCGACGAGTTTAGTGGGCGATATAACGAGCGGGCCAAGCGTGCGGGCAGTTGGCCGGTTGGCCACATGCATCGCTGGCAGGGAAAGGCCTCCAAGGGCACGTTGACTGTGACGTCTGAAGAGCGCGTTGACGGCTTTCAGTGTCGACGATTGGAATATCGGCTTGAGCGGCTCGGCACCTCCGTCGCTCGGCCGGGCTTGATCTGCCTGGGATTGGCAAATAGCTCGTCGGAAGTCGAAAACTGGCATGAGATATATTGAGTGCCGGCGATTTTCGCTTTTTGGGCCGAAAAAGGTAAGCCCCGTTACATCGCTGCAACGGGGCTTTCCTAAAGTCCGTCCGAAGACGGTACTTAAATTCTGCCATTCCGTCGAATGGACAGATATATGAAACGCGCACGGCCGCTATTGGTTCCCTAAGGCAGAGCGCATTACGCCTGTTGCGGACGGATTTCGAAGCCGGTGACCGCGGGGTCGGCTGTCCAACTCGCCGCGAGACGCTCGCCTCGCTCCTCCTCATAGCCATGCGCAGTTGCGCCATATTCCATGATATCGTCGACCAGTTGCTGGTCGATCGTAATCGCGTCGAGGCCGTGCGCCGTGAGCGTCGCGCCAAATGCCGACAACGACGTACCAGCCGACCTGCGATAGCGCGCCTTGAGATGCACGACCCGGCGCTGCGGCGCGCGCGTTTCCGTGATGGCCACGGCAGCCAGAACCAGAAGCGATGCCAGCGCGCCAAAAATCGCCAGCTCGTAGAAACCGATTCCGAACAAGATACCAAGCGTAGCGGTCGTCCAGAGCGACGCAGCCGTGGTGAGCCCGCGGACATTGAAACCTTCGCGAAAGATCACCCCGCCGCACAAAAAGCCAACGCCGGTCAATATCCCATGCGCCATGCGCACCGGATCAATCCGGATAACCTCAGGCGGCGCATCATTGAGCCATGCCATCTGATGCACCGCCGACAGCATCAGCAGGCAGCAGGAGAGGGCGACCAGAATGTGGGTACGCAGTCCCGCGGGACTGGCGCGATACTCGCGTTCGGCACCCAATATACCTCCCGCGACAATCGCGCCGAAGATTGGCCATAAAAGATCGGGACTGAACAGCTGCATATCATCTCTTCCTGAAACGCCGGGCCGACGGGATCGGAAAGCTCTTGTCGCGAGAAACCGAGGTCTCGCAGGAGATGAACCCGCGAATGGGGCGTCCGGTTTCGCCGATGACCGGGCGAAAGGGCGGGGTGGAGCGAAAACGCGCGTCGATATGGTTTAATTACGGCAACGCGGCCCGGAGTCCTTCCCTCAGCTAGGCTAATCCTGGAATATCGCGGGCGTACCTGGCTTGACCATCTGCGCGAGCCGGGCCGCGTCCCAATTTGTCAGCCGGACACAGCCATGGCTCTCGGCACGGCCGATCGTATGCGGCTCGCTCGTTCCATGAATGCCATAGTGCGGCTTGTTGAGATCGAGCCACACGACGCCGACCGGGCTGTTCGGGCCGGGCTGCAGCAAAACAGCTTCTTTGCTGTTGCTGACGTCCCAGAAGAGCTTGGGATTATAATGAAAATCGGGATTACGGCTGACGCCCTGGATCTTCCACGTCCCGATCGGAAGCGGGTCGCGGCTGCTTCCCATGGTGGCCGGGAACTGCGCGACGAGTTTATCGTCCGCATCATAGACTTTCAGCACGCCCTCGGATTTATCGACGACGACCTTTGCGGCGGCGGGTTGCGTGGGCGCGACACCCAGCCGTTCGAGCGTCGCGTTCCAGCCCCGCGCATCCTCGCCCAGCGTCGCACGGTCGATGTCGGGAATATTGGGAACGCGGAAGGGGAGGCCCGCGCCAACAAGGGTCGACGGGCTGTTCAGGGCAACCAAGGTTTCGGGCGTGGTATGGAAACGTTCGGCCAGCGCTTCGGTCAGATTGCGATAGCCAAGCGCGGGCAATTTGGCCTGCTCGGCAGCGTCTTTTGGGAAGGCCGGCACGAAGGGCCCCTTGGCGAAGCCGGCAGGAATGATCACGAGCCGCGTTGCGGGTATCTGGCGCCAGCGTTGCAACGCCTGTTCGGTTGCTGCGTCGAGTTTCCCGGTCTCATCGAGGCCATGAGCCGTCTGGAATCCCCGAAGTGCCCCGACATAGGATGCGCCTTCCTTTCCGTCGATCACGCCGGGCGAGAAGCCGAGATGGTCGAGCAGGACCTGCGCGCGCAGGACGGGGGATGCATTGAAACCGGTCGCATCATCCTTGGCAGCGATGAATGCGAGGCTATCGCTATCCTGAGCGACGTTGACCGGCGCCGATGTGTCGGCCTTTTCGTCTGATGGCGGATTGCAGCCTGCCAGCAAAAGCGCACCAGCAAAATAATATGGAATTTTCACGTGTTGGTCCTTCCGGTTGAGAAGGATTAACGCCTGTCCGTGTCAAAGGATGCGAGTTGGACGAAGCCATTGGTGTCATGCGGGGGGCCGCGTCCATGGTGGAGAAACAGTCAGCCGATCGCTCCACTTCCCATACTAATTTAACATAATATATATTATCGGATAATTGCAGCTTGATCGGATCCTCGAAATCGCGTGTGATGGATTATCGATTTTCTCCGACGCTCTCCCCCGACCGCTGATGACACGTCCTCTAACAGCCGATCCAGATCGTCTCCCTGTTGAGAGACCCGAATTCGCCATCCATCAATTTTTAATCCATCCCTCGTAGAGCGGAGCGCATCAACCGGCCGGAAGGATATACATGCGTCCGCTATCTTCAATGATCGCCATCCTCGCCTCCCTCACGCCGGCAGGGTTTGCTTACGCGCAAGATAATTCCCGCGGCAACATGCGCATTTCGGTCAATGTTCCCGAGTCTTGCCATATGCAGGCCAACACGATCGCAATCGCTCCCGGCCACAGCCCCATTTTGGCGACGATCACGGAGGCCTGCAACAGCGGGCGGGGCTTCCGCGTAATGGCCTCGCATCGTCCACTCCTTTCTGATGAACGGGTCGAAGTGATCTATGCAGGGAACGCGGTGATGCTTGCCTCGTCAGGCGTAAGCGATATCGTATTTCGGTCGGGGCCTTCGTTCGAGCACGTAGCGGTGGCGGTAAATGTCGCTGAACTGCGGTCAGCATTGTCCATCAGCTTCGGGATGACCGCAATCTAACTAAATAGCAGTAACCTGAACGGTGACCCGATCCCGGTAAAGACCGGCAGCAGGCTTGGCGTTTGTCGCCGGCACGATCACTTGCAAGGGCCGTACGTCACCCGAGGCCGGTGTGTGAGACGGCTCCGGGAAAAAATTGGCGCCTTTCAGATCAACCAGCTTTCCCTCGTAGAAGAGACGATAAGGAATGCTGCCAGAACCATTCACATTGAGAAGCGCCCCGGAGTTTTCTGACCGGAATGATACGCCGTAGGCCGTTGTGCTCAAAATGCGCGCGCCGAAAGGCTGCGAACGCATATCCTGTGTCGATGATATATTTCCCAGATCGATTCTGGCACCGCCGCCGCCCCTGCTCCCTACCGCCCCGACGATACGGATTGATACGGCAGCCGGGATATTGATCGCCACATTAGCCGTCGCCTGATCCCGCAGCGTCCCGCTCTCATCGTACAACGATAACAAAAGCTGTTCGCTATAGAATCCGGACTTCAAACCCCATTCGGTCGGAACGATGATTTGCAAAGGAACGGCGCGCCCCTGTCGCCCAGCCGGTAAACCGCCCAGGATGATATCGCTCCGGCTGGTTTTCCCTAGGGAGGTAGTCGCCAGAATCTCCACGTCGGGATTGGCGGGCGCGCGCAGCTGATAGGTGGGAAAGCCAGGCAGGGTCATGGCATCCGGTCGCGATATGCGAAGCACGGCAGCACAGTTCCCCGCATTTTCAGCTGGCGTGCGGCTGACATCGGTGCCGTTCAGCACGCGCAGCTGAAGATTCTCGACGGCAACCGATCGAGCGTCAATTTCGACTGCGCGAACCGTTACCGAATAGGACCGCTCCGCAAACGTCGGGTTGCATTCGCGAGCATCTACCTCGTGCTGCGTAACCAAGGCCAATGCCAGGAAAGTGATGATGTAACGCATAATCCCCGCCCTTCTTCTGTTATTTGCTGACCGAGATGCGATCGAGGCGCAACAATCCCCGATTATCTTCGGGAACTTCGAGGTTGAATACGCCTCCCCCGTTCAGGGTTACGACGTAATGTTTGCCAGGAGCCAACCCGATGATGCCAAATCGTCCGCTCGAGTTGGTAAAGAACAGCTGCGAGACGAAACCGTCATCGGTTTGCGATGTTATCCTTCCGGATACAAGCGAAGCTGGCGCCCCGTTTATTTCCAAGAAACCCACCGCGCTGACGAACCGGTCATTACCCACCTCGATCGAATAACCTGCCCTGTAAGGTGGAATGACGCGCTCGACACCCGATCCAATATCGTAACCCGTGGCACCATTTTTGAGGTCGTATTGAATCTCCTGAGGACTGTAGGAGACCAGGCGATTGACGACCGCCGCACCGAAAATTCCGCTGGATGCCTCATACTCGTTGGAGCTCAGGTTGCGTCCTGCGATTACCTCGGACTCCACGGTCTTGTGCGCACGGACAACCGCAAAAGCGTCGTTGATTGGCCGACCGACCCCCAATATTCCATCGGCGAACGCGATCGATGTACCGACCTGCAATCGGCCCACCTGACGATTGGTTATATTCCCCAAGCCGTCGCCCTCGCTCGCAACGGAAAGGCGCGCGTCAAAACGATTGCCAATATAATCGAACGATCCGTCAACTGAATTTATGCCAAGTGAGCGCTGGACCCCAACGGAATAGCCAAAAGCTCCGGCATGATTGTCCGTCGCCTTCGAATAAGTCGCCCGGGCATAGTCCCGCCTGCTCTGATAGGAAGCGTCGACGCGCTGTTGACCGCCCAGCGCCATCGTCAGCCCCAGCCGAATGCCGAAACTTCTACCGAAAATGGAGCCAGTTCCATACTCAGCCCCGCCTGTCAGGTTAACCGTCGGCGTCAGCCTGCGGGTTACGTCGGCGTAAATGGTTGACTGGTCGCTTCGCCCACGGATTTTGCTGTACGCTGCGCCCACGGACATGAACGTCCGCGTCGTAAAGGATTGGGAGTAGCTCGCAGTCGCGGTGAGACGCCCGACTGTCGCCAGGTCGAAATCAGCCAAGGAACGAAATCCGTCGCTTTGGTAGTCGACCGTGATACTGGCGACTTTTCGCGTTTCCGCCCTCCCGCCATACCATCGATAACCGGCGGAGAGAGCGACGCCCTCGCCCTTTCCGACACTCGCTGCAGCGGCAAGCTGGAAACTACCGGGAATAAGCTGCGGGACAATCTGGCTCTCGAAGGACAGAAGTTGGACGTCCTTCGACAACTGAACGCCCCCTCCCAGCAGCAATGTCCCACTCAATGCTCGGCGATAATTGAACATGGCAACCGGATCATTCGAATATTTGGGCTGAAAATCGATCTCGTCGGAGCGCACACCGACTGCCGCGGAATATTCATCCTCGCCCGCAATCAGGTCCAGAGGGTCAAAGAATGTCGAAAAGTCGCTTACCTGCCGACGCCCTGCAGCGTCGCGAACAACCATCTGGATGTCGTTTGCGCCAAACTCCACAGGAAGATCCGAAATGTCATATCGGCCCGGCTGCAGATCGACCGAGCGGTACGGCGCACCGTTGACCAAAATATCGACCGTCGACGGACTGGTAAGGGTGATCTGCCGTCCCCCCAATACGCCTGTCGGATAATATGGATCAAAAACGCGCCGGGATTTCTGAACGGCCGCCCCGGCAATCAAGGGCGCCGCCAGCAACTGCGTTCCGGGAAGCCTGAGATCGCCCACGCTCCACCTCCGGTGAGCCTCTGGCTCATCATAAATGGCGCGGACCGCTTGGCGATAGAAGCGGTAGTTGTCGTCGAAACTGTCCGAGAACCCCGCCTCCGCTTCGACCACAATGCGGCCGTATCTTGCCGCACCGGAAAGATACAACTCCGGTGAGAGGGATTTCTGATCCTCCCGGTAAACCAGTCCGAGATTGGTGTTGAGATAAGCGCTGAAGCGAGCAGGATTGATCGTGGGCGGAAGTCGATCTGGTCGATTCGCCAATCCATCAAAAGACTGAACGGGCACCAGATCGGGATCTACCTCTTCGGCAACCAGCTCCAGCCGGTTCAGATTGAACGAGAATCGGAAGCCGGTATCCTTCATCTGTTCGGGCGTTACAAAAAGCTTGCCGGCCAAAACATCCGCCAATCGGCGTTGGCCCAATTCGTTCAGAACCGGACGCAACTCCGCCTCGAGCGACTTGGCTTCAATTTCGTACTCGCCCTCCGGGCTGGCGCGAATGTAAATGTCATTCAGGGCGCGATTGCGCCAGATCAGCGGCACGGTCATTGGCTGAAAGCTGTCGGAAACCGGACCCACCAATGGCGTTTGAGCGACGCCCGGCGCAGGCAAGATCGCGCCGTATAATATGGTCGCTGCGGCCAACCGGTAACTGAGGCGGGAGGCGCCGCGTTTAATTCTGCATGCTTTGCGCATATTATAATACTGGCGCTGCGCTTATCGTGGCTGGCTCTAAAACCTGATCGAAAGGAATGAAGAAACGGCGAGATTTGTCCGGTGCTACCACGCCGACACCCACGGCCTTGGCCATTTCTTCAGGAGTGCGGCGAACCTTCACCGCGACGCCTTCGACTGTACGACCGGCTATGTCCCACGCGATATTGCCAGCCAGAAAAAAGCGGGTTCCTCGATTGGTGACGCGAACGTCGATACCGGGCTTGCCTTCACGTGTCACAGGACCAATGATCTCGACAATCGGTTCCGCGCGCGTGTTTTCAGGAACCACGTTCACAAGGACATTGAAATTCACAACGACCTGAACCTGAGATTCTCCCGGTTCAAATTCCACGGGCAGTTGGCGGACGGCGGCGTAGTAGATTTGTGATTTTGCCAGATCGGCATCGCCCACATATTGGACGCGAAGCACTTGCTGGCTTCGTGGTTTCACGACGATTTGCGCAGGAAATACCAGAAAATCCTGATCTGCGGGGGTCATCGTCAGTTCCCCCTCCTCGCTGATGTCGCCCCGCATCATCATGACTTCGACCGGGAATTCGCGATCGGCAGGGTTGGCCAGTTCGATCCGGGCAATCGACCCGCGACCGGACGGCGTGACGTTCACTACCATGGGCGACACTCTCGCGGCTTCTGCCTGGACAGGAAGGGCGACGAAGAACAGCACCGCAAGTGCGGTCAGCAGGTTTCGAAACATCTAAAAAGCCCCCCGGCCCAAACGCGGATGATCGCGCAGGATGATTCAACCAGTCGGCTTGCGAAGGTTGAGCAATTGGATCAAGAAAAAGGAGGGAGTCTCCTCCCCCCTTTTCCCTTCATTCAGTCGACGCGATCAGAGTGCGCCGAGCGTAACCGTTGCAACAGCGGTATACTGGCCGGCAACCGGACGCTTGGGATTGTCGCCCGGAGCAATCACGACGTTCAGCTTCGCTTGATCATGGAAAGCGCCGACAGCATTGCCCGAGGTAGTGTTCGAGGCGTTCTTCGTGTTCATCGTAACCTGCGGGATCGGACCACCAGCTGCGCCGGGTTCGAGCTTGATGAAATAGTTGATGACGTTCGTGAAGTCATTCGGATCATTCGCCGCAGCCGCTGCGCCGCCGGCGTTGGTCAGCTTGGTACCCGAAACGGTGAGGGTCGTTGCATAGTTGCAGCTGACCCAGATGCGCTGCTGATCCGAAGAATTCGCGTTGATCAAAAGAGCGTTGGCGCCCGAATCTTCGTTGATGTTGATGTTGAACGTAACGTCCTTGGGATCATCGATGCTGCACTCATTCTGGACATTGCCAGTGATGTTGAAGCTGTCCGAAGCCGTGGCGCTCTGCGCATACGCCGGAGTTGCAAGGACGGTGGTGGCAGCAAGCGCTGCGATGGCAAATTTTTTCATTAATTTTCCCCATATTCGTTCGAATTGACGAGTGGCTGCGTTGCAATCACGCAACACCAGCCGCCCTGGGGGAACATGCGACCCTCGATTCGCCCCCCAGTGGTAAGCAAATTCTTAATGGCCGGGCCGGGCTAACACGTCCCCAAGGTTGGGGATGTAAGATTTATTAATTTTGATTAACCATCGCCGGGGGCCGCCGAGCGTCCCTTTGGAACGATTTTGCGCCACCGCCCGCGGTGCGCTTCTCCACCATGTGTCATAGTGGGACAGTTGAAAATTGTTCAATTAATATAAGGCAGTGGCGGCTGAATTTATTTTGTTAATTTCCGAGCGTTAAGTGATTACCAGGGCTGCAGCGGCAGCACATCGAACAGCCAATCCGCAAATGTTCGTTCGCAAAAACTGGCATTTCCTTAACTTAGACAAACCCTTTGCGGCAGAGTCACGGCAAAATTATGGATTTTACAAATATTAGCTCGAAGAACATCGAGCTAGCAGTCAAATTTTTGTATAATGACAGGCTGCCACGCTTGTTTGTTAGCCATGATTTGCGCGTAATATGGGAAAATCGTAGCGCAATTGAACTAATTTCTTCAATTAATCAAATAAACATATCCGATGGAAATTTAACTCTGTCAAACAAGCAAGATCAGAATTCACTCATATCTCTTCTAAACAATAGCGATCTCGAAAAAAAGATACCCATGCTTCCCATATCGGTCCAGGATGGTCATTTGCTAATTTCTATCGACCCTATGGATCTCAGTTCACCTGCCCCCATTTATTCACTGTCTTTAGTTTCGACAGAATTCTCTCAGGCGACCACCTATCCGCATCTCGAAGAGATTTTCGGCCTCACCGCAGCCGAATATCGTACTCTCGCGCGGATGCTCGATGGCGCTACGGCAGATATGCTCGCGGAACGGGGCGGCGTGTCAGTGGAAACCGTGAGAACGCATATCCGCCGAATATATACGAAGCTTGGCGTATCGTCGCGCGAAGGTCTTTTTTCCAGGATCCGGCCATATTTGATCTCTTAACTTAATCCGCCGCCTGATCAGCGCCGCCTGACGTGCGCTCGCTGCCCGTCATCCGTTTGCGGATTGCCCGATCCCTCCCCAGGAGTTCGCGTTGCGCTATGGCGGTATCGACGCTCCGGCCCCAGTTCTTCGCGAGGGCCGCATGGGCTATATGTTAGAGTCTCATTTCGAATATGCTCAAAAGACTCTCTTTTCAAAGTTGGCTTGACACACATGACCTCCAGCACTTCGCCCTCTCCCATTGACCGGCTGCGTGCCATCATGCGCCAATTGCGCAATCCCGATGGCGGCTGTGAATGGGATCTCGCGCAGGATTTTGAATCGATCGCCCCCTATACAATCGAGGAAGCCTATGAGGTTGCCGACGCCATCGCCAGCGGGCAGCCCGACGCCATTTGCGACGAACTTGGCGACCTGTTGCTCCAGGTCGTCTTTCACAGCCAGATCGCGACCGATCGCGGCCTATTTGGGTTCGACGATGTCGCCACCGCGATCAGCGACAAAATGGAACGGCGACATCCGCATATCTTTGGCGATGCCAAGACGGACGACGTTCGCCAGCAATGGGAACAAATCAAGGCCGCCGAACGCGATGCCGATGGTCCGACGAGCGCGCTTGCCGGCGTCGCGCTATCGCTGCCGGCTTTGCTGCGTGCGCAGAAATTGCAATCCCGCGCGGCGCGGGTTGGTTTCGACTGGCCCGATGTTGAAGGGCCGCGGGGCAAGATCATCGAGGAACTGGCAGAGGTCGAGGCTGCGACCAGCGAACTGGAGCGCGCCGAAGAGATCGGCGACCTGCTGTTTGCTGTGGTCAATTACGCGCGGCACCTTGGCGTCGATTCCGAAGGCGCGCTCCGCGCAGCGAACGACAAGTTCGCGCGCCGTTTCGCCGGGATTGAAGATCGCGTCGGTGGAAACCTGTCCGGCCTGTCGCTCGATACGCTCGAAGCGCATTGGCAGGCAGTCAAGGCGTCGGAGCGGCTTTAGCCGTCGGCCAAAGCCGTTCGAAACGCGCACGGTCGGCCGGGTCGAGCCGGACGGTCAGCCAATGGCCGTCATCAACGGGTTCATCGGTCAGCACTTCGCCGCGCGCATGCAGCCAAGCCATCGCCTCACCCTGGCTATAGTTCAGAAATATCCGCTGCGTTTCGTGGAGCGCGGTCAATTGCGCCGCCATCAAGACCCGCGCCGCCTCCACACCTTCGCCTGTCACTGCCGATATGAGCGCGACGTCGGGGCGCCGCGCCGCCATTTCCTCGATCGCGTCGCGACGTTCGGAATACGCGGTATCAATCTTGTTCCAGATTTCGATTTGCGGAATGGCGGCAGGGGTGTCGCGATCCCCTTCCCCGTCCTGCGGTCCGTTGACACCCAAGGAGTCGAGGATCGCACGCACATCGTCATATTGCGCATCAGTGTCCGGATGGACGATGTCGCGGACATGGACGATCAGATCGGCGGTCGTCACTTCCTCAAGCGTCGCCCTGAAGGCCGCGACGAGTTCGGTCGGCAAGTCGGACACGAAACCGACGGTGTCGGACAGGATAGCCTTGTCGATGCCGGGTAGACGAATTTCGCGCATCGTCGGGTCGAGGGTGGCGAAGAGCATATCTTCCGCCATGACGTCACTACCCGTCAGGCGATTGAAAAAGGTTGATTTCCCAGCATTGGTATAGCCGACAAGCGCCACCACGGGCCAGGGTGCGCGTTGCCGCTTCGCACGTTGAAGTTGCCGCGTTCGCCGGGCATCTTCCAGGCTTCTCCGGATGCGTGCCATACGATCACGGATCATCCGACGATCGGCCTCGATCTGGGTTTCGCCGGGACCGCCGAGAAAGCCAAAGCCGCCGCGCTGGCGCTCGAGATGGGTCCAGCTGCGCACCAGCCGTCCCGCCTGATAGTCGAGATGGGCAAGTTCAACTTGCAACCGCCCCTCGGCGGTGGCGGCACGCTCGCCGAAAATTTCAAGGATCAGACCCGTGCGATCGATCACCTTCGTCTCGAACGCGGTTTCCAGATTGCGTTGCTGGATCGCGGTCAGTGCCGCGTCGACGATCACCAGTTGAACATTTTTCGCCGCGATATCTGGCTTGATTGCTTCAATCTGGCCAACGCCCAGCAAGGTCGCGGCGCGCGTCTGCCGCAAGCGTAGCGGGTGCACCGCAACGACATTTAGCCCGATCGCGACGGCGAGCCCCCTTGCCTCTTCGGCGCGCGCATCCAGATCGCGCGAGAGGCGCTGGCCGCGCCATTCGGGCACGACCAGCAACGCGGCGGCGCCCCGCGTGACCTCTTCTACGCTATCCGTCATCTTGGGGGTCAGGGGATCGATCAGGCGTCGTCGCTTCGCCATCTTCACCACTGTCGGTGAGATTGATCGGACCGTTCGGCTGCACCGTCGAAATCGCGTGCTTATAGACGAGTTGCACTTGCCGCTCGCGCTCGAGCAACATGCAGAACAAGTCGAATGCCACGATATCGCCCTGCAGCATCACGCCGTTAACGAGAAACATCGTCACCGATTCGTCCGACCGCCGCACAGCATTCAGGAAGACGTCCTGCAACGCCTTGCCTTTCGTGGCAGGGACTTCGCGGATGTTGTTGCCAAGCAACGACAGGTCAAAGTCATGCGACGGCATCACCGTCGAAATCGCATGCTTATAGACCAGCTGCGACTGACCATCGCGGCGGAGGAGAAGCGAGAAATTGTCGAACCAGGTAATAATGCCCTGGAGCTTGACGCCCTTGACCAAAAACATCGTCACCGGTGTTTTGCTGCGGCGCAGGGCGTTGAGGAAAAGATCTTGGAGATTTTGATTTTTATCGGACACATTGGTCTCCTGTTCTTGGCGGCAAAGCCGCATTGCGATTCCGGTTGATCCGGTGTCTTTGATCTTCGTGACGGCAGCAATATGGGACAAAGCTGGTCACAGGTCTAGGGGCAGTCTTTACCCCTCTCCCTCCGAACTCTCGGTAAGCCCCAAAAGTTTCAGTTTGCGGTGCAGTGCCGACCTTTCCATGCCGATAAAGGTCGCCGTGCGCGAAATATTGCCAGAAAAACGGTTGATCTGAATACGCAGATATTCGCGTTCAAAATTCTCGCGCGCTTCCTTCAGCGGGATGGCAGTGATCGATTCGCTGTTGGGCAATATATCGGTTCCGCCGCGAACCAGCTCGGCTGGCAGCATGTCGGCGTCGATCCGCGCCAACCGGTCGCTCGGCGCCAGAATCATCACGCGCTCTATGACATTGCGCAGTTCGCGCACATTTCCTGGCCATTCATGCGCCTGCAGCGCCGCCATCGCGTCGGAACTGACCTCGGGCGGCGGGACACGGCGATCGGCGGCATAGCGGCGGATGAAATGATCGCAGAGGCTGGCTACATCATCGCGGCGCTCGCGCAGCGGCGGGATATGAACCGGGACGACGTTGAGCCGGTAATAGAGATCCTCGCGGAACCGGTTTTCGGCGATTTCGGTAACAAGGTCGCGCGCCGAGCCCGAAATGATGCGCACATCGACGCGGATCATCGTGCGGCCGCCGACGCGGTTGAAACTCTGATCGGTCAGTACCCGCAATATCTTGCCCTGCGTCGTCAACGGCATATCGGCCACCTCGTCGAGGAACAAGGTGCCACCGTGTGCCTGTTCGAGCAGACCGACGCGGATCGACCCGTCCTCGGCTTCCGATCCGAACAATTCGATCTCGACCGTCTCCGGATCCATGCGCGCTGACGAAATGACGCGAAACGGCGCATTTTGTCGTCCGCTCCAGCCGTGCAACACACGCGCCGCGACCTCCTTGCCGACCCCCGGCGCACCGGTAATCAATACCCGGCTCCCGGTGCCGGCGACGCGCTTCAGCGTCGCGCGGACATTGTTGATTGCGGCGCTGGTGCCGGTGAGTTCATCCGACCGGCCCGACTTTTCCCGCAACTGTTCATATTCGAATTTCAGCCGTTCATTTTCGGTAGCGCGGGCGACGAGGTGAAGCAGGCGTTCGGCCTCGAACGGCTTTTCGATAAAGTCGAAAGCACCGCGACGGATTGCTGCGACCGCGGTGTCGATCCCGCCATGCCCCGAGATGACGATGATCGGCAGGGTCGGATCGAACGCCTTGATCGCCTCCACCAGCCCCAGCCCGTCGAGCCGAGACCCCTGAAGCCAGACGTCGATCAGCGCCAAAGAAGGGCGCCGCTGACGAATAGCCTCCAGCGCGGCGTCGCTATCGGACGCCGTGCGCGCTTCATAACCTTCGTCCTCCATGACGCCGGCTACCAGTTCGCAAATGTCCCGTTCGTCGTCGACGATCAAAATATCAAGCGCCATAATCTTCTCTATCCTGCCGGTTCCTGATCCGCCCCGGTACGGATTCCATCTGTCCTGTCGTCATATCCCCGCCCTTGCCCGCAAGCGGACGCAGCCGGTCGGGGTGCAGGATCAGCGTTACGCATGTCCCCTGCCCCGTCGGATTGTCAGCGAAATCCAGTTCGCCATAATGCTGCTCGACGATCTTCTTCACGATTGCGAGGCCAAGCCCGGTGCCGCCCTGCCGGGTCGTCATATAGGGTTCGGCGATCGCTTCGCGTGCTTCGGGCAAGCCGATTCCGTCGTCGCTAACGCGGATGACCATTTCACCACCCGATGCCAGAACCAGTTCGGCATGGATACGGCCGACTGGCACTTCATCCGGATTTTTTGGCTTTTCTTCAATGGCTTCTACCGAATTTTTTACAATGTTCGTCAAGGCCTGTGACAAAAGTCGGCGGTCGCAGACCAAAGGTTCGATTTCGTCCGCCATGCTGATGCTGAACGCGATGTCGGGCTTGGCGACCTCGAACAGGAACACGGCCTGCCGCAAGATGTCGCGGACATCCTCGACCCCGAAGGTAGGCTTGGGCATGCGTGCGAAGCTGGAAAATTCGTCGACCATTCGCCGCATATCATGGACCTGGCGGATCACCGTATCGGTCAGGCGGCGGAAGGTCGCCTGATCGCCCTCGACCTTGTCGCCGAAGCGCCGCTGCAGTCGTTCGGCAGCCAGCTGGATCGGCGTCAGCGGATTTTTGATTTCGTGCGCAATCCGCCGCGCGACGTCGGACCAGGCGGCACGGCGCTGGTCGAGCAATTGCTGGGTGATATCCTCGAAGCTGAGAACGAAGCCGTCTCCCTGCACAACCGTCTTGGCTGCGAGCGTCGCGGGTTCTGCATCCTTACGCGCCAGCTGCACGATCGCCTCGCGCTCGTCACCGGTCAGCAGTTGGGCGAGCTCGGGTGCAACGTCAGCGAGCGATTGGCCGGTCAGCGTCTCCGCCGATTGGCCGATCAGCCGCTCTGCCGCCGCGTTGACCAGCAGGATGCGGTGATCCGTATCGACCGAAACGACCGCCGAGGATACGCCGCTCAGCACCGCTTCGATGAAACTGCGCCGGGCTTCCAGCTGCTCGTTCACGTTGACCAGTGCGCCGGTCTGTCCCTGCAACTGTTCGGTCATGCGGTTGAAAGCACGCGTCAGCACAGAGATTTCGTCATTACTGGCGGGCGGGGTCACGCGCACCGACAGATCGCCGCCCGCAGCGGTACGCGTCGCGCCGATCAAAGTGCCAAGCGGACGGACGATGCGATCGGCGACAACGATCGCTGCGACGACAGCAAGCGCCAGAAGCAGGAGCGAGCCGAGATAGAGCGCGCCGTTGAACTGCAACTGCAATTGCTGCGACCGCTGAAACAGCCCGTTGTAATCGGCAAGCACGGTGCGCGCGCGTTCGAACTGCTGAAGCCCCAGCACGTTGGCGTCGCGCGATGCATAAAGATAGGCACGGCGCGGACCGGGAAGCCGCGTGGCGGCCTCGATCCGGTCAGACTGGCGCGCCACCACCACCGCTTCACCCGCGTCCAGGCGGCTCACCATCGACGGCGAAATGCGACTTTCGGCGGCGCGATTGTCGGGATCGATCATCGCCGGCGTGCGTGCGACCCCGTCGCTGCCAATCTCGATGATGGCCGATTCATTCAGATTCCGGACGACCACCTGCTGAAGATAATAGTTCGAGAAATCGGGATCGTCGATCGGCACCCGCGACAGAAAACTGCCCAGATCCTTTGCCATGGCGATCGTGTTGGCGCCGACTTCGCGTTGATTTTCCTGGTAATAGCCCTGCGCGAGGCTGGCGGCGTTTTCGAACATGCCACGCGACCGGTCGGAAAACCAGAAGTCCACGCCATATTGGAACAGCAGCGAGGCAAAGATCACGACCAACAGCGTGGGCGCAGCAGCGATAAGCGAAAACAGCGCGACGAGCCGGACGTGCAGACGGCCGTTGCCCCCGGCCATCGACCGCACCGCGCGGGCGCGGGCGACGCGGCTGCCGACAAGGACGATCAACGCCATGGCGGGAACGAGATTGGCAACCATGATGGCTGCAACCAGCGCCGGCGTGAGCAACCGCTCGCTCTGCGCATCCCCGGTAACGAAAATATAGGTCGCGATCGCAACGCTGACGATGACTGCCAGCGTATAATATTCCGGCGCAGCGAACTGCCAGCCATTGGAATGCGCGTCCTGCTCATCGGAATCGCGGTCAATGGGCAAGGGGGCTAGAGACGCCATTGTTGCTTCGTTACGACAATCCTGTTGCATAGAAAACACACAAAGTGCGTTTCCGTCACGCATCGGCGCAAATTATGATCGGCCGATCGCCTTGCGCCGCTTTGTCAGGGGTTGGCGGGGTCGATATCGAGCTGACCAAGCCGCTTGCGCAACGTGTTGCGATTGATCCCGAGCCGCCGGGCGGCCTCGAGCTGATTGCCACGCACGTCGATGAGGATACGGCGGAACAGCGCCGCTTCCACAATAGCCTCGAGCTGACTGTGGATCTCGCCGTCGGATTCGGCGCCCGCGAGCTGCTCGCGCGCCCAATCGTCGACGGCGCGACTGATGCTATCGGCCGGCGCGGGGGGCAGCCCCCCTTCCCCGCTGGCGGTCAACACGGCCTCCACGTCGCCCGCGCTCACAATGGTATCGCGCGACAGGACCGCCAGACGCTGAACAACATTGCCAAGCTCGCGAACATTGCCCGGCCAGTCGTGGCGCTCGAGCAACTGCATCGCGGAAGGCGCGAACTGACGATCGGGAAGTCCCGAACGGCGCCCCGCATCGACAAAGTGCCGAACCAGCGCGGCAATATCGCTGCGGCGATCGCGCAGTGGCGGCAGCGTGACGGGAATGACATTGAGGCGGTAGAAAAGATCTTCGCGGAACCGGCCATCGGCGACCAGCGTGCGCATGTCCCGGTGGGTCGCCGCGATGACGCGGACATTGGCCTTCAGCGCCTGACTGCCACCTACGGTCGAATATTCGTTGCTTTGCAGCACCCGCAGCAGCCGCGTCTGCGCCTCCAGCGGCATGTCGCCGATTTCGTCGAGGAACAAAGAGCCGCCAGCGGCCTGCTCGAAGCGCCCTGCGTTGCGGCTATGTGCGCCGGTGAAGGCGCCCTTCTCGTGCCCGAACAACTCGGCTTCGATCAATTCGCGCGGGATCGCGGCCATATTGATCGCGACAAACGGCCCCGTCCGCCGGAGCCCTGTTGCGTGGATCGCCCGCGCGACGACCTCCTTGCCCGTCCCCGACTCGCCCAGAATGAGGACAGCCAGATCGTTCGACGCGAGGCGGGCGATGGTGCGATAAACCGCCTGCATCGCGGGCGCGCGGCCAACGAGCCCGTGGCTATCGGCCTGTCCCGGGTCGGTCTTCGCTGCGGGTTCTGCGCGCACGCGTTGCAACGCAGCGCGCACGCTGGTCGTCAGTTCTTCCAAGTCAAAGGGCTTGGGCAGATAATCATAGCTGCCGATGCCCGTCGCACGCACTGCTGTGTCGAGCGTGTTCTGCGCAGACAGCACGATCACCGGGGTGTCGGGATCAACCCCGGCGCCAAGCAATGAATCGATCCCGTCGCCGTCAGGCAGAACGACGTCCGTGATAATCAGATCGGGAAGGTGGTCGACCAGCCAGGCATTCCGCTCGGCAACGCTCGCGACCGCAGCGAAGATCGCGCATTCATCGACCAGCGTCTCGCGGATGATCATTGTGATCGTCGGGTCATCCTCGACCAGCAGGATCGTCTTGCCGTCGCTCACCCAGGTTACTCCTTCGCCGCCGAGCCGCGCGCAGCGGGCAGATGAACGCGAAAGCGCGTCCAGTCATCGTCGCGCATATGCTGGACCGTCCCGCCCATGTCGCGGGCCAGCTTGGCGACAAGCGCAAGGCCAAGCCCCCGCCCGTCGCGCTTGGTCGTCACGAACGGATCGAACAGGTCGCCCCGAATGTCGGCGGGAACCCCCGGGCCATTATCGCTGACGCTGACCTCGATCGGCAGCGCAATACGCCCGCGCCCGTCGCCATTGTCGATCGACAGTCCGTGGCGATAGGCGGTCGCGATCCGTACTATCCCGTCGTCGCGAGCTGCCAGCACTTCGCAGGCATTGGTGACAAAATTGAGCAAAATCTGCACCATGGCGTCATGATTGCCATGGACCAGTGGCAACGAAGGATCGAAGTCCTCTGCAAATCGAATGCCTGGCAGCTGGCGGGCGCGCACGGCCTCCATCGCCTGATGGATCGGCGGATAGAGGTTGATCGGGGTGCAGGCGATCGGCTGGCCGCGTGAGAAATGCTCCATCTGGTCGATCAGCGTCGTGATGCGATCGACCTCGGCGCAGATCAATGTCGTGAAGCGTTCGCCGTTCGCATCGCCATTGCGCGCGAGGAGCTGCGCCGCGCCCTTGATCCCGGCGAGCGGGTTCTTGATTTCATGCGCCAGCATCGACGCAGCCGCGCCTGCGGCGCGCCCCGACCGGCCGATCGCGCCGCCCATCAACTCGGCTTCGCTTTGCGACGGCAACAGCGCAAGGATGCGGTGGCCGCTTTGGCCATAGGGCACCATCTGCATGTCGACGAAGATGGATTTCCGCCCGCCGATCGTGATTTCAGCACGGTGCGCGAACAAAGCCGATGTTTCGGGATCGTTCATCCGCTGGCGATAGCTGCGATCCATGCCGATTACGTCATAGACGACGCGCCCGACCATCGCCGACCGGCTTACATTGCAAAGCTGTTCGGCGGCGGAGTTCACGAACAGGACGACACCGCCCTTGTCGATCAATAATGTTGCAACGGGATGCGACTGGATCAACTCGTCATGGTCGAACATCGGGATGCTCGACGTCGGCGTGGTCACGCAGCAGCCTTGCTGAGGACCGGGCCGTAAAATTCTTCGAGCGCGGCGAGCACGGCCTTGCTGTCGGGGATCTGGTTGACCCGGTTGCGGAACTCGGCCGACCCGTGGATGCCCTTAACGTACCAACCTAGGTGCTTGCGCGCCATATTGACGCCGGTCAGCTCTCCATAATGTTCGATCATCGCGCGATAGTGCGTTGTGATAACGTCATATTGTTCGTCAATGCCAGGGTTGGGGCGATCGGCCTCGCCGCGCAGCGCCGCCATCACCTGACCCAACAGCCAGGGGCGGCCATAGGCGCCGCGACCGATCATGACGCCATCGGCGCCGCTCTGCGCGAGAGCCGTGCGGGCATCGTCTGCCGAACAAATATCACCATTGGCGATCACCGGAATCGACACCGCATCCTTGACCTTGCGAATGAAGCTCCAGTCCGCCTCACCGCGGTACATCTGGTTGCGGGTGCGGCCGTGGACAGTAACGAGCTTTGCGCCCAGATCCTCGGCAATATGTGCGAGTTCCGGCGCGTTCAGACTGTCATGGCACCAGCCCATACGCATCTTGACGGTCACGGGCACGCTCACCGCTTCGACGCAGGCCTTGATCAGTGCCGCCGCCAGATCGAGGTCGCGCATCAGCGCCGATCCGGCGTCGCCATTGGTGACCTTGCGCACCGGGCAACCCATATTGATGTCGATGATTGCCGCGCCGCGGTCCTCGTTGAGCTTCGCCGCCTCGCCCATTTCATAGGGAGTACAGCCGACCAGCTGCATCGACACCGGCTCTTCGACCGGATCCCACGCCGCTTTCTGGATCGACTGGCGCGTTTCCCGGATCGCGGCCTGACTCGCGATCATTTCCGTGACATTCAGCCCCGAACCATAATGGCGCACAATCTTGCGGAACGGCAGATCGGTGACGCCCGTCATCGGCGCGAGGATCACCGGATCCGCGATGCGGATGTTGCCAATCTGAATGGGCCGCAGCGGCGCCATGGCGAGCGTCTTTCCGAAAATTGCCTAAAAAATGAGCAGCGCCCCTACACGTTAAGCGGCTTTCCCGCAAGCCGCGGCTGCGCTAACCGGCGCGCACGATGACCGAGTCTGCCATCCCTTCGGCCCCGCGTGTGGCCGTGCTGCTGCTCGCTGGCGGCCTCGGGACGCGCGCCGGCTTTGAAATCCCCAAGCAACTTGCGATGCTCGGCGGCAAGCCGGTGCTACGCTGGAGCATCGAAGCCTTTGCTGCGCATGACGCCATATCGGGCGGCATACTGGCGGCAAGCAACGATGTCGCAGCAAAAAACGGCGATTTGCCGGCTGGTTGGACCTATGCCGCCGCAGGAGCCGAACGCCAGCAATCGGTCGTGAACGCCCTCGCCCGCCTGACGAATTGGGACGATGACGCCATGGTGCTGGTGCATGACGCCGCACGCCCAGGCGTAACGGCGGCGGTGATCGACCGGCTGATCGCGGCTTTGCAAGACGGCGCCAAGGCGGCGATCCCGACGCTCCCCGTGCCCGACACGCTGATCGAACAAGCCGGCAGTAAGGCTGGTGAAGTCGTCGATCGCAGCGCCTTGGCGCGGGTTCAGACACCGCAGGCGTTTCATTTGGGGACATTGCGGCGCGCTCATGCCGCTGCCGACGGCGCGACGGCCACCGACGATGCGCAACTCGTGCGTCGATTGGGCCTGAGTGTCACCGCCGTTGAAGGCGAAGCCCGGCTCCACAAACTGACATATGCTGAGGATATGGACATACTCTCGGCACTCTTGGGGACAAAGGCGATGACACGAACAGCTGTCGGCATGGGCTATGATGTCCATCGGCTTGTCGCCGACAAACCGCTGTGGATCGGCGGCATAGAAATCCCCTATAGTCATGGGCTTGAAGGACATAGTGACGCCGACGTCGCACTTCATGCCCTGACCGACGCGATTCTGGGCGCGCTCGCCGACGGCGATATCGGCGATCATTTCCCGCCGAGCGATCCTCAATGGCGCGGCGCGGCGTCGCACCGCTTCCTCGCCTTTGCCGCCGACCGCGTGGCATCGCAGGGAGGACGGATCGAGCATGTCGACCTCACGATCATCGCCGAAGCGCCGAAGATCGGACCACACCGCCCCGCCATTCGCGCGCGCATCGCGGAAATCCTTGCGATCCCCGTGACAAAGGTTAGTGTGAAGGCCACAACGACAGAACGGCTGGGTTTCACCGGCCGTCGCGAAGGGATCGCTGCGCAGGCCGTTGCGACCCTGCAACTTCCGGAGATTTGAACCGTGCCGTCCAACGATGAAACGCGCCTTGCCGCGCGCGACGATCTTGCCACGAGCGTACTCGCCAACAACCGGGCTGCGGGTCGCCGCGTTGCCGTCGCTGAAAGCTGCACCGGCGGCATGGTCAGTGCGGCGCTGACCGACATTGCGGGCAGCTCCGACGTGTTTTCGGCGGGCTTCATCACCTACTCAGGCCACGCCAAGCAATCGCAGCTAGACGTCAGCAGTGAAATTCTCGAAACCTTTGGCGAAGTCTCGCTCGCGACCGCCTGGGCGATGGCCGCAGGCGCACTTACGAACAGCGACGCCGATGTGGCGGTCGCGATCACGGGGATTGCCGGGCCGGGCGGCGGCTCGGAGAAGAAGCCTGTCGGCATGGTTGTCTTCGCCCGTGCATTGCGCGGCCAGGATCCCGACGATTATTTCAGCCAGCGGGTGCAGTTCGAATCGACCGATCGCGCTGCGATCCGTCATCATGCCACGCTGTTCGCGCTCGACCTGCTTCAGCCCGACAAAGATTCGCTGCGGCCGTCGGAGGATATCACCCTCCCGGCGCCATAAAGTTCGTCGGCGCGCGTCTCGAACGCTGCGATCATCTTGCGCAGCGCCTTGTCGAACATCTGCCCCGCCAGCGCTTCGAACATGCGGCTGCGAAACGAGAAATCGACCATGAAGTCGACGCGGCAGCCGCCGCCCTCGGCTGGCTCGAAATGCCATTCATTGCTGAGGTGGCGCATCGGGCCGTCGATATAGCTCACGGAAACTTCGCTCGGTCGCTGTTTGTGAACACGGCACGAAAAGCTTTCGCGCAATCCCTTAAAGCCCACGATCATGTCGGCAACCGCCTCATGCTCGTTGTCGCTGCGCAGACGCAGCGCGATCACCCACGGCAGAAATTCGGGATAGCGCGCGATATCGGCCACCAGCGCGAACATCTGTTCGTCGCTGTACGGCATGACGCGGGTTTCGTGGTGCCGTGGCAAGAAGGCGTCAGCCCGCCGCGCGCGCCAATTTCGCCTCACGCGCGGCGCGCATGCGTTCGAAATCGTCGCCGGCGTGATAGCTCGACCGGGTCAGGGGCGACGAAGCGACTTGCAGGAACCCCTTGGCGCGCGCGATCTGCGCATAAGCGTCGAACGCCTGCGGGGTCACGAAATCGATCACCTTCGCATGCTTCGGTGTCGGCTGGAGATATTGGCCCATCGTCATGAAGTCGATGTCGGCGCTGCGCATATCGTCCATCACCTGATGCACCTCCATCCGCTCCTCCCCAAGGCCGAGCATCACGCCCGACTTGGTGAAAATTGACGGATCGCGGCGCTTGACGCTTTCGAGCAGGCGGAGCGACGCATAGTAGCGCGCGCCCGGACGGATCGTGGGATAGAGGCGCGGGACGGTCTCGAGGTTATGATTATAGACGTCGGGCCGCGCATCGACGATCGCTGCGATCGCGCTTTCGGGCTTGTTGCGAAAGTCGGGAGTCAGAATTTCGATCGTCGTCGTCGGCGTTTCACGGCGCAACGCCTGAATGACTTTCACAAACTGGCTCGCGCCGCCGTCGGGAAGGTCGTCGCGATCGACCGAGGTGATCACGATATGGCTCAGCCCCATCTTTGCTGCGGCAATCGCGGTATGTTCGGGTTCGAGCGGGTCAACCGCGCGCGGCATCCCGGTCTTGACGTTGCAAAAGGCGCAGGCTCGGGTGCAGGTGTCGCCCAGGATCATCACCGTCGCATGCTTTTTCGTCCAGCATTCGCCAATGTTCGGGCACGCGGCTTCCTCACACACCGTGTTGAGGTTGAGCTCGCGCATCAATTTGCGCGTTTCGGCATAGCCGGGACTGGTCGGCGCCTTCACGCGAATCCAGTCGGGTTTGCGGGCGCGTTGGCTTGGTGTGGTGGCGGTGGCCTGCTGAGGCTGGGCGGGAGCGTTCATCCCGCCCACATAGTCGTGCACGCGCCTCTTCTCAACCCGCGATCCTGTGCTAAAGCGCGCGCATGACTCACTTTGCCGACCTGATCGAGGGCTATCGCCGTTTCCGCGCCACCGGCTGGAAGCAGCAGCGAGAACGATGGGAGCAATTGGCCGAGGGCCAATCGCCCCGGGTCATGGTCATCGCCTGTTCCGACAGCCGTTCCGAGCCGGCGGATATTTTCGACACACATCCCGGCGAGATCTTCGTCGTCCGCAACGTCGCCGCCCTCGTGCCTCCTTTCGAAACGACGCCGGGGCGCCACGGCGTTTCGGCGGCGCTCGAATTTGCGGTCCAGTTCCTCAAGGTCGACGAGGTCGTCGTGATGGGTCATGGCATGTGCGGTGGCTGCCACGCCGCGCTGCACCGCTCGATGGTGGGCGCCGAGCCCGGTCGCGGCGGCTTCATTGCCGACTGGATTGCGATGCTCGACGATGCGAGCGCCGAAGTGCGCGCGTCGCACAGCGAAATCGACAACCGCGACGCCGGGCGCGCGATGGAAATGGCGGCCGTGCGCGTCAGCATTGCGAACCTGCGCACCTTCCCCTGCATTCAGGAGAAGGAAAAGCGCGGAAAGTTGAAACTGCGCGGCGCCTTTTTCGCGATCAACGATGGAATTCTCCATATATTGGACGAGGCGACTGGAGAGTTTTCTCCGGCCTGAAATAGGAACCCGCGATGAGCAAAAATGCGCTGTGGCTGACGCTGATTTTCGCGGCGGCCATTTTCGGCGCCCTGATGGGGCCGTCGCTCGCCAGTCTGATGTCGCCCGACAAATCGCTGATCCTCGCCGTCCTGCTGATCGGCGGCATTATCATCTTCATTTTCTGGGCACTGTCGAGCAACAAGGGCGGCGCAAAGGCCGATCCGGCAGCGCTCGCCGCGGCCCGCGCAATGCGGGCACCTGCGGACAAGGCACGGATATATGTCACCCGCCGCGGCTTTGTCGCGGCGCTGCAGGGCATGGATGTGACTCTCGACGGCACGGCAAAAGGCCAGATCAAATCGGGCCAGATGCTGCTCGCCGACGTCGCGCCGGGGGTACATCATATCCATGTCGCCACCGCCAAGGCGAAGCTCGCCCGCCCCGCCGAGCTGGAGATTGACGTTGGCGCGGGCGGCGTGGTCGTCATCGATGCGATGATCGAAATGGGCGCGCTCAAAGGCAGCGTCAAACTGACCCGGCTCGACAGCGCAAAGGCGCGTGAGGATGTTCACGCCACCAAGCTGATCCTGTGGGAACTCCCGCCCGTCAGCTGAACCCGACGCCGCGCGACCAACGGACGCATGGTTGCGAGCAACCGTGAAACGGTCCGGCAACAATGGCGTTAACGACACGTTCTCCCCCGAAAGGAGAATTTGATGGCTGTTCGCCAAACCCTGTCGGCTGCGCCGGCGCTTGCTTCCCGCCGCCGCGCGTTTCCCGGCGAAGATGAAAATTACGCCAAGGCCCGAAAATCCCTGCTTGCCGAAGAGATCGACCTGCGCCGCAAGATCGCGCGGGTGGCCGCGCAGCGCCGCGCGCTTCCGCCGGGACCGATAATGGCGGACTACCGCTTCCAGGATGCCGACGGTTCCGAGCGGAGTCTTTCCGAACTGTTCGGCAATCACGACGTGCTCGTCACCTATTTCTGGATGTATGGCCCCGAACGCGAACGTCCCTGCCCGATGTGCACCAACTGGCTCGGCGCGGTGAACGGCAATGCGAATGACATCAAGCAGCGCGTCGCGCTCAAAATCGTCGGCCGCAGCCCGGTTGCGCGGCAACAGGCCTTTGCGCAGGAACGCGGATGGCAAGCGCTCGACTTCATCCAGACCATCGGCGACGATTATGCGCGCGACTTTGCGCTGCTCAACCCCGACGGCACCGAGAATCCTGCGCTTGCGGTCTTCAAACGCAGCGGCAGCGACATCCGCTTGTTCTGGAAAAGCGATATGGCACCGCAAATGGCCGACCCGGGACAGGATCCGCGCGATGCTCCCGATGTGGCCAGCCTGTGGACGATCCTCGACCTCACGCCCGGCGGGCGCGGCACAGACTGGTATCCATCGCTGGAATATCAGGGGATTGCATAGGTCACATTGGCCTGACCGACAGGCTTGGCGGCATCATCGGTCCAGATTCGAATGTCCATCACCGCCAGCCTTTTGCCGAGGCGCAGCATATACGCGTCGGCGAACAGCGGTCCCGGGCGGCATGGGCGCAGGAACTGATAATTGAGCGCGCTAGTCACCGCCATCGCGACGGGGCCGATATGAGCGAGGACGAGCGCATAAGCCGCCATGTCGGCAAAACCCATCTGAGTCGGCCCCGAAATCAGGCCACCGGGGCGTAGCGCTTTTTCATTGGGGTCGAGCCGCGCCTGAATATGGCCAGGCACGGCTGACACCACATGCCCCCGCGATCCCGGTGCGGAATGCGGGAAGGCCTCCGCCATGAAGGCGTTGAGCGCCTCCGCATCCAAACGGATCGCGCTGGACGAGATTGGCTCCGATATAGATGCAGCCTCCCCGGCCATACTGGTCAGCGAGTGAGCTTCTTGTACGACGTTGCATGCGGACGCGTCGCATCGTCGCCAAGGCGGCGAATCTTGTCCTCTTCATAGGATTCGAAATTGCCCTCAAACCATTCGACGTGGCTGTCGCCTTCGAACGCGAGGATATGCGTCGCCAGACGATCGAGGAAGAAGCGGTCATGGCTGATAACCACGGCGCAGCCAGCGAAATTCTCGAGCGCTTCTTCAAGTGCCGCCAGCGTTTCGGTGTCGAGATCGTTGGTCGGTTCGTCGAGCAGGAGGACATTGCCGCCCTGCTTCAGCATCTTGGCCATATGGACACGGTTGCGCTCACCGCCTGACAGCTGGCCGACCTTCTTCTGCTGGTCGACGCCCTTGAAATTGAACGCGCCGACATAGGCACGGGTCTGCATCTCATGCTTGCCGATGTTCATCATTTCGGCGCCGCCCGAGATTTCCTCCCAGACATTCTTGTTCGGATCGAGCGCATCGCGGCTCTGGTCGACATAGCCGAGGCGGACGGTGTCGCCGATGCTCACAGTGCCGCTATCGGGGGTTTCCTGCCCGGTAATCAGCTTGAACAGCGTCGATTTACCGGCACCGTTCGGGCCAATCACCCCGACGATGCCGCCCGGCGGCAGCGTGAAGGACAGGTCCTCGAACAGCAATTTGTCGCCATAGGCTTTCGAAATGCCCTCGACCTCGATCACCTTGCCGCCAAGACGTTCGGGGACCTGAATGACGATCTGCGCCTTGCCCGGGATACGCTTTTCCTGCGCTTCCATCAGCTGATCGAAGCTCTTGATGCGCGCCTTTGACTTGGCCTGCCGCGCCTTGGGCGACTGACGAATCCACTCCAGCTCGTCCTTGATCGCCTTCTGGCGACCCGCGTCTTCGCGCGATTCCTGCTCGAGGCGTTTGCCCTTCTTTTCGAGATAGGTCGAATAATTGCCTTCGTAGACAAAGTAGCGGCCGCGATCGAGCTCGAGGATCCAGTTCACGACATTGTCGAGGAAGTAGCGATCGTGGGTGACGAGGATGACGTTGCCCGGGTAATCGACCAGATGCTTTTCGAGCCAGGCGACGCTTTCGGCGTCGAGGTGGTTGGTCGGTTCGTCGAGCAGCAGGATCGAAGGCTTTTCGAGCAGCAGGCGGGTCAGCGCGATACGGCGCTTTTCGCCGCCCGACAGATTCTCGACGCTCCAGTCGCCCGGCGGGCAGCGCAGGGCCTCCATTGCGATTTCGAGCTGGTTGTCGAGCGTCCAGCCATCGACAGCGTCGATCTTTTCCTGAAGCGTGCCCATTTCTTCCATCAACGCGTCGAAATCGGCGTCGGCCGGCGGATCGGCCATCAGCGTGCTGATCTCGTTGAAGCGCTCCATCATGTCGGCGACGCCGCGGACGCCGTCCATGACGTTTTCCTTGACCGTCTTGGTCGGGTCGAGCTCGGGCTCCTGCGCCAGATAGCCGACGCTGATATTCTCGCCCGGCCATGCCTCACCCGAAAATTCGGTATCCATGCCGGCCATGATCTTCATCAAGGTCGATTTACCGGTGCCGTTCGGGCCGACGATGCCGATCTTGGCATCGGGATAAAATTGCAGACTGAGGTTGTTCAGCGTGGGCTTTTGCGCGCCGGGATAGGTCTTGGTCAGACCCTTCATCACGAAACTATATTGGGCGGCCATGGAAATTTGCTCCGAAAGCTGGACCTGACTCACGCGCGCGCGGCCAGAGGAATAGGGAATTGGGGGCCGGTTAGCGAATAGGCTGCGCCTTGGCAATCGACGCGTGTCGCGCGCTCAGGCCAAATCGTGCGATACGTCGGTCATGCCCCGCGCCGAAGCGATCCTTCCGCCACCCGACGCCCCTCGCCATGTCGACCTGCATCCCCTATTCTCTGGCCCACGGCATCGGCTCGATCCGCCGTCATCGGGTCCAAAAATCGTCGGCCCGATGGACATTCTGGCGATTCTCGCCAATCATGACGTGTTTGCGAGCCCCATATTGTTTCCGGGAAATGACAGATTTCCGCGCGCTGCGGCCAACTCAATTATTTTTGTTGACGATTCATGCGGAAAGGCTAAATCCCGCGGCTCGCGGAACGGGAAAGTTTCCCCGACGCGTTAAGGCATTTTAGGGAGCCCACACACCATGAAGAAGTTTGCTGCTATCGCCGTTGCTGCCAGCATGTTCGCCCTCGCCGCTTGCGGTGAAAAGGCTGCTGAAGAAGCAACCACCGAAGCTCCTGCTGCTGAAGCAGTCGCAGAAGAAGGCGCTGACGCCGCTGCTGCTGGCGCCGATGCCGCTGCTGCTGGCGCTGAAGCCGCTGCTGCTGGTGCCGACGCTGCTGCTGCTCCGGCCGCTGCTGCTCCGGCTGACGCTGCTGCTGCTGCTGCCGCTCCGGCTGACGCCGCTGCTGCTGCTCCGGCTGAAGCAAAGAAGTAAGTCACAGCCCCTCGGGGCATGACTGAAACGAGATCAGGGCGGCCTTCCTTCGGGAAGGCCGCCTTTTTCTTTGCCTGATTTTTTTGTTCCCGCGCATCGGAACGCAGATGGCGGATAGACTTCGCGCGCCAGCCTGTCTAAGGCGCGAACCAGTCGGGGAGTAGCGCAGCCTGGTAGCGCATCTGCTTTGGGAGCAGAGGGTCGTAGGTTCGAATCCTATCTCCCCGACCATTTTCACGGCAAGGTAGAGCGATCAGGGAATTTGGCCCTTCACGCTCCCCTGCCCCATCATCCTCATCCCGCCGACGTCGCGATCAGACGGGCGTAGAAGTCGATCATACGGCGAAAGCTGTCGATTTTCATATGCTCGTTGGTGCCGTGGATCATAGCAGATTCCTTCACCGTGAAGTGCATCGGCATGAAACGGTACACATCGTCGGATACCGGCTCCATGTTGCGGCTGTCCGTTCCACCAACCACCAGCATGGGGGCGAGGACCGCATCGGGTGCATCGGCGCGCGCAGCGGCGGCGATCCATTTCCAGCCTTGGGAGCTGGTCGACGACACGCGCGACGGTTCGCGCGGCGGCCGATCCCAAGCGAACTCGATCGGCGCATCGCCCACAGCTGCTTTGGCACGCGCCAATATATCAGCCGACCGATCCCATGGCGCGATGCGATAATTGATCAAGGCGTTGGCCGATTGCGGCAGGACATTTTCCTTGGGGCTTCCCTCCAGCATCGTCGGGGCGATCGTGGTGTGAA
Source organism: Sphingopyxis selenitireducens (assembly GCF_051550705.1). Classification (NCBI taxonomy): domain Bacteria; kingdom Pseudomonadati; phylum Pseudomonadota; class Alphaproteobacteria; order Sphingomonadales; family Sphingopyxidaceae; genus Sphingopyxis; species Sphingopyxis selenitireducens. Next base: position 828,306 of record NZ_JBPULG010000002.1, read on the forward strand.
AGCCGGCGGCACTCGTCGGCGACGCGGCGAGTTGCTTCTTGACCTGCGATCCCAGCAACCACTGGTTCGCTACCGCAATCTTTGTCATGCCGCCCTTGGCGGCCGCCAGCGATTCGAGCATTAATGCGCCGGGCCCCCGTATCTCCATCGGGAAGGGCTTCTCAGTGATCGCGATGATTGCGCGGGCCAGCGTTTCGACGCCGGTTTCCGGCGGGGGCATCGAACTGTGCCCGCCCGGTGTATTGGCGGTAACCTTCAGCGTCGCATAGCCTTTTTCGGCAATACCGATAAGGATGGCCGGACCGCCAATCACTGGCGTATCGGTCAAAACGATACTGCCTTCGTCGAGGGTGAAGATCGCCTTGACGCCATCGGCCTTCAGCTTCGCCGCTGCAGCCGCCGCGCCGGTTCCCCCGACCTCTTCATCGTGACCCGACACGAGATAGATACCACGTTTGGGCCGAAAACCCGCCCTGGCAAGCGCCTCGGTCGCCTCGAACAGGCCAACCAGCGAGCCCTTGTCGTCCACCGTGCCGCGACCCCATACCGCCTGTTCCGCGATTGTCCCAGCAAAGGGCGGATATTTCCAGTCGCCCTCGGTCCCTGCAGTGACGGGCACGACGTCCTGATGCGCCATGACGATGATCGGTTGCAGCGAAGGATCGGAGCCGGCCCAGTGGTATATCAAAGTGCGGTTGGGCAAGATCGTGCGCGTCATCGCGCCGTGGGTCGCCGGATAAGTCGCCGCGAGCCAAGCGTGGAGCTTGTCCCATTCGGCCGTTTCATTTTCGGCCGGGTCCTGATGCGAAACCGTCCGGAGTTGCACAGCGGCGCTGAGATGCCCGACCGCAGCCTCCAGATCATAGGCAGGCACGGCAGCGAGCCGTACATCGCTGCCATCGGCAATTCCTGTGGGTTCAAATGTCGCGGTGCGAACCGCTACGACGCCCGCCGCTATCGCTACGACCGCCAGCCCGCCCAAAAGGATATTCCGACGCTTTCCCATGTCCCTCTCCCTCTGTTGAGAGACGTTGGAACGCCATAGTCCCTGGAAGGCAAGGGAAAATGGTGGGCCCGGCAGGACTCGAACCCGCAACCTAGCCGTTATGAGCGGCCAGCTCTAACCGTTGAGCTACAGGCCCCCGTGGGGGATGAGCGGCGATAGCGGAGGCTATGGCGCGTTGGCAAGCGCAACGATCAGCTGATCGCAGCCTTGGCTTCGGCCATCTCCAAAATCTCTGCCGTCGTCGTCGCTTCGACGCCCCGGAGGGCGAGATGGTCGAGCACAACGTCCCACCAGCGATAGAAGCGGTCAAGATCGGTCTGACTGCGGACATAGGGCGTATTGCCCGGTTGCAGCGAAGGCGAATGAAAGGAGAAGGTCAGCACGGGCAATCGCAAGTCGATGGCGATGTCGATCGCCCGGCACGCGCGCTCGGCCGGGATGCCTTCGGGGGTCAACGCGATCCGCTCGACCAGACCGAAGCGCGCGAGCGCAGCACCAGCCCGTGATCCCGGTCGTGCAAGACGGTGATACAGTCCCGGTCCCGCACGGCCGAGCAAGCCGCCGAACAATGTTGTCACGGGCACTTCGAGCACCGCCGCATGGGCTGTCCGGACGCGCCACGGATGAAGCGGCGCCGCACGATAATCGGGGCCATGACCGCCGCGATAATCGAATCCCGCCCGCACCGACGTGTCGCAGCGAAAACCGAGTTCGGCGAGCATTTCAGCCGTGTCGATGCCCAAGCCATAGCGTCCGGCACGGTAGACGGTCGGGGCAACCCCGAATCGATCACGAATCGCGCCGTGCAGTGCCGTCATTTTGGCGCGCTGCAGATCCGCCGGAAGGTTTCCGGTGTAACTGTTATATGCGTTTACATCTTCATCGTGCGGCGGCGTCACCCAAGGATGGAGCTGCGCCCCGATTTCGCAGCCGCCGGCGGCTCGCGCCTCGCCCAATATCGCCACCGCACGGTCGTCGGCAACGATCGGCCAATCGACCAGATAGACAGGCCGAACCGCCGCGCGATCGAAATAGGCTTGGCATTCGGCGAGCGCGGGGACCGAATCGAGACGATGGCCGGTGCGCGCAAAAGGCGCGTCCCAGTCGAAATCCTCTTCGGTATCGATCGTAATCCAAAAGCGCGGCCGTTCGCCCTCAGCCAACACGACGCGATCGCGCGCGGCCGGATATGCAAAGAAACTGCCCGCAGACTCCACCGCGCCTAACCCCTTGGCCCTGCCCATCGGCCCCGCTATTCGCCGAGTTGGGCGTCCAGCTCGACATGGTCCTTCGGGTTGGCGGACGGCAGGTGCAAGGTCAAGGCGTTATGCCCGATATCGAGCCGACCGCCGACGCCGCGCGCGAGGCTGTCGACCAGCCGCAGCGAAAAGCCGAGGCTGAGAATCGCGGCGCCCGGCGCCTCTCCGTCAGGGCTGAACCCCGGATCGAGCAGGTCCGTCGCGGTCGCAAAGCGAATCGCGGCAGGCCGAACAATGCGCAGTTGCAGCATGTCGCCATGTTCATGCTCGATCAGCAATTGTCCCACCAATATCGCGCCCGGTTCGGATATATCGACCAGCGCCGTCAGAAGACGGCCGATCATCCGCCGTGAATTGGCGTCGTCCGACCGGGCGAGAAAGGGCCCGCCCACGCGTGAAATACTAAGGTCGATACGCTCTTCGGCCAGCAAGGGCGCGAGATCGCTTTCGACATGCGCCATGATCATATTGATATCGATCATTTCGCCCGTCTCCGGGACGTCGAGCGGGCCTCGGTCGGCGCGGGTCGCCGTGTGGAGATCGTCGATAATCGCTTCAATCGAGGCAGAGTCGGCAACGATCGTTTCGGCCATCGCGCGATAGGCACCACTGACCGGCCCGAACATCTGGCTCGAGATGATCTGCGAAAAACCCGATATCGCGTTGAGCGGGCTACGCAATTCGTGGATCAGCTGGCGGATCGAATCGCCCGGGTCGACGGCATCGACCGAAGCCGGGCGGCCATAGGGAATTTCATTGCCGCGCGGACGCCGCGCGCTGCCGCGATAACCGCGAAACTGGCCCGTCGCTGGATCAAACCAGGGCAAGGCCGAAAAGCGCCATTCGCCCGATTCTGCAGCCGCGCCCGCCAGGACCATCCGCGCGTTGATGATTTCTGCGCGATGGCGAAAGGAGCCCGCAGCGACGCCGTCCGTGCCCGGCTCATCCCCGAACGTCGCCTCTGCGATCGACAGGCCAATCGCGGCGCCGCGCATGACACCATCGACCCAATTGATGACGCCGTCGGCGCCGGTTTCGAACAGAAAGACCGCGCGCGGTGCGCCAGACTCCGGCGAAGCGCCAATACACGCTGCCGGCAGGCTGCGCGTCGATTGATATTTGTCGATGCGGCGGACCAGTTCGCTGATCTGGCTCGGCCCCGTCCCGGCGGGCGCAGCCGCGGCGACGTGCTGCGCGATTGGCGGCAAAGCCGCCTCATGCATCGCCTCAGGTTGTGGCAGCGCAACCGATCCCGCACCCAGGCTGACCAGTGCGCGCCGGACCGCATCGGAAAGATCATTACGTCCCGCCAAAATCGAGCGCGCCATGGCCCCGGTTGCCGGCAAAAGCGCAGCCCAGTCGGCGTCGGAGAGCCGCGCCTGACGCAGCATAGCGGCCGAAACCGCCGGTACATCATTGGCGTAAAAAGCGACAAGCGGCGCGAAACGGCCGTGCCGAGCAACGGCCCGAGCGCAATCGCGGCGAATATTTTCGGGAACCTGGGGGCGCAGGACGGCGAGCGCATGGAAACTGCGCCGAATATCATCGTCGCCCAGTCGATTGCCCCGCTGGGCGAGAATGTCTGTCAGTTGTCGCCACGCAGCGATGCCAGCGCGTCGATCCGCCGGCGCCTCGCGCAAAATAGTCTCGATCATCGTGTCAGCAGTCACGCAAAGCCGGCCCCACACCTGCTAACGTTGGTTAGCGTAAAATTAGTGGCTAGCGCGAAACCCCCGGTCGTGAAAGTGCCTTCCCCCCCCACGTCACATTGTGGGACAATTGCAATCGGCTGAAATAATATTATGGTCGCCGCAGTTTTAGAAGGCGGATGTTTCAAAGATGGCAAGCCAGAAATTCGACCAGATCGATTTACAGATACTCGGCGAACTCCAGAAGAACGGACGAATGACCAACGTCGAGCTGGCCCAGATGGTCGGTTTGACCGCTCCCCCCTGCCTTCGCCGGGTGAGGGCGCTGGAAGAATCGGGGGTGATCCGATCCTATCATGCCGACCTCGACGCCGCGAAGCTTGGCTATGGCATCACCGTCTTTGCGATGGTCAGCCTGCGCAGCCAGGCCGAGGCGGACCTCAAGGCATTCGAAGATTATGTCGGCGAACTCGCTGAAGTCCGCGAATGCTATATGCTCAACGGCGAAATCGACTTTCTGCTGAAGGTCGTCGCGCGCGATCTACAGAGTTTCCAGTCGTTCCTGACGGCGCATCTGACGTCGGCGCCCAATGTCACCAGCGTGAAGACATCGCTGACGATTCGCACCGCGAAGCAACTCGCCGGAATTCCGGTCGAATCCTGACCCGCGGGCAAAACAAAAGGGCGCCGCTCCCGACGGAGCGGCGCCCTTTTTCATTTGCGTCGAAACGAAGCGGATCAGCCGCCCGTTGCCGGCGCCGCCGCAGGAGCTGCTTTGCTCTTGACGTGGATCGTCCAGAGCTGGGCAAGCCGCTGGCGGGGGCCCTGCACCTTGGCAAAGCTGGCGAGCGCCGCGTCATTCTGCCCGGCGAGCGCCTGAGCGACGCCAAGACGATATACGACAAGCGGATCCGAACCGCCGCCAGCCTTCAGCGCCGCTTCATAGAGCGGAATAGCCTGCGCTGCCTGACCATTGCCGACCAGCGCATCGGCTGTGGCGCGTGCGGTCTTGGGATTGCTGAGAGTCGCAGGTTTGCTGGCGTCTGCGGTGACGGCGGCAGCATCGCTGGCCGCGCGGGGTTCCTGCGAACTCAGGATACCCGAGAAATGGGTATCGCTCTTCGGAATGACGCCCTTGGCCTGCCCCTGTTTCACGACAGCCACGACTTCGCTCGGATAACCCGCATCGATCGCCAGTGCAGCATATTCGGCATATTCGGGCCGATCGGTCATGGAGTCGGTGGCGCGCATCAGGCGGAGGACGTCGAGATTGAGGTCCTTGTCACCACCCGCCTGCTGCAACATGATGTAGAGCAGGTTCCGCCACGTCGCGGGGGCCGGATAATCCTGAACGCGCATCGACAGCGCTTCGAGCATGTCATTGGTCCGCTTGGCCTTTTGGAAAGCCTGCGCCGGGCGGACGAACAATTCTTCCGACGGGCGCTTGCCCGCGGCACGATCGGCCTCAATCGCGGCCTTGGCGAGTGCCCAGCCCTGATCAACCTGTCCGGCGTTGATATAGCTGTCCATCAACATCGCCGGCAACGCGGCCTCGGTCGAGCCTGCAGCGCGGGCAGCCTCCAGCCGCTGGATCGCCTTGGCGTAATTTTTGGCGCCATAGGCAAAATTGCCCGAGAAGAAATTATAGACCGCGACATTCTCCGGGGGAGTGATTCCGGAATCGATCATGGCGTCGAGACCCTGCGCCTGCAGCGCAGTGTCCTTGTTCAAAATGCCGAGCTGCAGCTGATAATTGGCGAGCAGATATTTGTCTTCTGCGGTCGTCGCGGTCGACTGGCCTTCGGTCAGCGCAGCTTGCAGCGCGGCCGCATCCTTCGCCGTCGTCGCGTCCATCATCTTCTTGACCGCCGGCGAAAACGCCTTGCTGGCGCTCATTCCGCCCTTTTTGGTTTCTTGCTTCTTCGGCTTTTCTTTCGCGGCGGCGGGGGTCGCAGGCGCCATCAGCGCGAGGCCGAGCACGGCAGCCATGGCCGTCGCGGGCATCAGGCGGAAACGGTTGAACATCGAATACTCTCCTTTGTATCGGCCGCCTCGCCTGGACGCAATTCGGGTTCGGCCGCGGTTCCTAAACGCGGCTAAACGCCTCGCGTTGCCATGGCAAGACAGCGGATGTTGATATTTCCCTGGCACCGAACGGCTGAACGGAAATTGAACCCGTATCGGCGGGTTCAGACGATAGCGTCGATGGCCGCGTTGATCTGACGGAGCACGGCGGGATCCCCGGGAACGCCCGCCATCGCCTGTTCGGCGAGTTCGATCAGCGATATGATGCCAAAGGTTGCCGCAAGGCTTTTCAAACGCAGCGCCGCGACATTCCAATTAGCGTCACAGCGCGCCCGGCGCATCAGATCGGTGAGATCGCGAGCATTCTCTGCCAAGACGCCGCGCAAATCCATCGCCATCACCGGATCGTCCCCGATCGCGGCGGTAAGATATCTGTCCAGGGGGCCACTATCGAACGACATTCCACAGGATTGACATTGCGCGGTTAAGTTTCCGTTTCGCGGGGAGCATTTGATGCTAAGATGTCGGGATGACCGGAGAAAAGAAAATCGTTGGATTGTGGCGGGATTCCGCGACAAATCAGGAAGCTGGCCAGCAGGCGCCGATAGAAGCTGGCGCGCCCGATACCGCGTCGGCGCCCGAGGCCGAAGTCCCTGCCGAACGCGACTGGCTCGACATGTCGGCACTGGCCGACACCGGGGTCGCGGACCATAGCACCGACATCGCGGAACCGTCGCAGTGGCGCGATCGCACCGCTCCGATTTTGCTGCTTCTGCTCGGCCTTGGCTGGACGGTCTTTGCACTGGCGGCATCGACCGGAAATTTCGCACACAGCCCGGTGCTTGCCGAATGGCCCGGCCTGCTCGCCGTCATCGCCATGCCGCTGACGTTGCTCGTGGTGCTGTGGATGGCGCTGCTCCGCTCGAGTCGCTCGGAGCAGGCGCGGTTCGCGCGTGTCGCGACGGCGCTGCGTAATGAGAATATGGCGCTCAACCAGTCGATGCATTCGCTGGGACTGCATCTGGTCGATGCACAGCGCCAGCTCGGTGACCAGGCGAAGCTGATCCAGAATATGGGCCTCGACACCGTCGCACGGCTCAACGAGAGCAGCGACAAGCTCGCCAGCAATGCCTCGGTCATCGCCAATGCGCATGACCAGCTCGCACGTTCGGGCGATGTTGCTTTGCAGCGGATGGACGGCCTGCTCGCCGGATTGCCGCGTATCGACGATGTCGCACAGCGGCTGGCAGTGAATTTCCGTGAGGCCGGGCTCGTTGCGCATCAGCAAGGGGCGAATCTGGAAGCCCAGCTGGCGTCGCTCGCCGAGGAAGCCGCAAAGACTGCCCAGACCGGCGAAGCATCGGCGGCCAGCCTGCACGAAGCCATGTACGCGCTCGAAGAACAGGCCAGATTGGCCGAAACCGGGCTGCTCACCGCATCGGCGCAGGTTACGGGCGCCCATGGAGCAGCGCTCGCACAGATGACGAAACTCGCCGCGTCGGCGCGCGACGATATGAATGCGACCGTCGCGACGCTCACCGGCCAGATGGGCGCGACCTGGCAGCAATTCCGCGAAGGCGTTGACGATGCCGCCACGCTGATGGACGCCCGGCTGGCGACGGCGCGCGAGGCCGGCGATGCGATGAGCGTGCAGCTTACGACGCATGGCGAGGCCAGCGAAGCGCTGGCGGCGCGTATCGCCGCACATGTCACGCAGGTCGAACAGCAGCTCGAAGCGCTGGACGCGAATGTTTCGGCGAGCACCGGCGTTATCGGGCGCGCGATCGAGGACACCAGAACCCAACTCACCGCCTTCACCGGCGAAGTGCAGAACGGAAATGCGTCGGCGCACCAGTTGATCACTCACGCCGAATCGCTGCTGCTGGCGCTCGATGCGGTGACCCGCGAAATCGACGAAACGCTGCCGCACGCACTCGACCGCATCACCGCACACGGCGCAACGACACAGACCGCATTGTCTCAGCTCCGCCCACTGCTCGATGCTTCGGAACTTGTTGCCCAATCGACGCTGTCGCACGTCAATGCCGTGCACGCGACGCTCCAGACGAACGAAGCGCAGATGACCGATCAGGCGACCAGCCAACAGGCGCTGGTCGAACGGATCAACGCATCGCTGGCCGATGCCGACGGCGCGCTGGCGAAGCTGCGCAGCGGTGCCGACGACTTCTCCGACCAGAGCGGAGCCCGGATGATCGCGACGCTGAACGAGGTTCGCTCCACCGCCGAAGCCGCCGCAGACGAAGCGCGCCAGACGCTTGACCGGCTTGTCGCCGGCGCCCGCGAAACGATGGAAGCGACCGCCAGCGAAGCCATCGACGCCGCTTTCAAGACCGAAATCATGGCGCAGCTGAGCGCAATCGAAGATGCATCGCAGCGCGCAGTTGCCGCCGCGAACGGCGCGGCCGACCGTTTGATGCGCCAGCTTATCACGGTGATGGACACAAGCGCGAGCGTCGAGGCACGCGTTGCCGAGGCCGAGCAGGCGCTCGCGGCATCGGGCCGCGACTCGCTCGCGAAGCAGGTCGGACTGTTGACCGAAGCGCTGAAATCGACGGCGATCGACGTGACCAAGATCCTGTCGCACGAAGTCAGCGACGCCGCATGGGACGCCTATCTGAAGGGCGACCGCGGCGTTTTTGCGCGGCGCGCGGTCAAGCTGATCGAAAATGGCGAGGCGAAGGAAATCCTGCGCCTGTACCAGAGCGACGACAGCTTCCACGCCGCGGTGAACCAGTTCATCCATGATTTCGAAGCGATGCTGCGCGTACTGATTGGCGCGCGCGACGGATCGGCGATCAGCGTCACCTTGCTGTCGTCGGACATCGGCAAGCTTTATGTCGCGCTGGCGCAGGCGATCGATCGCCTGCGGAACTGACCAGATCGAGAGGGCATTCTGATCCTCCCTGTGGCGAAGCCATGGGGAGGTGGCAGCGCGAAGCGCTGACGGAGGGGCGTTGACGCTGCCGTCGCGGCCCCTCCACCGCCGCCTGCGGCGGCGCTCCCCCCTCCCCATGGCTGCGCGACAGGGAGGATCGATTCGGGTCGCGAGCGACGGTTCATGCCCCGGAATAGCGCGTGTAATTTTATTCCAAAGTATAGGAAGTACAGGGCACGTCCCCCCTTGTTCCCCCTCCCCCACGACGATTTCGCACGACAGGATGGCGGATGCGGCGCGCACGCGGGAAAGGAGGAAAAGCGTCACAAAGGACAGGTTATGCCCGCGCAATATTGTAGGACAGCATTTTCCGGGTGCTGATTTCCCTATTTCGTCGTTTCCCTTTTCTCGTCACCCCGGGCTGACCCAGGATGACGATGAAGGAGAGGCCGCCAGATATCAAATAAACGCAGTTTTCTCGTCGTCTTACGCCCGGCCGCTGAACACTTCAGGATCGGCCCAGCCGCTCGTGAAGGCGACATAGTAAAGCGCGAACAGGCCAGTGGCGACGATTGTGATCTGGAGCAGAACCCGACCCGGGCGGAAACTGGCGGGCGCGCCTACATCCTGTCCTTTGACCATCGGTACGGCGTCGTCGTTCGCGCGGCGGCCATGGAACGGCAGCACGAAGAACGCGCTGAGTGCCCAGAAGAGCAGATAGATGGCGAACGCCGAAGTCACATTCATTGCGTCTATCCTCAGATATCGACGAGCATCACGTCGACGATGGGCTTCTTGCCCGTCCAGTCGGTCGCCACGCGGCGCACGGCAAGACGGATCGCCTCGCGAAGCCGGTCGATATCCTTCGCCGGACCATTTGCGGCCTGTTCGGCGGCCTCACGCATTTCGTCGATGAATGCCTCGCGCTCATCCTCGACCGGAACGCCGCGATAGCTGACCGAGCTTTCGACGAAGCGCTTTTTGGAGAAGATCGCAGCGACGGTGATATGGCCATGAAGCGCGATCTTGCGCCGCTCGTTGATCGTCTCGCCATCGGCGGGCATGATCACATCGCCGTCGAGGATCAGCCGTCCGGCGCGAACGCGCTCGACGATTTTGGCCGGGCCGGGCGACAGGCGGCAAAGATCGCCATTTTCCTGCACCAGCATGCCGGGCACGCCCTGTTCGAGCGCAAAGCGCGCCTGTTCGTGCATGTGGCGGATCTCGCCATGCACCGGCAGCACCAGTTTCGGGCGCAGCCAGCCATAGAGCGCCGCAAGCTCGGGCTGTCCGGGATGGCCGCTGACATGGATATGCGCCTGCTTCTCCGTGACGGTCAGCACGTCGCGGGCGGCGAGCTGGTTCATGATCCGTCCGATCGCGACCTCGTTGCCGGGGATCTGCTTCGACGAGAAGATGACCGTATCGCCGGCCTGCAGCTTGATCTGATGTCCGTCGGACGCCATGCGGCCGAGGGCCGCGCGGGCTTCGCCCTGCCCGCCCGTCGCAATCACCATCAGCTTGTCGCGCGGCAGGCGCATCGCCTCGTCGAAATCGACCGTCGGCGGGAAATCCTTCAAATAGCCTGCGGCCCGGGCGACGCCGAGGATGCGGTCGAGCGAACGCCCCGCAACGCACAGGGTGCGTCCGGTCTCGACCGCCACGCGGCCGAGAGTTGCGAGGCGCGCCGCGTTGGAGGCGAAAGTGGTCACGATCACGCGGCCCCGCGCCTCGCCGACGGCCTTCAGCAAGCCGTCGTGGAGGTCACCCTCGCTGCCCGATGCATCGGCGTTGAAGGCGTTGGTCGAATCGCAGACGAGGACGTCGACGCCCTCGTCGCCGATCGCGGTCAGTGCAGCAGCGCTCGACGGGGTACCGAGCACCGGATCGGCGTCGAGCTTCCAGTCGCCCGTGTGGAAGACGCGGCCATAAGGGGTGTCGATCACCGCCGCGCTCATTTCGAGGATCGAGTGGGCGAGCGGCATCAGGCGGATGCCGAAGGGACCAAGCTGGAACTGCGCGTCGATATCGACGGTCTTGATCTTGACCTCTTTCTCCAGCCCCTCTTCGGCGAGCTTGTGCGCGATCAGCCCCGCGGTGAAGCGGTTGGCATAAAGCGGCACGCCAAGGTCCGCGGCGAGATAGGGCAAGGCACCGATATGATCCTCATGCCCGTGGGTCAGGATGATGCCGAGCAGGTCCTTCTTGCGATCCTCGATGAATTCGAGGTCGGGCATGATGATGTCGATGCCGGGATAATCATGGGTACCAAAGGTCACGCCAAGATCGAGCATGATCCATTTGCCGTCGCAGCCATAAAGATTGGCGTTCATCCCGATTTCGCCCGATCCGCCGAGCGCGAGGAAGAGAAGTTCTTTGCCGGGGACGCTCATGCTGCAGCACCCCGCTGCGCATAGAGGTGCATCAAACCATTGAGGGTCAGATCGGGTTCGATCCGGTCGAAGAGATGCGCCTGTTCCTGGAACAGGGTCGCCAGACCGCCGGTGGCTATCACCGTCAGCGGCTTGCCGATCTCGGCCTTCATACGGCCAATCAGCCCTTCCATCATCGATACATAACCCCAATAGACGCCAATCAGCATCTGACTCTCGGTAGTGCGACCGATAACGCTGTTCGTGGCGGGCGCTTCAATCGCGATGCGCGGCAGCTTGGCCGCGGCAGCGACGAGCGCCTCGAGAGAGAGATTGACCCCGGGCGCGATGATCCCGCCCATATAGGCGCCGTCGGGCCCGATATGGTCGAGCGTCGTCGCGGTGCCGAAACTGATGACGAGCTTGTCGGTTCCGGGCGCCGCCGCCTGCGCCGAGATCGCATTGACCGCGCGGTCGGCGCCGACCGACTGCGGCTCGTCGACCTTGAGCGCGATGCCCCACGTCACCGGCGCGCGACCGGCGACGAGCGCGTCGACGCCGAAATATTTGACCGACAGCAATTGCAGATTGTGCAGCGCGCGCGGCACGACGGTCGAGATGATCACCGCATCGACATCGCCGCGCTCATAACCTTCGATCCGCAGCAACTGGTCGAGCCAGACCGCATATTCGTCGGCGGTGCGGCGGTCGTCGGTTGCGATGCGCCAGCGTGTCAGAAGGTTGGCGCCGTCGAACAGCGCGAATTTGGCGTTGGTGTTGCCGACATCGATCGCGAGAAGCATCGTCAATTCCTTCCCGACACGGGCCGTTGCAATTCGACATCGCCCGCATGGATCAGCATGATCTCTCCGCCCGCGCGGCGCAAGCGCATCGCACCGTCGGGCGCGAGGCCGTCGAATGTCCCGTCGATCCCCTGTTCTGACACGCGCAGCGGCGTTCCGATGGGGTGTGCATGGGTGGTCCATGCCGCGACGATCTGGTCAATCCCGCCCTGCCGCCACGTCCACAGCGCGTCGGTCAGCGACACCGCCAGCACCTCGGCAAAACGGTCGCGGTCGATCGTCACGCCCTTGTCGGCGAAGCAGACCGTCGGGCGGTCGGGCAATTCGGGCGACGATACCAGATTGATCCCCATGCCGATGACGATGCTGTCACCGACGCGCTCGAGCAGGATGCCGGTGCATTTGACGCCCTCGATCAGCAGGTCGTTGGGCCATTTCAGCTTGGCGTCGACCCCGGGGGCAAGCGTGCCCACCGCTTTGGCCAGCGCGACGCCGGCAACGAGCGACAGCCCCGCCGGCGACGGATCACCTGCGGTCAGATGCACCACGGTCGATCCCATGAAATTGCCGTGCCCGTCGCCCCAGGCGCGCCCCAATCGGCCACGCCCGGCGGTCTGGCGATCGGCGACCAGCCAATGCCCTTCCCCGACATGCTCTCCGCCTGCCAGCCGCGCCAGCAGGTCGGCGTTGGTCGAACCTGTCTGCGCGATCCGCTCGATGGGCGGGATCAGAAGAGCACCGCTGCGGCGCTGGCCGAAATCACCGCCAGCACAGGGATGAAGAGATAGCCGATGACCGAAAGCCACAGCGCGCTCGCGGTGATCACCGCATCCTCGACGATCGCGCCGCTGCCCGTCGGAATTTCCGTGTCGGACTTGTCATCAAAATACATCGTCTTGATGATGGAGATATAATAGAAAGCGCCGATCACCGAGGCGACGATACCTGCAACCGCCAGCGGCACGAGGTTCGCGTTCACCGCAGCCTCGAACACCAGATACTTCGGCCAGAAGCCGAACAGCGGCGGGATGCCGGCAAGGCTGAACAGGAACACCGTCATCGCGGCAGCAATTCCCGGGCGGCGCTGCGACAGCCCTGCCAGTGCCGGAATGCTTTCGATCTGATTGCCCGCCGTGTCGCGCAGTTGAAGCACGACAAGGAAAGCGCCCAGCGTCGTCACGACATAGACGAGCAAATAGGTCAGCACCGCCTCGACACCCTGCTGCGTTCCGGCAGCGAGGCCGACGAGCATGAAGCCGACGTTGTTGATCGACGAATAAGCAAGCAGGCGCTTGATGTTCTTCTGTCCGATCGCGCCGACTGCACCGAGGATGATCGAAGCGAGCGCGAGGAAGATCACGATCTGCTGCCACGCGCCAACCGCCGGGCCCATCGCCTCGATCACGACCCGCGTCATCATCGCCATCGCCGCGACTTTCGGGGCGCTGGCAAAGAAGGTGGTCACCGGGGTCGGTGCACCTTCATAGACGTCCGGCGTCCACATATGGAACGGCACGGCGCTGATCTTGAAGCCAAGACCCGCGAGTACGAAGACGATGCCGAAGATCAGCCCGATGTTGAGTTCGCCGCCCATCGCCTTTGCGATACCGGTGAAATCGGTGGTGCCCGAGAAACCATAGAGCAGCGAAATGCCGTAAAGCAGCATGCCCGATGCCAGCGCGCCGAGGATGAAATATTTCAGGCCCGCTTCGCTCGACCGGTCGTCGTTGCGCATGAAGCTGGCGAGGACATAGGCGGCAAGGCTGTTGAGTTCGAGCCCGACATAGAGCGTCATCAGGTCGCGCGACGATGCCATGATCCCCATGCCGAGCGTCGCGAACAGGATCAGCGCCGGATATTCGGCGCGCATCCCGCCAGCGAAAAAGCGCGGTGCGATCAGGATCGAGACGAAGCTGGCAGCATAGATCAGCAGCTTGGCGAAACCGCCGAAGCTGTCCACCGACAGCGTTCCCGAAAAGACCGAAGCTTCGACCCCGAACAGTGCAACCACGGCAGCCGCAGCGGCGGCCAGCGTCAGCAAGGCGCTGAGCTGGTAAACCCCGACCTGACGGTCACCCATGAAGGTGCCGAGCATCAGCGTGATGAGCCCGCCGATCGTCAGGATCAGTTCGGGCCAGATGAGCATGAGATCGGCGGTCATTGGACGCCTCCCGCATGATGCGCTTCGCCGTGGTGGGCCTCGGCTGCCTTGGGCTTGCCAGCGGCCAGATGCGCGTCACCTGCGGGCTTCGCGGGCGCCAGGCGCGCGACGACGGTGGTCACATCACCGCGCATCGGCGCGAGGAAGCTTTCGGGATAGACACCCATCCACAGCGCCACTGCGGCCAGCGGTGCCAGGATCGCCCATTCGCGGGGGTTGAGATCGGGCATCGCCTTCACATCGTCCTTGGTGAGTTCGCCGAACACAATCCGGCGGTAGAGATAGAGCATATAGGCGGCCCCGAGGATAATCCCGGTGGTGCAGACGAAGGCGACCCAGCTGGAGGCTTCGTAAATGCCCGCAAGGCTCAGGAATTCGCCAACGAAACCGCTGGTGCCCGGAAGACCGATCGACGCCATGGTGAACAGCATGAAGAAGATCGCATAGGCCGGCATGTTCACCGCGAGCCCGCCGTAACGGTCGATCTCGCGCGTGTGCAGCCGGTCATAGATCACGCCAACGCAGAAGAAGAGCGCGGCCGACACGACACCATGGCTGAGCATGATGATCAGCGCGCCTTCGATACCCTGCTGGTTAAAGGCGAACAGACCCGCGGTGACGATCGCCATATGCGCGACCGACGAATAGGCAATCAGCTTCTTCATGTCGCTCTGCACCAGCGCGACGAGGCTGGTGTAGACCACTGCGATCATCGACAGGCCGAAGACGACCCACATCAGCTGCCCCGACGCATCGGGGAACATTGGCATCATGAAGCGGATGAAGCCGTAAGCGCCGAGCTTCAGCAGCACGCCCGCCAGGATCATCGAGCCTGCGGTCGGCGCCTGAACGTGCGCGTCGGGAAGCCAGGTGTGGACGGGCCACATCGGCATCTTGACCGCAAGGCTGGCGAAGAAGGCAAGCCACAGCCATGTCTGCATCTGAACCGGGAAGTCGTAGTTCAGCAGGACCGGGATAGACGTCGTTCCCGCCTCCGCGATCATCGCGATCATCGCGATCAACATCAGCACCGAGCCGAGCAGCGTGTAGAGGAAGAATTTGAACGCCGCATATTTGCGGTTCGCGCCGCCCCAGATGCCGATGATGAAATACATCGGGATCAGGCCAGCTTCGAAGAAGATGTAAAAGAGCAGCAGGTCCTGCGCCATGAAGACGCCGATCATGACCACTTCCATGACGAGGAACATCGACATGTAGAGGCCAACGCGGCTCTTGATCGATTCCCAGCTCGCCAGAATGCAGAGCGGCATCAGGAAGACGCTGAGCATGATCAGCATCAAGGCCATGCCGTCGATGCCGAGCGCATAGTCGAAGCGGCCGAAGATGCCCTCGTGCAGTTCCTGGAACTGCCACTGTGCGCCGCCAATGTCGAAATTGGCCCACAGCACACAGCCGAGGACAAAGGTCACCAGCGTTGCGCCCAGCGCAACCCAGCGCGCCATTTTGTCGCCGACGAACAGACAGGCGATGGAAGCGATCGCGGGGACGGCCAGCATCAGCGAAAGGATGGGAAAGCCGCTCACAGGAAATTCACCATGGCCCAGCTGGCAAGGCCGACAAGACCCAGCAGCATCACGAACGCATATCCATAAACATAACCCGATTGCAGTCGTACCGCGAGCCGTGTTCCCCCCTGGACGAGCGCCGCGGCGCCGTCAGGACCAAAGCGGTCGATCGTCTGTTCATCGCCGCGCTTCCAGAAGAAGCGGCCGATCGCGAACGCCGGCTTGATGAAGAGAATATTGTACAGCTCGTCGAAATACCATTTGTTGTAGAGGAACTGGTGCAGCAGCTTGAACTGCGCCACGAACCGCGCCGGCAGCGTGGTGTTCCGGATATAGCTGTTCCACGCAAGGAACAGGCCGATCGCCATCACCGTGAACGGCGTCCATTTGACCCACGTCGGCACTTCGTGCGCGGCGTGCATCAGATGTTCGTCGAACGCCAGCATGCTGCCCTTCCAGAAAGCCATGCCTTCCTCGGGATAGATGAACGGGTGCGCGAAGACAAAACCGGCAAAGATCGCACCGATCGACAAGACGCCCAACGGGATGAGCATCGAAATCGGGCTTTCGTGCGGGTGGTAGCCCGCCGTGCCGTCGCCATGTGCATCGCCATGATGGGCGTGGTCGTCGTGTGCCGCATGCGCGTGCGCATGGTCGCCGTCATGGCCATGATCGTCGTGAACCGCGTGCTGGATATGCTCGCTCTGTTCCCAGCGCGGCTTGCCATAGAAGGTCAGGAAGATCAGGCGCCACGAATAGAAGCTCGTGAGCAGCGCGGCGAAAATGCCGACCCAGAAGGCAACCTGACCGCCGCCACCCGCAGCGAAGGCTGCTTCGAGGATGCCGTCCTTCGAATGGAAGCCGGCAAAGCCTGCGACCCCAGCAATACCGACACCGGTGATCGCCAGCGTGCCCGCCATCATCGCCCAATAGGTGAGCGGGATATGCTTACGCAGGCCGCCATAATAACGCATGTCCTGTTCGTGGTGCATCGAATGGATCACCGAACCCGCACCAAGGAACAGCAGCGCCTTGAAGAAGGCGTGCGTGAACAGGTGGAACATCGCCGCGCCATAGGCGCCCACGCCCGCAGCGAAGAACATGTAACCAAGCTGCGAGCAGGTCGAATAGGCGATGACGCGCTTGATGTCCCACTGCGTCGTGCCGACCGTCGCCGCGAACAGGCAGGTCGCCGCACCAACAAAGGTAACGACGCCAAGCGCGATCGGTGCGGTTTCGAACATCGGCGACAGGCGGCAGACCATGAACACGCCCGCGGTGACCATCGTCGCGGCATGGATCAGCGCCGACACCGGGGTCGGGCCTTCCATCGCGTCGGGAAGCCAGGTGTGCAGACCAAGCTGCGCCGACTTGCCCATCGCGCCGATGAACAGCAGCAGGCAGAGGATCGTCATCGTGTCGAGACGCATGCCCAGGAAAGTGATCGTCGATCCCGCCATGCCCGGAGCAGCCGCCAGAATCTCGGGGATCGAGACGGTGCCGAAGACGAGGAAGGTGCCGAAGATGCCAAGCATGAAACCCAGATCGCCGACGCGGTTGACGACGAACGCCTTGATCGCGGCGGCATTGGCGCTGGGCTTTTTATACCAGAAGCCGATGAGCAGATAGGACGCGAGACCGACGCCTTCCCAGCCGAAGAACATCTGGACCAGATTGTTCGCGGTCACGAGCATCAGCATCGCGAAGGTGAAGAGCGAGAGATAGGCGAAGAAGCGCGGCTGGTCCGGGTCTTCGTCCATATAGCCCCAGCTATACAGATGGACGAGCGCCGAAACGGTCGTGATGACGACCAGCATCACCGCGGTCAGCGTATCGACGCGCAGTTCCCAGTTGAACTGAAGCGCACCCGACGACACCCAATGCAGTACGGTCACGACTTCGGCCTGGCCGGTTCCGCCGACGAACGACAGGAAGATCGGCCAGCTCAAAGCGCAGCTGGTGAACAGCGCGCCCGTCGTGACGATTTTCGACGCGGTATTGCCGATAACGCGCTGGCCGAGGCCTGCGACGAGGGCCGCCAGCAGCGGCAGGAAAACGATCGCCTGAATCACCGGCTTATCCCTTCATCCGGTTGGCATCGTCGACGGCAATTGTGCCGCGGCCGCGGAAGTAAATGACGATGATGGCGAGCCCGATCGCCGCTTCACCAGCGGCCACCGTCAGCACGAACATCGAGAAAACCTGCCCGACGAGATCGCCGAGCGCGGCGCTGAATGCGACAAGGTTGATGTTCACCGCCAGCAGGATGAGTTCGATCGCCATCAGGATGACGATGATATTCTTGCGGTTGATGAAGATGCCGAGCACGCCGAGCGTGAACAGCACCGCCGAAACGGCGAGATAATGGCCGACCGAAATCACAATTCCATCCCCTGCCCGACGCCTGGATCGACGAGACGCGTCGCATCCTCCGGACGGCGGCGATTCTGTGCCGAGATATTCTGAATGCGCGCGCCGCCGCGTTGGCGATGCGTCAGCACGATCGCGCCGATCATCGCGACGAGGAGGACGATGCCCGCCGCCTCGAACAGGAAGATATAGCGCGTATAAAGAAGCTCACCGACCTGTTCGATATTGCTCTTGTCGGTCACCACCGGTGCGGCACGCGACGCGAGGTCGATCCCGCCGGCGCTCCATGCGCCCAGCGCAAAGATCAATTCGGCAACGAGAATGATCGCGACAAGTGCACCGAGCGGCAGATAGCGCACGAAACCCGCACGCAATTCGGCGAAATCGATGTTGAGCATCATCACGACGAACAGGAAGAGAACCGCGACCGCACCGACATAGACGATGACAAGCAGCATCGCGATAAATTCGGCCCCCGCGAGGAGCATCAGCCCCGCCGCGTTGAAGAAGGCGAGGATCAGCCACATGACGCTGTGGACGGGGTTACGGGCGAAAATCACCATCGCACCCGACGCGATTACAAGCGTCGCGAAGAGGTAAAAGGCAGCTAGCTGAATCATATGCGCCGCCCCCTAGCGGTAGGGCGCGTCAGCGGCAAGATTTGCCGCGATCGCGCGTTCCCATTTGTCGCCATTGGCGAGCAGTTTGGCCTTGTCATAAAGCAGTTCTTCGCGGGTTTCGGTCGCGAATTCGAAGTTCGGCCCCTCGACCACGGCATCGACCGGGCATGCTTCCTGGCAAAAGCCGCAATAGATGCACTTGGTCATGTCGATGTCGTAACGCGTCGTGCGGCGCGAACCATCGTCGCGCGGCTCGGCCTCGATCGTGATCGCCTGCGCCGGGCACACCGCTTCGCACAGCTTGCACGCGATGCAGCGTTCCTCGCCGTTCGGATAGCGACGCAGCGCATGCTCGCCGCGGAAACGCGGCGACAGCGGGTTCTTCTCGAACGGATAGTTGATCGTCGCCTTGGGCTTGAAGAAATATTTCAGCGTGAGGGCGTGCGCCTTCACAAACTCCCACAAGGTGAAGCTTTTGATGAGGTGGGCAATGGTACTCATGAATACCTCGTCAGCATCAGATAGCCGGAGATCAGGAAGATCCAGATCAGCGAAATCGGCAGGAAGACTTTCCAGCCCAGCCGCATCAGCTGGTCATAACGGTAGCGCGGGACGGTCGCCTTGACCCAGCTGAAGACGAAGAAGAAGAACAGGATCTTCGCGAACAGCCAGATGACGCCCGGAACGGCATAGAGCGGCGCCCAGTCGATCGGGGGCAGCCAGCCGCCCCAGAACAGCACCGCGTTGAGCGTGCACATCAACAGGACGTTGGCATATTCGCCGAGCCAGAAGAGCGCGAAGGCCATCGACGAATATTCGGTCTGATAACCCGCGACGAGTTCGCTTTCCGCCTCGGTCAGATCGAACGGCGCGCGCGCGGTTTCGGCGAGCGACGAGATCAGGAACATCACCGCGAGCGGGAAGAGCAGCAGGTTGAAGCCAAAGGCGTTGACGACGCCCAGCCCGTGCCCCTGCTGCGCTTTGACGATCTCGTTCATGTTGAAGCTGTCGGCGAAAAGCACGACGCCGACCAGGATGAACCCGATCGAGACTTCATAGCTGATCATCTGCGCCGAGGCGCGCATCGCCGAGAAGAAGGGATATTTGGAGTTCGACGCCCAGCCCGACAGGATCACGCCATAAACGCCCAGCGACGAGATCGCGAGAATGTAGAGCAATCCAACGTTGATATCGGCCAGCACCGCGCCCGAATTGAACGGGATCACTGCCCATGCGAGCAGCGCGACGGTGAAGGTGATGATCGGCGCGATCAGGAACAGGCCCCGGTTCGCGCCGGACGGGACGATCGTTTCCTGAAGAAAGACCTTCAGACCATCCGCGAACGACTGAAGCAGGCCGAAGGGGCCGACGACGTTGGGACCACGGCGGAGCGCGATCGCCGCCCAGATCTTGCGGTCGGCATAAATGATCATCGCCACGCTGAGCATCAGCGGCAGCGCGATCAGCAATATGCCGGCGACCGTCGCGACGCCCCACGCCCATTCATAGGACATGCCAAGGCTCTGGAAAAATTCGGTCATTTCCCTGCCCCGTCCTGGTTGCGCCAGTTATTGTGCGGGCCGGGCTTGTCCGATTTGCGCGGATTGAAGCCGCGCCAGACCGAATAGCCCATTCCGGCCAGCAACAGGCTGGCGATCGCATGTACCGGGGTCATTCCGCGGCCTCCGCATAGTCGGCGCCATGGAGGATTTCCTCCGAGCAGCGCTGCATCGTCGGCGACGCGCGGCAAATGGCGTTGGTGAGATAGAAATCCTTGATCGGCGACGGAATTTCGCGCGCTTCAGGCTTGGCAGGCAGCTTCGGCGGCGCCCAGCCGTAATCGGCGAGGCCTTCGACGCCCAAAGCCGGCACCGCAGCGATCATCGCCGCGCGGCACGCATCGAAGCTGTCGAAGCCGACCGACACGCCCAGCGTATCGGCAAGCGCACGGAAAATGCTCCAATCCTCGCGCGCGTCACCCGGTGCGAACACCGCCTTGTCGCTGCGCTGGATGCGGCCTTCGGTATTGACCGTCGTGAAGTCCTTTTCGGTCCACGCCGCGGCCGGCAGGATGACGTCGGCGGCATGCGCGCCCTTGTCGCCATGATGGCCGACATAGACCTTCAGCGTGTCGGCGAAGTTGGTGAAATCCACCTCGTCGGCGCCGAGGAAGAAGGCGAGCTTCGGCTTCGCCGCAACCACATCCTTGATCCCGCCCGGCAAACCATAGCCCAGCATCAGCGCACCCATGCGCGCGGCCGAGAAATGGACGACGTTGAAGCCGTTCCAGCCGTCCTTGATCGCGCCGACCGACTTCGCAAGGTCGAGCGCCGCGCCGTGGACGCCGGGGACCGACAAGGCGCCGCCGCCGAACACCAGCATCGGCCGCTCGGCACCCTTGAGCGCATCAAGAGCCGCCTTGGGCAGCTTGGCAACCAGCGAGGCATCATTGCCCAGCCATTCGACCTTGTAAGTCAGGTCGGTTTCAGCGCCGATCCCGTAAACCTTCGCGCCCTTCTTCCACGCCGCCTTGCGGACGCGCGTGTTGATGAGCGGCGCTTCCCAGCGCAGGTTCGTACCGACGAGCAGGATCACATCGGCATTTTCAGCCTCGGCGATCGTCGTGTTGAAATTGACCGCCGACAGGCTGGTGACATCATAGTCGAGCCCGGTCTGACGCCCTTCGAGCAGATTTCCGCCGAGTGCATTCACCAGCGCCTTGGCGGCGAACATCGTCTCGCAATCGGCCATGTCGCCCGCAATCGCGGCGACCGACGAACCGGCGTTCGCGGCCTTGATGGCGTCGAACGCTTCGGCCCAGCTGGCTTCGACCAGCTGGCCTTCGCGGCGCACATAGGGCTTGTCGAGGCGGCGACGGATCAGGCCGTCGACATGGTGGCGCGTCTTGTCGCTCGCCCATTCCTCGTTCACATCGTCGTTGACCCGCGGCAGCACGCGCAGGACCTGACGGCCGCGCGCATCGATACGGACATTGGTGCCGACGGCGTCCATCATGTCGATGCCGAGCGTCTTGGTGAGCTCCCACGGCCGCGCTTCGAACGCATAGGGCTTCGAGGTCAGCGCGCCGACGGGGCAGAGGTCGATCACATTGCCGCTAAGCTCGCTCGCGACGGCGCGTTCAAGATACGACGTGATCTGCATATTCTCGCCGCGACCGATCGCGCCGATATCCTCAACGCCCGCGACTTCCTCCGCAAAGCGGACGCAGCGCGTGCACTGGATGCAGCGGGTCATCACCGTCTTGACGATGGGGCCCATATATTTTTCGGTGACCGCGCGCTTATTCTCGTCATAGCGCGTCGCGCCGCGACCATAAGCGACCGACTGGTCCTGCAAATCGCATTCGCCGCCCTGATCGCAGATCGGGCAGTCGAGCGGGTGGTTGATGAGCAGAAACTCCATCACCCCTTCGCGGGCCTTCTTCACCATCGGGCTGTCGGTCTTGATCACCTGCCCCTCGGCGGTCGGCAGCGCGCACGATGCCTGCGGCTTCGGCGGTCCCGGCGACACTTCAACAAGGCACATGCGGCAATTGCCGGCGATGCTCAGGCGTTCATGATAGCAGAAACGCGGAATTTCCTTCCCCGCCAGCTCGCACGCCTGCAGGACGGTCGCGCCCTGCGGAACGTCCAGTTCTACGCCATCTACGGTAACTTTAGGCATTATTCGGCTGCCTCCAGAGCGCCACCATTCTCGCGAATGCGGCGTTCGATCTCGGGACGGAAATGCTTGATCAGGCCCTGGATCGGCCACGCGGCGGCATCGCCGAGCGCGCAGATGGTGTGGCCTTCGACCTGCTTCGTCACGTCAAACAAAGTGTCGATCTCGCTGACGTCGGCGTCGCCGGTGCGGAGTCGCTCCATCACGCGCCACATCCAGCCGGTGCCTTCGCGGCACGGGGTGCACTGACCGCAGCTTTCATGCTTGTAGAAATAGCTGATGCGGCTGATCGCCTGAACGACGTCGGTCGACTTGTCCATGACGATCGCGGCAGCGGTGCCGAGCCCCGATCCGACGGCTTTGAGGCCGTCGAAATCCATCGGGCAGTCCATGATTTCGGCCGCCGGAACCAGCGGAACCGACGAACCGCCGGGGATGACGGCGAGGAGATTGTCCCAGCCGCCGCGAATGCCGCCGCAATGCTTGTCGATCAGCTCGCGGAAAGTGATGCTCATCTCTTCCTCGACGACGCACGGCGTGTTCACATGGCCGCTGATCTGGAAGAGCTTGGTGCCCTTGTTATTCTCACGCCCGAAGCTGGAGAACCACGTCGCGCCGCGCCGCAGGATCGTCGGGACGACCGCGATGCTTTCGACATTGTTGACCGTCGTCGGGCAGCCATAAAGGCCCGCACCCGCCGGGAACGGCGGCTTCAGGCGCGGCTGGCCCTTTTTGCCTTCGAGGCTTTCGATCATCGCGGTTTCTTCGCCGCAGATGTATGCGCCGGCGCCGCGATGGACGAAGACGTCGAAGTCATAGCCCGACTTGGCGGCATTCTTGCCGAGCAGGCCGGCGTCATAGGCCTCCTGCACCGCAGCAAACAGCGTCTCCGCCTCGCGGATAAACTCGCCGCGAATATAGATGTATGCGGCGCGCGCGCGCATCGCGAAGCCCGCGATCAACGCGCCTTCGATCAGCTTATGCGGATCGTGACGGATGATTTCGCGGTCCTTGCACGAACCCGGCTCGGATTCGTCGGCGTTGATGACGAGGAAGCTCGGGCGATCGGCGCGCGGCTCTTTCGGCATGAACGACCATTTCAGGCCGGTCGGGAAACCCGCACCGCCGCGGCCGCGCAGACCCGACGCCTTGATCTCTTCGATGATCGCGTCCTGGCCGCGCTGGATCAGCGCCTTGGTATTGTCCCAATCGCCACGCGCCTGCGCGGACTTCAGGTTCCACGGCTGATAGCCATAGAGGTTGGTGAAGATGCGGTCCTTATCGGCGAGCATCGCTTACCACTCCTTCCGATAGTCGTGGTTGGCCGACACCATATCCTTCAGCGACGTCGGGCCGCCCTCGGGATCGCTCGTCAGGCGCTTCGGATTCTGCGTACCGGTCTTGGGCTGCTCGCCCGCCGCCAGCGCTTCGAGAATGCGCGTCATGCTGTCATAATCGAGATCTTCGAAATTATCGTCGTTGATCTGGACCATCGGCGCGTTGGTGCAGGTGCCCATGCATTCGACCTCGGTCAACGTGAACAGGCCGTCGGGCGTGGTCTTGCCCTTGGTCATGCCGCGATTCTTGCACGCCGCCATGACATCGTCCGACCCGCGCAGCAGGCACGGCGTCGTGCCGCACACCTGCACATGATAGCGGCCGACCGGCACGAGATTGTACATCGTGTAAAAGGTCACGACCTCATAGGCGCGCATGAACGGCATATCGAGTTCGGCCGCGACATATTCGATCACCGGCACGGGCAACCAGCCCTGCGTCTGCGTTTCTGCACCGACCTGACGCTGTGCGAGGTCGAGCAGCGGCATCACCGCCGAACGCTGACGCCCCGCAGGATAGCGCGCGATGATCGTCTTTGCCTTTTCGGCATTTTCCGCCGTCCATGCAAAGGCGCCCCAGCGGGCGCGGGTTTCGGCTTCATCGGGAATTTGGGGTGCGTCAGCCACGGACCAGACCTCGTTCAATATATCGTCCGACATACAGGCCGAGCGTCGCCGCAACGGCCGTAGAGACGATTTCCTTTATCGGCGCTTCGCCATGAAAGGCGGCGAGATAGGCCGCAACGGCAGCCCCGAATCCCGCCAGCGCGAGAGCAAAAATTGCAAGCTCACGCAGCATCACCGGTCGCACTCCCCGAACACAACGTCGATCGCGCCGATGATCGCGGTCGTATCCGCGAGCATATGGCCCTTCGACATCATTTCCATCGCCTGCAGGTGACTGAAGGCGGTCGGACGGATCTTGCAACGATACGGCTTGTTGGTGCCGTCGCTGACCAGATAGACGCCGAATTCGCCCTTCGGGCTTTCGGTCGCGACATAGACTTCGCCCGCAGGGACGTGGAAGCCCTCGGTGTACAGCTTGAAGTGATGGATCAGCGATTCCATCGACTGCTTCATCTCGCCGCGCTTCGGCGGGACGACCTTGCGGTCGAGGCTGGCGACGGGGCCGGTCGGCATTTCGTTGATGCACTGCCGGATGATGCGCGCCGACTGATAGACTTCCTCGACACGGACCATGAAGCGATCATAGCAATCGCCGCGGGTGCCGACGGGAATGTCGAATTCCATCTTGGCATAGGCGTCATAGGGCTGCGACTTGCGCAAATCCCATGCGATGCCCGATCCGCGGATCAGCGGGCCGGAGAAGCCCCACGCCAGCGCATCTTCCTTGCTCACCGTCGCAATATCGACGTTGCGCTGTTTGAAGATGCGGTTGTCGATGACCAGGCTCATCGCGTCGCCAAACAGCTTCGGCAGGCGCTTGTCGACCCATTCGCCGATGTCATAGAGCAGTTTCTCGGGAACATCCTGATGGACGCCGCCCGGACGGAAATATGCGCTGTGCATGCGCGCACCCGAAGCGCGCTCGAAGAAGTTCAGGCAATCCTCGCGCAGCTCGAACACCCACAGGTTCGGGGTCATCGCGCCGACGTCCATGACGTGCGACCCGATGTTGAGCATGTGGTTGCAGATGCGCGTCAGCTCGGCGAACAGCACGCGCAGATACTGGCCGCGCTCCGGAACTTCGAGGTCGAGCAATTTCTCGATCGCGAGCACATAGCTATGCTCCATGCCGAGCGGCGAGCAATAGTCGAGCCGGTCGAAATAGGGCAAAGCCTGAAGATAGGTCTTATACTCGATCAGTTTCTCGGTGCCGCGATGGAGCAGCCCGACGTGCGGATCGACGCGCTCGATGATTTCGCCATCGAGTTCCAGCACCAGACGCAGCACACCGTGCGCCGCCGGATGCTGCGGACCGAAGTTGATCGTGTAGTTGGTGACGGCCTGATCGCCCGCGGTATCTGCGGTATCGACCGGATAGCCTTCGAACATGTCGCCGCCATAATGTTTGACGTTCGGAGCGTCGGTCATGCCTTATCTCCCTTGGGCTTGCGCGGCGCGCGTGGCTTGGCAGCGGCTTTCGCCTTCGCGCCATCGTCGCTGGGCTTGGCCGCGGCCTTGTTGGCCTTCGCGCCCGCACCCGTTTGCGCGGTGCTTTCAGTGGCCTTGGGTGTCGGCGGCGGCGGAGCCTTCGCCTTATCGTCGGACGCCTTGACCTGCGCGGCAGTCATCGGGGTCGGAGCCCCCTTCCCCGGCGCTTCGCCCGTTCCGCCAGCCTTTTCGTCGCCGGGCAGCACATAGTCCGCACCTTCCCACGGCGACATGAAGTCGAAGTTGCGGAAATCCTGCGCGAGACGGACGGGTTCGTAAACGACGCGCTTGTCTTCTTCGCTGTAACGCAGCTCGGTATAGCCGGTCAGCGGGAAGTCCTTGCGCTGCGGATGCCCCTGAAAACCATAGTCGGTCAGGATGCGGCGCAAATCGGGATTGCCCGCGAACAGCACGCCATACATGTCGAACACTTCGCGCTCGAGCCAGCCCGCGACGGGCCAGACCGGAACGATACTCGGCACCGGAGTCGCCTCGTCGGTGCAGACGCGGACGCGCAGCCGATGGTTTTTGGTGACGCTGAGCAGGTGATAGACGACTTCGAATCGCTCGGCGCGGTCGGGATAATCGACTCCGGCGATTTCCATCAGCTGCTGATATTCCAGCTTGTCGCGCAGCGCGACCATCACACCTGCGACCGCTTCGCGGTCGACGGTGATGCTGTCTTCATCGGCAGCAAAAACATGGACGAGCAGGTCCGCGCCAAGCGCAGCCTTGATCGCGTCGCCAAGCCCCGAACGGGGTGCGACGAGGGGAGCATTATGGGCCATCAGCGTTCGATCGTCCCGGTGCGGCGAATCTTCCGCTGCAACTGCATCACGCCATAGAGCAGCGCCTCTGCGGTCGGCGGGCATCCGGGGACATAAATGTCGACAGGCACGATACGGTCGCAGCCACGGACGACGCTGTAGCTATAGTGATAATAACCACCGCCATTGGCGCAGCTGCCCATCGAGATGACATATTTCGGGTTCGACATCTGGTCGTACACGCGGCGCAGCGCCGGAGCCATCTTGTTGCACAGCGTGCCGGCGACGATCATCACGTCCGACTGGCGCGGCGATGCGCGCGGTGCAGCGCCGAAACGCTCCATGTCATAGCGCGGCATGTTGACGTGGATCATCTCGACCGCGCAGCAGGCAAGGCCAAAGGTCATCCACCACAACGAGCCGGTGCGCGCCCAGTTGAACAGATCCTCGGTCGAAGTGACGAGAAAGCCCTTGTCGCCGACTTCGCTGTTGAGGTCGTCGAAAAAGCCAGCGTCGGGGTTCGTCCCCGGCGCCACGGGCATGAAACCGGGGTTGGTCCCCGGGGCCACCGGCATCTGGCCGGGCATCAAGATGCTCGAATTGCTCATTCCCAATCCAAAGCCCCTTTCTTCCAGGCATAGACAAGGCCGATCGAAAGCTCGGCGAGGAAAATCATCATCGTGGCCCAACCGGCCCAGCCGATATTCTCGAGGCTGACCGCCCACGGGAACAGATAGGCCGCTTCAAGATCGAAGATGATGAAGAGGATGGCGACAAGATAGAAGCGGACGTCGAATTGGCTGCGCGCGTCCTCGAAGGCCGGGAAGCCGCATTCATATTCGGTCAGCTTCGCGGGATCAGGCTGGTGCGCGCCGGTCAGCCTCGCAACGCCCATCGGCAAGAAGACGAAGGCAGCGGACAGACCGAGCGCGATCGCAAGAAAGATCAGGATCGGCAGATATTGCGTCAGATCGACCATGGGGGGCTCGCAGTTCAGTTGTTCATAATTGGGGTGTCTCGGCACCCTTGTTGCGGGCGCTTTAGGCCAGCGAGCCGCGCCTCGCAAGCATATCGGGCAGGAAATTTCGGCCTCCGATGGCCAAAAGCTGGTGACAGGCCCCAAGCCTGTGATACGCGGGCCAAAGTGGGTCGGTTCGCTGCGCATTGCTGGCGCCGCTTCGAATTGAGGAGTTTCCATGAAATCATATATTTCTCGCGCTGCTTTCGCACTGGGTGCGGCCGCCATTTTTGCGGCAACGCCGGCGCAGGCCGAACTGGTCAACGCCAAGAACCCGGCAAAAATCAAGGAGATCGTCGAGTCGCAGGGCTGGCCCGCGACCCTGATCTCCAAGGCGGGCGACGATCCCTATATCGAAAGCAACCGCAACGGCCTGAAATTCCTCGTCCTGTTCATGAACTGCGAGGACAATAAGGACTGCAAGACGCTGCAATATTATATGGGATTCAGCGACGCGAAGGACGTCACGATCGAAAAGCTGAACTCGTGGAACAAGGACAAGCGCTTCGCGCGCGCCTATCGCGACGATGCGGGTGATCCGGTTCTCGAAATGGACGTCGATCTCGACTTCGCGGGAATCCCGCGTGAGAATGTCGGCGAAACGCTCAACACCTGGGCTTCGCTGATGGACAGCTATCGCGAATATGTCTTCGGAAAAGAAGACGAGTAAGAACGGACGCCCCTCCCTCGTCGAGGGAGGGGCCCGCCGTCAGGCGTTGCGCAGCGCGCCCGCCACCAATTTCTGCAACTTGCTATGCACCGCGGCACTGCCGGCAATATATTCGCTGCGCTCGATCGCGCGGTCGCCGCCACGATAATCGCTGACGAAGCCACCGGCCTCACGCACAAGCAGCATGCCTGCAGCAACATCCCAGACCTGAAGATCGCTTTCCCAGAAACCGTCGTAGCGGCCTGCCGCGACCCATGCGAGGTCGAGGCTGGCCGCACCGAAACGGCGAATACCGGCGACTTCTGGAGCAATGGCACCGAAAATCCGACTCCACTGGCCCATATTGCCATGCCCCATGTACGGGATCCCGGTCGATATCAGGCATTCGTTGAGATGGCGGCGCGATGCGACGCGAAGGCGACGGTCGTGGAGCCACGCGCCGCGGCCACGCTCGGCCCAATAGCTTTCATCGGTGACGGGCTGATACACGAGTGCTGCGGTCACATCGCCCCAGCCGCCACCGGGCTTCGGTTCCTGCACCGCGATCGAGATTGCAAAATGCGGAATGGCGTGAAGGAAGTTCGAGGTGCCGTCGAGAGGATCGATGATGAAGCGCGGCTTACCCGGATCACCTTCGATCTCGCCGGCCTCTTCCATCAGGAAGCCCCAACCGGGACGCGCGTAGCTGAGTTCGTCATAAAGCGTGCGCTCGGCCGCCTGGTCAGCCTTGGACACGAAATCGGCGGGTCCCTTTTGCGAGACCTGCAGATGCTCGATTTCGCCGAAGTCACGGCGGAGCTTGGTGCCCGCCTTGCGCGCTGCGCGTTCCATGACGGTGATGATGCCGGATATGGCCATGATCAATCCACTAGTTTGAGGTTATATGTATAGAAATCGGCTTCGCGCTGCCAGCCGCCAGCTTCATAGACGTGCTGCGCGCGTATGTTGCCTGTCTGCGTCGACAGAGTCAGCCTGACAGCGCCCTGCCCCCGTGCATAATCGGCCGCTGCGTCGATCAGGCCCTTACCGACCCTGCTGCCGCGTGCGTCGGCCGCGACATAGAGGTCGTTCAGAACATAGATCGGTGCCATGCCGACTGAAGTGAAGCTCGGGAACAATTGGGTAAAGCCAACTGCCCGATCATTCCGCTTGGCGAGCAGGATGACCGAATCGTTCCGGGTCAGGCGAGCCTCGATGAAGCCCGCACTGCCCGTCGGATCGGGCTGGCGTCCGTAAAATTGCCGGTACAGGTCGAAAAGCGGCGCGACGCTTTCAAGATCGCTCAGCGTTGCCCTTCGTATGTCCGGCGCATCGGTCACGGATTATTCCGCGCGACGGACATATTCGCGGTCATAGACATGCACGACGATGCGAGTGCCGCTGGTGATGTGCGGCGGGACCATCACGCGCACGCCATTGTCGAGGATCGCGGGCTTGTACGACGACGAGGCCGTCTGCCCCTTCACCACGGCGTCGGCCTCGACGATCGTCGCTTCGATCGTTTCGGGCAGTTCGACCGAGATCGGGCGTTCTTCCCAAAGCTCGAGCACGACGTCCATGCCGTCCTGCAGGAATTCATGCGCTTCGCCGACAACATCCTTCGAGATGTTGATCTGTTCGAACGTGTCCTTGTCCATGAACACCAGATCATCGCCCTCGGCGTAAAGGAACTGGAAATCCTTGGTGTCGAGACGGATCTTTTCGACCGTATCGGCGCTGCGGAAACGGTTGTTGAGCTTGCGCCCGTCGATCAGGTTCTTGGCTTCGACCTGCATATAGGCTCCGCCCTTGCCCGGCTGGGTGTGCTGGATCTTGGTGACCTTCCAGATCCCCTTTTCAAATTCGATAATATTGCCGGGACGGATTTCAACGCCGGTGATTTTCATCGCGCACACTCACAGTTCAAGGATGGAAAGAGCAAAGCAGCGCCCCACCGGGCACAGCTATCAGGTGCGCGCCTTTAACCGCGCAGACGCCGAAGGGCAAGATGCCGCATCACGGCGTCGCCACGACCATGGCGCGCGTGCGGCGATAGCTGTGCCAGACGAGGCCGACGAACAACAGCAATCCGACCCACGGCGCATAGGGCGCATAACCGTCGCCGACGACCGCGAGCGGAGTATCGCTGCCGCTGCCCGCGACGATCCCGGCATAAAGAACGCCGAACAGGCTTTCGCCGACGATCATCCCGGTCGCGGTGAGCACGCCCATGCGGTGCGCGAAGCCGGCGTTCGGCCGCTTCGACGCCCAGCGGTCATAAAACCAGCCGCCAACCGCGCCGATGATCACCGGCAGGATCACCGACATCGGCAGATAAATGCCGATCCCGATGGCGAGCGGCGGAAGCCGCAGCTTGCCGGAGCGGCCGAGCAATTCGTCGACAATGATGAAACCGACACCGGCAAGCGCACCATATCCCAGCATCGTCCAGTTGAGATTGCCGCCGAGTACGCCTTGCGCCAGCGACGAGATCAGCCCCGCCTGCGGCGCCGCAAGTGCATTCGGTCCGGCGCCCGGTGCACCGACAAAACCCAATGTCTCGTTGAGTACGTTGAGGACCGGCGGAACGACGAGCGAACCGAAGATGACGCCTATGATCAGCGCGACCTGCTGTTTCCACGGCGTCGCGCCGACCAGCTGGCCAGTCTTCAAATCCTGGAGATTGTCGTTGGAAATCGTCGCGATGCCGAACACGAGTCCCGTGACGATCAGGGCATAGGCGACCATCGCGTTAATCTCTTCCTCGCCCCCCGCACGCCCGAGCAGGCCGAGAAGCAGGAGCGAAGAGGCGATGATCGCGAGAATGCCGATTCCCGATACCGGCGAATTCGATGCGCCGATCAGGCCCGCCATATAGCCGGTGACCGAGGCGATCATCAGCCCGACGACGATGATGAACAGGATCGCACCCGCGATCAGAGTCATCGACGACCCTGCAAGCGGTCCGCCAGCAAGCACCGACCAGAGCAGCCAGCCGATCGGCAGCATCAGCGCTACCGATCCGCCGAATACCCATGCGATCGGCATATCCTGTTCCTCGATCGCCAGCGCGTGACCGCCCTGCCGCGCGCGCGATGCCGCCATCGCCGAGCGGATGCCGCCCAGCACCGGTCCCGCGATCTTCATCAAGGTCCAGATGGCCGCAATCGCGATGACGCCCGCGCCAAAGAAGCGCACATCGGCACGGAACACCGTGTTCGCCAGCGTTTCGGGATCGCCCACCCCGCCCTGCGTCAGGATCGGCAGCAGCACCCACCAGCCGGTGATGAGGCCGACAAGCTGCGCCATGCCGACCGACAGGCCGACCAGATGACCGACGCCGAACAGAGCGAAGGCAAGCCCGCCCGCGACGCCCGTCGCGCCGGTGCCGACCGCAAACCAGCGCGCGACTTCGGCGCCCGCAAGCTTCATCTGGGTGAGCAGCGTAAAGCCCGCGGCGACAATCGAATTCCACAGCAATGCCGACAATCCGGCGCGATTTTCAGCCGCGCCCTCGGCGCTCCCTGCACCGACCTGCAGCACTTCGGCAGCGGCGCGCCCCTCGGGATATGGCAGGTCCGAATCGACCACCAGCGCCCGCCGCAACGGCACCGAGAAGAGCACCCCCAATATGCCGCCGAGCATCGTGATCGCTGTGGTCGTGACCATCGGGAAGCCTTGCCAATAACCGACCATCACCAGCCCCGGCAGGACGAAGATGATCGCCGCGAGCGTTCCCGCGGCGCTGGCGATCGTCTGGACGATATTATTTTCAAGGATTGTGCCACCCGACATCAGCCGGAGCAGCGCCATCGAGATCACCGCGGCGGGGATCGAGGTGGCGAAGGTCAATCCGACCTTCAGCCCCAGATAAACGTTCGCCGCAGTGAACATCAGCGTCAGAACGCCCCCGAGCAGGATTGCCCGCAGCGTGAGTTCGCGCATCTTGGTGCCCGATGTGCTGGTGTCAGTCATCAATATTTCCCCGTCGGCTGTCCGGCGACGCGCCGCTTTTTTCACAAATCAAAAGGCGATGAAGCGAAGCTGTTTTGACGCATCGATCCAATATGTTCGCCTTCACCAATGGCATCAGAGATTCCATGATGAGCATCGAGCTTCCCGAATTGACGCCCCCGTCCCGCCACACGGCGAAAGCTGCGCCCCGTCGTCCGACGCCGTGCACAGGCCTGTTCGGCTGGCGTAAGGACGACGCGCCGCCCGGCGCGGAAGATCGGACAGAGAAACCGTCCAACCGCAACTAGCTCGCCGATTGAGGCGACAGCAGCGCATCAAATGCACGCACCGCGGCGCCCGGTCCTTGGGGATGAGCCCACACCGCCGCCGAGACCGCCAGAAAATCGGCCCCCGCTTCGATCAGCACAGGTGCATTTTCAGGCGTAATCCCGCCGATCGCAACGCAGGGCAGTTCGAACATACCCTGCCACCATTCAAGGATTTCCGGATCGGCGTGATGCTCGGTCGCTTTGGTCGTGGTCGGATAAAAGGCCCCGAACGCGACATAATCCGCGCCCGCTTCGCCCGCCTCCATCGCGAAGTGGCGGCTGTTGTGGCAGGTGACGCCGATTTGCGCTTCGGGACCAAGCAGCCGGCGCGCTTCCTTCACGTCGCCATCATCCTGCCCCAGATGCAGGCCGTCGGCGCCGAGTCGTTTGGCAAGCGCCATGTCGTCGTTGACGATGAAGGCGACGTCGTGGTCGGCACAGATCGCCTGCAAAGGCGCGGCGAGTCGCGCGGCTTCGTGCTGGTCCATATCCTTGACGCGAAACTGAAAGGCCGCCACCGGCGCGGCGCTCAGCGCCTCTTCCAGACGGGCGGGAAAATCGCCGCCAACGTCGAGCGGCGAGATCAGATAAAGCTGGCAATCGGATATGGTCATGGCGGGTTCATAGCGACGCCGTCAGATACGGGCAAATGCAGAACGCTCCCCGCCTCGCCCTTTCGCTGGCCACCGCCGCACTGGCCCTCTCGGCCTGCGCCACGACGAAACCGCAGACACCGCTTCCCGACGCGAAGAATGTGGCGCTCGGACAGCAGGCCTTCGCCGACGGCCCGATCGTCCAGCCCGTCGAAGTTCTGGAAGACAGCCGCTGTCCGGCGAATGTCATGTGCGTCTGGGCAGGTCGGGTCCGGGTGAAAATGCTGTGGATACGCCCGGGCGGACGGCAGCAGGCATTCGAGGTCACTCTTGGTCAGCGCACCCAGCTCGCCGACGGATCCATCCTGCTCGAACACGTCACTCCGGAGCGGACGAAATCGGGCAAGGTCATCGAACCTGCCGATTATCGCTTCGATTTCCGTTTCGACGGCGGATATTAGCCCGCGACAGTCAGTGCTAGCGGCGCAGCGATGGCGCAGAAAATGAGCAGCGCTAGCTCACCCGTGCAAGGACGAAACCGTCCCACTTTTTGGTGCCAACGGTCTGTACGGCGGTCGCATCGAGTCGCGGATTGGCCGCCAACATATCGAACAGCGCCCGTGTGCCAACGATGCGCTCGTCCTCGCTGTTGGTTTCCAGCACTCCGCCTTCGCGCACGACATTGTCGACAATGATCGTCGTGCCGGGGCGGCCCAAACGGATCGCCTCGGCGACGTAATGGGCATTATTCTGCTTGTCGGCGTCGATGAAGATGAAATCGAAAGGCGTTTCGCCCTTCATAGCGGCAAGGCTTTCGCTCGCCGGGCCGACGCGGATGTCGACCTTGGCCGACACCTCTGCGCGTTCGAGATTTTCGCGCGCGACGTGTGCGTGATGCGGCTCGAGTTCCAGCGTTACGATCTGGCCGCCCTCGGGCAGCGCGCGAGCCAGCCAGATCGTCGAATAGCCGCCGAGTGTCCCGATTTCGAGGATGCGCCGTGCGCCCGCAATTTGCGCCAGCAGGTAAAGCATTTTTCCCTGCGCCGGCGACACATCGATCGGCGGCAGGCCCTGTTCGTGATTATGGGCCAGTGCGGCGGCCAGCGCGTCGTCGTCGCCGAGCAATTTCCCGGCGATATAATCGTCAACGGCGCGCCAGCCGTCCGCCATCAGGCGACCGATGCGGCGTGGATCTCGTCGATCGCACCGCCGAGCGAAGCGTCAAACTCGTCGTCACTCATCTGGTGGCGTAAGTCTTCGAGCAGCGCGCGGCTGAAGCTGGCGATGATGCCCGGGTTCTTGGCCAGTTCGACGCAGGCTTCGGGACGCGCGAAACCGCCCGACAGTGCGACAACGCGCAAAACCTTGGGGTGATCGACCAGCGGCTGGAACAGGCCGGCTTCGGTCGGCAACGACAGTTTCAGCATAACCGGCGCGCCGTCCCATGCGTCAAGCGCGGCCAGCGTTGCGTCGAGCAGCAGGCGATCCGCCGCGTCGCGCTCGGTGCTCTTGATATTCACTTCGGGCTCGATCATCGGCATCAGACCGTGCGCAGCGATGCGCTTCGCTTCGGCGAACTGCTGTGCGACGATCGCCTTGATGCCGGCTGCATTGGCGAGATTGACGACGCTGCGCATCTTGGTGCCGAACACGCCCTTGGCGACCGCACGTTCGCATAGCGCGTCGAGTTCGGGGTTCGCCTTCATCAGCTGGACGCCATCGGCTTCGTCTTCAAGACCCTTGTCGACCTTCAGGAACGGAACCACGCCGCGCTCCCACAGCAGCGCCGGAACGGGCTTGCCGCCCGCTTCACCGTCCATCGTGCGTTCGAACAGGATCGCGCCGATCACCTTGTCCCCGTTGAAGCAGGGCGACGTGACGATGCGGCTGCGCATCGCATGGATCAGGCCGAACATTTCCTCATCGTTCGAAAAAGCATCCGCTTCGATACCGTAGCCCTTCAATGCCTTGGGCGTTGACCCCCCGCTCTGGTCGAGTGCGGCGATAAAGCCCTGACCCGATTTAATCTGTTCGAGCATTGCGGCATTGGCGGTGGTCATAACATCTCCGATGATTTGCATACGTATGTGGCGGTCCGCATAGCCATCCCGCCAGCGGGATGCAAATGCGCGCAAGGTTCAGGCTTTTAGGGCGTCGACCCCGGGCAGCGGCTTGCCTTCCATCCATTCGAGGAAAGCGCCGCCAGCCGTTGAAACAAAGGTGAAATCCCGTCCGGCGCCTGCATGATTGAGCGCCGCGACGGTATCGCCGCCACCTGCGACCGAAACCAGACTGCCCTCGCGGGTCAGCGCTGCGGCGGTCCGGGCCAGCGCGACGGTCGCCGCGTCGAACGGCGGCGTCTCGAACGCGCCGAGCGGCCCGTTCCAGACGAGAGTCCGGCAGTTTTTGAGCACGTCGGCAAGGGCTTCAACAGCAGCCGGACCGACGTCGAGGATCATTTCGTCGGCCGCGACTTCATGGACGTTGACCGTGCGCGTCGGCGGATTTGCGGCGAACTGTTTCGCAACCACGACGTCATACGGCAGATGGATCGTGCATCCGGCCTTGTCGGCCGCGTCGAAGATCGCATTGGCGGTATCGACCAGATCATGCTCGCAAAGCGATTTGCCGACATTGACCCCGCGCGCGGCGAGGAAGGTGTTCGCCATGCCCCCACCGATGATCAGATGATCGACCTTGCCAACAAGATTGCGCAGCACGTCGATCTTGCTCGACACCTTGGCGCCGCCGACAACCGCGGCCACCGGATGCGCCGGATTGCCGAGCGCGGCGTCGAGCGCCTTGAGTTCGGCCTCCATTGCCCGGCCTGCATAAGCGGGCAAACGGCGCGCAACGCCCTCGGTCGAGCCATGCGCGCGGTGCGCGGCCGAGAAGGCGTCATTGACGTAGAGATCGCCGATTTCGGCAAGCGCGTCGGCGAACGCCGGGTCGTTCTTTTCCTCGCCGACATGGAAGCGCGTGTTTTCAAGCACCGCAACATCGCCCGCGGCGAGCACAGCAACCCCGGCCTTGGCGCCTTCGCCGACGCAATCGGGGATGAACATGACCGAATGACCAAGCACATCCTCGAGCCCGCCCATGACGAGGCTCAACGATTGAGTCGGGTTCTTCGCGCCCTTCGGCCGCCCGAAATGGGCGAGCAGCAGGACGATCGCACCCTTTTCGGACAGCTCGCGGATCGTCGGCACGGCGGCCTGGATCCGCGTCGCGTCGCTGACCGCGCCTTCGAACATCGGAACATTCAGGTCGACACGGACAAGCACGCGCTTGCCGGTGACGTCGCCGATATCATCGAGGGTCTTGAACGCGGTCATCGCTTTTCCTTCCGGTTCAGAGGAACTTGGCGATCACGCCCGCAGTGTCGATCATGCGGTTCGAGAAGCCCCATTCATTGTCGTACCAGCTGAGCACGCGCACCAGCTTGCCGTCGATTACGGCCGTTTCGAGCGCGTCGATGGTCGAGCTGTCCGCATTATGGTTGAAGTCGATCGAAACCAGCGGCTCTTCGGTATAGCCCAGCACGCCCTTGAGCGGACCTTCGGCAGCGGCCTTGAGCAGTGCGTTGACTTCTTCCTTCGTGGTGTCGCGCGACGGCGTGAAGGTCAGGTCGACGACCGAGACATTCGGGGTCGGAACGCGGATCGACGAACCGTCGAGCTTGCCCTTGAGTTCGGGCAGAACCAGACCAACGGCAACCGCCGCCCCGGTCGAGGTCGGGATCATCGACATCGCGGCAGCGCGGGCACGGCGCGGATCGTCGTGGATCTGGTCGAGGATCTTCTGGTCGTTGGTATAGGCGTGGATCGTGGTCATCAGGCCGCGCTCGATACCGATCGCCTCATGCAGCACCTTGGCGAAGGGCGCGAGACAGTTGGTGGTGCACGACGCGTTCGAGATGACCAGGTGATCGGCGGTGATCTTGTCTTCGTTGACGCCATAAACGACGGTCAGATCGACTTCCTTGGCAGGTGCCGAGATCAGCACGCGCTTCGCGCCGGCATCGAGATGCTTCTGACCGCCGGCCTTGTTGGTGAAGAAGCCGGTGCATTCCATCACAATGTCGACGCCGTTTGCGGCATGCGGCAATTTGGCGGGGTCACGCTCGGCAGTCACCTGAATGCGCTTGCCATTGATGATCAGGTCGTTGCCGTCGACTTCGACAGTGCCGTTGAAAGCGCCATGAACCGAGTCATTGCGGAGCAGACGGGCATTCGCCTTGGCATCGCCCAGATCGTTGATCGAGACCAGTTCGAGATCATGGTCGGCACGCTCCAGAATGGCGCGCGCCACGTTGCGGCCGATTCGGCCGAAACCGTTGATTGCGACTTTTACTGCCATATCGAAAAATCCTTTCTGAAGAGAGTATCGGTCGGCTTATGCGCCGAGCCGTGCCAGGATCCGGGGGGTGATCTTTTCGACTGTCAGGCCGAAATGATCGTAAAGATCGTCGATCGGTGCCGAAGCGCCGAAGCTGTCGATGCCGAAACGCAGGCCGTCGCGGCCGGTGTAGCGTTCCCAGCCAAAGGTCGCCCCCGCCTCGATCGAAACGGTCAGCACGTCCGCGGGCAAAACATCAGCCTGATAGGCGGCAGTCTGTTCGTCGAACAATTCGGTCGACACCATCGAAACGACGTCGGCGCCATGACCGGCGGCTTCGAGCTTGTCGGCGATATCGAGCGCCAGTGACACTTCCGAGCCCGTCGCGACGAGGACGACCTTGCGGTCGGCCGTCGCTCCGCGCAGACGATAACCGCCTTTCGCGCAAAGATTTTCGCTGACGTCATGACGCAACGCCGGAAGATTCTGGCGCGTCAGCGCGAGCAGTGAAGGCCGGTCGGCCTGTGCCAGCGCGAGCGCCCAGCATTCGGCGGTTTCGACCGCGTCGGCGGGGCGCATCACGAGCAGGTTCGGCATCGCGCGCAGCGATTGCAGATGCTCGATCGGCTGGTGCGTCGGACCGTCTTCGCCAAGCCCGATGCTGTCGTGCGTCATCACATAAACGACGCGCTGCTGCTGCAACGCCGACAGGCGGATCGCGCCGCGGCAATAATCGGCAAAGACGAGGAAGGTGCCGCCATAAGGAACGACGCCGCCGTGCAGCGCCATGCCGTTCATTGCAGCGGCCATGCCGAACTCGCGGATACCATAATAGATATAGCGACCCGAATAATCGTCTTTCGTCAGCGGCTTGGTCGACGAAGTCTTGGTGTTGTTCGAACCGGTCAGGTCGGCGCTTCCGCCGATCAGGGCCGGAATGTCGGCGGTCAGTGCGCCCAGCGTGTTTTCCGATGCCTTGCGCGTCGCTACCTTCGGCGGCTCGGCGACGAGACCGTCAAGATAGGCTTTGAACGCATCGCCCGGAACAATTTTGCTAGCGATCCGGTCAGAAAATTCCGTTTTCTTTTCGTTGCTTGCGAGACGAGCACCCCATTCGGAATGAAGCGCCTGACCGCGTGCGCCGAAACCGGCCCAAGTCGCCGCAATATCGGCGGGAATGACGAAGGGTTCGGACGTCCAGCCCAGCTCGTTGCGTGCAGCCGCAATCTCGTCGGCGCCCAGTGGCGAACCGTGGGTGGCCGAAGTGCCCTGCTTGTTCGGCGCGCCGAAACCGATGATCGTGCGGCACGCAATCAGCGACGGGCGCGGATCGGCGAGCGCGGCGTCGATCGCGCGGCGAATGTCTGCGGGATCATGCCCGTCGCAGCTTTCGACATGCCAGCCGGTCGCCGCATAGCGCGCCGCGACATCTTCGCTGCTCGACAGGTCGACCGATCCGTCGATGGTGATCTTGTTGTCGTCCCATAATACGGTCAGACGGCCGAGGCCCAGATGCCCGGCCAGACCGATGGCTTCATGGTTGATGCCTTCCATAAGGCAGCCATCGCCGGCGATGACCCAGGTGCGGTGATCAACCAGATCGTCGCCGTAGAGCGCGTTCAGGTGACGCTCGGCAATCGCCATGCCGACCGAGGTCGCGAGACCCTGACCCAGCGGCCCCGTCGTCGTTTCGACGCCTGCGAGCTCAAAATTCTCGGGATGCCCCGCGCAGGGGCTGCTCAGCTGGCGGAAATTGCGAATATCTTCGATCGTCGGCCGCGCATAACCCGCGAGGTGGAGCGTCGCAT
Organism: Sphingopyxis selenitireducens; assembly: GCF_051550705.1. NCBI lineage: Bacteria > Pseudomonadati > Pseudomonadota > Alphaproteobacteria > Sphingomonadales > Sphingopyxidaceae > Sphingopyxis > Sphingopyxis selenitireducens. Next base: position 867,582 of record NZ_JBPULG010000002.1, read on the forward strand.
AAGCGAGCATCGAGCCATGGCCCGCCGAAAGGACGAATCGGTCGCGGTCGGCCCAATGCGGATCGGCCGGATCATATTTCAGATAGTCCGAATAAAGGACCGTCGCGACGTCGGCCATGCCCATGGGCATCCCCGGATGACCGCTGTTTGCGGCCTGTACGGCGTCCATCGCAAGTGCGCGGATGGCATTGGCGAGCTGACGTTCGGGCTGTGTCATTATTCCCCCGGAATGGATGGGTAAGCGCCCGGGCCCAAATAGACTCTGGGCGTCCGGATCGGATGCGGACAGCCCTTTGCGGCGCGGGGGTCAGGAGTCAACCGCTGGCGGCAGAAAATCGACGTATTTTGGACCGACAGGGCAATTGCACCCCCTCGGCTGCGCTGCTAACCCATGCATATGGAACTCGATCTCGACGAATCCAGCCTGGCCATCGGCCGCATCGAGCGCGCGCTCAGCCGCATCGAACGGGCTTTGACCGAGCGGGCCAATCGCCCCGCACCTCCCCCTGCGGCTCAGGAGGCCGACCAGTCGGCGCTGAAAGCCGAAGTCACCGCCGTCATCGGCGAACTCGATCGATTGATTGCGGAGGCCGATCGTGGCTGATGTCAAACTGACCATCGCCGGGCGCCCTTATGACGTCCATTGCGCCGACGGACAGGAATCGCAGCTGGTCCAGCTCGCATCGGTCGTCGATGAGAAGGCGCGCGGCATTCAGGGCGGAACCGAAGTGCGCCAATTGCTGTTCGCGGCACTGATGCTCGCCGACGAGGCGCAGGAGACCAGGGGCAAGATCGCAAAGGCCGAACCCCAGTCCGACTCGCTCCGCGCGGCGGTCGCGCTCGCGGAGAGCCGCGAGGCCACGGCACGCGACGAACTGCGCGCGGCGATCGAGCGCGAACAGGCGGCGCTCAAGGAACTCGAATCCATCAGGCAATCGGCGTCGGCCGCTCCCGCGCAAGTTCGCCCAGCACATGAGCGCGCACTGCTGCAAATCGCCGACCGGATCGAGGCGCTGGCCACGAAAGCCGAGCAATTGCCCTGAGCGCACCAGCCGCGCTCCAGCTTCCCCCTTGAGCGAGAGCGTTCGCGCCCCTACATAGGGGGCGGCGGGTTCTGCCCGGCACGAGCTTTTGCGAAAATCCCTGAGGCGATACATCATCCTAGGGAGCTGTCCCTGCCCGGACCCTGGTCCGACGCACATGGTTCCCACCTGACGTTACTGGCGTCAGAGGATCTTCCAGCAAACGACCTCGGTGGTCCCGCCAACCCATTCTGAACAATCCCGAGGAGGCCCGGAGAAGGCGATGCCCGACCTGTCCGCCGACCTCATTCAGCAAAAGCAGAAATTGCGCGAGAGGCTGCGTTTCCGCCGCCGCCATTTCGCTGCGAATCTCGACGAGATGACGCGACTCATCGCGTTCCGCGCGCCGCCGGCGCCACTTGCCGATATATTGAACGCGCACGGCGGCATCGGCGCCTACGCTGCATGCAGCGGCGAACCCGACATATTGCCGATGCTCGCGCCGTGGGGCGAAGAAGGCAAAATCGCCCTGCCCCATCACCCCGGCCGCATCGACACCATGACCTTTCGTCGCTGGCAAAGCGGCGACGCGTTGGTGAAGGGGCCGTGGGGCACGCCCCAACCCTCCGACACTGCAGAATCGACCAGCCCTGGCCTGATTCTCTGCCCGCTGGTCGGATTCGATCGCCATGGCGGACGGATCGGTCAGGGCGGCGGTCATTATGACCGCTATTTCGCCGCGCACCCTGCCGCCCTGCGGATCGGTATCGCCTGGTCGGTGCAGGAAGTGGACGCGGTGCCGTCCGAGTCAACGGACATCGCGCTCGACGCGGTGCTGACCGAACAAGAATTTGTCATCTGTGGAGACCGTCTGTGAGCAACGACCCCGCCCATCATCAGCCGACGTGGCGTAAGCCTGCCGGCATGGCCCTGATCCTGCTGCTGATCACGGTGTGGGCGGTCATCATCGTCAGCCTGTCGCCGTGGGTCGGCACATGGCACGTCCTGCTGCAGGGTGTTTTCTATCTGGTGACCGGGGTGATCTGGATCATGCCCCTGAAGCCGCTGCTCCGCTGGATGGAACTGGGCACCTGGCGCGATTAGGAATGGGGACTGCCTGGCGTGTCGAAGCGCGTCCTCCTATTACGGCAAGAACAGAGCTTCGACGCGAATGAATAAATTAGTGATGAGGGCCGTACTGACACCGCCATAGAGCGCGCGCCCTACGGCGCATCCAAGCACTTGCGATATCTGATATTCGAAAAGAGAGGCTGCGGCATTCCGGCCGAAATCGGCAGGGAATGGCGCGAGTGACGGGGCTCGAACCCGCGACCTCCGGCGTGACAGGCCGGCGCTCTAACCAACTGAGCTACACCCGCTTGCGCTTGGGAGCCGCGCCAATATGGCCCCCGCCCCGACCTGTCAACCGTCGCTTTCGGACTTCGTGCGATTTAAACGATCGCGCATCTCGTCAACGGCCGTCAATGTGCCCCGTTCGAACAGGAAGCCTCCCAAATCCGGAGTCCCTGTCGACTGCAAAACGGTCTGCAAAATCAACAGCAGCGGCACGGCCAGCAAAGCCCCCGGGGCACCCCACACCCAACCCCAGAAACTGAGCGAGACGAGAATCAGCAACGGATTGATCGTCAGACGCTTTCCCAGCACCAAAGGCGTGATCAAATTCGCCTCGACCGTATGGACGCCGATGAAGATGATTGCAGGCAATAGCGCGATACCGACGGCATCGAACGTCATCAGCCCGCCCAGCCCCAGCAGTACCGCGGCGACGATCGGGCCCAGATAGGGCACGAAATTGCACAGCGACACGATGCCGCCCCACATGAAGGGGGATGGCATACCCAGCGCCCACAGCATCAGCGCGACGGCGAGTCCCAGTATCGCGTTGATCATCGTGATCGTCGCCAGATAGTCGGCGGTCGCATCGACAACATTCTGGATCACCCGCGCTGTCTGCATCGCGCCGTCAAAGCTGCCGCGACGGCGAATCGTCCCCTTGCGCAGCCGGGTCCAGCCAGCGAGGAAGAAAAAGATCACCAGCACCGCAAAGAAAAGCTGGATCGCCGCGGCGGGGGCCGCCGAGATGAAATAGTCGAAGACCGACGTCGGCGCCGTCGCCGCCACCGCCTGCGCCGTCGCTTCGGTCCCGCTTGCCACTGAGGTCAGCGACCGATCGACGAATCGCTGCAGCGTCGAATAAAAATCGATCAGCGGCGCGAGGTTGCTTTGAATCCGCGGGATCGATTCGGGAAGCCGTGCGAACCAGCCCGTCGCCGGGACGACGATGATTGCCAGCGCGGCGTTGACCAGCATCAGGAAGGTGGTGAGCGAGAGGAAGGATGCGAGCCCCGACGGCACCCCGCGCCGCTCGAGCCATTCGAGCAGCGGCACCAGTGCGATGGCGATGACAATCGCAGCGGTTAGCGGCAGAAAAAACTCGGCGCCCGCCTGCAAGGCAAAGGGCAAACCGAGGCAAAGCGCCGCCCCCATGATCAGCGCAAGCGCGGCGAGCAGGCGGTCGCGGCGAAAATCGTCGATCTCGATCTGATGCAGCGGATTGACGCGCGGTGTGCGTGCTTCTTTCCCCGCCCTGTCTTCGGCCACCCCGTGCTTCTCCTGCGCAATTTGGTGCATCCTACGCGAGCTTTATCCGCCGCACCAGCACATGGATTTCGGCCGATTGGCGACGGGCCGCTGTCCCTCTTTGGGGCAGTCCCGGCAATTTCGTTCACGTCCTTAACCTGAAATTACCCTTTTTCTCCGATTGCGGACTTCAAGGACCAGCTATCGGAGTATCTCATCATGATGAAAGCGCCTGTGGGGGGCGCGAAGCATCATCGGCTTCTTCCCTCTTGTTCGTTTATCGGCCTGCTCGCCGCGCTCGCGCTGCCGGCACCGGCCCAGGCACAGACGTCGCCGCCGCCCGCCACCCGTGCGGGCACGACGATCAGCAACACCGCAACCGCGACCTTCGATGCCGGGGGCGGCGCTCAAACGGTGGATTCAAACCGCGTCGACCTGCTCGTCGACGAATTGCTCGACGTCACCGTCGCGTCGAACAATCCGACCGATGTTCCGACGACGCCCGGCTCGACCGGTCAGGTGCTGAGTTTCCGCGTTACCAACACCGGTAATGGCCCCGAGAATTTCGCGCTGAACACGATCGCCAATGCCGGCGGTGACAATTATGATCCCGCCGTCACCCAAATCTATATCGACGCCAACGGCGACAACGCGTTCGATGCCAATATCGATACGCTCTATACGCCCGGCACCGGCGATCCGCTGCTCCAGCCGGAGACCGCCATCACGGTTTTCGTCGTCGCAACCACGCCCGGTACAGTCGTCGACGGCAATCGCGGTATTGTCAGTCTTGTTGCTGCGGCCAAGACCGGCACCGGCGCGCCGGGTTACAGCTTTGCCGGTCAGGGCGAAGGCGGCGGCGACGCGGTGGTCGGCTCGACCGGCGCCGATGCCGACGACGATGGCGCTTTCATCGTATCGGCCGCTACGGTCACGCTCGTCAAATCGGCGGCGGTGACCAACGCCCTCGGCACGACCGATCCGGTCCCGGGCGCGACGATCACCTATACGATCGTCGCAACCGTCGCGGGCAGCGGATCGGTCAGCGGCCTCGCGATTACCGACAATATTCCGCCGAACACGCGCTACGCCCCCGGATCGATCACCCTCGGCGGCGGGGCGCTGTCCGACGCGTCCGACGCCGACGCCGGCGATTACAATGGCACGCGGATCAATGTCGCGCTCGGCACCGTCGCCGGCGGCCAGACCCGCACCGTCACCTTCCGCACCACAATCCAATGATGGAGAAGTCCATGCGTACCACCCTTGTCCTGCTTTTGACCGCGCTCCTGCCCGGTCAGGCGCTCGCCGCCAATCAGGTCGCGCTTAATAACAGCGTGTTCGTCGAACGCGTCTCGACCGACGCCGCCGGCAAGCAGCGCGTCCTGCTCGAGGAACCCAAAGTCGTCGTGCCGGGCGACCGCCTCGTCTTCGTGCTCGACTATCGCAATGCCGGCGCCCAGCCCGCCGACAAATTCGTGATCACCAATCCGATGCCGTCGGCGGTTCGCTTCGCCGATGCGGGGAACACGCAATCGCTCGTCTCGGTCGATGGCGGCAAGCAGTGGGGACTGCTTTCCGCCCTGACCGTTGCGATGGCCGACGGCACCCGCCGGGCCGCGCAACCCGCCGACGTCACGCACGTCCGCTGGGCATTTCAAAAGCCGATACCCGTTGGAGGGTCCGGCAAGCTCATGTTCCGGGGAGTCGTCAAATAACTCTTTAAAACAAGCCGCTTAACGGCTGCCGGCGGTGGGGATCAGGCAGCCAGTCCATGTCCAGGAGCTCAGCTATGACCAGTAAGCTGAACTATATGGGCCTCGGTATGGCGGCATGCGCAAGCATCGCCGCAACCCCGGCATTCGCCAATGGGACGACCGCAGGCACATCAATCACCAATACCGCAACCGTCGATTATCAGGTCGGCGGCGTCGCCCAGGGGCAGCAAAGCGCCTCGAACAGCTTCGTCGTCGATCGCAAGGTCAATCTGCTCGTCGAAGAAGTCGGTAACGCGACCACCGAGGTCTCACCGGGCCAAACCAGCGCAGTGACCACGTTCCAGTTGACCAACAGCTCGAACGAGGTCCTCGATTTCCTGCTCACGGCGTCGCAGATTACGGGCGGGACCGCCACGCACGGCGGCACCGATACGTTCAATGCGTCCAATATCCGCATTTATCGCGACGCGGCGACCGGGACGGTGGGCAGCTATGACGTGGGCGACGCGCTCGTCACCTATATCGACGAACTCGCGACCGACACGCCGATCCGGCTGTTCGTCGTCGCCGACATTCCTGCGGGTCTTCCCACCGGGGCGGTCGCGGGCATCCAGCTTCGCGCCACTGCGCTCGAAGGCGGCACGGCGGGAACGCAAGGTGCGGCGGTCACGCAAACCGCGGGCGCCAACACGGCGGGCAAGGATACCGTCTTTGCCGATGGCGTCGGCGTCAATGACGCCAACCGCGACGCCTCGCACAGCGATGCCGACGACTATACGGTCAAGACGGCGACCCTGACCGTCACCAAATCGAGCCGCGTCGTTTCGGACCCGTTCAACGGCACAACCAACCCGAAACTGATACCGGGCGCCACGGTCGAATATTGCATTGCCGTGGCGAACGCCGCGGGAGGCGCCGATGCGACCGCTGTCGCAATCAACGACAGCGTGCCGGGGCAACTCGCCTTCGTCGCGGGGTCGATCCGGCTGAACGGGACCGTCACAGGCGGCACCTGCAACGCCGACGGTGCGACTGGGGGCAGCTATGCCGCGCCCGTCGTGTCGGGGACGATCGCGACAATCGCTGCGGGCGCTGCGCGCACGCTGATCTTCCAGGCCCTCGTCAACTGATCGGCGTACCGAAGGGGGCAGAGGGCGCGGGCTGAACAGGCCGCCACCGCTGCCCCCTTCGGGGCTTGCCATGCGCATCACCCGAACACTTCGGACCCTCGCGACCACGCTGGTTGCGGCAGCGATGCTGCCTGCGACAACCACGGCGCACGCGCAGGTGATTTCCAACACCGCTGCGGCGCGCTGGATTCAGGGCGCCAATGGCGGGGAGACGCTGTCGAATCGCGTCGACGTGACGGTGAAAGAACGGCCGTCCGAAGCGCCGACGATCGCCACCTATCGGATCGTCGACCGCGGCGGCGACAAGTCGGCGCCACTTGCCCCGACGCCGTGCGGCAACAGCAACGCGCGCGGCGGCGGCTTGATCCAGCTTGGCGGCGCCTACACCGGCCTCGCGACAAACCCTGCATCGCTGCAAAGCAGCAGCAGCTTCCGCGCGGGGGAAATGCTGGTCGTCGGCGTCACACTCGCCTCTGCCAATGTCGATGCGCAGCAGCGCGACGCCCTGCCCGTCACGCTCGAACTCGAAAACGGCGACCGCGAGCAGATCACGCTCACCGAAACCGCGGCGAACAGCGGCGAGTTCATCGGCATCATCAACACGATTGGCGTTCCACCTGCGGTCGTGGCGGGCGACTGCCGTCTGTCGGTCACCCCCGGCGCGCCCTTGACACTGAAGGTCGCCGACCGGGCGAACGCCAGCCTCGTCGCGCTCGCCAAGATCGACTTTCTCGTCGACCCGTTCGGGATCGTTTTCGACAGCGGCGACGGCGCTCCGGTAGCGGGAAGCCGCGTCACGATCGTCGATGCAGCAACAGGCCAGCCCGCGCAGGTCTTCGGCGACGACGGCATCTCATCCTATCCCGCCAGCATGATCACCGGACAGAGCGTCACCGACTCAAGCGGCATCGTCTATAATTTCCCGGCGGGCGATTACCGCTTCCCCTTTGTTGCTCCCGGCACATATCGCCTCGTCGTCGAGCCGCCGTCACCCTTCACCGCACCCTCGAAGTCGAGCCCAGCCGATCTGACGGGTCTGCGCCGTCCCGACGACGGCCTTCCCTTCACGATCACCGCTGCAAGCTATGGCGATATCTTCACCCTCGACAGCCCGGCCCCCGTCCGCGTCGACATCCCCGTCGACCAGCCCGGCCTGCCGCTGATCCTGCGCAAGACGACCTCGACGCAGGTCGCAGTGCCCGGCGACGTGGTCCAGTATCGCATCGAAGTCGCGAACCGCGACACGCGCCGCAGCACAGGGTCCGTGACAGTGCGCGACATATTGCCCGCCGGAATGCGCCTGCGCGCCGACACCGTGCGCGCCGATGGCGTCCGCGTCACCGCCGATGCCCGCGCCAACGGCCGCGAATTCGCGGTTACCCTGCCCGCCATCGCTCCGGCTCGTTCGATCCTGCTCACCTATCTCGCTGAAGTCCTTGTGTCGGCGCAGCCCGGCAACGCGCTCAACAGTGCCACCGCCACCGACAATCGCGGTTCGACCAGCAATGTCACCGAGGCGACGATCGCGATCAAACGCGACCAGCTCGGCGACCGGATGACGATCATCGGCCGGATCACCGACGGCGGCTGCGGCGTCGATCCGGGCAAAGCAAACGGCATCGCTGGCGTGCGCGTGATGCTGCAGGACGGCAGTTACACCGTTACCGACCCCGACGGCCGCTATCACTTCGAGGGGGTGCGCCCCGGCCTGCATGTCGTCCAGATCGACCCGTCGACCTTGCCCCTCGACCGCGAAGCGATCGATTGCGCGCGCTCAACGCAAAGCGCCGGCAGCGCGATCTCGCGCTTCGTCGAGGGTCGCGGCGGCGCCTTGAAGCGCGCCGATTTCCGTGCCCGCGCGGCCGCACCGCGCGCCGCGCCGACCACGGCGACGATCGAGGCGCCGGTGATTCTCACCGACCCCGATGCTGCAGGCGCCAATCGCGACTGGCTGGCGGGCCAGACGCCGGGCATCGCGTGGCTGTTTCCCGATCTCGACCACAATCCGCGCGCCAAATCGGTCCGCGCTGCGATCAAGCACGCGCCGGGCCAGACCGTCGCGCTGTCGATCAATGGCAAGCCGGTCGATCCGCTGACCTACGAAGGCATCAGCAAATCGGCCGACGGAAACGTGGCGGTCAGCCTGTGGCGCGGCATCGAAATTCGCGAAGGCGAGAACAGCCTGGTTGCGGTCGTAAAGGATGCGGACGGCGCGACGATCGAAACGCTCGAACGGCCGGTCCATTATTCGATCACCCCGATGCGTGCAGAGTTGGTCCGCGAAAAATCGGTTCTGATCGCCGACGGCGTGACGCGCCCGGTAATCGCGGTGCGCCTGACCGATCGCGACGGCAAGCCCGTGCGTCATGGCCTGACCGGCGATTTCAGCGTACCCGCACCCTATTATCCCGCCGTCGAAGCCGACGCGCAGCAGGCACGCCAGCTCGCCGGCCTCGAGCGCGCGCAACCGGTGTGGAAGATCGATGGCGACGACGGCATCGCCACTATCGAGCTGGAGCCGACGACCGCTTCGGGCACGCTCGCGATGGATTTCACCTTCCGCGACGACAAGGTGACGCGCAAACAGACGATCGAAACCTGGCTCGATCCCGGCAATCGCCCGTGGACCGTCGTCGGCTTCGCGGCAGGGACACTGGGCTACAACACGCTCGACGACCGGATGGAGCCGGTGGCGGAAACGCTGGACGACCTCAATGCCGATGCGCGCCTCGCGCTTTATGCCAAGGGCCGCGTGCGCGGCAAATGGCTGATGACGCTCGCCTATGACAGCGACAAGGAAAAGGACGATGCGCGGTTCAGCGGCGTGATCGATCCGCGCGCCTATTACACCATCTATGCCGACCGCAACGAGACCCGCTATGACGCGGCCTCGGTGCGCAAGCTCTATCTCCGCCTCGAACGCCCGCAATTCTATGCGATGTTCGGCGATATCGAGACCGGCATTTCAGAACCGCAGCTCGCCCGCTACCAGCGCGCGCTGAACGGCGGCAAGGCCGAGTATCGCGGCCGCAATGTCGCCGCGACCGCGTTCGTCGCCGACACCCCCTATCGCTTCCGCCGTGACGAAATCCAGGGCAATGGCCTGACCGGCCCCTATCAGCTCGGCGCGAAGGATATCTTGCCGAACAGCGAACGGATCGTCATCGAAACGCGCGACCGCCTGCACAGCGAACGGATCATCGACAGCGTCAGCCTGTCGCGCCATGTCGACTACGACATCGATTATCTGTCAGGCACGATCCGTTTTCGCGAGCCCGTGCTCAGCCGGTCGTCAAACCTTGATCCGCAGTTCATCGTCGCCGAATATGAGGTCGATGGCGTCGGCCAGCGTGTGCTCAACGCCGGCGGCCGCGTCAGCTATCAATCGACCGATGAAAGAGTGCGCGTCGGTGCGACGTTCATCCATGATGAGGACGGCAACGCGAAAACCAATCTCGGCGGCGTCGATGCCCGCTATCGTCCCGACATTGATACCGAGGTTCGCGCCGAGCTCGCCGTCAGCGACGCCAAGGCGGTGAATGGCGGGGCGGCCGCCGCCGGCTCCGCCAAGGCATGGTTGATCGAGGCCGAGCATCACAGCAGCAACGCCGATTTCCTCGCCTATGTCCGGACACGCGAAACGGGCTTCGGCACCGGCCAGCTCAACAGCGGCGAAAACGGCACGCGCAAATTTGGCGTCGATGCGCGGCTGCGCGCAACGCGCAAGCTCTCGCTGACCGGCAGCGCGTGGCAGGAAGATTATCTCGACACCGGCGCACGCCGTCGCGCCGCGCGCGCGCTCGTCGAATATGACAATGGCACCAGTGTCGCACGCGCTGGACTGACTCACGCCGACGACCGGCTGAGCGACGGCATGCGTAACACATCGAACATCGTTCAGCTTGGTGCGACCCAGCGCCTGATGAACAAACGCCTCGAACTCGATGCACAGACCGAATTCGCCTTGGGCGGGAAGGATGCGAGCGTCGATTTCCCGACTCGCCACCGCCTCGGCGCGCGCTATGCGATCACCCGCGATATCAATCTGGTTGGCAGCTATGAAATCGCCGACGGCGACACGGTCAAGGCACGCACCGCGCGGCTCGGCTTCGACCTCTCACCATGGGCTGGGGGGCGCCTGCTCGCGACCGCGAACCAGCAGGAGATCGGCGAATATGGCCCGCGCAGCTTCGCCGCTTACGGCCTGTCGCAGTCGCTACGGCTCGGGACACGCTGGTCGATCGATATCTCTGTCGACGGCAATCGTACGATCGGCGGGGTGCGCGCAAAGGATGTGCTCAATCCCGATCACCCGGTGGCGTCGGGCGGTTTTCTCGGAGGCAATGGCACTCTGACCGAGGATTTCCTCGCGATCAGCACCGGCGCCACATATCGCGCGGACCGCTGGACCTTCACGGGCCGCGCCGAATATCGCGACGGTGAACTCGCCAATCGTACCGGCCTGACGCTTGGCGGCCTCCGCCAGCTCGGCGAGGGCCGCGCTCTAGGGGCACTTTTTACCTACGCCAGGGCGAGCGGCAGCGGCGCGGTGCCGACGACCGAGGTGATCCAGTTAGAGATGAGCTGGGCGCACCGTCCCGCCGCGTCGCGCGTGTCGTGGCTCAACAAAAGCGAGCTTCGTTCAGACAAGGTGCGCGGCGCAATCGCGGGTCAGTCCGGCCCGATCGGCGGCGGCGCGCTGACGATCGACGGCGATGCGACGAGCCGCCGTCTGCTCAACAGCCTGTCGGTGAACTGGGCCCCGCTCGGCGAGCGCGGCGGGGACGGTATGTGGTACGAGCGCGCGGAAATCGGCTTCTTTTGGGGCACCCGCTATAATTTCGACCGCTTCGGCGCCGATGATGTGCAGGGTTGGTCGAACCTGATCGGCGCCGACCTCCGCTTCAATCTGAGCGAGCATATCGATGTCGGCGCCTCGGGCACCGCACGCGTCGGCACCGACGCCGATACCGTAAGCTGGGCGGGCGGACCGACCGTGACGCTGGCGCCGATGAAAAACGCCAACATCAGTTTCGGCTATAATTTCGCGGGCTTCCACGATCGCGATTTCGAGGAAGCGCGTTATTCGCGTTCGGGCGCCTATGTGACCTTCAAGCTGAAGTTCGACCAGACGAGTTTCGCTGGGCTGGGGCTTTAGACCAGCCGTCGCCCCCGCGAAGGCGGGGGCCGCCATCGGCCTAGCGCAAGGTTGCCAGCGGCCCCCGCCTTCGCGGGGGCGACGGGTTATCAGTCCGCGAACAGCAGCACCGGCGTTTCGACCAGCTTCTTGAGCGCCTGAACATAGCTTGCGGCATCCCAGCCATCGACGACGCGGTGGTCGCAGCTGATCGACAGGTTCATCAGCTTGGCGCGGCGGATCTCGTCGCCGTCAAAGACCGGACGTTCGACGATCTTGTTCGGACCGATGATCGCGACCTCGGGCCTGTTGATCACCGGCGTCGTCGCAATCCCGCCGAGCGGGCCGAGCGAGGTTATCGTCAGCGTCGAGCCCGACAGCTCGTCTACCTTTGCCTTGCCGGTGCGCGCAGCTTCCGCGAGACGCCCGATCTCGCTCGCGAGTTGCCAGACATTCATGTCCTGCGCATCGCGGATCACCGGGACCATGAGCCCCGCGTCGGTCTGCGTCGCCATGCCGAGGTGCACCGCGCCATGGCGCGTCACGATACCGGCCTCGTCGTCATAGCGCGCGTTGATCATCGGGAATTGGGGAATGGTGCGGCAGATGGCGACGATCAGGAAGGGCAGCATCGTCAGCTTGGGCCGTCCGCCACGGTTCGAATTGAGGTCGGCGCGCATCTCTTCGAGT